>NZ_WBXM01000001.1:0-621603 GCF_033042135.1 Haloechinothrix sp. LS1_15 | reverse complement strand
CCGCGGACCCACCAACCTCGACAACCCCGCCCTCCCCAGCGGCGAACACCACCGACGCATCCACCACAGCGAATGGAACATCCACATCGGAACCGACGGCCATCCAACCTGCATCCCACCACCCTGGATACCCCGACAACGCACCGGCCACGACGGAGAAACCCACCTGACACGGTGGGACCTCACAGCGTGGCGTGTTCGACTCGCACCCTGCCGCGTAGATACTCCACAAGCCTGCACACCAGGTAGATCGCGAACGAGATCGCGGTCACGAACGCGCTGATCGGTACACCGGGCGCGAGCGAGAGCACGATGCCACCCAGCACGGCCACCTCGGCGAAGATGATCGCGAGTACCATCGCCCGCGTGGGGCTGGACGTCACCCGGCATGCGGCGGCCGCAGGTGTGACGAGCAGGGCGAGCACCAGCAGCATCCCCACCGTCTGCACGCCAAGAGCGGTGGCGATTCCGACGAGCACCGCGAACAGCGGTGTCAACCACGCTACCGGCACGCCACGTGCGGCCGCTACCACCGGATCAGCGCTCGCGAACAGCAGCGGCCGGTATACCAGTGCCAGCACCAGCAGCACCGCGACGGTGCTGACGGCGTACACCGCGAGGTTGCTGCGGTCGATCGAGACGACCTGGCCGATCAGCAACCCGAGCTGGGTGTGGGCGCGGCCAGGGTAGAGCCACAGCAACAACACCCCCACACCCAGACCGAAGGCCAGCACCACACCGATCACCGAGTCCCGTTCGGAGGACTTGCCGCCGAGGATCCCCAGGAGCAGCGCGGCGACGACCGCACCGGCGATCGCGCCATACTCGACAGCCATCCCCTCGAACACCAGGCCAAGCAGCAACGCGGCTGCGGCACCGGTGAACGCGAGCTCGGCGGTGCCGTGCACCGCGAACGCCATCCGCCGCATCACGATCAGCGGGCCAAGCGCACCTGCCACCAGGCCGAGCAGCGCGGCCGCGAGCAACGCGTTCTGCACGAAGTCCAGCCCGAGTAGGCGCATGGTGAGCTCGATGTCGAACAGGTTCTCCATCACGACACCCGTTCCGCCACATGGTGCGGCTCGTCCTCGCACAGTGCAACCTGAGCCCCTGCGACGTGGAGCTGCCCGGCGATCCTGACAACCTCGACGGGGGTGTTGTAGAGGCCCGTCAATGTCGCGGAGTTCATCACCTCGTCCGGGGCTCCGATACGGAAGTCTCCGGCGTTGAAGTACAGCACACGATCCACATAGGAAAGTACCGGGTTGATCTCGTGGGTGACGAACACGACGGCGGTGCCTGCGTCCCGCCTACGCTTGTCGATCAGCTCACCGACGCTGCGCTGGTGCGTCACGTCGAGCGAAAGCAGCGGCTCGTCGCACAGGAGCACGCTCGGCTCCCCAACCAGGGCCTGCGCTACCCGCAACCGCTGCCGTTCCCCGCCCGAGAGGCGAGTGATCGGCTGGTGCGCGAACGGGGCCGCGCCGACCGCCTCGACCGCCTCAGCGATCCGGCGATCCCGTACCCTCCTGCCGCGCACACCCACACCCCAGCGGTGCCCGTCGAGGCCCAGACCGACGAGATCGACACCGCGCACCACAGGTGCCTCCTCGGTGGTGCCCTGCTGGGGGATGTAGCCGATCCCCGGGGCGCGGCGGGTATGCCGCACCCCGGGGAAGGCGACCGAGCCCGCGCTGAGCGGCAGCTGTCCGAGCAGCACCTTCAGCAGGCTGCTCTTTCCCGAACCGTTCGGGCCGAGCACAGCCAGGAACTCGCCTCGCGCGAGGTCGAGGTCAAGACCGGACCACAGGGTGCGCGAGCCGAAGCTCAGGCTCGCACCCCTGACCTGGACCGCTGTGTCCGTCATTGCTCAGCCGCTGCCACCAGTTCATCCAGTTGACCAGCCACCCATTCGACATAGCCAGCAACACCCTCGGGCAACGTCTCGCTGATGTCAACAACCGGGATTCCCGCCTCCTCGGCCTCGGACACCACCGTCCGGGTGACGGGCGTGTCCGTCTGCGGGTTGTTGATCAGCACGTCGATCTCGCCGTTGCCGATGGCCTGCAACACCTCGTCCTGCGCCGCAGCGGGGACGTCGGAATGCGCCTCGATAGCGTCGCTGAAGTCCTGCGGCGTGATGTCGTCGATGTGCGCGGACTCAAGCAGGTAGTAGGCAACCGGCTCGGTGGCGATCACGGTCAGGTCGGGGTGAGCCTCGCCCAACTCGTGCAGCTGCTCCTCCAACCCGTCGAGTTCGGTGATGAACTCAGCGGCATTGTCCTCGAACTCCTCGCGGTGCTCGGAACTCAGCTCGCCCAGCTCGTGCGCGACCTCCTCCGCAACCGCCTTGACCGTGTCGAGGTGGTACCAGACGTGCTCGTTCACCCCGTGCCCGTGATCGTGGCCGTGGCCGTGCTCGTCCTCGTGGCCGTGCTCGTCCTCGTGGCCATGCTCGTCCTCGTGGCCATGCTCGTCCTCGTGGCCATGCTCGTCCTCGTGGCCATGCTCGTCCTCGTGGCCATGCTCGTCCTCGTGGCCATGCTCGTCCTCGTGACCGTCCTCAGCGAGCCCGGACAACTTGAACGCCTCGATCGTCAGCAGGTCGTCTTCCTGCTCGGCGAACTGCTCGGCGAAGGGATCGAAGCCGCCGCCGTTATAGACCATCAGGTCCGCCTCGGCGGCGATCAGCCCGTCCTCCGGGGTGCTCTCGTAGGTGTGTGGATCGACCGCCGGATCCTCGATGATCGAAGCGACATCGACGTGGTCCCCCCCGACGGCCTCCACCACACTTCCCCAAGCGGTCGTAGACGCGGCGACGGAGATCTCGCCACCACCTTGGCCGCCTGACTCCTCGTCCCCCTCGGCTGCACAGGCCGCGGCGACGAGTGCGGCTGCGCTCAGCGCGGACGTCGTGCTCAGCAGCCTCCATCGCTTATCGGCTCGTTCGGTCGTGGTCATCGCATCAGACTCCATACAGTTCGGGCACGCGGTACCAATCGATAATGGAAACGGTTGTCGATTTATCTTACACCGTCCGGGCGATGAAGCCGAGATGTCAGCACTCTGCGTGATACAGCGCACGGCGACGAAAACGGAAACCGCGCATACGAACGGCACCCGAATACGTGAAGCGCCGCTGTTGCACGGCGAGAGCCAGCCGGCAATCGGGCAGCCCGTACGAGGACCAATGTTGTCGCTATATCGATATCGTGACTTCATCACGCCGGGTGCGCTGGACACCGGAGCTCATTGCCGGTACGGCTATAGCCCGGCCCGCAACCCTCGGCTTCTGAATCGGCTTCTGAACCGTTACGGTTCCATTCATGAGCCGCCCGATACGCACCAGACGGCAAGCGACACTGGCGTCGCTTGCGGCCGAACTCGGCGTGTCACGTACCACCGTCTCCAACGCGTACAACCGCCCCGACCAGCTCTCCCCTGAGCTGCGGCGACGCGTCCTGGAGACGGCGAAGAAGCTGGGCTACCCCGGACCGGATCCGGTAGCCCGGTCGCTGCGTACACGCAAGGCGGGCGCCATTGGTCTGCTGCTGACCGAGAATCTCTCCTACGCTTTCCGGGACCCGGTGGCGCTCGGTGTACTCGAGGGCATCGCGCTCGCCTGCGAGGACAGTGGCATCGGTCTGCAGCTGCTCCCCGCGGGCCCCGGCAACGACGACGTCTCGACAGTGCACCGCGCGGGGGTGGACGGCTTCATCGTCTACTCGGTGCCCGACGACGACGCCCACCTCGCCGGGGTGCTGCAACGGCCGGTCCCGACGGTGATCATCGACCAGCCGTTGATCGACGGGGTGGACCGGGTCGGCCCCGATGACGAGGCCGCCATGACCTCCATCGCGAACCACATCATCGAGCTCGGCCACCGCTCCATCGGCGTGCTGTGCATGCGGCTGTCCCAGGACCGCAACGACGGCCCCGCACCCTTGCTGCGGCAGCACCAGGCGCACTACCACATCCAGCGCACCCGGTTGAACGCGCTGGCCACGACCTTCGACAACGTGGGAGTGGACTGGTCCACGGTCCCTGTCGTCGAGCGGTTCGACCATACCGTCGCCGACGGTGCCTCAGCCGCAGCCGAACTCCTCGAAGCCGAACCACAGGTCACCGCACTGATCTGCACCTCGGACATCCTCGCGCTCGGCGCGCTGGAGGAAGCCGTGCGCAGGGGTCTCCGGGTGCCCGCCGACCTCACCGTCACCGGCTTCGACGGCATCGCCGACGCCGAACGCGCTGGGCTGACCACGGTGCACCAGCCGGTGAAGGAGAAGGGCCGCGCCGCGGGGGACCTGCTGCTCGACCCGACCCGCACCACCGGAACCGCCCCGGGCTCCGCTCAGGTCATCACCCTGGAAACCGAGCTGAAAATCGGCACCACCTCGGCACAGCCCCGCACCACGGAGCAGCACTGGTTCGGCCTGTAACAGCCCGGCAACGCTCGGGGTGACCTGCGTCCAACTGTATTGCCGGAACACATATGCACGGGATGCAATAGCTCAGCGAACCACCGATAGCCGAAGGGAACCGCCGTGACAACCACCGACGAACTCCTCAACCGCAACGCCGAGCGCACCGTCCCGGCAACCACCGGTGGGTCCTCAGCCGTGCCTTCGCGCAACGTGGCCGTCGTGACCTGCATGGACACCCGGATCAGCCCGTACGAGGTGCTGGGCTTGCACACCGGCGAGGCCCACGTCCTGCGCAACGCGGGCGGAATCGTCACCGACGACGTGATCCGCTCGCTGGCGCTGAGCCAGCGCAAGCTGCAGACCCGCGAGGTGATGGTCGTCCAACACACCGGCTGTGGCGTCGGCACGGTCACCGAAGACGGCTTCAAGGACGAACTGGAGTCCGCCACCGGCGTGCGGCCGACGTGGTCGGTCGAGGCCTTCGCCGACGTGTACGAGAGCGTGCGGCGCTCGGTCCGGCGGGTCCGCAGCAGTCACTTCCTGCCGCACGCCGACCAGGTACGTGGCTTCGTCCTGGATATCGATTCCGGGAAGCTCACCGAGGTGAGCTGAGCGCCACCTGGCACAGGCGTGATCATGGTAGGGCTACCATCGCCGTACCATGACCATCGATCCCGACATCCTCATCGACTGGTTCGACGACCACGCGCGGGACCTGCCGTGGCGATCGCCGGACTGCGCGGCGTGGGGCGTGCTGGTCAGCGAGATCATGCTGCAGCAGACCCCGGTGGCACGGGTGCTGCCCGTCTGGCAGGAATGGCTGCGTCGCTGGCCGAGTCCGGCCGCGCTCGCCGGTGCCAGCCAGGCCGAGGTGCTGCGCGCGTGGGGCAAACTCGGCTACCCGCGCCGCGCGCTGCGACTGCACGCGGCGGCGAGCGCGATAGCCGAACAGCATGACGACACGGTTCCAGCCGACGTAGCAGCCCTCGAGGCGCTACCGGGAATCGGCACCTACACCGCGAGGGCGGTGGCCGCCTTCGCCTACGGACGGCGCGTCCCGGTGGTCGACACCAACGTGCGCCGGGTCGTGGCACGGGCCGTGCACGGTGCGGGTGATGCCGGACCGTCGACGAGCACCAAGGACCTGACCGACGTCGACGAGCTGCTGCCCGCATCCCAGGAACGGGCAGCCCGGTTCTCCGCTGCCCTGATGGAGCTCGGCGCACTGGTGTGCACAGCGCGGTCGCCGCGCTGCCAGGATTGCCCGGTTCGCGCCAGCTGCGCGTGGCAGCGGGCGGGCAAGCCCGCCTATACCGGCCCCGCCAAGCCGGTTCAGCGTTTCGCCGGCACAGATCGCCAGGTCAGGGGACTGCTGCTGGACGTGCTCCGCGATACGGCGGAACCGGTGACGAAAACCCGGCTCGACACGGTGTGGCCACAAGACGGCCAGCGGGATCGCTGCTTAGACTCACTACTGGCTGACGGGCTCGTCGAGCAGACCGCGGACGGCAGGTTCGCGCTACCGGGAGAGCAGTAGATGGCAGCGGAGTCGAGGCACACGCGGCGCTGGGCGCTGCGAGGTGGCCTCACGCTCCTGGCAGGCGTCGCTGGCGGCGCCACCGCCGTTCCCAGCGCGGTGGCGCAGCCGTCGGGCTCTGCGGGCACCGCAGCCGAACCCCAGGTATTCGGCACCGAGCGGTGGCTGGCACGGGAACCTGCGGAGCCCGTCGACGTCGCGAGCTACCCACCTTCCTACATCGTGGTGCATCATACGGTGAACCCCGGCAACAATTCGGACTTCACGCGGCGGCACGCCTTCCGCATCTCCCGCTCGATCCAGGATTTCCACATGGACTCCCGCGGCTGGATCGACTCCGGGCAGCAGTTCACCATCAGCCGGGGTGGTCACATCACCGAGGGTCGCCACCGTAGCCTCGAGATCCTGCGTGGCGGCAGGCACCACGTGGTGGGCAACAACGTCGGTGGGCACAACGACGAGGTCATCGGCATCGAGAACGAGGGCGACTACCGCACCGAGGACGTCCCGGACCGGCTGTGGAGCTCGCTGTGCGACCTGGTCACCTACATCGCCGACCGGTACGGTATCCCGCCGGAGCGGATCGCGGGACATCGCGACTTCAACACCACCGCGTGCCCCGGTGACGTGCTCTACGCCCGGCTGGACGAGCTACGGGCCGAGGTCGGCAGGCGGCTTGGCAGGCCGGTACGCGGCAGGCCTGCGCGGTCAGAGTGGCCACTGCTCCGGCCAGGGGATCAGGGCGAGCAGGTGCGGGTGGCGCAGCGGCTGCTGCGCGATCACGGCGCGCGTGACGTCGAACCGGACGGGGTCTTCGGGGAGGTAACCAGGGACGCGGTCGTGGAGCTCGGCCGCAGGTACGGCGCGGAAACCGCGACGTGCTGCGGCAGCACGCACGGAGACGAGCCCGGCATGCTCGGTGCCGACCTGTGGCCGAAGCTCGCGGGCAGCCCGCGGATGTGATCTGCCCCCTGGCGGCTTACCCTTGGCGCATGGCTGTCGTAAAGATCAACGCGATCGAGGTCCCCGAAGGCTCCGGCCCCGAGCTGGAACGCCGGTTCGCCGAACGCGCCCGCACCGTCGACTCCGCACCCGGTTTCCTCGGCTTCGAGCTCCTCCGCCCCACAGGTAATGAGAGCCGCTACTTCGTCTACACCAAGTGGGAGACGGAGGAGGACTTCCAGAATTGGGCCAACGGCCCAGCGAAGGAAGCGCACGCCGGTGAGCAGCGCCAGCCGGTGGCCACCGGTGCGAGCCTGCTCGAGTTCGAGGTGGTGCTGCGCAGCGAGCCGGTCGCCAGCGGTGAGGAGCCCACGGGCCAGCAGGAGCACACCTGACGGTGACCGCGCTGTCCACGAGATACGCGGATGCCGCCGAGCTCGTCGCCGCCGCCGACGGTTTGCTGGTTTGCGCGGGTGCGGGCATGGGGGTCGATTCCGGGCTGCCCGACTTCCGTGGCAACGAAGGTTTCTGGCGCGCCTACCCGCCCTATGCCAGGCTCGGGCTGGGTTTCACCGACCTGGCAGATCCCGCGCACTTCGCGACCGACCCCGAGTTCGCCTGGGGTTTCTACGGTCACCGCCTCGAGCTCTACCGCCGCACCGAGCCTCACCGCGGTTTCGGGCTGCTGCGGCAGTGGGGTCAGCGCACCGGTGGTGGTGTACGGGTGTTCACCTCGAACGTCGACGGCCAGTTCCAGCGGGCCGGTTTCCCGCACGAGCAGGTCTGCGAGGCGCACGGCTCCATCCACCACCTGCAGTGCCTCGCAGGATGCACCGGTGAGATCTGGCCCGCCGACGGGTACTCGGTGACCATCGATCCGGACACGATGCGAGCCCGGCCACCACTGCCGAGCTGTCCCGGTTGTGGTGCCGCCGCCCGCCCCAACATCCTCATGTTCGGCGACGCCGATTGGATCGCCGACCGGAGCCAGGAGCAGCTGACGCGGCTACGCGCCTGGCAGCGGGAGCGGAGGTCGCTGGTGGTGATCGAGCTCGGTGCAGGCACGGCGGTCCCCACCGTGCGCCGCTACGCCGAGGCCGCCACTGCCACGTCTGGCGCGCTGATCCGCATCAACCCGCGGGAACCGGAGACGCGCTCGGGGACCTCGCTGCCCACCGGTGCGCTCGAAGCGCTGCAGGAGATCGACCGGCGGCTACGGGAGGTCGTCCGGCGGTCGCACCGATAACAGGAATGATCACTCCTCTCGGAGTGCGGTGTCGGCGGGAAGGCCCGCTGCCCTGTAGGCCGGATACACCCCGCCGAGCATCAGTGCGGCAGCGGGGAACCCCAGGAGGCCGAATAGGATACTCCAATCCGGGAACAGAATCTCATCGGGAACTGAGACGCCAAGGATGTTCTCCCCGGCGAGCAGAGTCGAACCGATAGCTCCCGTTGCCGTTCCGACGGCGACTCCCACTAGCCCGGCGAGCAGCCCGTATGTGGCGAGCTCGCCTAGCAACGTGCCGGTAATCCGGGTGCGAGTGAACCCCATAGCGGTCAGGACGCCAATGTCGCGCCGCCGAGTACGGGCGACGTTCGCGCCAATCGAAATACCGGAGCCCAAGCAGTACAGACCGACGACACCGAGCAAGCTCCACCCGAGGAGCTCCACAACAGTGACGGACTCACCGAGGCCAGTAAGTTGCCCTTGCAAGCTCTCGGCATAGAATCCACGTTCAGTGAGCGCGCGTTGCACGCCGAGGACCTCGTCGCCGGATTCGGCTTCCACAATCGCTTTCGGAAACGGAACACGGGTACCCAACGATCCGGGAGGAACTCCCTCCCTGGCAGCCGCGATCTCGATCGCGGTTTCATGCGCGAAGTAGGCGGCTCCCGGCCCGTCGGGATTCCCGAAGCCTGAATCGTAGACTCCGACGACCCGCACATCACGGTACGCAGGCTCGCCAGTTTCGGGGCCGCTGCGTTCGGTGTACTCGATTTCCAGAGTATCGCCCAGGTACTCGGCCAGGGCTTGGCCTTCGAAACGGTCAGGCAGGATCACCTCGTTAGGTTGCAGTGGCAACACGGGGTCCCGAATGGCTTGCACGATCGGGGGTTGGCCAACGTCAATGTGCGGTGTAGCCCAGAGCGCACCGGCGGGAACGGACTGGTCAGTGAATAGGAAGCCTTCCTGTACCCAGGGCTGTACTTGCCGCACACCGGGAATCCGGCCCATCTCCTCCAGCGCATCGCGTGTCACCGGCCGCACGTCACCGATATGCTCGGACGACACGGTGACGCTACGGTACGCGCCAGTCTCCGTGACCTGTTCCTGGGTATGCTGCTGAGCAGCATCACCCACCATCATCACCCAGATCACGAGGACTACCCCCACAGCACTCAGCACAAGCAAGCTACGTTGACGACGCAGATCGGAACGGACGTGACGACGAACAAGCAAGCCGTCGAACATGATCTCTAACGCACCTCCTCCGCGCTCGTCGTCAGACGTCCAGCATCGAGATAAGCGACGCGGTCTGCTACGCGCCCAACAGCAGCGTCATGTGAAGCGATCACTACGGTCCGACCGGAGCGTGCGACGCTGGAAAACGTATCGAGCACCTTACGAGCTGCCGTCTCGTCGAGTCCCGAGATTGGCTCATCGGCGAGCACGACCGGCGGGTCATTGATCAACGCACGAGCCAAACCAACCCGCTGGCGCTCCCCGCCGGAGAGCTCTTCGGCACGTGCATCGCCCCGATCCGCGACCGCGAACTCCTCCAACAGATCCGCAGCCCGATTGCGGATCGACTGTCGCGCTCCGTGCCCCGCGATGAGCACGTTCTCCTGTGCGGTCAACGCTGAGAGCAGGTGATGGTGTTGAAAGACGAATCCGAGCAACCGAGCCCGGAGCCGCGCGGCATGCGGATTCGACCGCAGATCTGCACGCTGTCCCGCCAACCACACCTGGCCAGCATCCGGGCGTATGAGCAGACCGATGATACCGAGCAACGTGGACTTACCCGCCCCGGATGCTCCTCGAATCCACAACACCTCGCCCCGATCGGCAG
Source organism: Haloechinothrix sp. LS1_15 (assembly GCF_033042135.1). NCBI lineage: Bacteria > Bacillati > Actinomycetota > Actinomycetes > Pseudonocardiales > Pseudonocardiaceae > Haloechinothrix > Haloechinothrix sp. LS1_15. The sequence goes on along the minus strand of NZ_WBXM01000001.1, from coordinate 611,626 downwards.
TCAACGAGACATCCCTAAGCACCGAACACCCGGGAAACGACTTCGTGATGCCGCTCAACTGGACGCCCGGATCGGGTGCGAGCTGAGACTCGCTTCCAGCTGTTGTCATCTATGGTCCAACCCTTCACGGATCACCAAGGCAGTAGTCGCCAGGCCACACTCCGATGTCCCGCGATCAGGCCGGTACAGCCGGGTAAATCCCTGGCAGCCACGCAGCTCCGTCGTCCATGTATAGGCGTCATCCAGTAGCGCATTGTATTCGGATTGCGGTAGGTCTCCAGCGATCGCAGCGACCCCAGCAAGGAGCTCACGAAGGGTGAGCTCCTCGTACCCGGCTCGCAACAGGTCAGGGGTATCGTCCAGCAAATCTCGATAGTACTCCGTAATCCGTTCCTGCTTTTCCTGCGCAACGAAGGGTCGTAGGCCGAGTAACGTCCATGCCTGGTAGCGATCCTCGTCATCGCGTACCGGAAACGGCTCAGGGACGTGTAACTGCGGCACCTCGCCGCCCAGCTGCTGTAGCATATTGACCAGCATCCACACCGAGTCGAGCTGCTCACGGAACAGCGGTCCCTCCAACTTCCGGCGCAATGTCGCGGAGGCCTCCGCGCGGAGCTCGTCGTCGACGTCGTCAACCTGAAGCAGTGTCGTCGCACCGTAGGCGACATCGAGGTCCGCACCCCGGCGCCGTGCCTCGTTGATCTCTTCACGCACCGCCTCGCGGGTTTCCGGTCCGAGAATTTCCTCAGCCGCCTGTGCGTAGGAAGCGAGCCATGCCACGAGGTAGGTGGTCCGCAACGTACCGAACGCATGGACTCGCTTCCTGAGCAGTCCGGATTCGTCATCGATCCGATCAGCACTCTGCCCAACCAGACCGGACAACGCGGCAGTATCCCCTGACGCTTCGAGCCACACACGCGAGGCGAACCCGACGAGCGGGTCATCCAAGTCGGCCGGATCATCCAACACAGGGCTAACGAGCTGCCGGGCGTCCGCAGCACGCGTGGGAGCCACTTGCCCGGTCACGTGCCGCTCCACGCACAGTGCTCCGTACAAGTTCATCATGCTCGACAGATCATGCACCTCCGGCACGGGCGGCACCTCGATCCCCGTGGTCCAGTCGCGGCCGTCGTCCAGGATCGCCGCGGCATCCAGTGCTCGGCACTGTGCGTAAGGACGAGACACCTCGTCAACCCGCTGAGGCAGTTCGTCGAGCAACCGCTGCCGACGCTCGGCGGCCAGCGGGACGTCCGCGAGCTGGGCTACCTCGAGCATCGCGGCGACCTCCGCTATCCAGCGTTGCGAATCGTCCCGATCCAGCCGCATCGCCGACATGTCCACGTGCTGTCGCAGTAGATCCCGCGCGTCCGGCCAGTGCCGCAGGGTCTGCGCCACCCACCACTGCCCCCACACCGGCTCTTCCGCCACAACCTGGCTCGCGAGCTCATCGAGGCGGTCGATCGAACCTGACTCCGGCAATTCGCCGACCTCAGCCAGTACCTCGAAGACGTACGTGCTGGCCTCGAACGAGGCACCCCCACCCCGTCAGCCGCAGGATGCTTGTACAGCCCGGCGGAATCCCGTAACGACAGCAGGTCCTCGGCCAACTCTTGTTGTGCTGCATCTAACGGTAGCTCCCGCCACCACCATCGCAACGGATCGATCAGCAGGAAGCCGACCAACAACACGATCAACACCAAGGGTGAGCCGTACCGGGCGGGTGGCCGCCCCAGCCAGGGGCGACCACCCGCCGACTTCTCAGCCGACACACTCACGTAAGATCAAAGACCTTATCAGAAAAGTGACGTTGTGTTCGCATTTACCGTAACTGTTTGCCCATTATAAAACGCAGCCGCTGTCACTGTATTCTCCGTCCATACTGTGCGCCAATTTACAGAGAAGTTACCAGACAAGTACGAGCCTCGCTGGCCACCGCTGTTGGTCCAAGTGGTACTCACACTGGAACCACTGTCACCGAACGCGTCCACACTCGCACCGAGCCCGTAGCCATCGATCGTGGTGGTGTTCCGAACCCAATCCGACCCCGAAACAGGGGAGTGCCCACCTTCAATGACAGCGGACGTATTATAATCCCGACTTCGCGACACTGCGCTCTCCGTCCAGATGTTCGCATTCAGCGCAGCACTATTGGTGAAGGGCGAGCTGTTGCTGTCACTTGCGAGCGGCTCAACCCCATCCGGGCCATCGAGTGCGCTCTCCTGAGCCGCTGCGGCTCCCGGCAACGCTAGAGACCTGTACATGCTGCCATGGCCGCGACAGTACGACGTACACGAGGCATACCAAGACTCCTTCCCCAGTCAAACATAATATCGATTCCCTGTAGCAATACGGGAAAACAAAAAATCTCTCATAAATGAGATCGAATACGAGCGGAAGCTCACCCCCAGATGAAACTTAGGCCATCCCAGTCACAAAAAACACTACCAATAGCAACCAAGTCACACAACTCAAAAAATAGAACTAAACGTGTACGTCAAACGGAGCAGCTGCGTAACGTGGTCAGGCACTGCTGCACTACAGCAGAAAGCTTGCCGATCCCCTAATATCGGCACTTGCTCGGGGTTCCTTATGCGAATGTCGGCAGATACACCACGATGGTTCAGTGGAGATGGTTCCCAGTTTCCCGGTCGGCAGCCGACCCGCATACCAAGGGCCGGCCCCTTTCAGGGCCGGCCCTTGGTATGGTCGACAACTTACGACTCGGAGGCCTCGCCGCTCTCGCTGCCGCCGCTGCCCTCACCGCCGGTCGCCGCGACGTCGACCGGGGGTGCGTCGGGCACGTCGGCGGGGCGAGTCTCGCCGCGGAAGACGAAGTAGGCGTCTTCGTGCCTGCCCGTCTCCTCGTCGTAGTTCTCCACGTCGACGACGACGATCTGGCCGGACTCGATCTCGCCGAAGAGGATCTTCTCGGACAGCTGGTCCTCGATCTCGTGCTGGATGGTGCGCCGCAGTGGCCGCGCACCGAGCACCGGATCGAAACCACGCTTGGCGACGACCTGCTTGGCCCGATCGGTCAGCTCCAGCGCCATGTCCTTCTTCTTCAGCTGCGTCTCGACCCGCTCGGTCATCAGGTCGACCATCTCGATGATCTGCTCCCTGGTGAGCTGGTGGAACACGATCACGTCGTCGATGCGGTTGAGGAACTCCGGCCGGAAATGCTTCTTCATTTCCTCGTTGACCTTCTGCTTCATCTTGTCGTAGCGGGTTTCCTCGCTACCGCCGGAAGAGAAGCCCAAGCTCACCGACTTGGAAATGTCCTGGGTACCCAGGTTCGACGTGAAGATGAGCACGGTGTTCTTGAAGTCGACTGTGCGGCCCTGACCATCGGTGAGCCTGCCGTCCTCGAGCACCTGCAACAGCGTGTTGTAGATCTCCTGGTGGGCCTTCTCGATCTCGTCGAAGAGCACCACGGAGAACGGCTTACGGCGAACCTTCTCGGTGAGCTGGCCGCCCTCCTCGTAGCCGACGTAGCCGGGGGGAGCACCGAACAGCCGCGATGCGGTGTAGCGGTCGTGGAACTCACCCATGTCGATCTGGATGAGGGCGTCGTCCTCACCGAACAGGAAGTTCGCCAACGCCTTGGACAGCTCGGTCTTCCCGACACCGGAGGGACCGGCGAAGATGAACGACCCCGATGGACGCTTGGGATCCTTCAGCCCGGCGCGGGTCCGGCGGATCGCCTGAGCGACGGCCTTGACCGCGTCGTCCTGGCCGATGATCCGCTTGTGCAGCTCGTCCTCCATGCGGAGCAGCCGGGTGGTCTCCTCTTCGGTGAGCTTGAAGACCGGGATACCCGTCCAGTGGGCCAACACCTCGGCGATCTGCTCGTCGTCGACCTCGGTGACGACGTCCAGGTCGCCGTCCTTCCACTGCTTCTCACGCTCGGACTTCTGGCTGAGCAGGGTCTTCTCCTCGTCGCGCAGCGACGCGGCCCGCTCGAAGTCCTGCGCGTCTATCGCCGACTCCTTCTCCCGCCGCACGTCGGCGATCTTCTCGTCGAACTCGCGCAGGTCCGGCGGCGCGGTCATCCTGCGGATCCGCATCCGCGCACCCGCCTCATCGATGAGGTCGATCGCCTTGTCCGGCAAGTACCGGTCGTTGATGTAACGGTCGGCCAGTGTGGAAGCCGCGACCAGCGCCGAGTCGGTGATCGAGACACGGTGGTGCGCCTCGTAGCGGTCCCGCAGCCCCTTGAGGATCTCGATGGTGTGCTCCAGCGAGGGCTCGTTGACCTGGATGGGCTGGAAGCGGCGCTCCAGTGCGGCGTCCTTCTCGACGTGCTTCTTGTACTCCTCGAGCGTGGTGGCGCCGATGGTCTGCAGCTCACCACGGGCGAGCATCGGCTTGAGGATGCTGGCCGCGTCGATGGCGCCCTCGGCGGCACCGGCACCGACCAGGGTGTGCAGCTCGTCGATGAACAGGATGATGTCGCCGCGCGTCTTGATCTCCTTGAGCACCTTCTTCAAGCGCTCCTCGAAGTCACCGCGGTACCGCGACCCGGCGACGAGCGAGCCGAGGTCGAGGGTGTAGAGCTGCTTCTCTTTCAGCGTCTCCGGGACCTCGCCCTTGACGACGGCCTGGGCGAGCCCCTCGACCACCGCGGTCTTGCCGACACCGGCCTCGCCGACCAGCACGGGGTTGTTCTTGGTGCGGCGGGACAGCACCTGCATGACCCGCTCGATCTCCTTGCTGCGCCCGATGACCGGGTCCAGCTTGCCTTCCCGTGCCGACTGGGTCAGGTTGCGACCGAACTGGTCGAGCACCAGCGAGGACGACGGGGTCCCTTCGCCGCGGCCGCCACCTGCCTCGGCAGGTTCCTTGCCCTGGTAGCCGGACAGCAGCTGCAGCACCTGCTGGCGCACGCGGTTGAGGTCGGCGCCGAGCTTGACGAGGACCTGCGCGGCCACGCCCTCACCCTCACGGATGAGGCCGAGCAGGATGTGCTCGGTGCCGATGTAGTTGTGGCCGAGCTGCAGCGCCTCGCGCAGCGAGAGCTCAAGCACCTTCTTCGCGCGCGGCGTGAACGGGATGTGCCCGCTCGGCGCCTGCTGACCCTGGCCAATGATCTCCTCGACCTGCTGGCGGACACCCTCGAGCGCGATCCCCAGGGACTCGAGCGCCTTGGCAGCGACACCCTCACCCTCGTGGATCAGACCAAGAAGGATGTGCTCGGTGCCGATGTAGTTGTGGTTGAGCATCCTGGCCTCTTCCTGGGCCAGCACAACCACCCGCCTCGCGCGGTCGGTGAACCTCTCGAACATTCCCACTCCCTCGACTGCTGCGTCGGCGGTGATGAGGCAGCCACGCCGGTGGACGTGGCCTTTTCAGCACCGTACGGACCACTGTAGTAGTCATCCCCTGCTCCCTGGGCACCCACTACAGCCGAATTCCACCTTCGAACGGACCGTCTCACTTACCTGCCGTCGACCGCCGTCGACCGCGTTGCCCGCCGCCGGGCTGGTCGGCGGCCTCGAACCACTTCACCACGACCGTGCCCGCAACGCATACCCGCGGACACGGGCCGCTGACGCCCACGGGCGCGGCTGGATGACCGCCCGCAGGCGACGTCCCGCTAGCGGCACGAAAACTTGCTGGTCACACCCTGACAACGTGGCAGCCTACGCCCGGGATTCCCGAAGCGGACAGCTGTCCGCCGAGCGCGAACACGGAGGTTAGCGGCCGTTCGCTCGTCTCGGCTCCGACCGGCGCAGGCATATACCGGCCAGCACAGCCACCGAAGTGACGTACGACATCTGCACGATCGACACAGACACGATAAAGTTAGGCATACCTAAGCACCCGAACGGAGCAGCGGAGGTCGCGATGCGCGCACGGACATCACTCCGTGACGCCCCACGCGCCACACCCGCCCTGTCCGATTCCCTCACCCGGATCAACCAGCGCCAGGAGCTGGTCACGATCGAGCTCGGCGCCGGCACGCCGGAACCATCGCGGCGACCGATGCGGCGGCAGGACCGGCACCACTGCGCCGGGATCCTCGCCGAGGGTTTGGCAGGCTGGCACGCGATCACCGCCCGGTGGTTGCAGCAGGAGTACGGCGAGGCACCCGAACGCACCGTCGCGGCCCACGTCCGCTCCTGGTATCTGAACGTGCCCGCGTTGGCAGGGGCGCTGCTGTTCCACCACGACCGGCGGGTGCCGTGGCTGCGCCCCGCGGACCTGTCGTTCCGTCTCGCCGCCGACGGCAAACCGGCGCCCGAGACGATCACCCTGCACAGTGCCGCCTTCGCCTGCCTGCCGGATGATCCGGCGGCGGGCGATCCCGCGGCCACCGTGGTGGACTGCGAGCACAGGCTGGCCGCGCTACTACGCGCCCGCTATGCCGCGCACGGGGCAGAATTCGTGCGCACGTACCGACCTGCTGTGCGATTCGGCAGTCGCAATCTGTGGGGTGCGGTCACCGACGCGCTCGACATCAGTATGTGGCGCGCCGGAAAGCACGCGGGCGACGAGGCCGCGGGAGTGGCCGACGCCGCATTGCTCCTTCCGGAAAAGTCCGCGCCGTTCACCTCGGCGTCGACCCTACGACAGGCTTCCGGGAGTAACAGTCATACCGAGTGGACGCGCCGCAAAGAATCGTGCTGCTTCCACTACCTGCTCGCCGACGGCAAGGGAGAATGCGCCACCTGTCCCAGAGTGGTTCCGCCACGTCGTGAGTGATCGAACGGCCCGAGCTCGATCGATCACTCACGACGTGGCCATCCACCACTCACTTCCGCTTGTGATAGGCGTCGACAACCTCGCTCGGGATACGACCGCGATCGGATACCTGATATCCGTTCTTACGCGCCCACGCGCGAATCGCCTGGTTCTGCTCCCTGTCAACCGAAGCGCTACGGCTCGCGCGTCCACCGCCGCTCTTACTCGAGCTCTTCTTCCTGCCACCCGCGCGGCGGGCGTGTTCGATGTACTGCGCCAGCGCGTCCCTGAGCTCCTCGGCATTCTCCGCGGACAGGTCGATCTGGTACGTGACACCGTCCAAACCGAACTCGACCGTCTCCTCGGCCTCCCCGCCGTCCAAGTCATCGATCAGCGATACGAGTACCTTCTGCGCCATTCGTTTCCTCCAGCACCAGAATGATCTACGGCTCCTACACGTGCAATGCCAACCTACCGGATCGCAACGACTGCATCTGCCACGTATTAGTACTCTAATTCCACTCTAATCGCAAATCCGATCCGGGGTCACACACCGGGCCCCGCCTCCACTATTAGTCATGATGTGCGGGGTTCCCCGGAACGTGCCACCCCAAGAACGATCGGTCGACCACCCAACCCCCGTGATTCTTCCCGATTCCGGCATACCCGGGAAGCTGCTGAGCACGATACACCTATCGAACACGCTCGAATGGTTGCACCGGCTCGGGATCGCCTGGTTCGCGTCGTGTTCCGGCGGCGACGGTAACAATACCAGCCGCTTTACCAGGCACGGAGCGGGCCCGCGCGCGGCTTGTCCCGGGATCAGTCGGGAGAATCCGCGCCCTTCACCGAGCGGGCTGCCACAGAAAATCCACCCTGATGATGGGATACCGGACGCGGATCACGAACGGTCGCTAGCAGCGCTAGCGCGCGTTTCGCTCGAATGCCAGCCGCAACCCCATCAGGGTCAGGTCGGGCCGGTGATCGGTCACGGTCGCCAGTTCGTGCACCAGCAACGGTGCCAATCCGCCGGTGGCGACCACCGCCACCTCTGATCCACCGGCCATGCCCCCCTCGCGCAGCTCGTGGATGATCCGGTTCACCAGGCCGTCCACCTGCCCGGCGAAACCGTACAGAATGCCGGATTGTAGGCACTCCACCGTGGTCTTGCCGATCACCGACCGAGGCGGCACCAGCTCCACGGCACGCAGGGCAGAGGCACGGGAGGCGAGTGCGTCCAGCGAGATCTCCACCCCGGGAGCGAACGCCCCACCCAGGAACTCCCCGGCGGCCGACACCGCGTCGACCACCGTCGAGGTGCCGAAATCCACCACCACGCACGGGCCGCTGTGCAGGTGGTACGCGGCCACCGCGTTGGCGATCCGATCCGCACCCACCTCCCTTGGGTTGTCGACGCGCAGCGGCAGACCGGTACGCACCCCCGGCTCGATGATCACGGCGGGAATCAGCTCGTAGTAACGCGCGAACATCACGCGCAGCTCCCGCAGCACCGGCGGAACCGTGGACAGCGCGCTGATCCCGGTGATCTCACCGGCATGCTCGCCGAGCAACCCGCGCATGGTCAGCGCGAGCTCGTCGGCGGTGGTGTGCGGCTCGGTCCGCATCCGCCAGTCGTCGACGAGTTCGGCAGCATCCCCCTTGCCTCCGTAGAGGCCGATGACGATGTTGCTGTTGCCGACATCGACGGTGAGCAGCATCGCGGGCGCCTAGCCGCCCGCCCTGGCGAGGGTGGCTGGCCGTTCCACCGGCACGGCCCCGCTGACCAGCCCGGAACCTTCCGGCGCGTGCCCGGGGTCACCGCCCGATTGCTGGATACGGTTATCGGCGTCCACGAACAGGATCCGCGGCTCGTAGCTGACCGCCTCGTCATTGCTCAGCTGCGCATACGACAGCAGGATCACCAGGTCACCCGGGTGAACCAGGTGCGCGGCTGCTCCGTTGATGCCCAGGATCCCGCTATCGGCCTCACCGGGGATCACGTAGGTCTCCAGCCGTGCGCCGTTGGTGATGTCGACGATCGTGACCTGCTCGCCCGGCAGCAGGTCGGCCTCGCGCATCAGCGTCTCATCGACGGTGACGGACCCGACATAGTGCAGATCGGCCTGGGTCACGGTGGCACGGTGGATCTTGGACTTCAGCATGGTGCGGTACATGAATCACCCTCCTGGGTCGGTGTCCGGCGGGGTACCGAGCACGAGACCGACGTTGTCGATCAGTCGGGTGCTGCCCACCCTGGCGGCGATGAGCAGCCGAGCGCTCCCCTCGGCGGGCGCGGGCTCCAGTTCCGGCCCCCGCAGCTCCAGGTAGTCGACCGCGACCTCGGGTTGGGCCGCCAGCGTCGCGCGGGCGGCCTCGTACACCGCCTCGGCGCCGTGCACCCCCGCGTGCGCCCCCGCCGTCAGCGCGGCCGACAGCACCACCGCCTGCTCCCGCTGCTCGGCGTCGAGGTAGCTATTGCGGGAGGACAGTGCCAGCCCGTCGCGCTCACGCACGGTCGGAACACCGATCACCGAGGGTTCCATGTTCAGGTCACGCACCATACGCTTGATCAGCACGAGCTGCTGGTAGTCCTTCTCCCCGAACAGGGCGTAATGCGGCCGCATCACCTGGAACAGCTTGGCGACCACGGTCAGCACCCCGCTGAAGTGCCCCGGCCGGTGTTCCCCTTCCAGCTGCTCACCCAGCGGTCCCGGATCCACGGTGACCGAGGCACCTTCCGGGTAGAGCTCGGTGACCTCTGGGGTGAACACCAGCTCCACCCCGGCCCGCCGCAGCGCTTCCAAATCGTCGTCGAGCCGTCGTGGATAGGTCTCGTAGTCTTCACCCGGCCCGAACTGCAGCGGATTCACGAAGATCGACACCGCAACCACCGCGTTCGGGATGCGACCGGCTCGGCGCACCAGCTCGAGGTGCCCCTCGTGCAGCGCACCCATCGTCGGTACCAGTGCGATCGTGCTGCCGACCTGGCGGAGCGCGCTCGCGGTGCGCGTGGCGTCCTCGGCACGGTGCAGCACGTTCAGCTCGCCCCTGGTGAACCGTGTCGCGTTCGGGATCATCGGCTACCCCCCAGCGTGCTCTCGATCTCGGCAGCGGCACCCTCAGCCAGCAGCCCGTCCTCCCTGGCGCGTTCCGCGGTGCGCCGCGCCAGTGCCGTGTAACAGTCGGCCACCCTCGGGGCCCGCTCGCCGAGCACCTCCAGGTGGGTGCGCACGGTTTCGGTGTCACCCCGCGCGACCGGGCCGGTGAGCGCGCGACCGCCGTGGCGGAGGGCGTTGTCCAGCGAAGCCGACAGCAGCGGGCCGATCAGCCGCTCGGCGTTTCCGATGCCGGCGTCGCGCAGCACTTCCACGCAGTCCGCGACCAGCGTGAGGAGATGATTGGCACCGTGGGTCAGCGCGGCGTGGTACAGCGGCCGGACACCTTCCGCGATGCGCACCGGCTCGGCCCCCATCTCCACCGCCAGCGCCTCACCGACCTGGTAGGCGGCCTCGTCGCCGTCGCCAGCGGTCACGCCGACACAGCACGCCGCGAGACGCTGGATGTCCTCCTCGCGACCGGTGAACGTCATGGCGGGGTGCAGCGCGACACACAGCGCGCCCACACCTGCCGCCGGTGCCAGCACGTCGACACCGTGTGCCCCCGAGGTGTGCACCACGATCTGGCCGGAACGCAGCGCGCCAGCGGCTACCAGGCCGCGCACCGTACCGGCAAGCGCGTCATCGGGGATCGCCAGCACGACCAGATCGCTGCGGGCGGCCACCTCGTCCGGCCGCGCGAGCTCCACCCCGGGCAGCAGGGTCTCGCAGCGACGTATCGAAGCGGCTGATACACCGGATGCGGCGATGACGGAATGCCCCGCCGTCGCCAGGGTCGCGCCGAGAACGCTGCCCACCCTGCCCGCCGAGACGACACCGACGGACAGCCGCGCTGGCCGCTCCATAGATCGTTGCTCCTTCGCTCGTTCCAGTCCCGCTCGGGCACCGAACGCTGCCGGGTACCGGACGATGTGAGCGCGAGAGTAACCGAGGTGTCGGCGTGCGCGCCTACCGGCCGTGACCAGTTTCACCTGGTCCCGGGACACGGCCTTGGGTCACGCACGCCGCCTGCGCCTGCGCGGCTGAACCTCCGAACCGTAGGAGGCGAGCAGCTCGCTGACCGGTCTGCCCGCGGAATGCGACCCACCGGTGTCGGGTTCGGGGCCGCCCGCGTTGCTGTCCGACCTGCCGGGGCTCTCGCCCTGCTGCCCGCGTGGTTGGCCGTCGTCGGCGCCCCACTGTTGCCAGGTGCGCGGTTCGTGCTCGTGCCTGCGGGGCACCTCGGGCCCGGGCCGCGCGCCCTCGTGGCTGTGCCGGGCGGCGCGCGAGGCCGCTGCCACTGTGGCAGGCCGCTGGCGCTGCTGGCGTCCCCCGGTTCGCGTGGTAGGGCGATCCGAGACCGAGAACCACGGCGACGGGGAATCCGCGACCGGCGCGCCGTTCCCGCTGCCATGGCCGTTGCGGTACGGCTCGCCGTGATCGGTCACCGGCGCGAACGTGTCGGTTGGCGGGTCAACCTGCCGTGCCGCTCGTCCCTGATCGGACACCACCCGGCCCGCGCCCTGCTCGAGGTACTTGAAGTCGTCGCCCGACGCCCGCATGCGGGTGGCTTGCGCGGTCAGCGCGATGCGCTCGTACAGCACCTCGCCGTCGAGCAACTGCCGCAACGTCTGCTGTAGTTGCTCCAGCTCCGCCCGCAACGCGTTCACCTGCTCCTGCGCGTTGCTCTCCAGCTCTCGGCGCTTGCGCAGCTCGAACTCGAGCTCGTGCTCCTTGCGCGCGGCGATCTCCCGTTCGAGTTCGCGCTCGTAGATCTCCTTCGCGTTGGCCGCCGAGGCCGCCGACTCCTCTGCCTGCGCGCGGTACCTCGTCGCCACGATCGCCGCGAGCAGCACCGCCCACAACGCGGCGACCAGCCCCAGCCGCAGCAGCCTGGTATCGGCCGACAGCAACAGGACGCCCGTCGCCGCCACGACGAGTACCCCGCCGAGAACGGCCATGACGGTACCCGCGCGCCCGCCGCCAGCGACCTTCATGAGGCTGAGCCTACCTTCCAGTGACCATACCGATACCAACTCGGTACTTTCGTTGTCCACCGTTACGCGGTTTGTGGGCTTCGTTTGTCACCGATTCCATCTCGTACCGGCTCGCCGTAACCGGTCGCCCACGGTGTGTGGGCACGTGTTCACGCGTGCGGGTCCCTGCTCTCGTCCCGATCATCCATCCCAGGGGCGCGGCAGCAGTGTTCCAGCCAGAGGGCGGCGCCGATCAAGCACGCCGCGCAGATCGCGCCCACCACGGCCGCGGGCAGGTCGTCGCCTGCCGCGGCGATCGTGCCTGCGCGCGGTGCCAGGTAGGCGATCCCGGCAAGCCATCCCCCGACCATGATCGCCCCGAGCAGCGAGGACGCCTTGGCCAGAACGGCGAACCGTGCGATCAGGATCGCGTCGTAAACCACCCTGCCGCTTGCGATCCGGTTGCGCGCGCTCGCGGCGAACCCGAGCTCGATCAGCGCGAGAACCAGCAGGGTCCCGCCCGCGAGCGTCGGCAGATCCGGCATGGCGTGGTAGGCCTGATCGAACAGCAGGTACCCGACTCCGAACCCGATCAGGCCAGCGGTCAGCAGGTCCCTGGCCCGCGTGAATCGCATTCGCTCAGCGTATCCGGGCGGGCTCGGGTCCTGCGGCACGGGCCGTCACACCAGCCGCAGGTCGTCCCTGCGCCGCACCGCCTCGCGATCGGCCTCGTCGAGCCCATCCAGGAGATCGGTGACCGCGCCGTACCCCGACAACCAAGCACCGGGGTCGGCATCCAGCCAGGGGATCAGCACGGTGGCGCGGGAGGCCGCGCCGGGATGCGGCAACAGCAGCTCCGGATCCTCGGAACGGATCCCGTCGACGGTCACCACGTCCACATCCAACGTGCGCGGCCCCCACCGCCGCTCGCGGACGCGGCAGGCCAGCTGCTCGAGTCGCTGCGCCCACCGCAACCACGCCCAGTGGTCGAGCTCGGGGTCGGCGACCACACACACCGCGTTGAGGAAATCCGGTTGGTCGGTCACTCCCCACGGCCGGGTCTCGTACACCGCGGAGATCGCCAGCACCGCCCCGCCCAGGCCGGCCACGGCTTGCCGCAGGTACCCGATGCGGTCGCCCAGGTTCGATCCGAGGGACAGCACTGCGCGGGTCACCCGGCTCGCTCCCTGCTGACCGTCACCGACACGTCATCGAAACCGACCTCGATCGGAGCCTCTGGCTTGTGCACCGTCACCTCTACCCGTTGGCCGCCCGCGGTCAGCACCTCGTCGGCGATCCGCCCGGCGAGCGCTTCGATCAACCGGTAGGGCGCGCCGGTCACGATCGCCGCGACACGCTCGGCCACCGCGCCGTAGTCGATCGTGTCGACGAGCTCATCGCTGCGCTGGGCGCGTTCCAGATCGGCCCACAGCACCACATCGACGACGAACTCCTGGCCCCGCTGCCGTTCCCAATCGAAGTAGCCGTGGTACCCGGTGGCGCGGAGCCCGCGCAGGGCGATCCTGGTCGAGCGGGCCGCGGACGCAGGCACGCTCACGATTCGCCCGCCATCGCCGCCGCGACGGTCACCGCGTCCACCGATGCTCCGACCTCGTGTACCCGCACGCCCCACGCGCCTGCCCGCGCGACCAGCGCCGAGATCGCGGCGGTGGCCACCTCGCGGCCGTCGGGGTCGCGGGGCCTGCCGTGCTCGTCGGCGAGCAGCGCGCCGAGGAAGCGCTTGCGTGAGGCACCGACGAGCACCGGGAATCCCTCGGCGGCCAGCGTGCCGGTGTGGCGCAGCAGCTCCCAGTTATGCTCTGCCCGCTTGGCGAAGCCGATCCCTGGATCGAGCACGATCGATTCCGGAGCCACACCCGCGGCCACCGCGGCATCCACCCGCGCGAGCAGCTCGTCCCGCACCTCGCCGACCACGTCGGTGTAGCTGGCCAGCGTGTCCATCTCCTTGCTGTGGCCGCGCCAGTGCATCAGCACGAAGGGTGCGCCGGTCGCGGCGGCGACCTTGACCATGTTCGGGTCGGCCAGCCCGCCGGAGACATCGTTGATCACTACGGCGCCCGCACTGATCGCCGCCTCGGCCACCGCAGCGCGCGTGGTGTCCACCGAGAGCGCGATCCCGTCGGCGGCCAACGACTCGATCACCGGAAGGACCCGTTCGATCTCCTTGTCGGCAGGAACCCGGTCGGCACCGGGACGGGTGGACTCCCCGCCAACGTCGATCAGGTCGGCCCCGCGTGCGTACATGACTTGGGCGTGGCGGACCGCGTCGTCGATGTGGAAGTACCGGCCCCCGTCGGAAAACGAGTCCGGTGTGACGTTGAGCACGCCGACCACGGCACAGCGGTCCTCACGGCGGGGGACGCCCGCCCGTGCGGTGAACGCGAGCACGCTCATCGACGTCCCTTGATCAGGGAAAGCGCCTCCGACCGCGTGGAAGCGGAGGTTTTCAGCATCCCGCGCACCGCCGAGGTCGTGGTCCGCGCTCCTGGCTTGCGGATTCCCCGCATCGCCATGCACAGGTGCTCGGCCTCGACCACCACGATCACTCCCCTCGGCTGTAGCCTGCGCTCAAGGGCGTCGGCGACCTGCGAGGTCAGCCGCTCCTGCACCTGCGGGCGCTTGGCGTAGAGATCGACCAGCCTGGCGATCTTGGAAAGCCCCGTCACCCTGCCGTGCTCGTCGGGGATGTAGCCGACGTGGGCGACACCGTGGAACGGGACAAGGTGGTGCTCGCAGGTGGAGAACATCGGGATGTCGGTGATCAGGACCAGCTCGTCGTGGCTCTCGTCGAAGGTCCGGTCGATCACCTCGGCCGGATCGGTGTGCAGGCCGGCGAAGAGCTCCCGGTAGGCACGCGCCACCCGCGCCGGGGTCTCCTGCAGGCCTTCCCTGTCCGGGTCCTCGCCGCAGGCGATGAGCAGCTCGCGAACCGCCTCCTCGGCACGCTCGGCATCGAATGCCCTGCCCGCGGCCGCATCCCACTCATGCTCGGTGCCGGTGTGCCCGTCTCCGGACACGTCGCCGTTCACGCCACGCGAACCGAGCCGGGCCACATACGTCCCGAGCTGCTCACCGTCGATGTTGCCCATCTTGCCCGTCGGGGTCCCCTCGCTGCTGTCCCTGCTGACCTTCACCGTACTGCCCCTCCGCGGGCAGCTCCCCTTGCTGGTGCGGGGGCTGCTGCGGATCGGCGGGTTGTCGCGGCTGCTCGCCGGTGCCCGTACCGCGCTGGTCCTGCGGCCACCAGGGCTGCCGGTTCCGGCCGGACGGTGTCGTCGCGGGCTTCCAGCCGGGTGGTGCGCCGTAGTTCGGCGGTCCGTACCGGTTGCCCCCGTGGCCGGAGCCATCCTGCTGCGGGCCGCCATGTGGCCTGCCGTAGCCGGGATAGGGCTGGGCGCCGTTCCCGCCTGCCTGCCTCGGGTCCTGCTGCTGCCTGCCCGGCCAGCCGCCCCCGTTGGGATCGGCCGGACGGTAGGCGTACGGGTTCGCCGGGGCGTTCCCCCGCTGCTCCTGCCTACCGCCCTGACGATTGTCCTCGGCAGGCTGCGGCGCGCCGTTGTCGGTCGCCGTGGCCGAGGCCACCGGCTCCGGGCGCGGCTGCTGATTACCCTGCTCGCTGCCCTGCTCTGCGGGAGGCGGCCACGGCTCTCCCCGCTCGGCCGCGATCTCGGCCGGGGTCTTGATGGGTGGCTTCTCGGATGGCTCGCGGGAACCGAAGTCGTTGAAGATCGTGATCCTCGGCCGCTTGTTCACATTCGAGAAGATCCGCTCCAGGTCGGGGCGCTGCAGCGTCTCCTTGCGCAGTACCTCGTACACCAGGTCGTCGAGCACGTCGCGGTAGGTCGACAGCACCTCCCACGCCTCGGTGTGCGCGGTCTCGATCAGCTTGCGCACTTCCTCGTCGATCTCGTGCGCCACCTCGAGCGAGTAGTCGGCCTCCTTGCCCGCCGAGCGGCCGAGGAACGGATCCCCCTGGTCTTGGCCGTACTTGACCGCGCCGAGTCGGGCGCTCATGCCGTACTCCTTGACCATCGCCTTGGCGATCTTGGTGGCCTGCTCGATGTCCGAGGACGCCCCGGTGGTGGGCTCGTGGAAGACGAGCTCCTCCGCGGCACGCCCGCCCATGGCGAAGACCAGCCTGCCGATCATCTCCGAGCGGGTCATCAGGTCTTTGTCCTCCTCGGGCACGAGCAACGCGTGCCCGCCCGTGCGGCCGCGCGGCATGATCGTGAGCTTGTACACCGGCTCGATGTCCGGCATCGCCCACGCCGCCAGCGCGTGCCCGCCCTCGTGGTAGGCGGTGATCTTCTTCTCCTTCTCGGAGATGATCCGGCCCTTGCGCGCGGGACCGCCGATCACGCGGTCCACCGACTCCTCCAGCGCGGTCTCGTCGATCTCGTGCTTGCCGAGCCGGGCCGTGAGCAGCGCCGCCTCGTTGAGCACGTTCTCCAGGTCGGCTCCGGACATGCCCGCGGTGCGCTTGGCCAGCCCGTCCAGGCTGACGCCCTCGGCGAGCGGCTTGCTCCTGGCGTGCACCTCCAGGATCGCCTTCCTGCCTCGCAGGTCGGGCGCCTGCACCGGGATCTGCCGATCGAACCGGCCGGGCCGCAGCAGCGCCGGGTCGAGGATGTCCGGGCGGTTGGTCGCCGCGATCAGGATGATGCCGCCCTTGGAATCGAAGCCGTCCATCTCGACGAGCAGCTGGTTCAGCGTCTGCTCGCGCTCGTCGTGACCGCCGCCGAGCCCTGCACCGCGCTGCCTGCCGACGGCGTCGATCTCGTCGACGAAGATGATGCACGGCGCGTTCTGCTTGGCCTGCTCGAACAGGTCCCGTACACGGGAGGCGCCGACACCGACGAACATCTCGACGAAATCGGACCCCGAGATGGTGTAGAAGGGCACCCCAGCCTCGCCTGCGACAGCGCGCGCCAACAGCGTCTTGCCCGTACCGGGCGGCCCGTACAGCAGCACGCCCTTGGGCACCTTCGCTCCCAGCTCGTGGTAACGCCCCGGGTACTGCAGGAAGTCCTTGATCTCGTGAAGTTCCTCGACAGCCTCGTCCGCCCCCGCGACGTCGACGAACTTGCTGGTCGGCATGTCCTTGGTGAGCTGTTTCGCCTTGGACTTGCCGAAGTTGAGCACTTTACTGCCGCCGCCCTGGGCCCTGCTCATGATCCAGAAGAGCAACAGCAGCAACAGGGCAAGCGGGATCATGTAGATCAACATCTGGCCGAGCAGCGTCGTCTGCGTCACCGAGGTCTCGACCTCGACGTTCTGCCCGACCAGCTCGTTGTAGATGTCCGCCGAGATCCGCTCCGGGTACTGGGTGATGACCTGGTCGGTTTGCTCACCGTCGACGCTGATCGGCTCATTCAGCGACAGCAGCAGCTGCTGTTCCTTGTCCTCGATCTCCGCCTCGGTGATGTTTCCCGCGGAGACCTGCTCCATCGCCTGGGACGTCGGGACTTCGGCGTAACCCCTATGGTCGTCGAGCAGCGAGGAGAAGACGAGGTAGAGCACCACGGCGAGCGCGATCCACACCAGTGGGTTCTTGAGGAGGCGCTTTCGGTCCATGCTGATCGGCCGCCTACGGCCTTGACCCTCCCTGACTCGACCTTGGAGTTTGCGATGCCTGGTCACACCGTGTCGCGTGCAGGCAGCGCTGCCCGTGCTCTCACTGATCGCCGCACTCGACCTGCGCACAGTGACCCGTCGCGGACATCACAGTGTCGCAGGCGATGTAGCAGCCGATACCGGCCAGCCTGCAGCACCGATACCGCGTTATCTCAGGGTACCGCCCACCGCCGTGACGGTGTGCCATGGAGCCGGATGTCGGGATCGGCACCATCGGCACCCTCCGGGTCAACGGGTGGCCGGGAGGTCTTGTTCCACAACCGTGGGCGCGCTCCTACGACTTGTGACCCAGTTCGCCCACGACCTCACCGACCAGCTCACCAAGGCGTGTGCGCAGCGTCCTGGTGTCAGCCGGTGACACGGTGAGCCAACGGTGCCCATCCTGGCCGGTCCGTGCCAGGCTCAGGTAGCGCCCGCTCGCGGTGTCGAACCAGGCGAGCACCGGTGAGCGCCTGCGGGCGCCGAACTCGTCTCGCGCGTTGGCCGCGAGCTGACCTCCCCGCAGCCGTGGCTGCGCGACCAACCTGGCGTAGTCCTGCCGCTGGTCACCGGCGGTGCGCTCGGACAGCTTGGGGTGGGAGCTCGACCTGCGGCCGAACCCGAGTCGCTCGGCGAGGCCACCCTCCTGCCGTTCCGCAGCGGACCGTACGGCACCGCCCGCGGCGGTCGCAGGCACCGCGGCGGTACGCGCGGCATCGGCCGCCGAGATCGTGACGGAGCGTTCCGCGCCGCGCGAGCTCGGCGGCAGCAGGTTGACGATCTCGGTGACAGCGCCGTCCTGGTAGATCGACCGTAGCCGGATCCCCTCGCTGTCCTGCACGGCGAGTACCCCGCCCTGTCCGTCGCTCGCGGCGATCCCGGCGACCGGTGCTGCCCCTACCTCTGGGACGTGGAGCGTGTCGATGCTCATGCTGGCGCGCGCGAGCAGCATCAGCCAGTACCCGACGGTGGGGTCCAGCCTGCCGTAGGAGTCCCTGACGCCCTCCGCCCTGAGCTGCTCGTCCACGCGGTGCCGCAGGGCGGTGCGCTCGGCGACCGTCGCCCCGTGCGATGGCACCCGAAGCGGGTAGGGGAGCTCACCGAGCCCGGCCGACTCCCACAGGAAGTCGAAAGTCACCGGCGCGAAGAACCGCGCCGACGTTCCGTTTGCCACGATCTCGTGAACCTCCCCACGTGAGCCTGCTATCCAGCCACCGATGTCCGGCGTACCCCGGCAAGCATCTCACCGATACGGTGCCGCAGTGTCGGCGCGTCGGCAGGCGCGATGGTGACCCACTCCCGGCCGTCACCACCACGGCCTGCCTGTGTCATGTAGCGCCCGCTCTCGGTGTCGAACCAACTCAGCACCGCCGACCGTGCCTTGTCACCGAAGGGTGACCTACCGTTAGCGCCGATCTGCCCGCCACGCAGCCTGGGCTGCGCGTGGAGCCGGGCCAGCGCCTTGCGCTCGGTGTCGGTCTGCGCCCGGACCTCGCCGTTACCGCCCGAGCGCGCCAGCTCCTCACCCGGCCTTCGCTGCAGGAAGTCCGCGCCTGGTCCTGCCATGAGCTGCTCGACCGGCACGGTGACGGACCGCTCCGCGCCCCGCCGCCCGTGTGGCAACAACGACACGATCGCCGTCGCCAGACCATCCGGATCGGCCCGGTCGAGCACCAGCCCGCGCTCGTCCTGCACAGCGAGTACCGCCCGGTCTCCGGTGGCAGCCGCCAGCGCGAGCACGGCCGGGTTTCCCGGCTCGTGGATGTGCACCGAGTCTACGCTCAGCCGCGCCCCGGCCAGCACGTCGAGCAGCTCGGCGAGATCCTGCCGCACCGTGCCACGCTCATCGGCCAGACCACGCTCGGCGAGCTCCCCGAGGGTCCGCCTGCGCAGCGCCGCCCGCTCGGCCATGGTCGCGCCGTGTGAGTGGAGCTCCAGCGGGTAGGGGAGTTCCCCAGCGCTGTACGACTCCCACAGGAAGTCCAGCTCCACCGGGGTCAGCGGCCCCGCCACCGGCATGACCCGCCCTCACTCGTCCTCGTCGACAAGACCGATCACCGGTGGGGCCATGGCTTCGCCCGGCCCGAACAGCTCATCCGGATCCGGCTCGATCAGGTACGACTGGTGGCTGTACTCCTCGTCCTGCGCCCCGGAACCGCCTGCGCCTCCCGCGGCACCGCCGACCGCGCCCGCGGGCGCCACCGGCCCTGCTGCCGGGGCCATGCCCCCGGCAGCCGCGTGCGGGTGCGCGCCGTGCGGCTGCCCGGTCTGCCCCGCAGCGGGCTGACTGGCGGCGGGGTTGGCCGCGGCACCCGAGCCCTCGGGTGCCGCCGGGCCCGTGGCGTGACCGCCCACCTGGTCACCCTGTTGCTGGGCATGCAGCTGGGCATCCTGCGGCTGGCTGCCCTGCTGCTGCGCGTCGTGCCCGCCGTGTCGCTCGCCTGGCCGCTTGCTGGCCGTCTGCTTACCCTTACCGAGGGCCTTCGCGCCCCCGACACCGAGTCCGGTAGCCAGCGCCGCGGCACCCGCTCCTGCCGCGACCCCCATACCGGCACCGCCGCCTTCGGAGACCGGAGCCTGGCCGGTGGTGGTGACCGGTCCGGCCGGAGCACCGACCGCGCCAGCGGAATCACCACCGCCGATCCCGGCGCCACCCGGCTGCTGGCCCGCCGCCGCGCCGCCCGCTGCCGCCCCGGCGGCAGGGACCTGCTGCCCACTACCGGCGCCGCCGAACGTCTCCGCGGTCGGTGCCGATCCGACACCGATGCCGCTACCGTAGCCCCCGATACCGGCACCATCGGCGTCCCCGGACCCGGTCGCGGGCCGCAACGACAGCGACTCCGGCCCGAAACTCGGCGTGCTGCAGTCGACGTCCTCCATGGCGGCCGTGTAGGCGTTGCAGTAGGCGACCTGCTGGGCCTTCACGTTGCGGGCCGTGTCGGCCTGCTCCTTGAGATCCTGTGTCATCGCTTCCGGCCCCCCTGCCAGCAGCGCGTCCAGCGCCTGGTCGGCGTTGAACTCCGCGGGGGGTGGCATCTTCTTGACCTCAGAAGCAGCCGCGGCCTGCTCGGTCATGCGCTGCCCCATGGCGCGGGCGGCCTCACCCGCCGACTCGCTGGACCGCGCGATACCGGCGATCGCGCCCTGCGCCGCCCCGGAAGCCTGCCCGACCCAAGCGTGCCCGAGCTCGCGGACGGCGTCGAAGAGCTGGTTCGACAGGTCGGTCAGCGAGGCCCCGTGCTCCATCCACGCCTGTCCCGTGGCGTCGACGGTGCCCGGGTCGTTCTTCAGCGTCGCCCCGTTGTACAGCTGGTGGGTGTCGAAGCCGTACCAGTTCGGCGGGTTGGTGATCGCGCGATCGGAGCCGTAGTGGAATCCCCCGCCACCGCGCAGCCGTTCGACCAGCGCCTCGTGACTGCCGTTCGACGCCACCGGCACCGGTCCCGGCTGGTAGCCCTGACCGCCGCCACCTGCCGGCTCTCCGGAGCCCTCGGGCGCCTGCTGCGAATCGGCCTGACCGTTGGCCTGCTCGCCACTCGAATAGCCTGTGCGATCGGAATCCATGATTCCCCCTGTCCGTTGTGCCCGTAGGTCGCGGCTCACGCGACGCCTGGATTGGAGCTCGCCAGCACGCTCGCTACAGCTGCCTGTTGAGCGAGGCCGCCGTCGCCGACTCCATCTCGTCGTAGTTGCGGATCGCGGCGTTGATCGCCTGCTCCACCTGTTCGTACTGCGCGTGCAGGTTCCGCAGCGCTTGCAGGTAGGAATCGCCGTAACCGCTGGCCCGATCGGCGTACTTGGCCGACATCGCCTCACCGACGGGATTGGCCCCCAGCTGCGGGAGGACCCCCACCTCGGCGGTCCTGGAGATCAGCGATTCCACCGCATCCTTGCCCGCGCGGATCTTCGACAGCACCGCCTGCGCGGCGTCGGGGTCGATCCCGATCTCGCCGCTGGCTGCGGCCTCCATGAACGCCGCGGTATCCATACCGCTGTAGGACATGGTCACTCTCCCCTGTAGTCATCGGCCGCCCACGGCCGTGGCTCGTCCCTAAGACTAACGCAGACCTGCCGCCGCTACGACGCGTTCCGGGAGAAAAAGGTTCCGTTTCTCCCTCTGCCGAGTGCGCCCTGCCAACCCTCCTGACGTGACGCCGGGACACGGGCGGCTTAGTCCTGGTAGACGTGGGGAGACAAGGTGGCGATGTACGGCAGATCGCGGTACCGCTCGGCGTAGTCGAGACCGTAACCGACGACGAACTCGCTCGGGAGGTCGAAACCAACATACTTCACCGGGACATCCACCTTCACCGCGTCGGGCTTGCGCAGCAACGAGCACACCGCAAGCGATGCCGGGTTGCGCGTGGCCAGGTTGCGCATGAGCCAGGACAGCGTCAGTCCGGAATCCACGATGTCCTCGACGATGAGCACGTCCCTGCCCGAGATGTCGCGATCGAGGTCCTTCAGGATCCGCACGACCCCGGACGAGGAGGTCGCCGAGCCGTACGAGGAGATCGCCATGAACTCCAGCTGGGCGGGGATGGGCAGGGCGCGCGCGAAGTCGCTCATGAACATCACCGCGCCCTTGAGCACACCGACGAGGAGGAGGTCGTCCTCGCTTCCCGCTGGATAGTCCGCGGCGACCAGTTTGGCGAGTTCAGCCGTCTTGTCGTGAATCTCCTGCTCGGTGATGAGCACGGACGCGATGTCGCCGGAGTACACGGTCTGCATCCCCTCTGCTCGGGTACCTGTTTCCTACCTGGCCTCGTCGCATCCCGGACCGTCGCCACCGTCCCGGTGCCGCGGCATGCGATGCACATGAAGCTTCCCATGCGCCCTACTCGCCACCAAGTTCCCCGGTAGCCATACGCCCCCCTGTCCGCGCCACGCACCGACCAGATCGTCGACAGACCGCAGGTGGCCGTCGGTGAGGTCCCGCGCCCCGGCGTCGAGCAGCCATCGGCGGATCGCCCTGCGGCGCACCGCCCGGTGCGCCGCGGCGAGTACTGTGGTCTCCAGCTCACCGGCACCGTCCGACCCCGCGGTGGCTGTCGTGCTCGACGCGCGCGCGTACAGCTGCCCAGCCAGCTCGTCCAGCGCGGTGAGGTCCTCGCGCAGCTGACCAGCGGTCCGCGCGAGGGCGCCTGCCACGCCGCCCTGCAACACCTCCTCGAGCAGCGGCAGCACCTCGCCCCGCAGCCGCGCCCGGGTGAAGCGCGGATCCTCGTTGTGCGGGTCACGCCATGGCCGCAGCCGCAGCTCCTCGCAGGCGCGCTCGGTTACCGAGCGCGGCAGGTCGAGCAGCGGTCGCGCCCACGGCGGATCGACCGGCAGCATGCCTGCCACCGACCGGGGACCGGAGCCCCGCCCGAGCCCGAGCAGCACCGTCTCGGCCTGGTCGTCCCGGGTATGCCCCAGCAGCACCAGCCCGTCGCCTTCCGGCATGGCACCCCGCAGCGCGGCGTATCGCGCCCGCCTGGCCGCCGCCTCCGGACCACCACCATCGCCGACGTCGACGCTGAGCACCCGAACCGTGTCAAGCCCGAGCGACCGCGCGGTTCCCGCCGCCCACTCCGCGATCCCGGCCGAGCCCTCTTGCAGGCCGTGGTCGACAACCAGGCCGCGGGTGGCGAGCCCGAGCCGCGCGCCGCAGTACGCGGTGGCCTCGGCCAGCGCGAGCGAGTCAGCGCCCCCGGACACCGCGACACCGACGACACCGCCGCGCAGGTGCGGCGCGCAGTCGTCACCGGTGAGCATGGCGCGGACCGCCGAACGGACCCGCAGGCAAGCGTGCGACACGACGCGGCTGGTCATCTCACCCGTGGACCCTGCGAAGCCACGCATCGGGTTCGGAGAACTCGCCGCGTGCCGGCAACGTCTCCGGCGACTGCCACACCGCGTTGAACCCGGACATCCCCACCCGGTCGACGACATGCCGGGTGAACGCGGCCCCTTGCTCGTACTGCTTGATCTTGGCGTCGATACCGAGGAGGCTGCGCAACAGCCTGTCGAGCAGGCCGCCGCCCTTGCGACGCTCGGTGAACTTGCGCCGGATGGTGGCCACGCTGGGCACCACCTCCGGCCCCACCGCGTCCATGACGTAGTCCGCGTGCCCTTCGAGCAGCGTCGCCAGCGCGATCAGGCGGTCGAACGCCTGCCGCTGCTCCGGCGACTGCAACGCTTCCGCGAGGCCGAGCGGGCTCGCCGTACCGCTGCGTGCCTGCCGGATGGCCTCCGGCAACCTGCCGAGCGAGCGCGCCGTGGTGTCGTCCATGGCGGCGATGAACCGGCCGACCTCGGTCGCGAAGTACTCCCGCAACCACTCGATCGCGGTGAACTGCAGCCGGTGGGTTGATTCGTGCAGACACACCCACATGCGGAAGTCGTCGCTTGCGACGCCCATGGCGCGTTCCGCCTGGATGACGTTCGGCGCCACAAGCAGCAGCCGTCCCGCATCGGTGCCGCCGTCGCCCGGGGTGCCGAACGGGTCGAACTGCCCGAGCACCTTCGAGCCGAGGAAAGCCAGCGCGAGTCCGGTCTGCACCCCGGCGCCCCCGGCGAGCAATGAGCGGAGCGGACCGTGCTGGTCGGATCGCTTCCCGACCTCGCCCTGCGCCGTGCCGGTGAGCGCCCCGAGCCCCGCCGCAGCGGCACGGACCCAGGCCCTCCGGTCCACCACGGTGCCTGCCACCAGCGGTAGGTGCGCGCCGAGGCCGGTGAGCTCCCGCACGTGCCCTTCCGCGACGATCGACAGTTCGGCCAGCTGCGCCACGGCCCTGTCGGCCTCCGCGCGTGACACGTTCGGGCCGTTACCCACCAGCAAGGTCCCCGTCGTCGCGGCGATCGACCAGTCGACGGGGACGCGATCGGAGGGGCTGCCTGACTCGCTGCTTGACTGGCTGCTGGGGCTCACGTATCCGACGCTACCTGCCGTCACCGCCGTTGCGCTCGACCGGTGGCCGCGCCCGGTCCGGTGTCAGTCACAGCCACATTCCCGCAGTGCCGTCGCGATCTCGTCCAGCGCCTGCCTGCCGTCGTGGATGCTCGCGCCCGTCGACATCACCGCGAAGACGAGCACCCGTCCCTCGCCATCAAGCACGGTGCCAGCCAGCGTGTTCACCTCGGACAGCGTGCCGGTCTTGGCCCGCACCCAACCGCCGCCGCGGTCGGTCGGCGCCTCGGAGTAACGCTCGGTCAGTGTGCCGCTTCCACCGGCGACCGCGAGGCTGTCCAGCAATGGCCGCAGATTCGAAGCCCGGCTGTCCGCCGAGACCGGGGCGGACGCCGCGGCGAGTACATCGGCCAGCAGCCGAGCGGGGATGCGGTTGTCCCTCGACAACCCGCTGCCGTCGCGCAACGTGATGTCGACGGTATCGAAGCCGTTGCGTTCCAGCACATCCAGCGTGGCGGTGGCCGCACCCTCGAACGACGCCTCCTCCCCCTCCGCTAGCGCGACCTGGCGGGCCAGGGCCTCGGCGACCACGTTGTCGGAATCCACCAGGACACTGCGCAGCAGGTCAGACAGCGGAGGTGAAACCACCTCGGCGAGGACCTCGGCGCCGTCGGCGGCGGTGACCACGCTCGGATCTCCGACGCGCGCGTCGAGCAGCTCTGCCAACTCGGACACCAGATCTCTCGCCGGGTTGGCCGAGCGCTCCGCATGCTGGTCGGCCGGGTCGAGGCGCCCACCGTCCAGCATCGCGGGCACCACGGGCGCGCTGTAGGTGGACGGTGTGTCGTCCGGTGTCCAACCGCTCGCGATGGTCTCGCCCGCGTACGTGGACAGGTCGATGCTCACCGTATCCACCGCGCCGCCCGTGGTGTCCAGCACCTGCTCTGCAAGCTCCTCCAGGGTGGCCGCGCCCGAGTAGTAAGGCGCGCCTTCGGCCGTGCTCGCCAGCGTCGGATCGCCCCCGCCGACCACGACCACGCTGCCCGGATCCTCGCCTGCCACGACCGTCGTGGGTATCCGCGCCGTGGCATCCAGCGACAGCAGCGCGGCCGCGGCGGTGAGCAGCTTGGTCGTCGATGCGGGGACCGTGGGCTCCGACGCCTCCCTGTCCCACAGCACAACACCGGTCACCGGATCCATCACGATGCCGGTGAACTCGGCGAGCGAATCACCGTCGGCGGCTTCGGAGATCGCAGCCGTCACGCCTTCGGGCGTCGGCCGTGTTCCATCGGTGTCCACGCCGTGGATGGTGCGTTCGACCGCGGACGGTCCGGGTTCCGGTCCTTGCGGGGCGTTCGGCGCCCACGGCAGGCCGAGCCGGTTGGCCGTCGGCGGCGCCAACATGGTGGCCGCCAGGCCCGCGACCAGCAGCACGGCGACGGTGACCAGCCAGGGCCACATCCTCCGCCGCCGGGAAACCGGAGACTCCTGGTGGGTTCCTGGATCGGGATCGATGCGTTGTGGGCTCGCCTGGCCCGGAGCGGGCGGCACCGGCTGGCCGTGCAGCCTGGCGTCCGGATCCTCGGCGGGCCAGGAATGTCCCCTGTCATCCTCGGTGCCCGCCACCTACGTCACTCCCTCGCCAGCGCCGCGTCGTACCCACCCATCGAGCATAGGCGGACCGTGGCGCCGTCGGCGCCAACCCCAGGGATGCCGTGCGCCTACCGGCGCGCGGGCGCGGTACACCTCACACCGGATGGCCACGGCCTCGTCTCCCCGTGAGCCACGGCATAGTCCACACTGGGAAACCAGTACGTCGCCGGGACGTCACAGTCGCGACCGTACCCAGACCAGTTTGCAGGCACGGCCGGCGCAGCGGGCTCGCAGCCATAGCAGGTACGCGAGGTCATGCTCGGGCCATACATGGAGAGCAGCGAGGACGCCGTGGAGTTCGACGTCACGATCGAGATCCCCAAAGGGGCACGCAACAAGTACGAGGTTGATCACAAGACGGGCCGGATCAAGCTGGACCGCACCCTGTTCACGGCCACCCAGTACCCCGCCGACTACGGCTTCATCGACGACACCCTCGGCCAGGACGGCGACCCGCTCGACGCTCTCGTCCTCGTCCAGGAACCGACGTTCCCCGGATGCCTGATCCGGTGCCGGGCGATCGGGATGTTCCGGATGACCGACGAGAAGGGGCCTGACGACAAGGTCCTCGCGGTGCCATCGGACGACCCGCGGCTGGAGCACCTGCGGGACATCCACCACCTCAACGAGTTCCACAAGCTCGAAATCGAACACTTCTTCCAGGTGTACAAGGATCTCGAGCCCGCCAAGAGCGTCGAGGGAGCGAGCTGGGGCGGCAGGGACGAAGCCGAGACCGAGATCAAGCGTTCGCTGGAGCGCGAGCTCCAGCGCCGCAACAACCTCGGGGACGACCACGCCCACTGAGCCGCCGGGGTCGGGGAGCCGAACGCGACGTCGAGCGCCATAGAAGGCACGGACGTCGCGTTCGGCTCGCTGGTCCCTACTCGTCGATCCGTTCGATACCGGCGCGGTGCCGCTTCGCCAGCTCCTGGTAAACCTCCGCGTTGTGCTCGACCCAGGTGCGCGCCGAGTCACTCAGCGGGACCTGCTTCTTCGCCGGGCTCTCCATCGCGATCGTTTCCTCCGGCACTTCCATATCCGGGGTAACCACCGACCCGGCCGCCACGAGCGCCCTCGGACCGATCACCGCGCGGTCGAGCACCGTCGAGCAGTTCCCGATCAGTGCCCGCTCACCCACCGTGCAGTCGTGCACCAGACACATGTGCCCCACGGTGACGTTCTTCCCGATCTCGCACACCCCCTCGTTGAGGTGCACGACCGCGTTGTCCTGGATGTTCGCGCCCTCCCGCACCAGGATGCGGCCGAAATCGGCGCGTAGTACGGCTCCGTACCAGATCGATGCCCCGGCCTCGACCGTGACATCCCCGACCAGGGTCGCCGTCGGGGCGATCCACGCATCGGGGTGCACGTTCGGGCGGGAGCCCTCAAAAGCAAACATCGGCATAGCCGCATGCTACTGGCCGGTCACACTCGCCGCGCTGATTCCCTTGATCGCCTTGAGCTCACCGAGCAGCGCGGCGCTCGGCTCGACGGGGAAGCGGTCCAGCGCGAACGTGGTCTCTTCGCTCTGCCCCAGCAGCTTCAGGTGCACCGGGGTGTCGCCCTTGTGCACCTCCAGGGTGCGCTTGAGCTCGGAGACCACCCCGGCGTCCAGTGTCTCGGCTGAGGCAAGCAACACGAACGGCTGTTCCTCGGGCTCCGGGCCGATGTCGGACAGGTCCAGCGGGACGAGGCCACCGCCGAACACCGACATCTTGTCGTCGCGCCAATTCACCCGTCCCTTGACCACCACGGCGTTGTCCTCGATCAGGTCAGCCGAGAACAGCGCGTAGGACTTGGGGAAGAACAACACCTCCAGCGAGGCGTCCAGGTCCTCGATGGTGCAGATCGCCCATGGCTCGCCGTTCTTGTTCACCCTGCGGTCCAACGCGGTGATCAACCCCGCGACGGTGATCTCCCCCTCGCTCGGCGGGTCGTGCAGGATCGCCGCGATCGGTTTCGGGGCGTGCTTGCGCAGCACCCGCTCGGCGCCGTCGAGCGGGTGCCCCGAGACGTACAGGCCGAGCATCTCGCGCTCGTAGCCCAGCAGCTGCTTGCGCGGGTACTCCTCGTCGGAGAACGTCAGGTGCGCCAGCGGTGACGAGGACTGCGAGGTGTCCTCGCTCGACCCGGCGCCGAAGAGGTCGAACTGGCCCATCGCCTCTTGGCGCTTCAGCGGCACCACCGCCTCGACGGCTTCCTCGTGGCACTGCACCATCGACAGCCGGGTGTTGCCGAGCGAGTCGAAGGCGCCCGCCTTGATCAACGATTCGACGACGCGCTTGTTGCACACCACCAGGTCGCTCTTGTCGAGGAAGTCGGCGAAACTGGAGAACTTCCCCCTCCCCTCGCGCGTGGCGATGATCGACTCGACCACGTTGCCGCCGACGTTGCGCACCGCGCCGAGACCGAACCGGATGTCGTCGCCGACCGCGGCGAACCGCTGCGCCGATTCGTTGACGTCCGGCGGCAGCACCCTGATCCCGAGCCTGCGGCACTCGGAGAGGTACACCGCCGACTTGTCCTTGTTGTCGCCCACCGAGGTCAGCAGCGCCGCCATGTACTCGGCGGGATAGTTCGCCTTGAGGTAGGCCGTCCAGTACGCGATCAAGCCGTATCCGGCGGCGTGCGACTTGTTGAAGGCGTAGCCTGCGAACGGCAGGATCGTGTCCCACAGCGCCTTGATGGCCTCGGAGCTGAAGCCACCCTCGCGCAACTCGCTGTTGCGCATGCCCTCGGCGAAGCGCTCGAACTCCTTCTCGAGCACCTCCTGCTTCTTCTTGCCCATCGCGCGGCGGAGCACATCTGCTTGGCCCATCGAGTAACCGGCCACCTTCTGCGCGATCTGCATGATCTGCTCTTGGTAGACGATCAGGCCGTAGGTGTCGCCGAGGATGTCGGACAGCGGCTCGGCGAGCTCCGGGTGGATCGGCGTGCTCCGCTGGCGTCCGTTCTTACGGTCGGCGTAGTCGTTGTGCGCGTTGACGCCCATCGGCCCCGGCCGGTACAGCGCAAGCACCGCGACGATGTCGTCGAAGCCGGTTGGCTGCATCCGTCGCAGCAGGTCCCGCATGGCCCCACCGTCGAGTTGGAAGACACCAAGGGTGTCGCCGCGGCTGAGTAGCTTGTAGGCCTCAGGGTTGTCGAGACCGAGCCGGTCGAGGTCGACCTCCTCGCCACGGTTGGCTCGGATATTGGCGATCGCGTCCTCGATGACGGTGAGGTTGCGCAGCCCGAGGAAGTCCATCTTCAACAGCCCGATCGCCTCACAGGACGGGTAGTCCCAGCCGGTGATGATCGCGCCGTCGTCCCGCTGCCACAGCGGGATGCAGTCCATGAGCGGTTCGGATGACATGATCACCGCGCAGGCGTGCACGCCCGCGTTGCGGATCAGCCCTTCCAGCCCCTTGGCCGTGTTGAAGATCGTGGCGACGTCCTGATCGGTCTCGATCAGCGAGCGCACCTCGGCCGCCTCGCCGTAGCGCTCGTGCTCCGGATCGACGATCCCTTCCAGCGGGATGTCCTTGGCCATGATCGGCGGTGGCAGCGCCTTGGAGATCTTGTCGGCCAGCGCGTAGCCCGGCTGACCGAAGTGGACCCGGGCGGCGTCTTTGATGGCGGCCTTGGTCTTGATAGTGCCGAAGGTGATGACCTGTGCGACCTTGTCGGCACCGTACTTCTCGGTCGCGTAGCGCACCATCTCGCCGCGCCTGCGGTCGTCGAAGTCGATGTCGATATCGGGCATCGACTCGCGTTCCGGGTTCAGGAACCGCTCGAACAGCAGTGTCTGGGGGATCGGATCGATGTTGGTGATGCCCAGCGCGTACGCCACCAGCGCGCCTGCGGCCGAACCACGGCCGGGGCCGACCATGATGCCCTGGCTCTTGGCGTAGCGCACCAGGTCGGCGACGACCAGGAAGTACGCCGGGTAGCCTTTGGAGGCGATCACCCCGAGCTCCATCTCGGCCCGCTCGGTGTAGCCCTCGGGGATGCCCTCGGGGAAGCGCCACTCGAGGCCGTCCATCACCTCGTGGTGCAGCCAGCTCGCCTCGGTGTGCCCGTCGGGGACCTCGAAGCGGGGCATCCGGTCGCGGTGGGCGTAGACGTCGGCATAGGAGCCAACCCGCTCGGCGATCTCCAGCGTGGCATCACACGCCCCAGGGACCTCGCTGTCCCAGTACTGCCGCATCTCGTCGGAGGACTTGAGGTAGTACCCGTCACCGTCGAACTTGAACCGGTTCGGGTCGTTCAGTGTCTTGCCGGACTGCACGCACAGCAGCGCGCTGTGCGACTCGGCCTGATCGGCGGTGACGTAGTGCGAGTCGTTGGTCGCCAGCGGTGTCAGCTCCAACTCGCGGCCGATCCGCAACAGGTCCTCGCGCACCTTGCGCTCGATCGGCAGGCCGTGGTCCATCAGTTCCAGGTAGAAGTTCTCCTTGCCGAAGATGTCCCGGTACTCCGCGGCCGCCCGCATCGCCTCGTCGAACTGCCCCAGCCGCAGCCGGGTCTGCACCTCGCCGGAGGGGCAGCCGGTAGTGGCGATGATGCCCTCGGCGTGCTCGGCGATGAGCTCGCGATCCATCCGCGGCTTGCGGTAGTGCCCCTCGATACTCGCCAGCGAGGAGAGCTTGAACAGGTTGCGTAGGCCGGTGGCGTTCTCGGCGATCATCGTCATGTGGGTGTAGGCACCGGCGCCGGAGACATCGCCGCCCTCGCCGTACTCATCCACGCCCCGCTGGCTGCTCTGCCCCCAGAAGACGGGTTTCTTGTAGTGGCGGCTCTGGGGCGCGACGTAGGCCTCGATCCCGATGATCGGCTTGATGCCTGCCTGGACTGCCTGCTGGTAGAACTCGTCGGCCCCGTACATGTTGCCGTGGTCGGTCATGCCGACGGCGGGCATACCCAGCCGGGCCGCCTCGGTGAACAGCGGGACGATCTTCGCGGCGCCGTCGAGCATCGAGTACTCGGTGTGCACGTGCAGGTGAACGAACGAGTCCTGCGACACCTCCGGCGACCTCCCCATGGTTCGCTGCGACATGTGGGCGACGGATCCACTCTAGTCCCCACCCTGGCCCGCACCGTCGTGGCGGGGCGGCGCGTCGATGACCCGCCCGTCCCGCTTCGGCACACCCGGCTGTAGCCCCCTGCGCTGTGTCACGAAGCCCAACACGATGTGGTCAACCAGACAACACAGCATGTCGGAGTGGCCGACACGGCGGATACACTGTCAAGCTCCGTCACAGTGGGTCGGGCGGTACTGGGGGGTGGTAGTGCGTGCAGTTCACAGTTCTCGGCCCGGTGGGTATGGCGACGGAGGACGGACAGGCAGTCCCGCTGTCCGGACGTCTCCGAACCGGGCTCCTCGCGTTGCTCCTGGCACGAGCCAACGACCACGTCCCGGTCGAGGTCCTGCTCGACGCGCTCTGGAACGGGCAGCGCGAACCCACCCGCAGGAGGCCCCTCCAGCTACACATCCACTGGATCCGCAAGGCGCTGGACTCCCCTGACCGGCTGCGCCACGCACGGGACGGCTACCAGCTCGCGGTACAGCCCGGGGAGCTCGACGCCGAACGCTTCGAAAGCCTGCTCGACGAATCGATACGCGAGGGCAACCACGATCCGGGACGTACCGCGGATCGGCTGCGGTGCGCGTTACGGCTCTGGCGTGGCAGGCCGTACCAGGACGTGGACCTCCCCGAGTTGGAGCCCGCGGCGCAACGGTTGATCGAACGCAAAGCCACCGCGACAGAACTGCTGTACGAGGCCGAGCTGCGCGGCGGCAGGCACGCCGCGGTGTTACCCGAGCTGCTGGACGCGGTTGCCGAGTACCCCTTGCGTGAGCGGCTGCGCGCGTCGCTGATGATCGCCCTTTACCGGGCCGGACGGCAGGCGGACGCGCTGACCGCCTACCAGGATGCGCGGCGGCGGCTGACCACCGAGCTCGGCCTCGACCCCGGACCGGAACTGCAGGACCTCCAACTCCAGATCCTGGCCGGTGAACCGGTCGACCTCGGCCGGGACGTTGCGCGGGTATCGGCGCGACCCGCTCAGCTACCCCGCGACGTGACCAGCTTCGTGGGACGCGCCGCCGAGCTCACCGCGCTCGACCACACAGCCGCCGCCGGTGAGCTGTCCCCGGGCTTGGTCACCGTCACCGGCACCGCTGGCGTAGGCAAGACCGCGCTGGTGGTCCACTGGGCACACCACAACCGGACACGGTTTCCCGATGGGCAGCTGTACGTCGACCTCCACGGCTACGGTCCCGAGCCACCGCTGCGTGCCGAGGAGGCCCTGGTCAGGATGCTGCGCGCGCTCGGGGTGGCCGAATCCGAGCTGCCGGACGGCCTCGCCGAACGCACCGACCTGTTCCGCACGGTGGCCAGCGGCAAGCGGATGCTTCTCGTGCTGGACAACGCGCACTCCGTCGAGCAGGTACGTCCGCTGCTGCCGGGCACCTCCTGTCTGGTCGTGGTGACGAGCAGGAACGTACTCGCAGGCCTTGCCGCCAGGGACGGCGGGCTGCGCATCGCGCTGGATCGCCTGCGTGATGACGAGGCGCACTCGCTGCTCAAGGAGCTACTCGGCGAGTACGACCGGATCCGGCCCGAGGCGAGCACCGAGCTGATCGACCGATGTGCGCGGCTGCCACTGGCGCTGCGCATCGCAACCGAGCGGGTCAGACTCCACCCTCACCGCGACACCGCCGACCTCATGGCCGAACTCGCCGACGAGCAGACCCGGCTGGACCTGCTGGACACCGGAGACCCAGCCACCTCGGTCCGCGCGGTGCTGTCCTGGTCGTATCACCACCTGGATCCCGGTGCGGCACGGCTGTTCCGGCTGCTCGGCCTGACCTGCATGCAGTGCCGCTATCCCCGGCACGACTTCGACGGCTACTCCGCCGCCGCGTTGCTGGGCGACGACGACACTCGGGAGAGCAGGAGGCTGCTCGACAGCCTGGTCCGTACAAACCTGTGCGAGGAGACCGCCAGCGGCCGCTTCCAGCTCCACGAGCTGCTCCGCGCCTACAGCACGGAGCTCACCGCCGACCCCGAGGAACTCGACGCCGCACGGCTGCGGTTGTGCGAGTACTTGCTCGCCAATGCCACGCGGGCGCTGGCCGTGCTCGCGCCGGGGGAGATCGCCGAGCCCCCGGAGATCACCGCCACCCCACAGGTGCCGGTGTCCGCCGACCGGGATGCCGCACGGCGCTGGTTGGACAGGGAGCGGCAGAACGTGCTCTGCGTGGCACACCACATCATCGTCCACGGCCACTGGCCCGACGCGCGAGGCGTAGCCACGGCGCTGTACCGCCATTTCACGGGTGACTCCGGCGAGCACCTACTGAGCGGGGAACCTGAAGTATCCCACCCCCGGTAGCGGCCCTGCCCGGCACGAAGCCTGCTGAACCACTCGCGGCGAGGCGGGGTGGGGAAAGCGAGAAGAAAGCGCGCGGAAAACGCGCCTGCCTACCGTCCGTCCCAGTTCGTCCTGACGTTGCCAGCAACACGAGGGGATCCATCCGATGCGAAAGTGGGGGAAACGCATACCAACGCTGTGCGTGACGACCGTGGCCGCGGTGTCGGTCCTGGCGGCCGGCTGCGTACGGATCGAACCGGGTGATTCGGTGACCAGCCGGCCCGGGCTCAACGGAACGGGCTCGGGCCCCGGCTGCGGCATCCAGGACCCGGTACCGGTCGGCGCCGTGCTCAGCCTCACAGAAGGGGCAGCGTTCGCGGGTCAGTACCAACGGGAAGGACTGGAGCTGGGGTTCAAGGAACTCAACGCGCGAGAAGGTGTGCGGTACTCGCTGATCATGGAGGATGACAAGACCGACCTCGGGGAGGGCATCGCCGCCTTCGAGAAGCTCATCCACCGCGAGGATGCCAGTATCATCATCGGTCCCACACTGTCCGATCTGGCGTTTTCCACCTTTGAGGATGCGCAGGACGCCAGGACCCCGGTGCTCGGTATCTCCACGACGGCGGACGGCATACCCGAGATCGGCGACTACGTCTTCCGCAACTCGCTGCCGGAGGAGTACGCGCTGGCCGAGAGCATCCCGGCGGCCAGGGAAGCTCTCGGCCTGGAGACCGTAGCCGTACTACACGACAGCGAGGACGAGTTCACCTCCTCGGCGTACGCGACCATGATCGAAGTATTGAGCGACGAGGGACTCCGGGTCGTCGCCGACGAGAATTTCGAGACCAGCGACACCGAGTTCCGCTCCCAGCTCACCAAGATCGCCGACGGCGATCCCGATGCGCTGGTGCTCTCTGCCCTGCCCAACGCCACTATCCCGCTGGTGCGGCAGGCCCGCGAGCTCGGTATCGACGCACCCATCGTAGGGGGCAACGCCTTCAACTCTCCGGTGATGATCGCCAACCTGGACAGTGCCGCCGAGGGCCTCATCGTTGGTGGCGCCTGGAGCTCCGCGCTCGACAGCGAGGGCAACGCCGAGTTCATCGACGCCTACATCGATGCCTACGGCAGGGCACCCGACCAGTTCGCCGCCCAGGCCTACACCGCGGCCAAGATGATCGACGCGGCCGTCCGCGCCGATTGCGACGGCAACCGCGAGGCGATCAAGAACAACCTCGCACAGCTCGACGGGCTCGAGACCGTGCTGGGCACCGTGTCACTCGACGAAGCGGGCGAAGTCGACCAACAGCCGGTCGTCCAGATCGTCGAGGACGGGGAGTTCACCCTCCTCGAGGGCTGACGGTCGCCACCCCATGTCGCAACAACTGGCAAACGGGCTGTTCTCCGGCGCGATCTACGCACTGTTCGCGATCGGATTCACACTGGTGTTCGGCATCCTGCGCCACCTCAACCTCGCTCACGCGTCGATCTTCACGGCAGGTGCGTACCTGGGTATCGACCTCGTCGCCCGGTTCGGCGTGCCGATCTGGACCGCGTTCCCGCTCGTCGCGCTGGCCGGAGTCGCGCTCGGGGTGGTGCTGGAGCGGGTGGCCTTCCGCCCGCTGGCCGGCCGTGCCGACGAGCACTTCGCGGGCCTGATCTCCTCGGTGGCGTTCGGTGGGATGCTCGTCGCAGCGCTCCAGGCGCGGTACGGAACGCAGCAGCACAGCTTCCCCGTCGACGCCTTCCCGAACCGGATCTACGACATCGCCGGTATCTCGATCAGTCTCGCCCAGGTCATCACCCTTACCGTGGCGCTGTCCGCGATGGCGGCGCTGGCCTGGCTCGTCGCGGCGAGCCAGGCTGGACGGGCCATGCGTGCGGTGGCGGAGAACCCGAACGCCGCCCGCATCCTCGGCGTGCACGTCGAACGCGTCACCGCGAGCACCTACGCGCTCTCCTCGGCGCTGGGCGCGACCGCCGGGGTCCTAATGGTACTCAACGTCGGCCAGGCGCACCTGAGCATGGGGCTGTCGATCGAGCTCACGGGCTTCGCGGTCATCATCCTCGGCGGCATGGGCTCGCTGGCCGGCGCCATGCTCGCGGGGGTGATGCTCGGCCTCGCGGAGAGCCTCACGGTGCACTACATCGGCTCGTCCTACAAGGACGTCGCAGCATTCGTGCTGCTGTTCGCCGTCCTGCTGCTGCGCCCGCAGGGGCTCTTCGGCACCATCCGGGTTCGGGAGGCCTGACGTGGCCGGTTACGAGTCGCTGATCACCACGATCGCCCTCGTGGGCATCCTGGCGTACTCCTTCCACGTTGTGCTGATGGCCGGGCAGCTCAGCCTCGGCCAGGCCGGGTTCGCCTCCCTCGGGGCCTACCTGTCCACACTGGCCGTTCTCGATACCCCGTTGTTCGGCACCGTGTCACCGGTGTGGGTCGGTATTCCCGTCGGCATGCTCGTCGGGGCCTCGGCGGCGCTGTTGCTCGGGCTACCCGTGCTCCGCCTGCGGGGGGTTTTCCTGGCCATCGCCACCATCGCCTTCGCCGAGGTGGTGCGCATCCTCATGCTCAACGCCGAGTGGACCAACGGCGCTCAGGGACTCCGCCTCGACAAGTGGGTGACTCCGGGACTGGCGTGGGCGATGCTCGTGGCGCTGGTGTACGTGTTCTGGCGCCTCGGCCCCAGCCGCGCCGGGCGGGCCTTCGCCGCGGTACGCGAGGACGAGGTGGCGGCCGGGGCTCTCGGGGTCGACGTCGTCCGTACCCGGATGGCGTCCTTCATCGCCTCCGGCGCCATCGCGGGCCTGTACGGCGTGCTCTACGCCTATTTCGTCCGCCGCATCGGACCCAGCGACTTCGGTTTCACCATGATGCTCGACGGGCTCGTCACCGCCGTCCTCGGTGGATTCCTGCTGTACTTCGGGCCCCTGCTGGGCAGCGGCTTTGTCGTGCTCGTTCCCGAGGCGCAGCGAGCAGCCGGTCTCGAGGCGGGCTGGATACACCCGTTGCTCACCGGCGCCCTGCTGCTCGCGGTGATCCTGTTCCTACCTGGCGGCCTGTCCAGCCTGCTTACCCGCCTGCCGCGGCCACGACGGCGTGCCCCCATCCCGGTGACCCTGCCAGTGACCGCGACCGGACACGGGTTGCCGGCGCGAGGCTCTCAGCTCCTCGCTGTGGACGGACTGGGGAAGGAGTACGGAGGCGTCCACGCCGCCCGCGACGTCCATCTCGAACTGCATGCTGGCGAGATACTCGGCATTATCGGACCCAACGGGTCAGGCAAGACCACCCTGGTCAATATGCTCAGCGGGCTCGTCTCGCCGACCTCAGGACGCGGATGGGTGCTGGGTGAGAAGCTTGGTGGTTCGGGGGGGATGCACCGTTTCGCCGCGGCGGGGGTGAGCCGCACCTTCCAGCATGCCAAACTTTTCGACCGCCTCTCGGTCCTGCAGAACGCGCTCGTCGGCACCCACGTGGTGAGCGAGCCCACCTTCCTACGCCGCCTGCTGTGGCTACCATCCGCCCGGCACGACGAGCGGCGAGCGCTCGCGACAGCGGCGGCTCAGCTGGAACGGGTAGGCCTCGCCCATCGGCAGGACCTGTCGGCTTCGCAGCTGTCCTATGGCGATCGGAGGCGGCTCGAGATCGCACGTGCCCTTGCGGCACGGCCCACCCTGCTCATCCTCGACGAGCCCGCCGCTGGCATGAACCCGGTCGAGGCGGCAGGGCTGGCCGACCTGGTGCGTGAGCTGGCGAACGAGGGAGTCACCATCATGCTGATCGAGCACAACGTTCCGATAGTGCTCGACGTCTGCACCCGGGTGCTGGTGTTGAACTTCGGCGAGGTCATCGCAGGCGGCGAACCGGCGTCCGTGGCTGCCGATCCGCGTGTGGTGGAGGCCTATCTCGGCACCGCGGGGACGGGCGATGCCTGAAGCGATGCTCTCGGTACGCGGGCTGCACGTCTCGTACGGGCGCGTGTGCGCGGTGCGCGACGTCTCGTTCGACGTGCCGGAAGGCAGCCTCGTCGCGCTGGTCGGCGCGAACGGCGCGGGCAAGACCACCGTGCTGTCCGCGGTGTCCGGGCTGGTGCGTGCCCGGTCGGGGACGGTGCGCTTCGCGGGCCGCGATGTGACCCGCAAGCCTGCGCACAAGCTCGTCGCCGCGGGGATGGTCCTCGTCTCCGAGGGACGGCAGATCCTTTCCACCCTGACCGTCGCCGAGAACCTGAGGCTCAGCAGGCAACGGCGCAAGGCCCCCGCGGCCACCGTCACCGAGATGTACGAGCGCTTTCCCGCCCTCGCCGATCGCAGGAATCTCCCTGGCGGCTCCCTTTCCGGTGGGGAGCAGCAGATGCTCGCGATCGCCAGGGCGCTGGTCGCTCGCCCCCGGCTGGTGCTGATGGACGAGCCCGCGATGGGATTGGCTCCACAGATGGTCGACGAGGTGTTCCGGGTGATCGAAGCCGTCAGGGCGGATGGCGTCACCGTGGTGCTTGTGGAGCAGAACGCACGCCGCGCGCTGCAGGCTGCTGATACCGGCCATGTCCTCGACCGCGGCACCATCGCCCATTCCGCACCCGCGGCGCAGCTGCTGGACGACCCCCGGGTCGTCCAGGCCTATCTCGGTACGCCGTGAACGGCGCTGTTACCGAGCGACCGGTGCGCGCGGCCGCGAATCGCGCCGGATCCGCGGCCGCGCGCACCGGTGTCAGCCATCTCGCTGGATGGAGCAGCGTAGCGACGGGGAGTGTCCCGCAGCGGTCACTGCTGGGGTCACTACTGGCTACCCGCCGAGGAGAACCGGGAACGCGCCAGGTACAGCGCGGCACCGCCGCCGAGCAGCAACAGGGCACCGACCCAGATCAGCGAAGCGCCACCGAAGCCGGTGTCGGCCAGCGCATCGGACTGCGCGGCGGGCGTCACGTCGTCGTCGGCCTGCGAGGTCGACGCCTTCGCCTCGCTGGTCTCATCGGTCGTGCCGGTGGGCTCGGGATCGGTGCTCTCCTCGGGCTCCGTTGAGGTCTCCTCCCCGTCCGACTTTTCCGGCTTCTCCGGCTTCTCCGGGGCCGGCTTGTCCGACGGCTCGGGCTCCCCTGTCGGTGTCGGCTCGGGCTCCCGCTCGTCCTCCTCACCCGGCTCGCCGCAGGCGAACCAGTGGCTGATCTCCGGGATGTTGTCGTTGGCGACCAGCGGCGCGCGCAGGTCCTCCCACGACACGCCCTCGTCGAGACCGCGCTCACCGGGCTCGTAGATATTGTAGGCAGGGCCACCCTTGACGACGATCCCGGTGACCTCGACCCCGTCGGCGAGCCCGCTGATGGTGAGGTGGGTGTCGGTACCCGGTTCGCCGCCGGAGATCTCGAGGTTGTCCAGGTCCTCGTTCTTCTCGTCCCAGACCGCGATGATCTCACCGCCGAGCTCGGCGTACTCGCAGGTCTTGACGTTGCCGTCGTGCCTTTCCGCGCGAGGGTCCTCCTCGGCGGCGTGGGCGGTCGCTACCACGCCGACCATCATGCCGCCGGCCACCAGGGCCGCGGTGGTCGTGGACGCGAGCACGCGACGCACCCCTGCAGGGGATGAAGTCATACGGTTACTCCTCCGGAGTGGTGAAGCGTCGGGGACGCCCGGTGACACCGTGCCGAGAAGCGCCACTACGGGCACGGCGCGGCACGGGACGGACTGTCCGTGTCACATGATCAATCGATCAGTCACCCGTCAGGGTTACCATTCATCCGATAACGACCTGATATCGACCGGCTGCACTACTCTCCGTGCAACGCTGACCAGGACAACTCCCGTGCTCACCCCCGGGCAGACCGCGGCCTCACCCGCCGCAGGGTGTGGCTCGCTAGAAGTCCGACGGCAGACGCAACACCATACCGGGATGGATCACGTCCGGGTCGCTGATGATGTGCCGGTTGGCCTCGACGATGGGCTGGAAGCCGGTGCCGATATACAGCGGCGCCTGCTCCGCGGCGATGCTGCTGAGCGTGTCGCCCTGCTGCACGGTGTAATGGAAGTGGCTGCGGTAACCGGCGACGATCGCCGTGCCGAACTGTACGGGCACCGATACCAGCCCGGGATGCTCGTCCGCCCCGGTGGCGGGCCCGACTTGCAGCACCCCGTGCGTGGTCGGTGGATCTGGCAGGTCGATCGTGGCCTGCCACTGCGAGCTGAGGTTGGTGTTGGTGGTGAAGGTTTCCTTCAGCACATGCCCGTTGCCGTCGAGCAGCACGATCGTGATGGTGCCTTCGAATCCACCGCCCATTCCCGCGATCAGCAGCGGGTCCCCGACGAGGTCGTTCGGGCGCGGTTGATCGACCCGGAAACTCGGGTCCAATGCCAAAGCCATGACTCCCCATCCCCTTCGATTGTCCGCCCAGTGGTCACCGCGCCACGACAGCGCGTCCTGCCAGCCTGTCAACAGGCCACCGTCGGCGACACCGCCAGCCGGTCGATTCCGGTGGCACGTTCGCGTGACACCCGGCGATGCCGAGCCGGGCGATGCGCATACCACGTTTGACCGTGCCCAGGAACGGGAAGTTAGGTGGCATGCGAGTGAGGAGACACGGGAGCCATCCGGTGCGACTGCTGGCGAACCTGAGCGCGTTGACGCTTGCCGCGGTCAGCTGCAACCCGCCGACCGGCGGCGCGCAGGACAACCGCACGGCCGAGGACATGCCAGGAACGATCGTGGGGGCCTCGGCCCAGGGCGAGCTGGCACCGCCGCCCGAGGCCGACCAGGCCGTCACCTACGGCCCGGAACTCGCACCACCGGGTGCCACGTTGCGCATCGAGTCGCAGAGTTCGGCCGCGGGCACCCACATCGAGTTTTTCGCCGAAGGTCTGATGCCGGATCGCGGCTACGCCGCGCACGCGCACACCGAGCCGTGCGGCACGGACCCATCCGATCCCGGTCCCCGCTTCCAGGACGAGCGTGACCCATCGGTGGCCGAAGGTGAAGACTCCACCGATCCGGACTACGGCAACCCGGAGAACGAGATCTGGCTGGACTTCACCACCGACGGTGACGGCGACGCGGAAAGGATCGTGCAGGTGCCGGTCGGCCTCGTCGAGCACGCGCCCCGGTCGATCGTGCTACACGAAGCGGAGGAGACAGCCACAGCGCCCGGCGAGGCAGGTCAGGCAGGCGAACGGGTCGCCTGCCTGACCATCTCCTACGAGCGGAACCCGTAACCGCCCGTCGTGGGAGCTCACGACTGCGGCATCAGCACGCCGTCGATGATGTACACGGTAGCGTTGGCCGTCTGCACGTTGCCGCAGACCACGGAAGCGTCGTTGACTGTGAAGTCCTCGCCCTCGCCTGCGGTCTGCACGCTGTCACCCTGCAATGTGGCGAAGTCGCCGCCCGACAGCTCGGACGGTTCGATCCGCTGGTCGACAACGTGGTAAGTCAGCACGTCAGTCAGCGCCTCTTGATCGGCAAGCAGCGCGTTCAGGTCCTCCTCGGGGATGACCTCGAACGCGTCGTTGGCCGGGGCGAACACCGTGATGTCCTCCGCGCTGTTGAGCGTGTCAACCAAGTCGGCCTCGCCGACCGCGGTGACCAGCGTCGATAGCACCGGATTGTTGGACGCCGCGGTGGCGACCGGGTCCTGGGCCATGCCGTCGAAGCTACCGTCGCCGTCTTCGGGGACGACACCACAGGCCGGGCCGAACGGACCGGCAGGCGAGACCGCGCCTGCGTCTGCGTCCTCGCGATCCTCGTCACCCGCATCGCCCGCGTCGCCGTTCTCGGCGGCGGTGTCCTCGGCGGGAGCCTCGTCATCCGTACCCATATCGCAGGCGCCCAGCAGCAGGGCGGTGGCAGCGACTCCGGCGAGTATTCCCGCAGCACGTGTCCTTCGCATCAGTTCGTTTCCCTTCGTTCGCTCTACGGCGGCCCCAAGAGGGACCGCGTGATCACTCATCCGGTCACGCGTACGGCGACCGAATGCCATCCGGTTGCTCCGTCCGGGAACGGATCAACACGTTCCTGTTGCTGGACCCGGCCGTCCCCGTCCGCGGCACGCACCTCGAGCCAGCGCGTGCCGCTTGCCAGCTCGGCAGTGAAGCGCCACTGCCGCCAGAGGTCGATGCCGGCATCGGCGGAGAGTTCTGCGTCGATCCACTCGCCACCGTCCACACGCAGCTGTACTGCGCTAATACCGCGGTGTTGTGCCCAGGCGACACCGGCCACGGTGACCTCGCCTGCGGGAACTTCGGCCAGCGGGCGGGGCACGTCGATACGGGAGGCGGTCTTGACCTCACCGATCGGGTCCCACCCCCGTTCGGTCCAGTACGCCTCGGCCTGGTCGAACCGGGTAACATCCAGCTCGACGACCCACTTGGTGGCCGAGGTGTAGCCGTACAGCCCCGGCACGATCATCCGTGCGGGGAAACCGTTCCTGGCAGGCAGCGGCTCGCCGTCGAGTCCGATAGCGAGCAGGGCGTCCCGCCCGTCCAGCACGGCCCGCAGCGGGGTCCCGATCGTCATCCCATCGTGCGAGCGGCTGAGCAACTGATCGGATCCCGCGCGCGGCCCGGCCTCGCGGAGCAGATCGGCCAGCGGTACCCCCAGCCACCGGCCGGTGTCCACGTACGGGCCACCGACCTCATTGGACACACAGGACAGCGTCAGGTCACGTTCGACGAGTTCCCTGTCGAGCAGCTCGTCGAACGTGATCTCGAACGGCCGCTCCACCGCACCGCCGATGCGCAACGTCCAGCGGTGCGCGGGCACCTGGGGGACCACCAGGGCGGTGTCCACGCGATAGAAATCCTCGGCCGGTGTGTGAAACGGCGGCAACCCGGGAACCTGGAGCCGGTAGCCACGGGGAAGCGCAGGCGCCGGATCCGCAGGGGTGGGAAGCACCAGCCCTGCCCGCGAGGACGCGGCGTCGAACCGCACACCCTGCCACCAGCGGCCGCCCGCGGCGGTCGCGGCAGCCGCTCCCGCGGTCCCGAGCCCGGCGAGCAGCAGCGTACGGCGAGCCACCCACCGATCGGGTGCGGCGTCACCGGACGGCTCTTCCCGCTGTGCCGCTTCCAGCCGTGACTGTTCCTGCCGTGGCCGCGCGAGCCGGAGCAACGCGACCAACACGGAGATCGCGACGGCGGCGGCCGCGAGCGCGGGCAGGGCCGCGACCGTCCCGCCGGTCGCGGTCGCCGCCGCCACCATCGCGATCCCGGACAACGCCAGCAGCACCAGCGCACCCGCGACGAGCCTGCGCGTGGCGATACCTCCCGCCACAGCCGCGGCGGTCGCCAGCAGCGCGAGCACCCCACCCACCAGGACGGGACGGTGACCGGAGCCGAAAGTGCTGATGGCGAACTCCTGCACCACCCGCGGCGTCAGCGCGATCGCACCGGAGCCGACCGCGACGACGGGCGAGGTGTCCGGGCCGGTGACAGCCGCCACGAGCTCGGCCACAGCGAGCCCGGCAGCGGTGGCCAGCAGGCCGATAACCGCCCCGACCGCCCACCGCCGCGTGGCGTTTCCGGTCGCACGAGTCCTCGTGGTCATACCCGTGCTTCGACGCGGGCCACCGGGCGGATTGCTCGCGACCGGAACTCGCTCGGCCGAGTGACCACGGTCACTACCGGCGCGCGAGGGCCACACCGAGCAGCACCGCGGCGCTGACCAGGTGCAGTACGTTATCGGCGTGGTTAAGGGCGAGCAGGTTCAACTCCGAGCCGGTCAAGAACAGCCCGGCCACGCCGACCAGCAGGTACACCCCACCGACCAGCCCGTTGGCAGCCATCGCCTGCTTGGTCCCACGCCAGGCCGCCAGCCCGAGCAGCGCGCCCACGGCGATGTGCACCAGGTTGTGCAGCGGGTTGACTTCGAAGATCAGCAGGTGGGCGCCGCTGGTCGCGGCGAAGCCGGTACCAGCGGTCACCGCGAACCCGACGAGGCCGACCAACACGTACACGGCCCCGAACGCTGCACCGACCACCCGGTTGGGTGAGGTCTTGGTGGTGTGTGTGGATCGCGTCATTACAGGCTCCTTAGAGTGGGTAGCTAGCCTTTCCGGCTGGCATTCGGAGCGACCGCGATCACGGATGGGCCCGGTCGATGCCATGCACCGAAGCCGAGCCAATCCGGGAGGGCTCCCGTATCGAATCCCGGTCGATGGCACGTCCGGGACGAGGTGAGAGATGCACGGTGAAGCCACCGAGGGCGCTCGGCCACTGAGCGCGAGCGGT
Organism: Haloechinothrix sp. LS1_15; assembly: GCF_033042135.1. Classification (NCBI taxonomy): domain Bacteria; kingdom Bacillati; phylum Actinomycetota; class Actinomycetes; order Pseudonocardiales; family Pseudonocardiaceae; genus Haloechinothrix; species Haloechinothrix sp. LS1_15. The sequence goes on along the minus strand of NZ_WBXM01000001.1, from coordinate 568,118 downwards.
GCCCAGCAAGCGACGCCGGAAGAGTTGATGGCGCGGGTGGCACGCGGTGACGAACACGCCTTCGCCCAGCTGTACGACCAGCTCGCCGATCGCGTTTTCGGCCTCGTCCGGCGGGTGATGCGCGACCCGGCACAGTCCGAGGAGGTCACCCAGGAGGTTTTCCTGGAGCTCTGGCGCACCGCGGCCCGCTTCGACAGCACGCAGGGCAGTGTCGCGGCGTGGTCCATGACGCTGGCCCATCGCCGGGCGGTCGACCGGGTGCGATCGGCCCAGGCCTCGACCGCGAGAGACACCCGCGTGGCCAACCTTCAAGTGGATCCCTACGACAGCGTCGCCGACGAGGTCACCAGCAGGCTGGAGCACCAGCAGGTGCGACGATGCCTTGAGACGCTGACCACGGTGCAGCACGAATCGGTGACGCTGGCCTACTACCAGGGCTACACCTACAGCGAGGTAGCCCGGCTGCTCGACACCCCACTCGGCACCGTCAAGACCAGGCTGCGCGACGGCCTCATCCGGCTACGAGACTGCCTGGGGGTGACACGATGAACGCCGACATCCACATGCTGACCGGCGCTTACGTCCTCAACGCGCTCTCCGAAGACGAACGGGAGGCCTTCGAGGCACACCTGGCGCGGTGTACCGCCTGCGCCAGGGAGGTCCACGAGCTCCGGGAAACCACCGCACGCCTCGGCTTCGCCGCGGCGGAATCGCCACCGGCGTCGCTGCGCTCGCGCGTGCTCGCCGGGGTAAGGAACACCCGCCAGCTACCCCCGGACGAGGGGCCGATCGTGCCGCTTCGCGGCCGCAAGTGGCCGCTGCGGGTGGCAACCGGGCTTGCTGCCGCGAGCATCGCGGGGCTGCTGGCACTCGGCACCCACAGCATGCTGCTCGACCAGGAACTCACCGAGACCAGGCAGGCGCTGGAACGCAGCGAGCACGCCTACGGCGAGCTGACCGAGGTGCTCACCGCACCCGATGCCGACGCGGTTCACCATGACGCCGAGGACGCCGCGGTGACCGTCATCGTCTCCGAGTCCCGGGGCAAGCTCGCCGTGATCCCTCACGGCATGAGCGAACCGCCGGGCGACGACATCTACCAGGTGTGGTTCATCGAGGGTGACACGCCGACGTCGGCAGGCCTGCTGGCCGAACCGGACAGGCCGCTGGTCACCGATGCCGACCACCCGGCGGACGTGCTCGGCATCACCGTGGAGCCCGCGGGAGGTTCGGACGCGCCGACCTCCGAGCCCATCATGGTGGTGGCCTATCCGGGATAGTGGGACAGGTCGCGCGCACCGCCGGTAGCGGCAGGCGATCCCACGCGCCTACCGCACCCGCTCGCGGCGGGCAGCGCTCATCTGGAGACGGATCGCGGTCGGCAAGCTCTCCCTACCGAGGGTCTCGCGCGCGTCGGCCAGTACGCGCCCGTCCAGCACCCGCCACACCTCCGCGAGATCGGCGCCGTCCCGCAACCATACGGTCAGCCGCAGCACCGGGTCCGCCACATCGCCAGCGGTCCGCACGCGTGCCTTGCCGACCCCGTCGATCCGCGCCACATCGGACCGGACCGCCTCAGCGAGCGCGCGGGACCGCACCGTGACACGGGCGTCGTCGTCGAGGGTGACCGTGAAGTCGGGACTGGATTCGGGGCGAACCATCCGTAGCAACCACCACAGGGCGATCAGGGCGAGCACCAGCCCGCCTGCGATGACGGCGAGTCGAGCAACCTCCGGCCGGATCGCGAGCTGCCCGGCCAGGTCGGGCCCCAGTACCGGGCGCTGCTGCCAGCCGAGCCCCGCCAGGTCGTAGCCGATGGCCAGCGCGGTGGCTCCTGCCGCGAGAAGCACCAGCCCAACCAGGAAGGTCAGGCTACGTTCGGCTCCCGCCGAGCGGCGCATCGCCTTGCGCGCCGGGGTGCGGCTCATCCGTCTCCCCCTTCCCCCCGGACAGCGACCACCACGCGTGGCCGCTTCTGCAGCGGCAACCCAGCGAGCGCGGTCGTGACCGCCTCGTGCAGCCGGGGACGCAGTTCGGCGGGGCGCGCGAACCGGCTCCGCGCCGACACCCGGACCTTGCGCGCCGTCGCCGAGACCGACACGGAGTCGACGCCGTCGAGCTCCTCGATGTGGTGCCGCAGCGCCCGCGCCAACGACCGCGGCGTCGTCGACGCGCTCACCTCGGGCTTGGGCGGTTCGAACGGCACCGTGCGGATCCGGGCGGTGGCGGCGAGGAGCACCAGGACCACGCCGAGTGCCAGCGCGGCGATCGCGGTGAGACGGACCGGCGTCGCCTCCCACGTCAGCTCCGCGAGACCGGCCCGCCACTCGGTCCACGGCACCAGTAGCGGCGCTTCCCCGGGGCGCAGCCACCGCCACGAGGTCTCCACGGCGAGCAACACCCCAGCCACGACGACCGCCATGGCGAGAAGGATCGAGAACAGCCGCACGGCGACACGCACGAACCTGCTCCTTCCTCGATGCTCGCGTAGCCGCGAGTACCTACCGCACGCGCGGCTGGATCGGCGGCACGAACGCGGACACGGTGGCTCGGAACCGCCGCACCCGCATCGCGACAGCGTGGTCCAGTTCCGAGGCGATCCGGTCCCGCACCGTCTCGACCGCGGTGCGCACCGCGACCGGGTAGCGAAACGCGAGATCGACCTCGAGGTCCACCTCGTCACCCTTGGTGGTGACCTTGACTTTGGTTCCCGTTTCGACCAGTCCCGCACGCGCCGAACGGCGCCGTGCGGGAGCGGTGTCGGGTACCGAATCGGCGGCGTGCTCGGCGAGCTTGCGGATCACGCCCTGGCCGATCGTCAACGAGCCGCGATCGGCGGCATCCACCCGACCGTCGCACACCACGCCGCCTTCGGGGGGCGATGGCGACGCGAGGTCCGCGGTCGTCATCGCCCTCGCCCCAACAGCTCGCCGAGGTCGATACGCCCATCGAGGGCACCGCCGACCACCAGACCGATGATGCCGACCGCGACCGTCACGAGGAACGCACCGAAACCCTGCGTCACGGCGAGGCCGAGGACGAGGCCGGCGATGATCCCGGTCTGCGTGAAGTTCATACCCGTCTCCCTCATGCCATGGGACCGCTCACCGGCCGAAACCGGCTTGGGGCACGGCGCTGGCGGTCCCTACCCCGGCGGATGCTCGGCTGCGATCACGTCGGCGACCGTGACGTGCACCGCCACGTCGCCTGCCGCCTCGCGGACGTATTGTCGGACCTGTTCGCTGACCTCGACAAGCGAGTCCCCGAGGTAGGCCACGAGGCACACCTCGACCGGATCCCCTGCACCGGTGCAACGCACACCCTCCACCGGTCCACCTGGCAGATGTGTGGCCACCCGCCGGTCGGGACCGCGATGCAGCCCGGCCACAGCCGGGTGGGAATCGACCGCGTCGGCGATCCGTTCGGCGAGTTCCCTGACCGGATCGGTCCCGGTGTGCAGCGTCACGGCCTCACTCCACGCGGCTGGTGGTTTCCTCTTCCTCACCGGGGATGTGGACGTCGTTGACCTCGATATTGACCTCCATCACCTCCAGCCCGGTGAGCTGTTCGATGTTAGTGATGACATTGCGCCTGATCGCGCGAGCCACGTCGACGATGCGCGCGCCGTACTCGACGACGACATCGAGATCGATAGCGGCCTGTTTCTCCCCGACCTCGACGGACACTCCCGAGGTGGACGCGGTTCCCGACCCCGGTATGCGTTCCCGGATCGCGCCGATGGTGCGGGCAACATCCCCACCTAGCTGGTACACACCGGACACTTCCTGTGTCGAGATGCCCGCGATCTTCTGCACGACAGCGGAGGCGATCGTCGTTTTGCCGGTACTGTCGTCCTCGTTCAGCTGCGCTTTCTGCTGCTTCGGAACGGCCTTGGTCGTCGTCGCGGCGTTCCGTGACTCGCCGTCCTGTGCCATGGGTACTCCCATCTGCTCGCTTGGCTACATCCTGCCGTTGTGGCGGGCCGGAACCGGTGGTGACAAGCCCGGCCCGCCCGGCTGCTTCACCGGTCGGTGCCGAACATGCCCTTGGCGGCGTTCTTGGCGGACTCGGCCGCGTCCTTGACCTCCTCGACCGACTCCTTCGCCTTCGCCTTGGCCTGCTCGATCTTGCCCTCGCCCTCGAGATCCTCGTCTCCGGTGAGCTTGCCCGCGCCTTCCTTGGCCTTGCCGGACAGCTCGTCGAACTTGTCGCCAGCGGACACGATGCCCCTCCTTTGGGTCAGCCCTGATCGGACACCCGTTGGACGCCGCCGGAACGCCAGGCGTGTCGCACGGTCACCCGCGGGGGTGGACAGTGCCACCCGCTAGGGGTGGTGCACATCGACCACATGCACGTTCACCGGCGGCACCGTCACCCCGACGAGCGCGCCGAGGCGCTGCCGGAGCCTGCAACTCAGGTGGTCGGCCGCGAGATCGGCAGGCACCCCGAACCGGACGCTGAGCAGCACGTCGAAACCTTCCGGTTCGAGGCTGACGGCCAGCACCCGCACGCCCCCGTACTCGTCGGCCAGCTCCATACCCGCACCGCGGCACAGCGTCACCAGCGCCCGCCCCCCGATACGGAGATCACCACGGTCCTGCGGCACCTCGAGCGGCTCGACGAGCACGCGGTCCCGCATCGCGCGTACCGAACGCAACACCCGATCGACCAGGCCCGCGGGCGTGGGTACCGGCCTGCGCGCCGCGGCGCGCACCAACCGCCACCGCGGGTCCTGCCGCGGGTCCTGTTCGGTCGTCGACCCGTCGCTCATTCAAGCTCCTTGAGTCGCTCCAGCAACGCAACCCTCGCGCGATGCAGCCGGGAGCGCAATGCCGTGGCCGAGACCTGCATGATCTCGGCGACTTCGGCGTAGCTGAACCCTTCCAGCTCGTGCAGCACCAGCGGCACCCGCTGCCCCGGTTCGAGCGTGCCGATCGCTCGCAACACGGCGTCGATCTGTGCCGCTTGAACGGCCCTAGCTTCCGGATAGGTGTCGGGATCGGCGGCAAGGCTCTCGCCCGGCGCGGGCCCACCCCCGTCGGCGGCGAGGTCGGCATCGAGCGACACCGCGGGCTTGCGTTTCCGCACGTGTGCGATGGCGGTGTTGCTGACCACCCGGTACAGCCAGGTCGACACGGCGGCGTCCTGCCGGAACGACCCCAGACCCCGCCACGCCGATATCCACGCTTCCTGCACCACATCCTCGGCGTCGGCGGCATTGCCGACCACCCGCAGCGCCACCCGATACATACGGGGAGTGTGCCTGCGCACCAGCGCGTCGAACGCGGTCGCCTCACCACCGACGGCCCTGTTCACCAGGGCACCATCAGTGGCCTCCATACCGCTCACCGCCCCACGCCGCCCACGATCCCGACTATTGCCATCCTGCTGGACCCACCACCTCCCGGCGAGCGGAAAACAGGCCCTTCACCTGCGACGACACCCTCGAGTGTGATGCGGGAACGGAAAGTCCACGTGAACTCCGGATGACGGGACTGGATTCCACCCTCCAGGGGGAGCAGCGGCCGATGGTGACGCCGGCCGAGGTGCCTGCCCGCCTCGCGCTCACCGACCGGTAAGCACGCTGAGGCGCGCTATGCCCTCAGCTGGTCTCGCCTTTGGCCCACGCCGTCACCAGCTTGCTGGCGTCCGGACGGCTGGGCATCGCGACCAGCACAGGCGGGTTCGGGGTGTGGGAATGAGGGTCCGGGATCCGCACACGGGTGACGGTACCGACCCGCATCGCGGCGGCGATGGGCGCACGCTCCGCCCCAGGCTACTCACCGTCCACTCTCGACCCGAACCTACCGACTCCGGGATGTTCGCGAGTCCGGCGCGATCATCACGACCGGCTCGGGCCGGTGGCGCTTCGGTAGCGCGTAACTCGTTCGTGTGTCGCACGTTACACATAACGAGCGAGGCAGAGGAGCACCGCCATGGTCGCGAGGCTTTCACAGCGGTTCATCACCGGCTGCGCGGCAGCCGTACTGGTGCTCGCGGGGGTGAGCGTGCCCGGCGGGGCGTACGCGCATCCGGGACACGAGCACCCGGGGGACGAGCATCTGGCAGACGGACTCGGCGTTCAGGTGAACACACCGGACGACCTCGCTGGGTTCTTCCCAGCCGTCCAGTGGGGCGACACCGGCGACGTCGACGAGCAGACCGCCGAGTTCGTCTACGCGGGAACCGGGTGCACTCCGGCCAGCTATCTCGAGGTCGCCGACCGCATCCAGGGCAACATCGCGCTCGTCGACAGCCGGGCGAGCCAGACGAACCCGGCAGACGAGTGCCCCGCCTACACCTTCTTGCAGAAGGTTCAGACCGCCCAGCAAGCCGGAGCCATCGGCTTCGTGCAGATCCCGGGTGTGGACGCCGAGGGCGAGCCGGACGAGCCCAGGGGCGATGCCACAGCCGTGACCGCCGACATCCCCGCGCTCGAGGTGTGGCGGACCGACGAAATCCTCGACGTTCGCGACGCGGTGATCGCCGGGGAGGACGTCAACGTGACGCTCACCCGGCCGACGCTGGACGAGCCGCTGTCCGACCTCGTGTGCGAGGACGGCATGGCCGGGCCGTTCGAATGCGACGGTGTCGATCTGCTGGCGTTCGTACCCGAAGCGGAGTTCGATGGCGCTGGCCAGAGCGACCTGTGGGGCTGGACGGATGTCGAGAGCGGCGACGAGTACGTGATCATCGGTAAGACCAACGGCGTCGCGTTCTTCCGGGTGACCGAGCCGACCGACCCCGTCTATCTCGGTGAGCTGCCGAACGATGCGCTGCTGCACCGCATCTGGCACGACATCAAGGTCTACGACGACCACGCCTTCATCGTCAGCGAGTCCGAGCCGCACGGGATGAAGGTATTCGACCTCACCCGGCTGCGTGGCGCCAGCGAGCCCCAGCAGTGGGACGCCGACGCCTTCTACCGGCTCCACTCCGCAGCACACAACGTCGAGGTCAACACCGAGACCGGCTTCGCCTACATCGTCGGCGGCAACGCCGGGCTCCTCGTCCCGGACCACTGCCTGTCGGGGCTGCACATGGTCGACATCAACGACCCCACGAACCCGTCCTTCGCGGGCTGCTACGCCGAGGTGGGCGGCCCGGGCACGCTCGCAAGGACTATCGGCGAACCCGTCACGGACGTCTCCCCCGCCGCCTACGTGCACGACACCCAGTGCGTGATCTACGGCGGCCCTGACGAGCGCTACACCGACCGGGAGATCTGCTTCAACTCCGCCGAGGACAAGGTCATCATCGTCGACGTCACCGACAAGCACCAGCCAGTAACAGTGGGGGTGACCGACTACCCGATGGTGGGTTACACCCACCAGGGCTGGCTCACCGAGGACCACGAATACCTGATCGTCAACGACGAAATCGATGAGACCCGCTTCGAGATCCCGACCCGCAACGTCGTACTCGACGTCACCGACCTGGAGAACCCGAGGACGCACTTCGAGCACTTCCACGACACCCGCGCCATCACGCACAACAACTACGTGCACGAGGGCCTGGTGTACCACTCGAATTACACGAGCGGCTTGCGGGTACTCGACACCGCGTTCATCGGTGACCCCGATGACCCGCGGCTGGAGCCGGTCGGGTTCTTCGACACCTTCCCGTGGCACGGCGACCCGACGTTCGACGGAACCTGGTCGAACTACCCGTTCTTCGCTTCGGGCACGATCGCGGTGAGCGGCATCGACGAGGGCCTGTTCCTGCTCCGGCTCAGCGAGGACACCGACACCGACGGCTGACGTCCGCCACAGCCCCCACCGACAAACCTATGAACAACCCTCCTGGTGCGGCACCCGACGTCGGCTATATCGAGATCACCATGACGGGCTCGGTCGTCGGGGCGTCCGAGCCACCGGCCGGCTCGACCGTGATGCCGAGCTGCGCCGCAGGATCGGCCACGTCACCGACCATCGGTCTGTCCATATCGGTCATGAGACCTGCCGACGTCACGGCGTCGTCATCGATGAACCAGAGCTGGTAGACGTGATCCTCAGGCGGTTCCGCCATCCGGTGTGGGATCACGGTGAGCTTGCCCCGGCTGTCCGAGTGGACGACGGTCACCGCACCGGCTTCGTCCTCCACGCGTACCGCGCGAGCGTCCGGGGCCGTGAGAACCTCCGCCAGCTCGTCATAGGCCTGCTCGGTCTGCTCGAGCGCCTGCCTGGTCTCGCTGAGCTCCTGGTTCGTCAGCCCTACCTGGATACCGAAGACCAGGGCCGCGACGACACCCGCCGCCGCGACCCCCGTCGTGATCCGTAGCGGCCACTTCCTACCCTTGATCGGCACGATCGGCCCCTCGTCGGGGGGAAGCTGGCGGGTCTCCCGCGCCTGCGCCAGCACGCGCGACTTCAGATCGCGCGGCGCAGCGGTGGCCTCCGCGGCAGCGAGGTAGGCGGTCGTCTCGCGCAGCTCCCGCACCTCGTCAGCGCATGCCAAGCACCGCGCCAGGTGCTCCTCGAAGGCCTCACGCTCGCCCTCGGACAGCGCGTCGAGAACGTAGGCCCCCGTCAGCGTGTGAATATCGGCGTTCATACAGTCACCCCCAGACAGTCGCGCAGGCGGATAAGTCCGTCGCGGAGTCTGGTCTTGACGGTGCCGAGCGGCGAGCCGAGCAAGCTCGCGACTTCACTGTAGGTGTAGCCCTGATAGTAGGCCAACGTCACCGACTCCTGCTGCAAGGCCGTCAACGTCTCCAGGCATCGCCGGATCTGCTCGCGCTCCAGCCGCCCGGTGACCTCCTCCGACACGGAATCGAACGGCGTGACCTGCTGGCTGGCCACCCTGCTGTCCCGCTCCGTCGAGGCCTGCGCCGAGCGCACACGGTCGACGGCACGCCGATGTGCCAACATCATGGCCCAGGCCACGACGCTGCCCCTGCTGCTGTCGAAGCGGGTCGCCGTACGCCAGATCTCCAGGAAGACCTCCTGGGTCACCTCCTCGGCCTGGGCGGGATCGCGCATCACCCGCTTGACGAGCCCGAAAATCCGATCGACGAACGCATCGTAGAGACGCGCGAACGCGTACTCGTCACCGAGGGCGACCCGCGCCAACAACTCCTCAGGTGTCAGTGTCACGTCGTCGTTCGCGGCGCGCCATCGTCGCTGACCCCGCTGCTGTGCTCCACCGTGCATGAATCACCTCGTCGCTGCTCTTCCGTCGCAGTCTATTCGGCGCGGCGGCTGATCCGGATTGCCACGACTCGACGAGTCCGGACCAATCCGGTCAAGGCACATCCGCGAATACAAGAAGACAACCGTCCGGCACCTAAGCCAGCACGACGAGGAGGACTCATGGGAAGCACGACGAACACCGGCAAGACCGTCCGGTCGACGAATACATCACCCAACCGAGTAGTTGGGGTGGTGCTCGGCGCGGTGTACCTGCTGGTGGGGCTGGTGGGTTTCGCGGTGACCGCAGGCACCGGCTTCGCCGCGGCAGACGGCTCGCACCTGCTGGTCTTCGAGGTCAACCCACTGCACAACCTGGTGCACATCGGGGTCGGGGTACTGCTCGGGCTCGCCGCCTGGCGCGGTGCCAAGTACGCGATGGGAGCCAACGGGCTCGTCGGCGGGGTCTACCTCCTGGTCGGCGTGGCCGGGCTGTTCATCACCGACTCGCACTTGAACATCCTCGCGCTCAACCACGCGGACAACGTACTGCACCTGGCCAGCGCGGCCGTGTTGCTTGTCGTCGCCCTGACCCGCAAGTAGATCACTTCATCGGGTGAGGTGCCGACCCGTCCAATCCGCACAGCCCGCAGCACCGAAGGACGAGTATGGATGCCACAGCAGCACCGTTCGCGCACCGGACCGCGCGATGGGCGGTAGGAGCGGGGGTCGGGCTGGTCGCCGCCGCTTCCGGCCTCGGTGTCGCCGAGCTGGTCGCGGTCGCCACCGGCCCGGATACCTCGCCGGTCGTGGCTGTGGGGTCAGGGGTGATCGAGCTGACCCCACGGGTGCTCCAGGAGTTCGCGATCAGCACCTTCGGCTCCGGCCACCGTCCGGTGCTGGTCGCCGGGGTCGTGACGATACTCGCGGTGGTCACCGCTGTCGCCGGATGCGCCGCACTGCGCAGGTTCGTCGTCGGCGCATCGCTGCTGCTGGCGTTGACCGGTATCGGCCTCGTCGCAGCAGCCACGACCGCGCAGGCGGGCATCGCGGGAGCGCTGCCGTCTCTGGCGGCAGCGATCACGTCCGTGGCCGTTCTCGCCATCCTGGTCGGGATGACCCGGCGGGTTCCCGGGAGGGACCGTGAGCACGCGCGGGCGCCGCAGCCTGCGCCCGCGCCGGCGGAGAGCACGGCAGACCGTCCCGTCACCCCAGCAGCGGAGGAACGCGCACACCCAGTAGGACGAAGGACCCTTCTCCTCACCGCAGCAGGCACGGCCGGTGTCGCGGTGGCGGCCGGTGTCGGCGGCCGGATGCTACAGGGTCGGCGGTTCGACGTCGCGGCCTCGCGATCGGCGATCTCGCTGCCCGCTCCCGCGGATCCCGCGCCGCCGCTACCCGCCGGGTACCGGTATCGCGTCGACGGGCTCTCCCCGTTCTTCAGCCCCGCCCGCGACTTCTATCGCGTGGACACCGCACTGGTGATCCCGCAGGTTCCCGCGCACCAGTGGATCCTGCGCATCGGCGGTTCGGTCGAGCGTCCGCTGGAGATCACGTTCGACGAGCTGCTCGATCGTGACCTGACCGAACGGGACATCACACTGTCCTGTGTATCCAATGAGGTCGGTGGCCCCTACGTCGACACCGGTCGGTGGCTCGGCTTCCCGCTGGATCAGCTCCTCCGGGAAGCTGGACCGCGCGGCGATGCCGATCAGCTGCTCAGCACCTCGCAGGACGGCATGACGATCGGGACCCCGCTGGAGGCCGTGCTCGACGGCCGCGATGCGCTGCTGGCGGTGGGGCTGAACGGCGAACCGTTGCCCGCACGGAACGGGTTTCCCGCCCGCATGATCGTGCCGGGCCTGTACGGCTACACCTCGGCGACCAAATGGGTGGTCGAGCTGGAGGTCACCCGCTTCGACGAGGTCGACGCGTACTGGACGGCACGAGACTGGGATCCGATCGGCAGGGTCAAGACGGCTTCCCGGATCGACCTGCCGCGCCCGTTGGAGCAGCTACCGCAGGGTGAGGTGACCGTAGCCGGGGTCGCGTGGGCACAGCACAGGGGAATCAGCGCCGCCCAGGTGCGAGTCGACGGTGGCCAGTGGCAGGAAACCGAGCTGACCGAGCCGGTCAGCGATGACACGTGGCGCCAGTGGCGCACGACCGTCCGGGTGACACCGGGCTCTCGTCGTCTCGAGGTCAGAGCCGCCGACGGCACGGGCGCGTTCCAGCCGGAGGAACGTGTCGACCCGTTCCCGGACGGTGCAACCGGATGGCACTCGGTCGCGGTGACCGTGACCGAGTGAGCACGCGAGCGATCCCGACAAACGGGGCGCGGGTAACCACAGAAAGGAAAGTATCTGATGCGAAAGACACGGATATCGGGCATCCTCGCGGGGGTGGCGGCTACGGCGCTGCTGCTCGGAGCGTGTGACATGGCCGAGGACGAGGAAGCCGCCAACGGCGACACGGCCGCGGAGACCGACAACGGCACCGACGACGAGAGGGACCACGACGACGCCGACGATGCTCCTACCGGCGTGTTCGGCGTCGCTTGTGATGCCGTACCGGAAGACGGCGACGGCAGCTTCGAGGGCATGGCCCAGGACCCGGTGGCTACCGCGGCCTCCAACAACCCGGTGCTGTCGACGCTGGTCACAGCCGTCGGTGAGGCCGAGCTGGTCGACACCCTCAACGGCGCGGAGGACATCACGGTGTTCGCCCCGGCCAACGACGCGTTCGAGGCCATCCCTGAGGAGGACCTCGAGGCGTTGCTCGCCGACCAGGAGGCGCTGACCGATGTGCTCACCTACCACGTCGTCGACCAGCGGCTCGATCCCGGCGAGCTGGATGACGGCACCTTCGAAACCCTCCAGGGCGACAGCGTGACGACGACCCAGGACGGCGAGGACGTCACCGTCAATGACGCATCCGTGGTGTGCGGCAACGTGCAGACCGCCAACGCCACCGTCTACATCATCGACGGCGTGCTCATGCCGCAGGCCTGATCGCGACCCCGGCGCACGAGGTGAGGTGTGGCACGCACCCGCGGGTGCGTGCCACACCTTTCTCATGGGCAACGCCCGGCAGGCATCCGGAACCGATTTATCGACAGATCACCCATCCGCGGCATGGCGTGTTCCGAATCCCTCGTGCTTCCCACTCACATCACGAAGGAAGGGATAGCCATGCCGAGATTATTGAGAACATCGCTGGTGGCTCTGCCCGCGGCAGGTGCTTTGTTGATTTCCGCCTGCGGCGGCAGCACAGCCACTACGGGCTCGACCGAACCGGCTTCCGGCACCAGCCACGGTGGAGCCGCACACACTCAGGGTGAGGGGGAGCTCACCGCCGGGGACCTGCGGATCACGTTGGAACGCCAGCTCGGGCAGCACGCCCTGCTGGCCGTCGAGGCGATGCGTGCCGGTGTCGCCGGGCAGGATCACTTCGAGGCCGCGGCCGCCTCCCTCGACCAGAACACCGACGATCTCACCGCATCCATCAGCTTGGTCTACGGCGACGAGGGCGGTGAAGCGTTCAACGAATTGTGGACCGACCACATCGACTTCTTCGTCCAGTACACCACCGGCGTCGCCGAAGACGATCAGGACGCGCAGGACGAGGCCATCGAACGGCTCGACCAGTACCGCGAGGACTTCGGCGCGTTCCTCGAAGACGCCACCGAGGGCGAACTCCCGCAGAACGCGGTCGCCGACCTGCTGCAAGAGCACGTGAACCAGCTGCTCGAGCAGGTCGACGCGTACGCGGCGGAAGACTACTCCGCCGCAGCCGATCAGACGCGTCAAGCCTATGCCCATATGTTCGGCACGGCGCAGGGCCTGACGAACGCGATCGTGGCCACGCAGGACGGCTTCGAGGGTGACCATGAGAGCTCGGCCGCCCAGCTGCGTTCGGACCTGGGGCAGTTGCTCGGTGAGCACGCCCAGGTCGCTGTCCAGGCGATGCGCGCGGGAGTGGCCGGTCAGGACGACTTCGAGGCGATCGCGGGCGCCCTCGACGGCAACACGCAGGATGTGACCGGAGCCATCACCGGCGTGTTCGGCGAGGAAGGCGGCCAGGCGTTCATGGAGATGTGGGCCGACCATATCGACTTCTTCGTGCAGTACACCGTCGGCCTCGCCGACGGCGACGACGAGGCCCAGCAAGACGCCAGGGACCGTCTCGAACAGTACCGGCAGGACTTCTCGCAGTTCCTCGACGAGGCCTCCGACGGCAGCATCCCGGCCGATGTCGTCGCCGAGAGCCTCCAGGTGCACGTCGACGACCTGATCGACCAGGTGGACGCTTTCCACGCAGGCGAGTTCGACAACGCGTTCGGCACCGCCTATGCCGCCTACAACCACATGTTCGACACCGCTGCGGCACTCGCAGGCGGCATCGTCGACTTCATGGGTGAGGAGATGCCGGAAGACGGTGTCGAGACCGGAGGGGGCGGCACCGCCCGCTGAGCATGAGCGAGCAGGAGATCCGCTCATGCTCCACGCGCGGGGTCCGGCCGCGGACGCGGCCGGACCCCGTTCCCACCCGTAACGACCCGCGGGAAGGAACGTGCGGTGAGAAAGAGCGTTCGACGTGGCCACTGTTCTGTCGCTTGCGCTGCTGTGTCGGCCCTGATCCTGAGCGCCTGCGCTGGGGGTGGCGATCGCAGCCCCGACACCGGCGCGGCAGCGGGGTCAACCGCGGTTGCGGATTCGCCGGATCTCGACGCGGCCCGCGACTACCGGTCGGCACGCGAGCCCGAGAGCGTGGGGGATCCTGTAGCGGTATCCATCCCGGCGATCGGTGTGGACGGTCCGTTGACCCGCACCGGCATCGACGACGACCGCGAGCTCGAGGTCCCCGATTTCGGCGACATGAGCTGGTACGAGGACGGTACCGCGCCCGGTGCGCCGGGACCTGCCGCGATTCTCGGGCATGTCGACACCCGTGACGGCCCCGATGTGTTCTACCGCCTGCACGAGCTCGAACCGGGTGACGCCGTGGTCGTCGACACCGAGAACGGCGAATCCCTGGAGTTCGTCATCGATCGCGTCGAGCAGCATCCCAAGGACGAGTTCCCCACTGAGAAGGTGTGGCTGCCCAGCGCCGAACCGCGCCTCCAGCTGATCACCTGCGGTGGCGAATTCGACCGCGACGCCGAAAGCTACCGCGACAACATCATCGCGTTCGCCACCCTGAGTTGATCGGGAACGGACTGCTCATCGACCGGATACGTGAGGACACCGACCATGATCCGAACGAGAACGACAGCCACGGCGGCCATCGCCGCAGCGCTCGCACTAGCCGCATGTGCGCCCGCCGAAGAGGACAACGATCGACAGACAGCACAGACACCCGAGCGACCCACCGAGGAGTCACCGCAGCGGGACGACGACACCGACGAGCCCGCCAGCCCGCCGCCGGACGGCGCGGAGGAGACAGTCGAGATCGTCGACTTCCAGTTCGAGGCAGACGACCTCGCGGTTCCCGTGGGAACGACCGTCACATGGATCCAGCGGGACGAGTCCCTGCACACCGTCGACTTCGACGACGGGGAGGAATCCGGGGATCTGGAGGCTGGCGAGAGTTACTCGCGCACCTTCGACGAGCCGGGGGAGTACCCCTACGACTGCTTCTATCACCCGCGCATGACCGCAACCGTCACCGTCACCGTCACCGAGTGAACGAGGCTCCCATTCCGGACCGTAGTCGCAGCAATAGCCATGCGGCGCCATGATGAGGATGCTCCATGCCCGACGGGCACCCATCGAGCATCACCAACCAGCCGTCACGGCTGGCCTCACGCCCGGAGCAGGCTTTCGGTGCGCCGCCTCACTAGATGCAGCCCGGAAAGCCCGGGCAGCGTATCGATCTTGGAATCGACGCGGTCAGCAGCCTTGTCACCGTCGGTCCCGGACATCAGATGCCCGACCAGGTGCCGGACCTCGGCTCGCGGCATCACGTTCGCGCCAACCGGCTGCCAAGCCCGTGCCAGCGCGAACCGGGTCAGCCGTTGCGCACGGCTGCTGCGACCAAGCCGCTCCCGGGCCTGCGTGGCATAGAACGCGATGTGGCGCGTTTCCTGTGCCGCGATGCGCGACAGCAGCTCCGTCAGCGTGGGATGGTTCTCGATCCGCATCAGCCGGGTGTAGCCCGCATGGGTCAGCCACTCGTTGACCGCACCCCAGCTCATGTGCGTCGCGACGAAATCGTCGCCAACCAGGTTGGCGATCACCGACTGTTTGATCGGTGCCAGCTTGTCCCGCCATCCCTGACGCAGCCGGACCTCCCGCACGTGCGCGCTGCCCGTCGGCACACCGTGCGCGCTGAGCACGTCGGCGAGCACCTCGCCATGCCAGTACTCCTCGTAGTTCCACATGGTCAGAAACGTCGTGACCTCAGGATCCGCGTGGCTCGGGGTGACGAGCAGGTCTCGCAGGTAGCAGACGGTGTGCGATTCGACGTCGCACATGTACCGAAGCACCCGCAAGGTACCCGGCGAAAGCGGACGGTCCCTGAAGACGGTCAGGTCGATGTCGTCCCAGCGCACCGGCGCAGCGGCGCGAGCGTAGTCGTCTACACAGAATCCCATATCTCTGGTTCGTCACCACACCCTGAGCGGATTGCCATGAGACCCCACCAGTGGACGCATGCCGCACTCATTCTTGTCGTCGACGCCTTCTGGGACAGGCGGAATCGGTCGGTGTCGCGCTATGCGGCCGAGCTCGCGCGATCGGCGATGGTGCGCCCCAGGACCGCGGTGAGCCGTTCGATCGTGCCGGGAACGAGCCAGTAGTACACCCAGGTGCCGCGCCGTTCGCAGTCGATCAACCTGGCCTGGCGCAGCTGCTTGAGGTGGTGCGAGATCGTTTGCTGCGATACCGCGAATGCCGGGGTCAGCTCGCAGACGCACACGCCTTCCTCGGCCTGCGCGGCCGCGATCATCGAGAGCAACCGCACCCGCACGGGGTCGCTCAGCGCCTTGAATGCCGCCGCCACGTCGACAGCCTCATCCACCGTCATCGCCGGCGGCCTCGCCGGGCAGCAGGCCACAACATCCTCAGCTTGATTCGACATATATCGATATTGACATATATCGAACCAGTCGGCAAGCTTGTATCGACGAACATCGAATCAAGACTCAGGAAGGGAAGGGTGTCTGAGATGAACGAGCAGCACACCGAGCTGCGCGAGACCGTCCGCGACCGCTACGCCGCGGCCGCGACGGCGGTCACCAGCACGAACCCGTGTACGGGCAGCGGCACACCGGAGGCTGACAGCGGCTGCTGCGGACCGCAGGCCGTCGAGGTCGACGAGAACTTCGGCGCCGGCCTCTACGCCGCCGACGAGCGGGACGCGCTGCCGGCCGAAGCGGTGGCCGGCTCTCTCGGGTGCGGCAACCCGACCGCCGTCGCCGAGCTGCGCACCGGCGAGACCGTGCTCGACCTCGGCTCCGGTGGCGGCATCGATGTGCTGCTGTCCGCTCGCCGGGTCGGCCTTGCCGGCAAGGCCTACGGCCTGGACATGACCGAGGAGATGCTCGCCCTGGCACGCGCCAACGCGGCCAAGGCGGGTGCCACGAACGTGGAGTTCCTCAAGGGAACCATCGAAAGTATCCCGCTGCCGGCCGGCAGCATTGACGTCATCATCTCCAACTGCGTCATCAACCTCTCGGTCGACAAGCCGGCTGTGCTCGCCGAGATCCACCGCGTGCTCGCACCCGGAGGCCGGATCGGCATCACCGATGTCGTCGCCGAGGATCACCTCACCCCGGAGCAACGAGCCGAACGAGGCTCCTATGTCGACTGCATAGCCGGGGCACTGTCGTTCGCCGAGTACCGGGAAGGCCTCAGCACTGCCGGCCTCACCGGCATCGAGATCACCACCACGCACCGAGTCGGCGACGGGTTGCACTCCGCCATCATCCGCGCGATCAAGCCACGTGATCCGTGAGCTGTGGGGGGACGGCGCTCCCGCCGGTACCGGGCCCGGAACGAACGTCACGTCCGTGCCTTCTCTGGCACTGAACGTCACGTTGGGCTCGCACCAAGCGAACGGGCTGGGCAGGGCGCGGGAGCAGCGCGCCTGCGTCAGGCGTAGGTGTAGGCGTCCAGCGAATAGCTGTCGGCTTCCCTGCGCGCGCTGATCGTCGATGTCGGGCGCAGGATCGCCGCCTCGCCGTGCTGGTTGAAGTAGTAGCTCCGCGAGGTCGCGCAGCTGCCGAGGTAAAACACCGAGTCGTTCAGCTTGGCGGTGACACGCTGGAGGAACTCGTCGTTCGCCTCATGGGTGACTTCGAACGTCCGTGCACCACGACGGCGTAACTCGCCGAAGAGCCGGCGGATATGGCGCATATGGGTCTCGATCGTGGTGAAATAGGACAGGCCGCTGTAGGAGTACGGGCTGGCCAGCGTCAGAAAGTTCGGGAACTCCGGAACCGCGATCCCCTCGAAAGCCTGGAACCGGGTCTGCCGCCACCACGTGCCGAGGTTGCGCCCGCCGCGACCGATCACCTCGATCGCGGGGAAGTTCACATCCCACAAGTCGAACCCGGTGGCAAGGACCAGCGTATCGATCTCGGCCTTGCTGCCGTCGCCCGCGACGATCCCGTCCGGTTCGATCCGCTCGATACCCGAGGTCTGCAGGTGCACATGGGGTTTGGTGAACGCACGGAAGTAAGTGTTGGAGAACGTGGGCCTCTTGCAGCCGAAGTCGTAGTCCGGTGTGAGCTTGCGGCGCAGCTCGGGATCGGCCACCTGGCGGCGCAGGTGCCTGCGCGCCACGGCGGCCGCTGCCCGGTTGAGCGCCCTGGCCTGCCGGAACCGCAGCACGCCTCCGATCATCACCAGCTCGAGCAGGCCGGTGTTGGCCAGCCGCGCCAGCTTCTGGGTGACCGGAAGGCGCGCGAACAGCTTCTGCACCGCCGCCGGGATCGGCCCATCGATCTTGGGCACCACCCAGATCGGGGTGCGCTGGTAGACCGTCAGCTCGTCGACCGTGCGGGCGAGCTCCGGGATTAGCTGCACCGCGGTGGCACCCGTGCCGATCACCGCGGCACGCCTGCCCGTGAGATCCACCGAGTCGTCCCAGGCGGTGGTGTGCATGACCCTCCCGGCGAAACCGTCGATACCGGGGATGTCGGGTGTGTGCGGCTGAGAGAGGAAACCTGTCGCGGTGACCAGGTAGCGGGTGATGATCGGCGGTTCGCCTGACACGCTGAGTACCCAGACCTGGCCCTCCTCGTCCCAGCGAGCGCCCTCGACAACGGTGCTGAATCGCATGTGCCGTCGCAGGTCGTACTTGTCGGCGACATGGTCGGCGTAGCGCTTCAACTCGTCCCCGGGAGCGAAAAGCCGCGACCAGTACGGGTTCGGCTCGAACGAGTACGAGTACGTCACCGAGGCGATATCGACCGCGAGACCCGGGTAGCGATTGACATGCCAGGTGCCACCGAGATCGTCCTCTCGCTCCACGATGAGCAGGTCCGACACTCCCATGCGTTTGAACTGGATGGCCGCCCCCATGCCACCGAACCCCGCACCGACGATGACGACCTCGTGATCTGGTGTCAATGCGCCTCCTCGATCCCGCGACAGCCGAGAACCAGCCGGTGCCGAGCGCGGTCATCGCCGACCAGATTCAGATACTATCAGTACTCGAAATTCGACGACAGTCGCGCGGTTATACTCATCCGGCTAGTACGACTTCACGGAGCGCGGTTCAGGCTGTGGAGCCGAGGATGGGTTCGGAGGCGCGGATACCCTCGTCGCTGGTCTGCTGCCCGGCGCGATGCCGTTGACGCCCCGGCCTCGAACTCCTAGTGTCATGGAGCGTCAACCCGGCAGCAGAGCGTCCAGATGCTGCTGCACCGGCTCGTAGAATCCGTGCGGCACGTACTCGGCAAGCTGGTCGTGTGCCAACCACGCGAGATCGGCAAGCTCCTCGGTGTCGACCACGCTCGCCTCACCTTGAACGACCCCACATGCGACATACACCATCGACCGCCCGGTCACGGGGTGAACCCGCTCGCCAAGCACCCGCCATCCGACGACGGTCAGCCCCGTCTCCTCACGTGCCTCTCGAACGGCAGCCTCGCCAGGCGACTCACCGTCCTCGACCTCGCCAGCGGGAAACTGCCACACCAAGCTACCTTCGGCGACACGCCGTCGCACCAGCAGCACCGCGCCGTCCCGCACGATGACGGCCGCCGCGATCGGCGGGCGGGCGAGGCCAGCAGTCCGGGTCACTGGGACACCTCCACCCGGCACAACACCTCGTAGCCGATCGGTTCGTCAATCGGTCCGTCCCTCGAGAGTCGTCAGGCCCCATCCGCACACCACGCGGATGGGGCCTGACCTGGGAGCCGCCTAGGGGATTCGAACCCCTGACCTATTCATTACGAGTGAATCGCTCTGACCAACTGAGCTAAGGCGGCGTGCGTAGCCAGTGTAGCGACCCAGGCACGGCCAGGTGCCACCCCCACCTCCCCGTCGGCGCCCCGCGTCACGTGCGGGCATGAGCACCGGTGGTGACCTAGGATTTCGGTGCGACCACCGTCGCGACCACCGGCGATGAAGGGCACCTGCCGATGCATCGACGTTCGCTGCGCGTGCCGGCGATACTGCTCGCCTGCGCGCTGCCCCTGCTCGCGGCTGCTCCGGCGGGAGCGGGGCAGGAACCGCCGGCCGAAGGGCATGCCGTCGGGCACGCGGGCAGCGCGTTCGGCCTGAGCCGGGTGCTGGCCGGCACCATCCCGGTGGATTCCCTTGCCGCCGAGATCGACGAGGACGTGCTGGCCACCGACAACGGCATCGGCCTGACCAGTGCACGAGCGAACTCCACGAGCCGGGCCACGTTCGAGCGCGCGATGGCCCAGGCCGCCCCGCACGGAGCCGCGGCAGAAGGCGCGCCCACCATCCCGCGCCCGGTGCCCGGCACCGTGCTGCAAACCGCGCTGGAGGACAACGAGGAGCCGCGCACCGACGAGGTCGAGCAGACCGACCCGCCGCCCGCTGTCCTGGCCTCGGTGGGGGATATGGACGCCAGCGTGCACGCCAGGTGGAGCGATACCGACGGCCCGTGCGTGGACCCGATCGCCGACGTCGAGCTGTCGGCCACCGAGCTCGCGCTCGGCGCGGCAGTGTTCACCGTGCCCGATGTCGCCGTCGACGAGCTCGACCTCCCGCTGGCAGAGGGCTACGAGCCGGAGGGCGCCCTCGGCACGCTCGGCGGGCTGCTCACCGGCATCGACGCCGAGGGCGAGGCCGACGGCACGCTGGTGAGCGTGCCGGACGGGCTGTCGTCACGTTCCAGGGTGACGTTGACCGAGCTTGACGACGCCGAGGGCGAGGCCGTCTCATCGGCGACGGTGGTGGAGGCCTCGGCCCTCAGCGTGCTGGCCGGAACGCCGATGGCGATCGACATCGAGGTCGCGCGCGCACCCCGGCTTGAGGTGACCTCCACCGGCGACGCCGCTACGTCCGAGGTGGACTACCGGGTGGCCGAGCTGGAGGGAACCCTCGACGGCGAGACGCTGTTCGAGCTCGACGCCGACGAGCGCAGCGTCGACGTACCCATCGGCGTGCCTACCGAGGAGTTCGCCGAGCTCGACGTCGCCGAGGAACTCGCCGGGCTGCCGATCGTGGGCGGCGTGGGAGCCTCGACGGACGGGGACGTGCTCCCGCTGCCGGAAGAGGCCGACGATCACATCCTCGACCTGTTCGTGCTGCGGCTGAGCACCGCGGGGTTGGACGAGCGCAGCGGGGCCGAGGAACACCCCTTCCCCGGCTACCGGCTTGGTGCCTCGGCACGGCTGCTGGAGGTGCAGCTGTTACCCACCGAAGCGCTCGCCGAGGCGCTCGCCGAGCTCGACGTGGAGCCGCCGTCGGCGCTGGCCCAGTTCACCGTCGGAGAGCAGGTCGCGAGCGCGTATACGCCCACCGGCGGGGTCGTGTGCGGGCCGACCGACCCGGCCGCCGTACCGGACCAACCGGCGGCCGAACTGAGCGGCTCCGCCTACGCCACGCGCCCGATCGCACTGGCAGGTGCGGCCGTTCTGCTGGCAGGGGTGGCGTTGGTGGTGATGGCCACCGCCAGGCGCGGTGCGCGCCCGAAACCGGTGCCGTATCCCAGGGATGAGGAAGGTTAGCCGTTGACCAGCTCGGCTGCCATCGCCTCAACCGCGATGCGGGGTTTGACGTTCCAGCGAAGCGCGTCCCGGCAGGTCAGCACGGCTTCGAGCTTACGAAGCGTCACCTCGGGCTGCCACCGCCGAGCAGCCTCGACGATCTGCTCGGTGTGGTCGGGGTGGTTCAGCGAGGCGCCGCCGGAACCCCGCGCGGCGGTGGTCACCAGCACATCCCGGTAGAAACCCGCGAGGTCCACCAGCGCGAGGTCGAGCGTGTCCCGCTGCGTCCGCGTCGCCCGCATCTTCTGCCGCTTCTCCAGCTGTTTGACCGCCGCGTCCGCGGCGCGTTTCGCCGAAGCGGTGCCCTTACCGCTGCCGTCGGCGCCCATCGCGGTCCGCAGCTCGTCCTTCTCCGGCTCGTCGCGCGCCTTGCTCTCCTCCTCGGCGTCGGTCTCCGCGGCGCGCAGCAGCACCTCGGCGCAGTCGAACGCGTCCGTCAGCCGCTGCGCCTGCACTGGAAGGCGCAGCACATCCGCCCTGCGCTGCCGCGCATCGGGGTCGGTGGCCAACCGGCGCGCTCTACCGACGTGCCCCCCGCAAACCGAAGCGGCCCACTCCGCGTCGCTCGTGGTGATGCCATCCCGCTGCACCAACACCCGCGCGATCGCCTCGCGCGGCGGCGTGCGCAGCGCCACCACGCGGCACCGGGAACGGATGGTGATCGAGACGTCCTCCGGGTGGTCCGAGGGAGCGCACAGCAGGAAGACGGTACGCTCCGGCGGCTCCTCCACCGCCTTGAGCAGCGCGTTCGACGCTCCTTCCGTGAGCCGGTCGGCATCGGCGATGATCACGACCTGCCAGCGCCCCGTGGCGGGGTGGCGGGCGGCCGTCTGCACCAGCGCCCGCATCTCGGCCACCGGGATCGACAGTCCTTCCGGCTCCACCACATGCACATCAGCGTGCGTACCGGCCAGCGCCGTGGTACACCCGCCGCACTGCCCACAGCCGGTGCCCACCGCGCACTGCAACGCTGCGGCGAACGTCCGCGCAGCCACCGACCGGCCCGACCCCGGCGGGCCGGTGAACAGCCACGCGTGGGTCATCGCCTCGCTCCGCGTGGCAGCGGCCGACAGCGTCTCGATCGCGGGCTCCTGCCCGACCAGTTCCGACCACACGCTCCGGTCCTGCATGCTCACCCAACCTCCACCTCGCGTCGCACGGGTGACGGCGACAGCAACCCGCGTTCCACCAGACCCGCTTCCACGGCGATCCGTACCCGCTCGGCCACCTCGTCGTCGTCACCGTCGGCGTCCACCACGATATAGCGACCCGTTTCCGAAGTGGTCATCTCGGTGAACAGCCCGTCGAGCCGCCATTCCCGCTGCGTATCGAGACCCTCGTGCCGGTCCTGGCGCAATCTCGGCCTGGCGTCCAACAGCACCGTCAGGTCGGGGCGGAGGCTGCCGGTAGCCCAGTCCGCCAGCCCTTCCAGCTCCGCGTCGTCCATCCCGGCCGCTACCGACAGTCTCGCCATCGGCGAGTCCGCGAAACGCTCCATCACGACCACCGCGCCGTCGTCCAGGGCGGGCCGGACCTCCCGCTCCACCACGTCGGCCCGTACCGCCGCCGCGGCGAGCGCCCGCGCCCGCGCCCCGTGCAGGTCGGCCGCGGCGAGCAACGAGGCGAGCCTGCCCTCGTCCAACGCAGGATCGGCGGCCAACCGCACCGGCCGCGGCAGACGGGCAAGGTGTCCGGCCAGTGCTGCGGCCTGGGTGTGGGTATCGGTCGTCGTGGTTCCCTCCAGCGCGATCAGGACCCCGTTGACCCGGCGCGGATTACGACGCAGCGCGTTGCGCAGGTCACTCAGAATCGGCACGCTGCGCCGCGCGTCCATCAGCCGGTAGGCCAGCACGCCAACCAGGATGGCCAGCACACCACCACCCAGCAGCACCGGCCGCGTCCCGTCGATCACGACGACGGTGTCGAAAAGCGTCACCGTCCGGGGCCGTGTCAGGCCGATCAGCAGCGGGACCACCGCCATCGTGCCGCCGAGCACGATCTTCATCAGGGACTGGTACAGCGCGTTGATTCGGCCGCGGATGCTGTCGTCGATCCGGGTCCCGATGATGGTGACCCCGGTCAGGAACGCGGCACCGGCACAGGCACCCACCAGCGCCACGGCGACGAGCGACACGAGCACGTGCGGGGACAGCGCCACCACGATGAGCACCAGGCCCGCGCACACGATGGCGGTACCGAACAGCCGATCGTGCGGTAACCGCCGGGCCAGCCTCGGTGTCGTGGTCATTCCCAACGCCATGCCGGTGAACACCGCCACGAACAGCAACCCGAAAGCGGCATCCCCGGCCAGCAGGCTGTTGGCGTAGGCGTTCGAGGACCCGATCACCGCCCCGCCTGCGGCGAACGCGCCGAGCATGCCGATCAGCAGCCCGCGTACCAGCCGAGTGTCGCGCACGTACCGGAACCCCTCGAGCACCATCGCCAGCGGCCCGCGCCGCGCCGAACCCTCGCTGTCCTGCTGCCGCAGCCGGTGGCACCCGTCTACCGGATGGACGTTTCGTAGCGACAGCTCCGGGATGCGTGTCGCCACCAGTACCGCGCTGCCCAAGAACAGCGCCGCGTTCAGCACCAGAATCACCTGGGCGAGTCCCAGCTGCCCCAGCATGGTCTCCGGCAGGTTCAACGCGGGGCCGAACCCGGTGATGACCGCGTACAACCCGGCGCCGCTGACCACCGCGACCCCGTAGGTCATCACCAGGTTGAGCTGGTTGGCCGTCTCCACCTGATCGGGGCGTCGCAGCAGGTTCGGCACCGCGGCGTCCTTCGAGGGGATCCACAGCATGGCGCAGAACCCGACGAGGAAGCTCCCGATGAACAGCCACAGCGGCTCACCGACCACAGCGATGGACAGCAGCAACCCGCAGCGCGCCACATCGGCGGCGACCATAATCTTGCGCCGGTCGAACCGGTCCGCGAGCAGCCCACCGAGCGGGGCGAACAGCAAGCCGGGCAACAGCAGCGTCAGCACCACACCGGTGAACGCGAAGTTCTGAGCCATGTAGCTGTCGGTCAGCTTAGTGACGTAGCCGGTGAGGCCGAGCAGCGTCAGCCAGTCCGCCGTGCTGCACAGGAAGGTCACACCCCAGAGCCTGCGGAAAGGCTTGATCCCCAGCACCCGGCGAGCGCGGTAGACGATCGAGCTGGACGGCGGGGCGGCGCCCCCGTCCAGGAGCGTGTCACCACCGATAAGCGCCACCTCGATTCACCCGTCCCCGCACCCCGACGCGGGTGCCGACACATGCCAGCGTCAGCGTAACGTCAGCGGTGCCGGGAAGGGGCGAAGAGTGGCGAGAAAGGCTGCCAGGATACCGTCCCTGCGACGGTGGTCAGCGATGCCATCGCGCCGCGTGAAGCCCTGGCGATCAGCCACTCGACAGGCAGGCAAGGGTGGCCGCGCTCGATGTCGTGCGCCGTCATCGGTGTGCCGTATCACTCGTTCACGTCCAGGTCCAGACCTTGCACCTTATTTCGATATCTGTCAATTTAGACGTATGCCTAATCAAGATCCGTCGTACGAGTCATGCGGATCGCCACTGGCAGGGGAGCCGCTCGACCAGCGGGAAGCCGAGCAGCTCGCGGGCGTGTTCAAGGCTCTGGCGGAACCCGCGAGGCTGCGCTTGCTGTCGCTGATCGCCGCACACGCGGGCGGCGAGGCGTGCGTGTGTGAGCTCACCGGGGCGTTCGAGGTCTCTGGGCCAACCATCTCGCATCACCTGAAGGTACTCCGTGAAGCGGGGTTGATCGAAGGCGAACGGCGCGGGACGTGGATCTACTACCGGGTGCGGTCAGATGTGCTCGGCCAGTTGTCCTGCGTGTTGCGACCCGCTGATAGCAGCGCCGTGCGGGCATGACTGAGGTGCGCATCGCTGATCGCGCCCGGTCTCCTGTCGTCACAGGTCTGTCCGCACTAGACCGTTATCTGCCATTGTGGATCGGGGCCGCGATGGCAGGCGGGCTGCTGGCAGGCAGCTGGATACCTGGATTGGGACCGGCGCTCGACGCGATCCAGATCGACGGGATCTCGCTACCGATCGCGCTGGGGCTGTTGGTGATGATGTACCCGGTCCTGGCGAAGGTGCGCTATGACCGGTTGGACACTGTCACCGAGGACAAGCGGCTACTGGTGACATCGCTGGTGCTGAACTGGGTCGTGGGTCCGGCAGTGATGTTCGCCCTAGCGTGGATCTTCCTACCGGACCTGCCCGAGTACCGCGCCGGCCTGATCATCGTCGGGCTCGCCCGGTGTATCGCGATGGTGATCATCTGGAACGACCTCGCACGAGGTGATCGCGAAGCCGCTGCCCGTCCTGGTCGCGCTGAACTCCCTTTTCCAAGTGGTGGCCTTCGCCGCACTGGGGTGGCTCTACTTGTGGTTGCTACCGGGGTGGCTCGGACTCGAGCAGTCCGGGCTCGATGTGGCCGTGTGGGACATCGCGTACTCGGTGCTGAGCGCTCCGCAGGATGTCGCCCGGATCGCCATCCCGCTCCTGGTCTACTTCGGATTGATGTGGCTCGGCTCGTTGGCGTTGGGTTGGATACTGCGGATGCCGTACAGCAGGGCTGTGGCGTTGACGTTCACCGCGGCAGGCAACAACTTCGAACTGGCGATCGCGGTGTCCATCGCGACGTTCGGCGTCACTTCAGGGCAGGCGCTCGCCGGGGCTGTCGGGCCGCTGATCGAAGTTCCGGTATTGGTTGGACTGGTATACGTCTCCCTGCGAGTCCAGCGCTACTTCACTCGGGCCGACGCGGGACCCGGCTGAGCTCTGTGACAAGGAGGAAGCGCCGTGGAGACGACACCGAAAGTGCTGTTCGTGTGCGTACACAACGCGGGTCGTTCCCAGATGGCAGCCGCGTTGCTAGAGCATCACGGGAGAGGAAGGGTCGCGGTGCGCTCCGCGGGTACGGCGCCAGCCGGAGAGGTCAACCCACTCGTCTGTCACGCGATGTCCGAGCTCGGTATCGATATCACTCGCGCCCAGCCCCAGCAGCTCACATCCGACTCGGTTGAGGCGTCCGACGTAGTGATCACGATGGGGTGCGGTGATGCGTGCCCGGTCTATCCGGGCACACGCTACCTCGATTGGCCACTTGACGACCCGGCAGGTCAGCCGCTGGAGGTGGTCCGAAAGATCCGGGACGAGATCGAGGCGCGAGTGCGTGGCTTGCTCAACGAGCTCGACGCCGTTGCCGACTAGTGCCGCGTCGCGTCGGGAATGTTCGATCTACGCGAGGTGTACCGGAGATCGAGCGAATGCCGTCCGAGGCCTACGGCGACACCATTCCCGCCACGGTGGCCAGCAGCGACACGGCGATGATCACGAACAGCAGCAGCATGATGACCGCCACAGCCACCCCAGCCGAGGTCTTGGCCTGCCCGTCGGTGAACACCCGCCGTGCCTGCGAGGTCGCTCCCGCCATCAGGCGGTGCGCGTTCCCGTCACCGGCGGAGTCGCTGTCTCCGGAATCCTGCCGTGAGCCCGTCGCTCCGGCCCCGCCATCGCCCTGCCCCGCGGGATCGTCCTCGAGCGCTGCCTTGATGAAGTCCGCGACCCTGTCGGGGTCTGACTCGATTCGCCGGCGAGCAGGTGCGTCGAAGCTGTCGCTGTCGGTTCCCGGTACCGAAGCACGCGTACTCTCCCCAGTGATCAACCCGGCCAGCGGGTCGGGATACATGGGTTCGGGTGATGGTGCCTGGGTGCCGTCGACGGTGTTCGACCGTGGCCGCATACCCTCTCACTCCCACTGATACGTGTTGTCGGATCTGACCCGCTCGGGAACGTCCGCAGCTCAGGGTATCCAGCCTCGCCGCCACAGTCAGTAATGCATGCGAGCGAAAATCCGCAAGAACCGTCACGCTCGGTAGTCGCGCACTCCTCTAGTAGGGAGAGTCACTTCGATTTCGCGGTGGAGCGGCGCTTCTTCGGCGCGGGTCCTTTCGCCCGCTTCTCCGCGAGCAGCTCAGCGGCGCGCTCGTCGGTGAGCTCCTCGACGGTGTCACCCTTGCGCAGCGAGGCGTTGTACTCCCCGTCGGTCACGTACGGGCCGAACCTCCCGTCCTTGACCACCATCGGCTTGCCGGTCTCGGGGTCGTTGCTCAGCTCCTTAAGCGGAGCCTTCGCGGCAGCTTGCCTGCCCCGGCGCTTCGGCTCCGCGAAGATTTTCAACGCCTCGTCCAGCGTGACGGTGAAGATCTGTTCCTCGGTTTCCAGCGACCGGGAATCGGTGCCGCGCTTCAGGTACGGGCCGTACCGCCCGTTCTGCGCCGTGATCTCCTCGCCGGACTCCGGATCGACCCCGACCACCCTCGGCAGCGAGAGCAGCTTGAGCGCATCCTCCAACGTGACCGTATCCAGCGACATCGACTTCAACAGTGACGCGGTGCGCGGCTTGGGCTTGCTGGACTTGCCGCCCTTCTTCGCCTTCCCGTTGCTCCCGCTGCTGCTGTTGCTGTCCGTCGCCGTGGCATCGTCCGGCAGGATCTCCGTGACGTACGGGCCGAACCGCCCGTCCTTGGCCACGATCTCGTGGCCGGTTTCCGGGTCAGTGCCCAGCACCCTGCCCTCGACCGGGGTGGCGAACAGCTTCTCGGCCACCTCCGGAGTCAGCTCGTCCGGCGGTAGGTCCTCGGGCAGGTTCGCACGTTGCGAGCCGCCGTCGACTTCCCGCTCCAAGTACGGCCCGTAGCGACCCACCCGCACGTACACCGTGGTGCCGGAGTCGTCGGTGTACATCGGGATCGAATTGATCTCCCGCGCGTCGATATCCTCCACGCCGCTGCCGACCAGCTTCTTCAACCCGCCCGAGCGGCCGACCGAACCCTCCGGCCCGACGTCGCCACCGAAGTAGAAACCGGACAGCCAGCGTGTCCGGTCCTGGTTGCCCGCGGCGATAGCGTCGAGTTCGTCCTCCATGGCCGCGGTGAAGTCGTAGTCGACCAACCGCTCGAAGTGCTGCTCAAGCAAGCCGACCACGGAGAACGCCAACCAGGAGGGCACCAGCGCGGAGCCCTTCTTCCACACATAGCCCCGCGCCTGAATGGTGTTGATGATCGAGGCGTAGGTGGACGGCCTGCCGATGCCCAGCTCCTCGAGCGCCTTGACCAGACTCGCCTCCGTGTAGCGCGGCGGGGGGTTGGTGGTGTGCCCGTCCGGCTGCAGCGCGATCGACCGCACCCGCTGGTCCCGCTCGAGGTGCGGCAGCCTGCGCTCGGCGTCATCGGCCTCGCCGCCTGCCTCGCTGTCCACCGCCTCGACGTAGGCGCGGAGGAACCCGGCGAAGGTGATGGTGCGGCCGGTGGCTGAGAAGACGCACTCCTCACCGGTGCCTGCGGCGACGCCAGTGATCCGCACCGACATCGTGGTTCCCTTGGCGTCCGCCATCTGCGAGGCGATGGTGCGCTGCCAGATCAGCTCGTAGAGCCGGAAGTCGTCGGTCTCCAGCTCGCCCGCGACCTGTCCCGGGGTGCGGAACGTCTCACCCGCCGGGCGGATCGCCTCGTGCGCCTCCTGGGCGTTTTTCACCGTGCGGGTGTACTGGCGCGGCTTCGGCGACAGGTACTCGGCACCGTACAGCTCGGTCGCCTGCTGCCGTGCGGCGTTGATCGCGGTTTCCGACAGCGTCGTCGAGTCGGTCCGCATGTAGGTGATGTAACCGTTCTCGTAGAGCCGCTGGGCGGCCCGCATCGTGCGGTCCGCCGCGAACCGCAGTTTCCTGCTGGCCTCCTGCTGCAACGTGGAGGTCATGAACGGGGCGTACGGCTTGCGGGTGTACGGCTTCGACTCGACGCTGCTGACCGTGAAGTCCTGGCCGGTGAGCGCCTCCGCCAACCGGGTGGCTTCGGCCTCATCGAGCACCCGCGTCTCGGCGCCTGCCGTCGCGGACTCCTTCAGCCTGCCGTCCGGGCCGAAATCCTTCCCGGTCGCCAACCGGGCCCCGTCCACCGACACCAGCCGCGCGGGAAACGTACCCGCACCGTTGCCGTCAGCGCTGTCACCCTCACCGGCGTTCATGGTGGCCGCGATGTCCCAGTAGCTCGCGGAGGTGAATCGGATGCGCTCTCGCTCCCGCTGGACAACCACCCTGGTCGCCACCGATTGCACCCGGCCGGCCGACAGCTTCGGCATGACCTTCTTCCACAGCACCGGCGAGACCTCGTAGCCGTACAACCGGTCGAGGATCCGCCGGGTTTCCTGCGCGTCGACCAGGTTCGAGTCCAGCTCTCGGGGGTTCTCCGCGGCCGCGCGGATGGCGGGCTCGGTGATCTCGTGGAACACCATCCGGCGCACCGGCACCTTCGGTTTGAGGGCCTCGAGTAGGTGCCACGCGATGGCCTCGCCTTCGCGGTCACCATCAGTGGCGAGATAGAGCTCGTCGACGTCGGCCAGCAACTGCTTGAGCTCGTTGACGGTCGGCTTCTTGTCCGGAGTGACGACGTAGAGCGGTTCGAAGTCGTTGTCGACGTTCACGCCCAGCCGCGCCCACGGCTCACCCTTGTACTTCGCGGGTACGTCCGATGCCCCCCTCGGCAGATCCCTGATGTGCCCCTTCGACGACTCGACGACGTACTCGCCGCCGAGGTAAGAAGCGATCTTGCGAGCTTTGGCAGGCGACTCGACGATCACCAGCCTGCGACGCGACGCCCCGCCCGATGCGGCGCGACCGCCGCGCTTGCTCCCTGTCGATCCAGCCACTGCTCGGCAGCCTCCGCTTCTTCGTCGCTCAGCAAGGGTCCCCGGCACGATCTCCCAGGGTGAACCTGTACCGAGCGGTACGTACTCGCTCAGGGTGGCAGAACGAACAGCACCCCACCCCGTGTTCCACCACTAGCATGCACAACGGGTCGCGCACCTCGGCAGGGTGGTGTGATCTGACCGTCACGACCCGCCCTCACGGGCCGCGTGAAGCACCGTCCCGGGCACCGCGCCGGAGTCCTACGGCCTACGAGGCTGCCACGGCGCGGGCAGGCGCCGGCCACTGGCCCTGGGCACCCGGCGGTGCGGGACCGATCAGCTCGGCGAGCCTGCGCATCCGCCGGACTCCCTCGATCCGGACCGCCGGGCCGCCGGACCGGGCTCCCAGCAGGTTTGACGAATACGCGGCAGATGTCAACCCCATCGCGCTTAACCTGCTGAGCAACGGCCGGTGGGTTCCCGTAGCGCGCGTGTCGAGCTGCAGCAGGTAACCCCTGCCACCGCGCTTGCCAGACGGCCAACCGCACGCCAACATCCACAACCGGAGCATCGCCCCGTCAAGCGCGAGATCCCCCGGCACCGCCTTGACCGCTCCCCGGGTCCACGCACGCGCCAGCGGCAACAGGTCGGCACGGAACGCGGTTCGCACGCACGGCAAGCCGTCCTCGGCGGCGGTCACCTGCGCATCGACGCCCCTGGCACCGCACTCGGCGAGCAGCGCCTCGGCCCGCCACTGCTCGGCAACCACCACCGACAGTCGAGCCGCCGTATCCGCGAAGCAGGCGATCTGCCCCGAACCGCACAGCAGCCCGGCGAGATCGGTGACGGCGGGGGCGCTCGCCTCGGCGGAGAAGAACGTCAGCTGTGCCACGCCCCACAGTGTAGAACACGCGTTCGAGGTTTGTCGTGGCCTCGTTCCCGCCGGATCGGGTGAGTGGCCGGTCGCTAATCACGGCCGGGATCGATGCTCGGTTTCGAACCGGAGGCCATGAACTCACCGCAGGACTCCGCCGACCGGCTGGCCTCGGCGAACTCGGGTACGCGCTCCATCCCGCCGAGCAGGTTCACCTCGCCCACCTCGTCGAGGACCGAGGTGGTGACCTCCAGCGCGTTCCTGGTCTCCTCGGCGCCCGGTTCACCCCGTCGCACCTCATCCAGCCGTTCCCTGGCGACCTCCGAGCGGTCATGGAGCTCCTGGAAGGCGTCCTTGGCCTTGTCGGCGGCCTCGTCCCCGCCCGGAATCGGCGACGGTTCGAGATCGTCGAGCTCCGCGACGAGCTCGTCCAGTCCGCCACTGACCTGGGCGAGCATGTTCATCGAGGTCTCCGAGGCACGCTCAGGGGAGCTCGGGTCGACCTTCGGTGCCCGGGAAACGACCTCCACCAGCCCGAGTGCCGCGCTGCAATACTCCTCCGCCCACACCACCGCGGGCTCGTGGCCGCCGTCGGTCGCTGACTCCGGGGGACCGACAGCGGTGTCGGCGTCGCGTTCCGCCGTGCCCTGACCGCACCCGGCGAGCACGGCCACGCAGACGATCACGGCCGTCACAGTTGTACGCTGCCGCATAACCGCACTCCTCGCAGCTCCCCGACGGCGACTCGTAGTCGCTCACCCTAATACAACTGGCCCCATCTCGCGCCTCGAGCGAGATGGGGCCAGTCGCGGGTTGCCTGCTACGAGGAGCGTGCCTCCTCCTGCGCCGGGCTGTCGGAGATCGAACCAGCGCGCCGCTTGGCGACCACGATCGCCGTCACGATGATCGCGACAGCGATCAGCGCGATCGTGATGCGAATCGGGTCGGAGGCATCCGGGCCCACGCTGAACTGCACCACGGCGGGCGCAATCAGCAGCGAGACCAGGTTCATGACCTTCAGCAGCGGGTTGATCGCCGGTCCCGCGGTGTCCTTGAACGGATCACCGACCGTGTCACCGATCACGGTCGCCGCGTGCGCCTCGGAGCCCTTACCGCCGTAGTTGCCGTCCTCGACGAGCTTCTTGGCGTTGTCCCAGGCGCCGCCGGAGTTGGCGAGGAACACCGCCATCAACACGCCCGCCGTGATGGCACCGCCCAGATACCCGGCGAGCGCTCCGGTGCCGAGGCCGAATCCGACCGCGATCGGGGCGAAGATGGCCAACAGCCCAGGCGTGGCCAGCTCCCGCAGCGAGTCCCTGGTGACGATGTCGACCACCCGGCCGTACTCGGGCTTGCTTGTGCCCTCCATGATCCCGGGAATGCTGCGGAACTGCCGCCGCACCTCCTGGACCACCGCTCCCGCCGCACGCGAGACCGCGTTGATCGCCAGACCGGTGAACAGGAACACCACGGAGGCGCCGATGATCACGCCGACCAGCGTGTTCGGGCTGACGATCTCGACGTTGAACGAGTTCGGCAGCTCGCCGGGGGCCAGCCCCATCTCGGCGACCCGGTCCCGGATCGAGGTCATGTACGAGCCGAACAACGCGGTCGCCGCGAGCACGGCTGTGGAGATCGCGATGCCCTTGGTCACCGCCTTGGTGGTGTTGCCGACCGAGTCCAGCTCAGCGAGCACCTGCGCGCCCTCGCCCTGGATGTCACCGGACATCTCGGCGATGCCCTGGGCGTTGTCGGCCACCGGCCCGAAGGTGTCCATGGCGACGGTGACGCCGACGGTGGTCAACAGCCCGGTCCCGACCAGCGCGACCAGGAACAGCGCGATCAACACCGAGCCGGTGAGCAGGAAAGCACCGTACACCGCGGCGGCGACGACCAGCGCGGTGTAGACCGCCGACTCGAAGCCGACGGACAGGCCCGACAGGATCACGGTGGCGGGGCCGGTGCCACCGGTCTTGGCCACATCCTGCACCGGCTTGCGCTCGGGCGCGGTGAAGTAGCCGGTCAGCCACATGATCACACCCGCGAGCACGATACCGATGATCACAGCCGCGCTGGCCACCAACGCCGGGTTGGCGGTGGTTTCCGGGTCGTCGAACTCGGCGGGCAGGAAGATGAACGCGGCGGCCACCGACAGCACCGCGGAGATCGCCCCGGACAGGTAGAACGAACGGTTGATGGCCCGCAGGCCGGATTCCGACCCGCGCACGCGGGTGATATACACGCCGATCACCGCGGTGACCACACCGATGGCGGGCACGATCAGCGGGAACGTCATCCCGGCGGCCTCGGCACCGAACGCGAAGCTTCCCAGGATCAGCGCGGCGACCAGGGTCACCGCGTAGGACTCGAAGAGGTCGGCGGCCATACCCGCGCAGTCGCCGACGTTGTCGCCGACGTTGTCGGCGATGGTCGCGGCATTTCGGGGGTCGTCCTCGGGAATGTTCTGCTCGATCTTGCCGACCAGGTCGGCACCGACATCCGCCGCCTTGGTGAAGATACCGCCACCGACACGCATGAACATGGCCAGCAAGGCGGCACCGAGCCCGAAGCCCTCCAGCACCTTCGGGGCATCGCCCGCGTAAACCAGAACCACCATCGCGGCGCCGAACAGGCCCAGCCCGATGGTGAACATGCCAGCCACGCCACCGGTGCGGAAGGCGATGCGCAGCGCCTGTTGGCGGTTCGCTCCCTCGCGGGCCGCAGCCGCCACGCGCACGTTCGTTCGCGTGGCAAGCCACATGCCCAGGTAGCCGATCGCGAAGGAGAACGCGGCTCCCACGAGGAAGAAGATCGAACGGCCGATCCGTTCCGCCCAATCGTCGGCGGGAAGGAAGAACAACAGCACGAACACCACCGCACCGAAGATGGCGAGGGTGTTGCGCTGCCTGTTGAGGTATGCGGCAGCACCTTCCTGCACGGCCCTGGCGATCTCCTGCATGCGCTCGGTGCCCTGGCCGGAGGCCAGCACCTCGCGCAGCAGGCCGTAACCAACGGCCAGCGCAGCAAGGGCGATCACGGCGACCACGGCTACGATGCCGTAGTCACCTCCGGACAGCTCCGGACTGTCCGCGAGGAATAGCCGGGACATTCGTCCTCCTGTTCATCGTCCACATCTCGCCTGTCGCCAGCGCCGAGGGCGACAACCCAAACCTGCGCCGCCACTGACGTGGGACCTGTATCACACGGGTGATGTGGGCGGAGTCTATTGGTCCGAAGGCGCCGACCGTATTGTGGGTCCGCTCACACCGCCGCCAAGCTGGCCGGAACCCTCCCGGGTGCATACTGGGTAGCCGGGAGTAGGCAAGGGCGGTCGGCGCCGCACCGCAACCGGCGTGGGAGAGGCAGCGCACGAGGAGATGCCAGGCCAAGCTGGACAGTTGCTTGAGCGCATCCTGTCCGGGCTGGCCCCGCAGGAGTGTCCCGTCACCCACCACACCGTGCTACCCGCGCGGGACGGTTCGACCGCGGATTGGCCAGCGTGGGCA
This sequence comes from Haloechinothrix sp. LS1_15, assembly GCF_033042135.1. Taxonomy (NCBI): domain Bacteria; kingdom Bacillati; phylum Actinomycetota; class Actinomycetes; order Pseudonocardiales; family Pseudonocardiaceae; genus Haloechinothrix; species Haloechinothrix sp. LS1_15. The sequence continues at coordinate 533,727 of NZ_WBXM01000001.1, read as the reverse complement.
CCCGACGACGTGGTCACCGCACTGGCCGGCACCGGGATCCGTTTCCCCTGGTCACACCAGCGACTGGCCGCCGACACCGCCTGGTCCGGCCAGCACGTGGTGCTGTCGACCGGTACCGCCTCCGGGAAGTCCTTCGGCTACCGGTTGCCGGTGCTCTCGGCGCTCTACACGGCGAACGCGCACGAGACCGGCAACGGCGGCGCGAGGCAACGCTCTGCCGCCACCGCCACCGGCGCGCACTCCGCTACCGGCGCCACCGCGCTGTACCTGGCACCGACCAAGGCGCTGGCCGCCGACCAGGTCCGCGGCGTCACCGAGCTGCAGCTACCCGGCATCCGCGCGGCGACCTACGACGGTGACACCCCCACGGCCGAACGCGACTGGGTCCGCACACACGCCAACTGGGTGTTCACCAACCCCGACATGCTGCATTTCGGCATCCTCGCCAGGCACAGCCGCTGGCAGCGGCTGCTGCGTGACCTGCGTTACATCGTGATCGACGAGTGTCACAGCTATCGGGGTGTCTTCGGTTCACACGTGGCGCTGCTGCTGCGCAGGCTGTACCGGATCGCGGAGCACTACGGCGCGCGACCCGTGCTCGTGCTGGCCTCGGCGACGATGGCCGAGCCCGCGGAGTTCGCGACACGGTTGACCGGACTGGACTGCACGGCGGTCACCGAGGACGCTTCACCCCACGGCGCGCGTACTGTGGCGCTGTGGGAGCCCCCGCTGCGACCGGAGGTCACCGGGGAGAACGGCGCCCCGGTGCGGCGTTCGGCTGGCGCCGAAGCCGCGCGCGTGCTGGCGGACCTCGTCACCGAGGGAGCGCGAACCCTGGCGTTCGTGCGGTCACGACGCGGGGCCGAGCTGACCGCCCTCACGGCGGCGCGTTATCTGTCCGAAGTAGACCAGGACCTCGCGGCGCAGGTCGCCGTCTACCGAGCGGGCCTGCTCAGCGAGGAACGGCGCGCGCTGGAACGCGATCTCCTCGACGGGCGGCTGCGCGGGGTGGCGACCACGAACGCGCTGGAACTCGGCGTGGACATCGCCGGCCTGGACGCAGTGGTGCTGGCGGGCTACCCGGGAACACTGGCGTCGTTCTGGCAGCAGGCGGGGCGTGCGGGCAGGGCGGGCGCTGAATCGCTCGTGGTGTTCATCGCCAGGGACGATCCACTCGACACCTACCTCGTCCACAATCCGTCGGCGATACTGGACCAGCCGTTCGAGGCGACCGTGCTCGATCCCGGCAACCCCAACGTACTGGCCCCGCACCTGGTCTGCGCGGCGGCTGAGCTACCGCTACGCGCCGGTGAACTGGACCGATTCGGCAGGGGAGCCAGGACGCTACTGGACTCGCTCGCCTCCTGCGGCACGCTGCGGCGCCGGGCGAGCGGCTGGTACTGGACGTCGCTGCGCCACCCGCACGAGGAGGTGGCGATCCGGGGCACCGGAGGTGAGCAGATCACCGTGGTCGAGGGGGAAACCGCCCGCATTCTGGGCACTGTGGACCCCGCTACCGCGTGTGCCACGGTACATCCCGGCGCCGTGTATCTGCACCAGGGAACGTCCTACGTGGTCGACGAGCTGGACCTGGACCACCACGTGGCCTTCGTGCACCACGAGGACCCGGAGTGGAACACGACGGCACGTCAGACCACGGATATCGCCGTGCTGGAGGTGGAACGGCAGCTCGACGCGGGCGGTATCCGCATGGCGCTGGGCACTGTCACGGTCACCGAGCAGGTTGTCGGCTACCTGCGGAAGCTGCCGAGCGGCGAGGTCATCGATCAGGTCCCCCTCGACCTACCGCCGCAGCGATTAACCACCCGCGCGGTCTGGTACTCGATCAGCGAGGAGCTGCTGAACGGCAGGGCACCGGGGGGCGCTCGGTTGGATCCGGAGCGCCTCCCCGGTGCCCTGCATGCAGCCGAGCACGCGGCGATCGGCCTACTACCGCTGTTCGCCACCTGCGACCGGTGGGATGTCGGCGGCGTGTCCACGGCACTGCACGAGGACACCGGGGAGGCAACGGTGTTCGTGCACGATGGGCATCCCGGGGGCGCGGGATTCGCCGACCGTGGTTACGCCACTCTCATCCCGTGGTTGGCCGCTACGCGGGAGGCGATCGTCTCCTGCGAGTGCTCGGCCGGATGCCCGTCCTGCGTTCAGTCGCCGAAATGCGGTAATGGCAACGAACCGCTGGACAAGGCCGGGGCGGTGACCGTACTCGACATCGTTCTCGGGGCCACCCGCGAGGAGGGGATCGGCGGTACGTGAGGGATGAGGGAGCGATCCCCCACCACACCCTCCGCGCGGTGAACGATGCCGGTACAACGGTCTCACCTGCCCCTATGCTGCGGAGGTACCCACGGGGTGAGAGGTATCCTCCGCGAGCTCGGTCACGCCGGTCGTGACCGCCCGCAGGGCACGGACGAGGATTCCGTGCACGGCAGCCGGGTGCGGCAACTTCCACTCCCAGATCTCGGGCTTGACCCGCCAGTGCACGACTCCGTGCTCGAACGGGGTCGGCGGAACGGGCACGAAGCTGCCCTCGCCGTGCCATCGCACCCCGGCACGCTCGGCGAGCTCGTCGGGAACCGGGCGACCCGCTTCGGTGAGATACAGCCACTTGCCGTTCGGCATCGACATGATCGGTGCCGGCCGCTCGGCGGCACGAAGTAGCGTGGCCGCCATCCGGCCCAGCTCGTCGTCGACCTCGACGGCATCCACGACGCTCCCGGTCGCCACGAGCACGCTGTACGGGTGGGTCGCCCACCATCCCGCGATGCGCTGAGGGTGGGGCTCGTGGCGCTCCACCCAACCTGCCCGTACGGGCACCGGGCTGCCCTCGGTCGAGGCCCCCCGGTAGGTACCGGGGACGACGGGCCACCCCCTCGAGGCCAACCCGATCGCGGCGGCACGCAACTCGATACGGAACGCGTCTCGCCACCCAACAGTGTCCAACATCTCCTACTCCCGCCTCCATCTGATAGTGGGTTCGGTGCTGATCACTCCCCGACCAGCACCGCACCGTGTGAGCTGGCTCACCGCCAGCCAGCACCGGCTCACGTCAACCGAGTTCGGCATCGCACTCACCGGTTCTGCTGTGTTGCTGTGACCAAGTCAACAACACGACGGCGCGTCGCCGGAAGTGCGCGGTCGGTAACCGGCTGTCAATGGGCGATGAACGACGTGGTGGAACGGCCGCACCAAATTCCGATCTACCGCTCACAGCCATCGATCAGCCGTCAACGGGGCCTGCTCGCGCCACCGCCCGCGCCGCACCGAACTCGCCGGGCACCATCGGTGGTGGCACACGCACCTCGACGACCGCATCCCACTCGCGCAGTTCACAGCTGTACAGCCGGGCACTCATCCGGTCGGCAACCCGCCCGGCCGCATCGCAGGCCGCACCGGTACCGCTCGTCGCATCCGCCGCAGCGGCCAGCGCGGCCAGATCCGCCACCGCTGCGGCGCGGTGCCGCGCGACGGTAGCGGCACCCAGCGACATCAACAACGTGTAGACCAGCAGTATCGCCAGCACCGCACCTGCTGCCCACACCGTGGCGAACCCGCGATCATCGCGACCGCTCATCCCCCGCCGCTCCCGGTTCGATGACGGCGAACGCCTCAGCGGTGACGTTCACCCCGGGCAACAGACCGCCCACCGACGGCGCCGTGACGGTCACCGTGACTTCCCCGGCGGCGACATCCACGTCCCACCGAGCGCCGGAAGGGGCGATACGGGACACCGCCCGGTCCACCCGCTCCGGTTCGCCGCGGGCGACGAGTCTGGCAGCCTCCCGCGCCGCATCGGTACAGCGCAGCTGGTCGGTCACCGCCGCGATCCCCGCCACGGTCACCACCAGCACCGCAACCAGCACCAGCACCGCGATCGCCGCCTCGACAGTGACCGCACCACGGTCATCGGCCCGCACCGTCACCCGCCGGCTCGCCCCTCGGCGCGCCATCGCGAGTCAGACCCCGCTCGACAAGGCACGTTCGATCAACGACGTGAGCCCGCCGACGACGGAATCACCGGTCACCACGCTGTAGAGCACGGCAGCGAACGCAGCGGCGGCCACGGTGCCGATGGCGTACTCCGCGGTCGTCATCCCGTCGTCGCTTGCCCACATCCGACGCAGCCGCGGCACCAGGTGCCGCGGCAGGCACGGCGGGTGGTAGCTGCGCCGAACCGTCGTCGTTTCGTTCCGCATCGGTGCCGCGGGAACATTCAGGGTCATCGGCATGAAACGTCACCTCCATGATCGGGCCAGCTTGGTCCATTCCGTGTCACTCCAGCGGTGCTCCGTCGAGCACCCCGACGGCCCATCACCGCGATCGGTGCGCGGGCCGCCCTCACACCCCCATGAACTCCCCGGCGAGGCCGGCGATCACCGGCGCGACCCCCAGGCAGAGGAACGCGGGCAGGAAGCACAGGCCGAGCGGTGCCGTGATCAGTACCCCGGCCCGCTGCGCGTCGGCTTCGGCACGGTCGGCGAGCTCCCCCCGGACGCGACCGGCCAGCTCCACGGCCGTTCCCGCCAGCGCCGTTCCCGAGCTGGCCGCCCGGCGCGCCGCCGTCGCCAGCTCCGCGGTGTCCGGACAGGACAGCGCGGGTTGCCAGGCGGCGCGGGGATCCGCCCCCAGCGCGAGCAGCTCCGCCGTGTCCCGCAGCGCCTTCGACGCCGGTCCGCGCACCACCTCGGCCGCCGTACCGATCGCTTCGGGGACGGCCAGCCCCGCCCGCAGGCTCGTGGCGAGCAGGTCCCATCCCGTGGCGAGGTCCAGCCGATCGGCGATGCTGCTCCTGCCTCGGCCAAGCGAGCCCGCCAGCAGGCGGCGACACCCGGCGACCAACACAGCGGTCAGCAGCCCGGCGCACAGCGCGTACCAACCGCCGAACACCACCAGCGGCACGCTCGCGAGTACGGCGATACCGAGCACGGTGCGGGCGCGGCCGGATACCCCGCGGCGCCGCGCGGCCGGAGGCCGGGGCAGCAGCTCCCGGGCCCGAGCGGACGCTACGGCACCAGAGGGCATCACGAGCACGCCCGCTGCGATCATCGCGACAGTGACCGCGCTCATACCGGCACGTCCTGCCGGGTCAGCCGGGCGCTCCACATCGTGCCCGCGCACAGCAGCACACCGCCCAACAACAGCAGGACCTGACCGTGCCCGGTCATAGCGAGCACCGCGACCGGGCCAGCGCCCATGAGCTCGCCGAGGGCGATGCCGAGCACCGGCAGCGCGACCAGTACCAGCACACTCGCCCTCGGCCCCGCCATCCTCGCCGATCGCTGCCCGGCAAGCCGGGCGGCGGCTTCGAGGTCCCCGCGTACCGCGTCCAGCGCCTCGGCCAGCGGCACGCCGGAGCGCTCGGCCAGCGACCACGCGCGGGCGATCCGCAGCAGCGGCCTGCTGGCCGCACCGTCACCATTCGCCGCGCCGGGAACCACCGTCCCGGCTTCCCCACCCAGCCGGGTATGGGCAGCCATGGCATGCAGCGCCGACCCTTCCGGGGTGTCCTGCCCACCCGCATCCTCCGCGGCGTCGAACACCGCCGTCGCGGGATGTACTCCGGCACGGAGCCTGCCGACCAGCGTGCGCAGCGCGGCCGCACCACGCCGCGCCGTCGCCAGCCGCGCCCGCTCCCGACGGCGCTCCCACGCCATACGCCAGGTCAGCAGCGTCGCCATACCGAACACAGCCGCACCAGCCGGGCCGAGCCAGGCAAACCCGGCAAGCACGGCAAGCACCGCCCCGGTCAACACCGCCCCGGCGCGCCACCCGGGCAAGTGCCGCACCACTGCTGGCGGCGGGAACGTGGTCAGGGGCGACGGCGCGCGCCGCCGCGTCCCGCCGGTACACCGGCGCAGTCGCGCGGGAGCACGCCGGATCGGCAAGCTGGCAACGCCCAGACCGAGCAGCGAAACCACGAGCATGGTCGGTGCGGTCATGTCAGCCCCACTCCCCGGTGTGCCAGCGCGCGAGTGAGCAGGTCCCGATGCTCGGTCCAGCTTCCCGACCGCCAGGCGGGAACGATCTCCACGCCGCCGCCCGCCCGGCGCAGCACGCCGATGTCCTCGAGTGCCCTGCCGCCGTCAGATCTGCGTCGCATATGCAGCACCACCTGCACCGCCGCGGCAAGCTGACCGTGCAGCGCATCGCGGTCCATGCCGCCAAGCGCGGCCAACGCCTCCAACCTCGCCGGCACCTCGGCGGGCGAGTTGGCGTGCACGGTGCAGGCACCACCGTCGTGCCCGGTGTTGAGCGCGGTCAGCAGATCGACCACCTCGCGTCCCCTGACCTCACCGAGCACCAGCCGGTCGGGACGCATGCGCAGTGCTTGACGCACCAAATCGCGCAACGTGATCTCACCGGCCCCCTCGACGTTGGCCTGCCTGGCGAGCAGCCGGACGAACTGCGGGTGTCCCGGCCGCAGCTCGCCGGCATCCTCCACGCAGACGATGCGCTCACCCGCAGGCACGGCTGCCAGCAGCGCACCGAGCAGCGTGCTCTTACCCGAGCCGGTGCATCCGGTCACCAGGAACGCCAACCGCGCGGTAACGATCGCTTCCAGCAGGGACTTCGTCGGCCGGTCGAAGGTGCCCCGTTCGGCGAGCTCGACCAGGTCGTACGCGGTGTGATGCAACACCCGCAGCGAGAGGCAGGTGCCGTCGGCGGCCACCGGGGGAAGTACAGCGTGCATCCTGATCGGCCGTTGCGCGCAGGATTGCGGTAACCAGCCGTCTACGTAGGGTTGGGCGTCGTCGAGCCTGCGCCCCGCTGTCAGTGCCAGCCGCTGGGCCAGCCGACGTACCGCCTGCTCATCGGCGAAGCTGACCGTGCTGTGGCGCAGCCCGCCATGGCCGTCCACCCATACCTGATCGGGCGCTGACACCAGCACATCCGTCACGTCCGGATCACTCAACAGGTGCTCGAGCGGTCCGAGTCCGACAAGCTCCTGCCGCACCGTGCGCAACGCCCGCAACATGTCGCCGTGGGTGGTAACCCCACCGATCTCCGCGCGCACCGCTTCGGCCATGGCCGAGGGCTGGACGCTGGTGCCTTCCTCGGCCAGTCGCCTGCGCACCCGTTCCACGAGCTCGGGACGCATCAGGCTGCCCCGTACTCGCCGCTTGCCTCGGGCAACGCGCACAGCACCGCTCGCGCACCGGTGGCCAGCGGTCCGCGCGGGCGTGGCCGGAACTGCCCCCGCTCCAGCGCGGCCGCCAGCCGCGGTTCGGCGCGCATCGCGGTGACCAGCGGCAGCTCCAGCACATCGGCGATCTCCTGCGCGGGCAGCGCTTCTGGTGCGGGCCCACGCACCACGAGCCCGAGCCGGTCGGTCAGCTCGCGTAGCCACCCGAGCACCTGCTGGGCGGAGGTACACGCCCGTACCTCGGCGGGTATCACCACGCACACCAGATCGGCGAGCTCCACGACGCGACGGCACGCGGGATCGGGGCGCCGAGGGAGGTCGCATACCACCGTCCTGCCCGCTCGCCTGCCCGCCTCCAGTACGGCCGCCACACCGTCCTCGCTCGGCCCGCCACCGTCGCGTCCGCAGGACAGCACGGCCAGCTCACCACCATCGTGGGAGAATCGCGGGAGGGCGTCGCGCAGCGCACGCATCGACACCCGTCCCGACCCCAGGTTCAGCTCGGGCCAGCGGGACCCGCTGTCCAGTTCCGCCCCGAGCACCAGGTCGATACCGCCCGCCAGCGCGTCGCAGTCGACGAGCAGCGCGTCCCGCCCGGTGTGGCAGGCGGTCAACGCGACGGCGCTCGACAGTACCGACGCCCCCGCGCCCCCGCGCCCGCCAACCACCGCGACCACCGTGCCGTCGCCGGCACCGGGCCCGTCCGCGGCATCGGCCAGTACCGCCACCAGACACGACTCATCGTCCGGCAGTCGCAGCACCTGCTCGGCACCCACCCGGAAGGCCTGCTGCCAGGTCTCGGGGGAGGGTTCGTCGCGGCAGATCAGTACCACGGTGCCTTCGGCTCGCGAGGTCCCCGCAGCCCCGGGAGGCCCGGAGGTCCCGGGCATCACCTGCCGCGTCAGGCACCGCGGCAGGGCCGCTTCGTCCAGGATCAGCAACGGGGCGTCCCTGAACCGGGATCGCGCCGCGTCGAGGTCGACGGCTCGTTCGAGCTCGCAGCCGACCGAGGCGGCCAGCCGCAGTACCTGGTCGAGCTGGTCCTCGTCGTCGACGACGACCAGCGGGCGGGACACCGCCCCGGTGTCGGAGCCGCTCGCGGTGTCGGATCGTACGTCGGTCATCGCCCTACCCCCGTCCGGCTTCGCATCAGGCGGATACGGGTCAACCGTCACCGCCTGCCCCCGTCACCGCCAAGACCCGCCCCGCCGTTCCTGTGGACAACCGCCCCGTGTGGATAGCTCCGGAAGAAAACCCCACTCGGCCGACCCGTATCGAGCCGAGTATCACTCCGGCCACGACATGTCGCGGTCGCGCCTTATGCTGGCCTCATGGGCAAGCCCCTCGATCGCATGACCGGCAACCGGACCGCGGCATTCTTCGACCTCGACAAGACCATCATCGCGTCGTCCAGCGCGCTCGCGTTCAGCAAGCCGCTGCTCCGGCAGGGCCTGATCAACCGGCGCGCGGCGCTCAAGAGTGCCTACGCGCAGCTGGTGTTCTCGCTGTCCGGCGCGGACGCGGACAGGACGGAACGGCTGCGCGCACAGATCTCCGCGCTGTGTTCCGGGTGGGACGTCGCTCAGGTCAGCGCGATCGTGCAGGAGACGCTGCACGACGTCGTCGACCCGCTCGTCTACGCGGAGGCCACCGAGATCATCGCGAGCCACAAGGCCGACGGGCACGACGTCATCGTGCTGTCGGCGACCGGAGCCGAAGTCGTCCAGCCGATCGCCGAGATGCTGGGAGCCGACTCCTGGGTAGCCACCCGCATGGAGATCGTGGACGGGCGCTACTCCGGGAACGTCGAGTTCTACTGCTACGGCGAACAGAAGGCGGCCGCTGCGCAGCAGCTCGCCGAGACACACGGCTATGAGCTCCAGCATTGCCACGCCTACACCGATTCGAGTACCGACCTTCCGCTGCTGGAGGCTGTCGGCAATCCCTGTGCGGTGAACCCGGACAGGGCGCTGCGCAAGCTGGCGGACGAGCGGGGATGGCCGATGCTGACCTTCAACAAACCGGTCTCGCTGCGCTCCAGGCTTCCGGGGGCGGGTGCCACCGCGGTGGCACTCGGCGTCGGTGTGGGAGCGGTGGCAGCTGGCGCCACGTGGTACGGCCTCCGGCACCGCCGGAAAGGGCACTGACCTCGGCCGGATCACCCCCAGGAACCACAGCGCCAACGCGCACACCGGAACCGGATCTTAGCAGGTCAGGGTGCATAAGTCACGGCAATTGCCGTCTGTACCGGTGCACCCGTATCAGTCCCGGCGCACCCCTTGCAGTGCCAGCGGCCCCTGGGTAAAAAGAAGGTGCGGACTCCTGGAGGCCAGGGACGGGACACCAAGCGAAGTCCCATCCCCCCCGAAGGGACTCCGTGCGCGGACGTCGGGAACCCACGCGGAGCACGCCGCGGGAGGCTTGTCGTCAAGGGACTGCGTACCGGGACGCCGGGCGCCGAGTCCCAGGGAATGCGACACGAAACGCACGCATGGTACCCCGATCGCCTGCGCTATCCGGCGGCGTCAGCTGGCATTGTCCAGCGGGCGCCGCCTACTTATGTCTTGCACCGGCCTGCACCGGCCAGCGCCCCTACTGCTCGGCCCGCTCGGTGCTGGCGTCGGCGATGCTCCGCGCCTCCCTGGCACCGGCCTGGATCGTCTCGCAGCAGAACAGCAGCCAGTCGCTCACACCTTCCGGCTGCCCACCAGCGAAACTCGCCGCGGTATCCCGGTAACGGCGTAGCCGCCGCAGGTACGCCACCTCCGGGACGCACAGGCCTTTGGGGTCGAGACCGGTCGCGATCATGGTGAGCCTGCTCGCCGCGCGCGCCACCACGCCGTCCGCGGTGCCGAACGCCTCCAGGCTCAGCAGCTCACCGTGCACCACGGCGGCCAGCACCGGGCCCGGCACGGAGGTGCCCCCAGTCACCAGCTCGGCGAGCAGCTCGAGCCGCTCGGAGACCTCGGCGGTACCGCGTGGCCTGCCGAGCCAGTCGGGATCGTCGACCAGGTCCGCCGCTGCCAGCACATGGAGCCTGGCGAGCACCTGCATCGGGGCGCGCTGCCACGTCGGCAGCAGCGAACCGAGTGCCTCACCGACGCGCAACGCCCCAGCCAGCGACGGCTCGGCCACCTGCCCACCGGTGGGCAGCTCGGCGTCGGCGCCGTCGATCGCCGCTGACGCGCGCGCCGCTCGCACCGACGCTTCCGCGGCCGTCGTCGCCCAGCCACGCCGGTTCGCCGGATGCGCGTGTACCCCGTCGACGGCCTCGCGCGCGGCGGTGACCGCATCGCCGACGCCGGGCAGGTCGAGCAGGGGAGCCAACGGATCTGTCACAGCCACCGACCCTAGCGGGCCCACAGTGGCGCTGTTGGGCCGGCGGTGGACGAGGTCCGCTGGATCACTGCAACGGACCGATCGGGGGCGGGGCCGGACCGCTCGCCGCTCGTACGGGTGCACCCGTTTCGCTCGGGTACTAACGTCAGTACCGTAGCGGCGTCACCCACCATGGCGTACATCACGATCGAGTTCGGCTACGAGTACGAACACGGCCGGCCGTGTGGGCGGGCACGGTCACAGGCATACGGATTCGAGGAGGCCCCGCACCATGGCAGAGCAATCCCCAGCGCTCGACAACTTGCTCAGCGAGAACCGTACGTTCGGCCCGAGCCCGGAGTTCGCGGCGCGCGCGAACGTCACGGCCGATGCCTACGCCGAGGCCGCGGCCGACCGTGAGGCGTTCTGGGCGGCCCAGGCTGAGCGTCTTCACTGGGATACCCGGTGGAGCCAGGTCCTCGACTGGTCGAACGCGCCGTTCGCGGAGTGGTTCGTCGGCGGGAAGCTCAACGTCGCCTACAACTGTGTGGATCGCCATGTCGAGGCCGGCTACGGCGACCAGGTCGCCATTCACTGGGTCGGCGAGCCGGGTGACACCAGGGACATCACCTACGCCGAGCTGCGGCGTGAGGTCTGCCGCGCGGCCAACGCACTGACCTCGTTGGGAGTCACGGCACACGACAGGGTGGCCATCCAGTTGCAGATGATCCCCGAGGCCATCGTCGCGATGCTCGCGTGCGCCCGGATCGGCGCGCTGCACAGCGTGGTGTTCGGCGGATTCTCGCCGGCGGCGCTACGCACCCGCGTGGACGACGCGCAGGCGAAGGTCGTCATCACCTCGGACGGGCAGTACCGCAGGGGCAAGGCAGCGCCGATGAAGGCGGCCGTTGACGAGGCGCTGACCGGCGCGGAGACCGTGGAGAAGGTCCTGGTGGTGCGCCGTACCGGCGACGAGATCGGCGAGGTGCCGTGGCAGGAGGACCGCGACCTGTGGTGGCACGAGCTGCTCGACTCGCAGCCCGAGGAGCACACGCCGCAGGCCTTCGACTCCGAGCACCCGCTGTACATCCTCTACACCTCGGGGACGACCGGCAAACCGAAAGGCATCCTGCACACCTCGGGTGGTTACCTGACCCAGGCGGCATACACCCATCACGCGGTCTTCGATCACAAGCCCGGCGAGGACATCTACTGGTGCACGGCCGACATCGGCTGGGTGACCGGCCACACCTACATCGTGTACGGGCCGCTGGCCAACCGGGCTCGGCAGGTCGTCTACGAGGGCACCCCCAACACGCCGCACGAGGGCAGGCACTGGGAGATCGTGCAGCACTACAAGGTGTCGCTGTACTACACCGCCCCCACACTGATCCGCACCTTCATGAAGTGGGGCGACGACATCCCGGCCGCTTACGACCTCTCCTCGCTCCGGCTGCTCGGCACCGTCGGTGAGCCCATCAACCCGGAAGCGTGGATCTGGTACCGCGAGCACATCGGTGGTGGCACCGCGCCGATCGTCGACACCTGGTGGCAGACCGAAACCGGCGGCATCATGATCGCCCCGCTGCCGGGTGTCACGCACACCAAGCCGGGTTCGGCACAGCGACCGCTGCCGGGAATCTCGGCCAAGGTGGTCGACGATTCCGGCGCCGAGGTACCGCACGGTTCCGGTGGTTACCTCGTGCTGGACAAGCCGTGGCCCGGCATGCTGCGCGGCATCTGGGGCGACGACGAGCGGTACCGGGAAACGTACTGGTCCCGGTTCGCCGAGCAGGGATACTACTTCGCAGGTGACGGCGCGAAGTACGACGATGACGGCGATATCTGGCTGCTCGGCAGGGTGGACGACGTCATGAACGTCTCCGGGCACCGGATCTCCACCACCGAGGTGGAATCGGCACTGGTCTCGCACCCGGACGTGGCCGAGGCCGCCGTGGTGGGCGCCACCGACGAGACCACCGGGCAGGGGGTGGTCGCGTTCGTGATCCTGCGTGGCGGGGCGGCATCGGCCGCTGATGGTGACAGCAGTGCCGCCGTTGACGCACTGCGGCAGCACGTGGCCGCCGAGATCGGGCCTATCGCCAAGCCCCGGCAGATCATGGTGGTGCCGGAGCTGCCCAAGACCCGTTCCGGCAAGATCATGCGCCGCCTGCTGCGGGACGTGGCCGAGAACCGGGAGATCGGTGACGTGACCACCCTGGCCGATTCCTCGGTCATGGACCTGATCTCCGAGGGTCTGCGCAAGGGCACCGACGAGGACTAGCCGCGGGCAGGCCGTGCCCTCGCGGAGCGCCGGTAGACACACAGCCGGATACTCCGCGGGGGCACGCATGGTGCCCCTCGATGAGCACGACCGCCCGCGAACCCATTCACACGCTCACTGTCGGTGCCGCACATTAGTGTCCACGCATGACATTGAAACTCGAAATGGTCACGATCGACTGTGCGGATCCCCAGCGGCTGGCCGAGTTCTGGACACACGTCCTCGACATGCACGTCGCCGCGGATTACGGCGAGTTCATCATGCTCGCGCCGAACACCGAGGGTACACCGCATCTGGGGTTACAGCGGGTTCCCGAACCGAAATCGGTGAAGAATCGGACCCACCTCGACCTGCTCTCGACCGACCGCGCCGGGGATGTGCGGTGGCTCGTGCAGCTGGGAGCCACCGAAGTGGCCGAGGAATCCATCCCCGACTTCCTCGACTGGACCGTACTCACCGACCCCGAGGGAAACGAGTTCTGCGTAGGCCAGCTCCAGGAATAGCTCCGCACCGGATGCCGGTGACACGCGCTCTCAGGCAGGTGCGCGCGTCACCGTGATGGCTGACTAGCTCGTCCCTGGTCGGCCAGGTCGTCGTAGCGGGTCTGCGTGGCCAGCGGGGCACCCGTCAGATAGCCGGACCTGCCGAGCGCGTGACCGCCCACCGCCGCCGTGGCCAGATTCACCACGATCGCCAGGGTTGCCTTCACGGCGTTGAGCGCCCCCGGCTCGTGCAGCACCACGCCGAGCAGGATCAGCGCGATACCGAGCCCTGCCGCCGTGGTGATGGCGCTAATGCGGGCGTACAGATCCGGTAGCCGCAACACCCCCACTCCCGCGAGAGCGAACACCACCGCGCCGAGCACGATCAGCACGGTCCCTGCGATCTCCAGCGCGAACGTCATCGATACCCCCTCGTCACCAGCCGAGCCAACGACAGCGTGGCGAGGAACCCGACCACGGTGGCCACCAGCACGATATCCAGCACGATCTCGGTGTTCATCCGCAGGCCGAGCAGCGCGACGACCCCGATGAAGCCGAAGAACACCAGGTCCGCCGCGACGCCCCGGTCGGCGTCGCTCGGTCCGGTCAGCACCCGGTAGGTCGCGGGTATCAGCGTCAACGCCACTATGACGAGCGCGACGTCCAGGATCACCTCCATCATGGCGCGCCTCCACTCAACCGCCGCGCCTGCGCAGGCAGTTCCCCGGCATCGCCGTACCGGCGCATCCCGATCAGCATCCGGCGCTCCAGGTCGTACAGCTCCGCGCGAAACGCCGCAGCGTCGGGCGCGTACATCCCGTGCACGTACAGCTCGGGCGGGTCGTGGGACACCGACAGCGTCAGGGTCCCCGGGGTCAGCGAGATGAGGTTGGCCAGCATCGTGATCTCCAGATCCGTACGGCACCGCAACGGTAGCCGGACGATGCCCGCCTCCATGCCGCTACCCGGGGTCACGACATCCCAGCCGACACTGACATTGGATCTGATCAGCAGCCAGATGAAGTACAGCAGGAAGCCCACTGCACGCACCGGCCAGCTCAGAAAATTGATCATCCGATCACCGCCTCGATGTATGCGGACGGATCCAACAGCCCCAGCGCCGCCTGCTCGGACAGCGCAAGGAGGAGCTGCCCACCGACGCCGAGCGACAACGTCACCGCAGCCAGGACCAGCCCCGGCAGCGCGAGCGACGGCGAGATATGGGTGAGCAACGCCCCTGGCTTGCGCGCGCTCACCGCGTGCACCTCGTCCTCATGCGCACGGCCCCAGAACACGCCCTTCCAGATCTTGAGCATGGACATCAAAGTGAGCAGGCTGACGATGATCGCGATCACCGCCGCGTAGATCTGCTCCTCGCTGATCGCCGCTGTCACCAGCGTCAGCTTGGCGACGAATCCGGAGAACGGGGGTAGACCGGCCAGCGAGAACGCCGCGCCGAGGAACGCGGCCGCCACCACCGGTTCCGTCCTGGCGATGCCGGATATCCTGCCAAGTTCGTTGGTGCCGTAGGCGACCTCCACGGCACCGGTCGACAGGAACAGCGAGGCCTTCACGATCATGTGATGGAGCAGGTAGAAAATACCGGCCATCAGCCCGATCGGTCCGAACAGCGCGACCCCGAGCAGGATATAGCCGATCTGGCTGACCATGTGGAACGCGAGGATAGAGCGGGTGGTTTCCTCGCCGACGGCACCGAGCACCCCGATCAGCATGGTCGCCGACATGACCAGCACACCGATCCACAGGTACCGGCTGTCCCCGTCGAAGATCACGGCGTAGAGCCGGTAGATCGCGTAGATCGCGACCTTGGTGTGCAGTCCGGAGAACAGCGCCGTCACCGCCGGCGAGGTGTACGGGTAG
Organism: Haloechinothrix sp. LS1_15; assembly: GCF_033042135.1. NCBI lineage: Bacteria > Bacillati > Actinomycetota > Actinomycetes > Pseudonocardiales > Pseudonocardiaceae > Haloechinothrix > Haloechinothrix sp. LS1_15. The sequence continues at coordinate 518,597 of NZ_WBXM01000001.1, read as the reverse complement.
GTGCGGGCCAGCCAGCCGTGCACCGGAACCACCGCGGCCTTGATGGACAGCGCGATGAGCACCGCGCCCATCGCGGCACCCACCACAGGCGACTCCTTGCCGAGCCCGGCCAGTTCGGCGATGTTGACGGTACCCGCGGCCCCGTACACCAGAGCGACGCCTGCCAGCAGGATCGTCGAGGTCAGCAGGTTCATGGTCACGTACAACCTGCCCGCCGACAGCCGGGACATACCGCCGAGCATGGCGATCAGCCCGTAGGAGGGCAGCAGCATGACCTCGATGAACACGAACAGGTTGAACAGGTCCGCGGTGAGCAGGGCACCGTAGACACCAGCGGAAAGCGTGAGCACCAGGGGAGCGAAGTAGTGCCGGTCGTCATCCCCGGACGCCACGCCGAACGCCGAACACACCAGGCTCAGCAGCGCAGTCACCACGACCATGAGCGCACTGAACATATCGGCCACGAACGGGATGGCGATCCCGTCCGGCCACAGAGCGATGTTGTGGCCGAGCACCTGCCCACCCCAGGTCTCGACGACGAGCCACACCGCGAAGGCGAGCGCGAACGCGTTGGTGCCCAGCAGGATCACCCGGCGTAGCGCCACGGGCTCGCGCATCACCACCAGCAGCGCCGCGGCGAGCAGCGGCACGATGACGAGAACGGCAAGCAGCGCGCTGTTCATGTCCTGTCCTCGGTGTCGTCGTCGCCCTTACCCGCACCGGCGAGGGCGAGCATGTAGATCGTGATGGAGAACGCGATCACGATCGCGGTCAAGGCGAACGCTTGCGGTAGCGCATCAGCCGCATCGGCCAGGTCGCTCAGGTGCACCAGCGGCTCGTCCCGCCGCGCGGCGACACCGGCCGAGATCAACATCAGGTTGGCACCGTGGCTCAGCAGGACGAAGCCGAACGTGATGCGCACCATCCCCCGCTGCAGCACGAGGTAGACACCGCCGGCTACGAGCACGCCGATGAACAACGCCAGGGTCATCGTTGCTCACCTCCCGCCACCGACGTGGTCTCCGCGGGGTCGGCTGTGTCCTGCCCGCCAGGGCTTTCGGCCTGCCCATCGGGTGGAACCGGTTGTCGGTTGTCCATCGACCCGCGATCGGTGACCTCGTACTCCTCGATGCCCAGCCGGTTGAGCGCCGCGATGATCACGCCGATCACCGCGAGGTAGACACCGACGTCGAACACCAGCGCGGTGGTGAAGTGGTATGTGACGTCCCCGAACAGCGGGACGTCCGCGTGGAGCGGGCGCAGGAACGAGCCATCGGCGAAACCGAGCACGCCGGTCAGCGTGGCGAGCCCGATGCCGCTGGCGATCAGCCCGACGTAGGGCCAGCGGATCGGTGCCGCCGCCGCGCTCGGTGCGCTGAGGTAGGCCAGCGCGAAACCCGCGCCACCGACCAGGGCCGAGATGAAGCCACCGCCGGGCTCGTCGTGCCCCCGGAGCAGCAGGTACAGCGACAGCAGGATCAGCAGCGGCGCCAGCCACCGACCGACGGTCCTGGCGAGCACCGTGTTGCCGGTCGCCGACCCGATCGCGGTCCCGGAGAACGTCGCCACCCGGGAGCCGCGGTCACCCGGCAGCAGCCCGCTGGAGTCCAGCACCGCGATGATGATCAACCCGGCGATACCGAGCACCGTGAGTTCGCCGAGCGTGTCGAGCGCGCGGTAATCGACCAGGATCGTGTTGACCACGTTGGTGCCGCCGGTGTCCTCCTCGGCTTCGCGCAGGAAGTACTCGCCGGCTGGCGAGATCTCCCGCCTCCCGGTCAACGCGTACGTACCCAGCGCGGCAGCGGAGCCCGCGATCAGTGCCACCACCGCGGCGAAGCCCTTGCGCGCCCGGCTCGTGGGATGGAACAGCGTCGGCAACCTGCGCAGGATCAGCACGGCGACCACCACCGTCAGCACCTCGACCAGTAGCTGCGTCAACCCGACATCGGGAGCGCCGAGCAGGAAGAAGAACAGCGCCACCACGAAGCCGACGACGCCGAGCAAGGCGAGCGCGGCCAGCCGCGATTTCGCGATCACCATCCCCACGATGCCGACCACCAGCAACCCGATCAGCAGCCAGTCGACCGGCTCGGTCACCGGCTCCGGGAAGGGCGGGACACCGATACCGCCAACCAGCACGGCGCCCGTCAGCACCGCGATCAGCGCCACAGGCAGCGCGAGGTGGCGCGTCGGCGCGTTCGTCCTTGTGAGGTCGCCGACCCTGGCGCCGAGCGCGATGGTGCCGTCGAAGCACCGCTCGAACACCCCGACCCCGGTGACCGGGAACAGTGGCCGGTCGAGCAACCGGTCGATGGCCTCACGCTTGACGAACAGCACCACACCGACGGCGATGGTGATCGCCGACATGTACACCTCGGGAGCGAGGCCGTGCCACAGGCTCAGGTGCACCTCGCCGGGGATCCCCCTGGTATCCAGCACGATACGATCGATGAGCAGGTCAAGCCAGCCGGCATAGAAGCCGAGTACCAGACCGGCGATCGAGGACACCGCTGCCGGCAGCAAGAGCACCAGCGACGGTTCGCGCAGCTTGGTCTGAGTCGTGGGGCCGCCGAAGGCACCGTAGACGATCCGGAACGAGTACGCGAAGGTCAGCACCGCGCCGACCACCGCAACCGCCCCCACCAGCGGGCCGGCGAACTCCGGCCCCGGTGCTTCCAGGAAGCCCGCGAAGAGCTTCTCCTTGGAGATGAACCCGAGCAGCGGTGGCACACCGGCCATGGACAGCGCCGACAGCGCGGCCAGCGCCGCGGTGATCGGCATGACCCGGCGCAACCCGGTGAGCCTGCGAATATCCCTGCTGCCGACCTCCCTGTCGATCACGCCGACCAGCATGAAGAGCGTGGCTTTGAACAGCGCGTGCGCCAGCGTGTGCACCCCAGCCGCCGCGAGTGCGGCGGGGGTGCCGATCCCGATCACGGCGACGAGGAAGCCGAGCTGGCTCACCGTGGAATAGGCGAGCAGCTCCTTGAGGTCGTGCCGCTGCAGCGCGAACAGCGCACCGATGATCGCGGTCAGCAGACCGAAACCGATGAGCGCCACATTCCACGTCACGTTGTCGGCCAGCGCAGGGGAGAACCGCATCAGCAGGTAGATGCCGGCCTTGACCATGGCCGCGGCGTGCAGGTAGGCGCTGACCGGAGTGCTGGCCGCCATCGCGTCCGGCAACCAGTAGTGGAACGGGAACTGGGCGGACTTGGTAAACGCCGCGATGATGATCAGCACGCCCACGGTGGTGGCGAAGGCCGGATCTTCCTGCCACGCCGGGTCCGCCAGGATCACACTGAGCTGGGCCGTGCCGATGTGGACGATCATCACGATCACGGCGGCCAGCAACGCCAACCCGCCGGCTGCCGTGAGCAACAGCGTCCGAACCGCGGGTTTGTTCGCGGTCAGCCCGGTTCGCCCGATCAAAAAGAACGAGCAGATCGTGGTCAGCTCCCAGAATACGAAGAGCAGCACCACGTCGTCGGCGATCACCAAGCCGAACATGGCCGCCGCGAACAGCGACATCAGGAAGTAGTAATCGGCGTGCTTCCCACGGCTGAAGTACTGCGCCGAGTAGCCCATGATCAGCGCACCGACGCCGAGCACGAGCACCACGAAAAGCAGGCCGGTGCCGTCGAGCAGCAGGTTGAACGACACATCGAAGGTCGGCATCCACGGCGCGGAGAACTCGATGTCCTCGCCGTGCGTCACGATGCGCGGGGCGTCGACAGCGATGATGGCGCCGAGGAGCAGGAATACGACCGCGAGGGGCCACCCCGCCGCCCTACCGAGAAAACGATCGAGCATCGGGGCAGCCAGCGCGACCAACGCGAGCAGGCTGAGTACCAACGGCAGAACCACGGAGCTGCCCTTTCCGACGGATGCACGGCACGGAGAGATCGACTGTCCACGACAGGATCTCTGACTCGGACACGACTGTCACGTTGCTAGCAGCAGCCTGGCGCGTCCCTACCCGCAGGCTGTCAGCGCGTTACCGCACTGGTGACGGGGGGCATCCGCTTCCGTGGTGTCCCCAGGTACTGCTGTATCCGTTGGTGCCTGCCGAACGTGACGAGGCAGAGGGAACCGTCCGGCAACGCGATGCGGCACCTGCCGCAGCTGGCACGCTGGCACGAGACAGCCGCGAGCGCCCAAGGTCACACGGCCGGGGCATTTCCGCTGGCACCTCATCTCTCGGCCTCGTCCGTTCGTTCGCAAGTGGCACGATATCAGGCGAACGGATGACACTCGCGAGATCAACGCAGGCCATCGTGGGGTCTGTCACATCCGCTTCCGGGGTCAGAATCGGCCCGTTCGGCAGATCGACTCAGGTACGGAGGTCGCTGCACCTCGAAGTGTGCGCCATGGCACGATTGAGCCCGTGACTCAACGCAGCGAGAACGACGGTGCACCGAACATACCGCACCTCCCCCTCACGGAGGATCAAGGCGTTGGCGGTGCAGCGGGAAGCGACCAGTCGATCGGCTCGCTGGTGCGCGACGCGTCCGAACACGTCTCCACGCTGGTCCGGGCCGAGTTCGAACTGGCGAAGTCGGAGGTTGTCGGCGAGGTCAAGAAGGGCGTTCGGGGGAGCGTCTACTTCATCATCGCCGGGGTCATCGCGCTGTACAGCTCGTTCTTTTTCTTTTTCTTCGTCGGCGAGTTGCTGTCGGAGTGGCTCCGGCGCTGGGCGTCATTCGGCATCGTGTTCCTGCTGATGCTGCTCACCGCGGGCGCGTTCGCCTACCTCGGCTACCGCAAGGTACGCAAGCTCAAAGCTCCCGAACGCACCATCGACAGCGTCCGGGAAACCGCCGCGACCCTGCGCCGGGGCCAGGAACACCACCCGCCCGAGGAGGTACCCGCCGACGCGGTGGGTGGGTACCGGCCCCGCTAGCGGCCGGCAGAAGCAAGGTACAGGCGCGTACTTTCGGTGAGACAGCACCCGGATCCGTCCAGCGTCCGGTTTTCCGGCCCCTGGCGGCACCGCGACATCTCGGCCAACGGGACCTCGCTGCACGTGGCCGAGCACGGTGCCGGGCCAGTGGTACTGCTGCTGCACGGGTTCGCGGAATGCTGGTGGGTCTGGCACGCGCAGCTGATCGGGTTGGCCGAGGCCGGCTACCGACCGGTAGCTGTGGATCTGCGCGGCTACGGGGATTCGGACAAACCGCCGCGCGGTTACGACGCGTGGACGCTCGCGGGCGACGTCGCCGGGCTGGTCCGCGCCCTCGGCGCCAGGCAAGCCCACGTGATCGGGCACGCCTGGGGTGGGTTGCTCGCCTGGACGGTCGCGGCACTGCATCCCAGGGTGGTCGCCTCGATCGGCTCCGTAGCCGCGGCACACCCGCTGGCCTACCGCACCGCGCTGCGGCGGGGTTTGTTCCGCCACAGCGGGCAGTCCCAGTTACGAGCCAGCAGGCACGTGCTGCGCGCGCAGCTACCGGTCATGGCCGAGCGGTGGCTCACCCGAGACGGCGCCGCCACCGTCGAGCGGCTGCTGCGAACCTGGTCCGGTCCGGTGTGGCCGGAGCGACCCGAGTACCGGGAAGCCGCCTCCCGCTTACGTTCGGCGATGCTCATCCCCGGGGTGGCCCACTGCGCCCTCGAGTACTACCGGTGGGCGCTGCGCTCGCAACTACGAGCCGACGGCAGGCGCTTCGCCGCGGCGGTCGATAGGCCGTGCCCGTCACCGGTGCTACAGCTGCACGGCACTGCCGATAGCTGCATCCTGCCTGCCACCGCTCGATCCTCGGCCGCATGGGCGGGCACCCGGTCACGGCTGGTGCAGCTACCCGGTATCGGCCACTTCCCGCACCTCGAGGTTCCCGACGAGACCTCACGGCTGCTGCGGGAGTGGCTCGACGAGGTGTCCTGACGCCCAACTCGCGGTGTCGGGACACGAGACACGGGGTGTCACAGTGCCAGACACGGGGTGTCACACGCAGGGACCGGTGCTGACCTCATTGGTCATGCCGGGGGCCGCGGACACCTCGGAGGAGACCTGGTCGGCGGTGAGCGTGAACCCGGTGTCCGGGTCCTGCACCGAGGCGCCGAAGACCACACCGACCACGCGGCCCTGCGGATCCACCATCGGACCACCGGAGTTCCCGCTGTGCACCTCGGCGCGCACCGTGAAGACATCGCGCTGCACGGTCGCGCGGTCGTAGATGTCCGGCCCCTGTAGGTTGATGCGGTCCCTGATCCGCGCGGAGGTAGCAGTGTACGGGCCGTCCAGCGGGTAGCCGAGCACGATCGTGCTGTCGCCCGCCTGGCCCGCTCGCGGAGCGAAGTCGAGGACGGGGGCCTGCAACCGCGGCACGTCCAGCACGGCGACGTCGATGCCGGGGTCGAAATGCACCACCCTGGCCGGCAACGTGCCCGCGTCGGTGTTCACCCGCACGCTGTCGGTGCCGGCTACCACGTGCGCGTTGGTCATCACCCGCTGCGGCGCGATCACGAACCCGCTGCCTTCGAGCGACCGGCCGCAGGCGGGTGCGTCGCCGCTGATCTTCAGCACGCTCGGCCGAACCTCCTGCACGACCGGGCTCGCCTGCAGAGCCGTATCGGGAGGCTCCACCTCCGGGGCAGGCGCCCGCATGAACGGCTGCTCGAAGGTGGGAAAGATGGTGGCATCCAGCAGGTTACGCAGGTCGTTCGGTAACCGCTGTGCCTGCGGGGGCATCACGTCGTTCACCCCGCCGAGCACCACCGAGTTGTTGATCGCCGCCGTCAACCCCGGCATCCCGCTCACGCTGGTCAGCGGCACCGCCAGGAGCCAGGCGACGACGAATACGACCGCCCCCTGCATCACCGCGCCGAGCGACTTGTCGAGCCAGGACAGCTTCGGCAGCGAGACCCGTTCCTTGACCGTCCGGCCGATCCACACCCCGAAGGTCTCCCCGAGGGCGACCAGAAACACCACGGTGGCCACCGCGAAGATGACCTTCGCGGCCGGGTTCTCGACAAGCTCGACCACCGAAGGCGCCAGCCGAATGCCGAGCACAGCACCCGAGAGCACGCCGAGGAAGGCGGGCAGCGCGACGATCACTCCCTGCCTGCCACCGGAAACCGCGGCGAGCAGTGCCAGCAACACAACCAGCAGGTCAACCCAGTTCACGAGCACTCCCTCGGGTGCGCCGCGCACCGCTCGGCCTGTCGCGCCGACTTCATCACTGCCTTGGCCATCTCCCGCATCACCCTAAGCGCTGACCGTGTTCCCTCAACGCTACATCCAGCGGGCGTACGTCCGAGGTGTCCCACTGACGCTCCCAGCCACCGAGCGCGAGCAGCACGCTGAGCAGGCCCGCCGTGAATCCCCACACGAACAGCCCGTCGACGCGGAACGCGGGACCCTGCCAGCCGGCGTCCTCCCTGCGTACCTGGAACCGGTTGGCCGGGTCGGCGAGCGAAGCGAGCCGCACCCTCGCCACCTCGGCGACCTCACCGGGATCAACGACGTCGACCGGGGTGGGGTTCTCCCAGTGCGCCAGCACTGGCCTCACCGCGAAGCCGGAGACCGGCACATACAGCTCAGGGAACAACGCGACCGGCCGCACGCCATCGGGATCCAACCCGGTCTCCTCGCGCGCCTCGCGCAGGGCGGTGGCCACCGGGCCACCGTCACCGCGGTCGACACCACCGCCGGGAAAGGCCACCTGGCCCGCATGCGAATCCTGCCCGTCCGCCCTGCGCACCAGCAGCACATCCGGATCGGCGGCACCGTCCGCCGAGGGCGCGTCACCGCTGCCACCGGCGAGCAGCACGAGCACAGCGGCCTGCCGCGCCGAGCCGTCCCGCGGCGGGGTGAACCGGGTGAACGCGCCGGTGTCCAGCTCATCGGCCATCCTGACCAAGCCACGCAGCCAGCCGGGAACCTCCCCGGCGTCGACCAGCGCACCGTGCCGCATGCCGCGATCCGTATCGCTACCGGTCGCACCGCCGGGTGCCTGCCCGTTCACGCCTGCCCCCCGAACTCGCGCACCGCCTGCCGGACATCGTCGACGCTGTGGAACAGCCGCGGATTGGTGATCAACTCGATACCGCCTTCCGGGGTCACCAGGTACGAAGCGGGCAGCGCGCGCGGCACCCGGAGTGCCTCGCGCACCGGGCCGCTCGCGGAATCCCCGTCGTAGACCGACGGGAAGCTCACATCGAGCTCCCCCAGCATCTCCAGGCCCTCCACCGGGTCGCTGTCGACCTGCACGCCGAGGACATCGACCTCCTGCTGTGACCCGGCGTAGGCCTCCAGCACCGGCAGCTCGTCGAGGCACGGCGTGCACCACGTCGCCCAGACGTTGACCAGTGTCGTGCCGCCTGCCAGCAGCTCACCGAAATCCACCGGCTTGCCGTCGGCCAGGCACACCGTCTCGACATCACGCACCTGCCCGGGAACCTGACCGCCGGGCTCGGTGCCGCCCTCGCACGGGCGCAACGCCGCGTCCTGCCGTGCCTGCTCGAACTCGGCCGAGGCCGCGACGTCCGGCGGTTCGATGCCGTTACCCCCTTCGCCGCGATCACCGAGCATCGGCAGCAACGCGATCACGCCTGCGAGCGCGAGGGCACCGCACACCAGTGCCCAGCGCGCCGCCACGCTCATCGCGTGCCTCCCGCCAGTTCGAGCAGGTGCTCCCGCTCCTGGCCGCGCACCAATTCCGCGGCCTCGTCGAACCCGGTGGGCCCGATCCCGAAGGACGGGCACTGGTCAGCCAGCAGGCAGGCGCCACAAGCGGGTTTGCGAGCGTGGCAGACCCGGCGGCCGTGGAAGATGATCCAGTGGGACAGCTGGGTCCAGTCACGACGCGGGATCAGCTCGGCGACCGCATGCTCGATCTTGGTGGGATCCTCCTCCCTTGTCCAGCCCCACCGGCGCACCAGCCTGGCGAAATGGGTGTCGACGGTGAGTCCGGGAATCCCGAAGGCATTGCCGAGCACCACGTTCGCGGTCTTGCGCCCCACGCCCGGCAGGCTGGTCAGCTCCTCGAGGGTTCGCGGCACCTCGCCGTCGAACCGCTCGACGAGCGCGGCCCCGAGCCCGAGCAGCGCGTTCGCCTTGTTGCGATAGAAACCCGTCGGCCTGATGTAGGACTCGAGCTCGGCGCGGTCGGCACCCGCGTAGTCGGCCGCGGTGCGGTAGCGCGCGAACAACCCGGGCGTGACCTCGTTGACGCGCTTGTCGGTGCACTGCGCGGACAGGATCACGGCGACGAGCAGTTCCAGCGAGTTACCGAAATCGAGCTCGCACCGCGCGTCCGGGTAGGCCTCGGCCAGGCGCCGCGCCATCCGGCGCGCCCGACGCACCAGCGCGAGCCTGCTCTCTTGCCCGTTCGCGCGCCTGCGCGCCACCGCGCCAGGCGCTTTGGTCACCGGGGCGTGCGAACCTGTCTCGGTGGAGGGTGGCACACGTCCAGCCTACGGGCGATACGTGACACCCCATCGGAGGGCCGGTGCGCATCACTCACCGTGCATCGGCGAAGATGGCGCGTATGACCGTGTGGTTCGTTGTCGTGGTACCGGTCGTCATCATGGCCTTCGCGCTGTTCATGGAGCGCGTGGAACACCGGCTGAAGAACGTGTCCGTGCGGGGCGAGGAGGTGGAGGAGTTCCTGGAGCAGGCCCGCCCCAACGAGGTGAGGGCCCTCTACGGGTACGGCATCGGCCGGGCCCTCGAACTGTTCCGCCGCCGCAGGTTCGGCAGCCGAACCGGCAGGGCCCGTACCCGGAGGGCGCGCGCCTGAGGGGCTACCGCAGGCTCGGGGGCCTCGCCTGCGTCGAAGCTGGTATCAAGCAGGCACGCAGACCGCTTGGCCCGAACGGACCGGCCGGTCATCTCCCCCGACCGGGCCAGTATCGCCACAGAATCGCCCGGGATCGGCGGGTCTGCACAGGCTGAATGCGGCACGGCTTACACTACCGAACGTAAGGATGTTGCTTTGCGGTTATTACGGATGGCCGTAAGGCAGCCCACACCGAGCACAACACGCTGTGCCGACCTACAGTAGCGCGTGAGAGTTAGATGAGGCACAGTGATCGGCGACACGCATCCTCACGCCGAGGACGGCGGTCGCGTGTCGACAGGAGGCAGGAGAGGTGGACGAGACCCTCGCCCGCGCGGGCATCTTCCAGGGCGTGGAACCAGCTGCGGCTGAGGCGCTTGTACAAACCCTGGAGAGCGTGGAGTTCCCACGCGGCCACGTCATCTTCAACGAGGGCGAACCCGGCGACAAGCTCTACATCATCCAGTCAGGCAAGGTGAAGATCGGCCGCAAGTCGGCCGACGGGCGGGAGAACCTGCTCGGCATCTTCGGCCCGTCCGACATGTTCGGCGAGCTGTCGATCTTCGATCCCGGGCCCCGGACGTCCACGGCGACGACGGTCACCGAGGTTCGCGCGGTGGTCATGGACAGGGCGGCGCTGCGGCAATGGATCTCAACCCGGCCGGAGATCTCCGAGCAGCTGCTCCGGGTGGTCGCGCGCAGGCTGCGCCGTACCAACAACATGGTCGCCGAGCTGATCTTCACCGACGTCCCCGGTCGCGTGGCGAAGGCACTGCTGCAGCTGGCGCAGCGTTTCGGTAGCCAGGAAGCAGGGTTGCTGCGCGTCACGCACGACCTTACCCAGGAGGAGATCGCGCAGTACGTCGGCGCGTCCCGCGAGACGGTCAACAAGGCGCTCGCGGACTTCGCGCACCGCGGCTGGCTCCGGCTCGAAGGTAAGAGCGTGCTGATCCTCGACCCGGAACGACTCGCGCGTCGCGCGCGCTGACCGCCTAGTCGCCGCCGGGCCGGTTCCGCCGTCCGGCCAGGACACGAGGCGCTGCGGTCACCTCACGTGCCTCACGCGAGCGAACCGGGCAAATACAACAGCGAACACAACAATAGGGGCCGGGCGCCACCCCCGACGTGGCACACCGGCCCCTATTGCTCGCGGTCCATCCCCCGACGTACCGCGTTTCCCCGCCCTCCGGCCGAAGGCCCCGACCCGATACCGGAGGGAGTCTCGCGTCATACTGTTATGGTTGCGACGACGGTGCTCGGCCGGGATGGTAGAGCACCTCAAGCGCGTGGTGTGACTTTCCACGATCCACGACAGGTCCCGTCGGTCTCAACCCGATTCACTCGCTAGGACGTATGTCGGAGCCGATTCGTTGTCAATCAGGCCGTAAAATCCCGTGATCGTTACTGGATCGAGACCGACTCGTGATCCCCGGCGTTGGTCCCGTCATTCCGGTCGGGTCCTCAGGTAATCCAGCTGGGCGCGTACGCTCTCCTCCGCCGCGCCCCACAGGGCAGGGTCGGTGTCGGAGTAGACGTACTCCACGATCGCCCTGGCGCTCGCGTCGCGGCCGAGCACCCGCAGCGCCTGCCGGATCTGGTCGAGGCGTTGCTGACGGTGCTCCAGGTACTCGCGCACGGTGCCCGTCAGGTCTCCCAACTCGGCACCGTGGCCAGGCAGGCCGAGCGCACCGCCGGGGAGCTCGCTCAGCAGCCGCAACGAGTACAGGTACTCGCCGAGATCGCTCAGCACGGTCGTGCCACGCCCCAGGATGGTGTCGCCGGTGAAGACATGGGAGCGTTCCGGGCGATCGAGTACGAACGTCACCGAGTCCGCGGTGTGCCCCGGGGTGTGCAGCACCCGTATCACCAGCTCACCAGCGGCAACGACCTCGCCGTCGACCAGCGGTCCGGCGCCGTGACACTGTGCCGGCGCGAACGCGCGCACCGGTGCGCGGACCTGGTCGGCGAACCGGGAAGCGCCCTCGGCGTGGTCGGGGTGGTGGTGGGTGAGCAGCACGAGCTCGACCTCGCCCGCGGCCGCGGCGAGCCGCTCCAGGTGGTCGTGGTCATCGTGTCCCGGGTCGATCACCACGCAGGGAGCGTCGTCACGTGCGCGCACGATCCAGCTGTTGGTGCCTTCCAGGGTCATCGGGGAGGGGTTACGTTCCAGCAGCACTGCGGTCACCGGGCTGACGCGTCGCAACTCGCCGTAAGCGGGATGGCTGGGCGTCATAGCGTGAACTCCTGCCCGTCGATATCCACTCGCAGTCCCCGATCGTCCCGGATCAACCGTGGCGTGATCCGGCGGATGCTGCGCTCGGCCGCGAGCGCGTCGGCCACCGAGCCCAGCTCGGCGAGCTCGGCCAGTGCCACCCAAGTCGGCGGCAGCACGGTCGTGCGGCCCGCGCGCGCATCAGCCAGCGCGTCGGCAGGCTGCTGCCATCCCGAGCCGACCGCTTCGGTCGTCTCGCCGTCCGCGCACTGGCCTTCCGGTAGCGCGGCGAGAAAGAACCGCGTGTCGTAGCGGCGCGACTCACCGCGTGGGGTGAGCCAGTGCGCCCACGGCCGTAGCAGGTCGGCCCGTAACACCAGCCCGGTGCCGGTGAGGAACTCCGCGAGCGACAGTTGCCTGCTCACCAAGGCGCGCCGAGCCTCACGGAACCGGCCGGTGTCACCGACCACCGCCCCGGAAGCCTCGCCTGCCAGCAGCACGCCGGACTCCTCGAAGGTTTCCCGCACCGCCGCGCAGGCCAGCGCCCTCGCCAGTGCGGGGTCGCAGTCGAAGTGCGCCGCCCACTCCTCAGGCGGCGGTCCCTGCCACGCGATCGAGGCATCGGCATCGCGCCGGTCGACCCCACCGCCGGGGAAGACCGTCATACCCGCGGCGAAGTCCATCTGCGCCACGCGGTGTTGCAAGAAAACCTCCGGCCCACCCGCGCCGTCGCGTAGCAGGATCACCGTGGCGGCAGGCCGGATCGGGACGTCATCCCCGTGGGCATCATCCCCGCGAGCGTCATCGCAGGCGGTGCCGCCTGCCCCCGGCTCGCCAGCCGTGCCCTCGTCGTGCCGCGAACTCACGCGACCTCGACGATCAGCTCGACTTCCACCGGTGCGCCCATCGGTAGCTCGGCCACACCGACCGCCGACCGGGCGTGCACCCCGGCCTCGGCGAAGATCTCACCGAACAGTTCGGAAGCGCCGTTGAGCACCGCGGGCTGCGCGGTGAAACCTTCGGCGGACGCCACGAATCCGACCACCTTGACGATACGGACCACCGAGTCGATACCCACCAGGTTGTGCACAGCGGCCAGCGCGTTGAGCCCGCAGGTACGCGCGAGCTCGGTGGCCTCGGCCTCACTCACCTCGGCACCGACCTTGCCGCTCGCGGCCAGCGTCCCCTGCACCATCGGGACCTGGCCCGCAGTGTAGACCAGCGACCCGGTCCGCACCGCGGGGACGTACGCGGCGACCGGCGCCGCCACCGGCGGCAGCTCGATCCCCAACTCGGCCAGCCTCGCGCTCCAGCTCATCCCAACTCCCTCGATACCGGCGATCTCGATCAGCTACCCGCTTCGCTCGCACGGTAGCGGTGACCGCCCGCGGTGTCAGCCCTCCAGCGGACGCTTGAGGTAGGCGACATGCTGCTCACCGGTCGGGTTCGGCAACACCGTGACCAGCTCCCAGCCGTCCTCGCCCCACTGGTCAAGGATCTGCTTGGTGGCGTGGATCAGCAGCGGAACCGTGGCGTACTCCCACTTCGTCGCGCTCACTGCGCATCCTCGTTTCGTTCTCGGGTGCCGTTACTCCCGGCAGCCTAGCTGCCGGGACGCCGGCCGGAGCGCAGGGGAGCGCCCGCCGGTAAGCCTCACCGGCCGCCCTAACACCAGCGACAGAAAACGGCTGTTGTGTCGGTAAGCCGGTTATGGCTAATCTCATGCGCATTGTCCCGTACCGGGCGCGCCCGCCCGGCTGCCCGCCGAACGAGGTGAAGCATGCGCACCGTGCCGTACGTGTTCTCGATCATCGCGGTCCTGGTTCTGGCCGGCCTTCCGGCCCAGGCTTCGGCCACACCCGCCGCAGCTACCGGGACCGGCCCCTCCGCGGGCGTGCTGGCTTCGTCGATCGAGCCGGACGCTGTGGAGATCGGTGATCCCGACACCCCACCACCTGGTGCGAACGACTGGTCCTGCGAGCCGGATGAGCAGCGACCGAACCCCGTCGTGCTGGCGCACGGGCTGCTCGCCAACCAGGCGGCCAACTGGCGGATGCTGGCCCCGCTGCTAGCCGACGAGGGCTACTGCGTCTTCTCGTTGACCTACGGTGTCAAGGACGGCGTCGGGACCCCTGTGTACACCCCGGGCGGGATGACCAGGATGGAGGATAGCGCCGAGGAGTTCGGGGCGTTCGTCGACAGGGTGCTCGCCGAGACCGGCGCCCAACAGGTCGATCTGGTTGGGCACTCGCAAGGCACCCTCATGCCCAGCTACTACGTCCGGTTCCTCGACGGTGCCGCCAACATCGACAACTACATCAGCCTGACCCCGCTGTGGCAAGGAACCACGCTGCTCGGCCTGGACACCCTGTATGCCTACGGCGAGGTTCTCGGCCTGCGGCCGGTGGTGGATCTCGCGCTGGAGACGGTGTGCGAATCCTGCTCCCAGTTCCTGCGCGGCTCGGACTTCCTCAAGCGGCTGCACGCTGTCGGGATCTTCGACCCGGACGTCACCTACACCAACGTCGTTACCCGCTACGACGAGGTCGTCGTGCCCTACACCAGCGGCATCGCCGAGGGCGAGAACATCACCAACATCGTGTTGCAGGACGAGTGCTCCCGGGACTTCGGCATGCACGTGGCGCCTGCGTTCAGCACCCATGCCGCTGGCCACGTGCTGAACGCGCTCGACCCGGCAGCAGCCGAACCGGTGCCGTGCCGGTTCGTCGGCCCGGCCGGTAACCGGTGGTGGTGATCCCGCTCACGCCCGCCGGTGGTTCACCACGTCAGGGCAGCTCGCGGGCTGACCGCGATGCTGTGCCACAGCACGTCCTGGCTTACGCTTGCCACTGATGACATCGCTCGACAGCCTCGACCACCTGGCGCATGCGGGCGCTGGTTGGACAGCCGAGCTCGCCCGTGCCCGCCTGCACTTCGTGACGGGTAAGGGAGGGACGGGCAAGACGACGCTGGCCACCGCACTGAGCCTCGCCCTTGCCAGCGGTGGCCGCCGGGTACTGCTCGTGGAGGTCGAGGGCAGACAGGGCATCGCGCAGGTGACCGACAACGAACCGTTGCCCTATGGTGAGCGGCACGTCCTCTCCGCCCGCGACGGCGGTGACCTGCGCGCGCTGCACATCGATGCCGAGGCCGCGCTGCTCGAGTACTTCGACATGTTCTACAACCTCGGCTTCGCCGGACGCACCTTACGCAGGATGGGTGCGGTGGAGTTCGCCACCACGCTGGCCCCTGGGCTGCGGGACGTGCTGCTCACCGGCAAGATCAAGGAGTGCGTCTCGCGCACGGAATCCGACGGCCGTTACACCTACGATCACGTGGTGGTCGACGCGCCACCGACGGGCCGCGTGGTGAAGTTCCTCGACGTAACACGCGCACTGACCGACATCGCGAAGACCGGCCCCATCAGGAGCCAGGCCGAAGGCGTGGTCAAGCTGATGCACTCGGAGAACACCGTGGTGCACATCGTCACGCTGCTTGAGGAGATGCCGGTCAGGGAAACCCTGGAGGCCGTCGCCGAGCTGGACGAGGCCGACCTGCGCCCCGGCGCCGTACTGATCAACCGCATGCGCCCGCCGCGGCTACCGCAGGACACACTGCCCGAGGCCGCGCGGGGGAACCTCGACGTCGACACGATCCGCCGCGAGCTGTCCAGGATCGGCTACGACCTGGCCGACGAGGTGCTGCACGGCCTGGTGGCCGAGGCCAGCGAGCACGCCAAGCGGGTCACCGCCGAGCAGTCCGCGCTCGACCAGCTCGCCGAGGGAGACCTTCCCGCGCTCCAGCTGCCCGAGCTGACCGCCGGGGTGGATGTCGCGGCGCTATACGAACTCGCCGACACGCTCAGCGAACAGGGGGTGCGGTGACCATGGCAGGCGACCGCACACCGCATCAGGAGTACTCCGGTATCGATATCGACGGCTTGATCGACAACCTCGACACCAAGGTCGTGGTGTGCTGCGGCTCGGGCGGCGTCGGCAAGACAACCACCGCGGCGGCGCTGGCGATGCGGGCCGCCGAACGCGGCCGACAGACGGTCGTGCTGACGATCGATCCGGCGCGCAGGCTCGCCCAGTCCCTCGGTCTGCGGGAACTGCGGAACTACCCGAAGCAGATCACGGTCGAAGGGTTCGCCCCCAAGGGCGAACTGTGGGCGATGATGCTGGACATGCGCCGCACCTTCGACGACATGGTGCTCGCGCACGCGGGCAAGGAACGCGCCGAGCAGCTACTGGCCAACCCCTTCTACCAAACCATCTCCTCGTCGTTCTCCGGGACGCAGGAGTACATGGCGATGGAGAAGTTGGGGCAGCTGGTCCAGGCGGGGGATTGGGACCTGATCGTGGTGGACACCCCACCCAGTCGCTCCGCCCTCGACTTCCTGGATGCCCCGAGCAGGCTTTCCAGCGCGCTCGACGGGCGCATGATCAGGATGCTGACCGGACCGGCCAGAGCAGGCGGGTGGGGCATCCGCAAGGTCGTCTCCGCCGGGTTCTCGATGTTCTCGAAAGCCGTGTCCACGGTCGTGGGAGGTCAGCTGCTCGCCGATGCCTCAGCGTTCATGCAGGCCTTCGACACGATGTTCGGCGGGTTCCGCGAACGGGCGGAGAAGACCGCCGAGCTGCTGCGCTCGCCGGGCACCTCGTTCCTCGTCGTCGCCGCACCCGAGCCGGACGCGCTGCGGGAGGCGAGCTACTTCGTGGAGCGGCTCTCCGAGGAATCCATGCCGCTGACCGGGTTGATCGCCAACCGCACCCACCCGGTGCTCGCTGAACTCAGCGCGACCAAGGCGCTGGCCGCCGCTGACGCGCTGGCCGGTAACGACGAACGCGCAGGAGAGGCGATCACCGAGGCCGTGCTCCGCCTGCACGCCGACCGGGTGTCGCTCGCCGAGCGGGAGAAGCGGTTGCTGGCCCGCTTCACCCGGGCGCACCCGAACGTCGACGTCGCAGGCGTGCCCGCCCTGCCGACCGATGTACACGACATCGACGGCCTCCGTGCCATCGGCGACCGGCTCGCCGGGTTGGCATGACCGGCTCGGTCGCGTCCCTGGCCGGGTTCGGCGTGCCGCTCGGACGGTCACGACGCCACATGGTGCTCGCGTTTGGCCTCGTCGAGCAGGTCGTACCAGGACGTGACGTCCGGCCTGCGGCGCAGCAGCGACCGGCGTTCACGTTCGGTCATGCCTCCCCATACCCCGAAGTCGATCCGGTTGTCCAGTGCTTCGGCCAGGCACTCGGCGCGCACCGGGCACCCCATGCAGATCAGCTTCGCGCGATGCTGCTCGGCACCCCTGACGAAGAGACCGTCGGGGTCGCTGTCCCGGCACGACGCCCACATACGCCAATCGGCCCGAAGAGACCTCTCCGTACTCGTCTCGTTCATGCCCCCAGCTCCCTCAACTGGTATCTACCAGCGCATCACTTCAGGAGACGCGCCCCTCAGTCATGCTCTGGTCTCCTCATGCCTGACTCTATCCAACTCCCGTACCGGGCTTGCATGAGACCTTGACGCACGGTAGCGCCAAGTGGTTCCAGTCGGATTCCCTTTCAGCCCTAACCCGAAAGGCTGATATCCCAACTCACAGCGAAGCATCCGACCGATTGAGTACCCTCAGAGATGTGCGCGTACGGGATGGACTGCTGAAGCTCACCGGGCTGTGCCTACTTGCCGGCGTCCTGGTCGCCGGTTTGCTCTTCCCGGTGGTGGGCGGTCTCGGCGTCATGTCCAACCAGGCGAGCGCCACGGTGGACGACATGTCGGCCGAGCTGGCCACCGACCCGCCGCCGCTGGTGACCACCATCACCGACGCCGAGGACGAACCGATCGCCACGCTCTACGACCAGTACCGCATCCCGAAGGCCAGCGATCAGATCTCGGATGCGATGAAGTGGGCGCTGATCTCGGTGGAGGATCGCCGCTTCTACGAACATCACGGCGTCGACTGGCGGGGCACCATGCGTGCCGCGATCTCCAACCAGACCGGTGCCGACACCCAGGGCGCTTCCACACTGACGCAGCAGTACGTCAAGAACTACCTGATCAACGTGGTGCACGGGGGCGACGACCCCGAGGACAAGGTCGGGCGGCAGCGGGCGCAGGAGCAGACCATCGCGCGCAAGCTCCAAGAGGCGCGGATCGCGATCCAACTCGAGAATCGGATGGACAAGGAGCAGATCCTCACCGGCTACCTCAACGTCGTGGAGTTCACCCATGAGATCTACGGGGTCGGAGCCGCCGCGCGCGCCTACTTCGACACCGAGGCCGAAGACCTGACCGTGCCGCAGTCCGCGCTGCTCGCCGCGATGGTGATCAACCCGGTCATGCACGACCCATGGCAGTACCCTGAGCGGGCCAAGGAACGCCGCGACCTGGTGATCGACCTGATGGTGCAGAACCGCAAGCTGTCGGAGGAAGACGCCGAGGAAGCCAAGGCGGAGCCGCTCGGAGTCGTGCCGGGCGGGCCGGAGAAGCCGCCTGCCAACTGCATGGGGGCAGGTCCGGAGCACGGGTTCTTCTGCCAGTACGTGGAGGACTACCTGCTCGAATCCGGCGTCGACAAGGAAGCCCTCTACCAGGGCGGCTACACCATCAAGACCACCCTCGACCGCGATATCAACCGCATCGCCAAGGAATCGGCCGAGGAACAGGTCGACAAGACCGAGGACAATGTGGCCAACACGCTGTCGCTGGTTCGCCCCGGCACCGACAGCAGGGAAGTCGTGGCCCTTGCCGCCAACAGGGACTACGGGACCAATGCCGATGAGGGGCAGACCAGCTGGGCACTGCCATCGGCGGTGGCCAACGTCACCGGCGCCGGATCGACCTACAAGGTCTTCACCGCGGCCGCGGCGTTGCAGGAGGGGGTCGTTGGGGTCTACGACGACGTCGACGTGCCCAACACCTACGCCTCGGACGTGTTCATCAGCAGCCAGCCGCACTGTCCGGCGATCAACCAGTACGGCGACACCAAGTACTGCGTGCGCAACGCCGAGGGTGCGAATTTCCCCTCGCGGATGACGCTGCAGGACGCACTCGCGCGCTCACCGAACACCACGTTCGTCATGCTGGCCGAGCAGGCGGGCATGGACACCATCGTGGAGATGGCCAGCGACCTGGGAATGCGGCGCTCCATGGCGGTCAACGGCCTGGGAAGGGAGCCGGATCCGGACTCCGACGAGCGCGCGGTGCAGCTCAGCCAAAAGGAGCACTTCGGGCCGTCCGGCAACTCGCCGGGACTGGGCTCGTTCACCCTCGGCCCCGCCGCGCTGAGCGGGCTCGAACTGGCCAATGTCGGGGCCACCATCCTCAGCGACGGCGTGTGGTGCCCGCCGTCGCCGGTCCGCGAGGTCCTCGACCGGGACGGCAACACCGTCGAGTTCGAGGAGGAATCCTGCGAGCAGGTCATCGACGAAGGTGTCGCGCACGCCCTCGCCGATGGGATGAGCGTGGACCACCTCGAGGGCGCCACGGCCCACCGCGCCGCATCCGAGGTCGACTGGGGTGACCGCCCCATGATCGGCAAGACCGGCACCACCCAGAACAACAGCTCGGGCACGTTCCTCGGCGCCACCCCGCAGCTGTCCGGCGGCGCGATGGTGTTCCGCCCCGATCAACCCAACGGCGGGCTCTGCTACCACGGCGTCGGTAACGTGCGCGCTTGCGGCATCGACGAGGGGACCATGTTCGGTGGCCGCACGCCCGCACAGACCTGGTTCGGCGCGATGAGCGAGATCCTCGACGGCGAGGACCCCGAGCCCGTACCCGAAGCACCCGATGAGTACCGGCACGTGAACGGTGACTGAGCACGGCGGCACGTATCCTCAGGCTGTGAGCATCCCCGTTCGCCGAACCCCGAAAGCTCTGGGCCACGCCAGCGACAGCGGCGACGAACCCCGGAACACCAGGCGCGGGCGTCGGGCGCGCACCTGGGCGCTGGCGACCGCCGCCGCGGGTGTGGCTGGCGTGGCCTACGCCTCGGCGATCGAGCGAAGGCTGTGGGCGCTGCGCGGCGCCGAACTCGGCGTGCTTGCCGAAGGGGCCTCCCCGATCCGGATCCTGCACATCTCTGACCTGCACATGCTTCCTGGGCACCGGGCGAAGCAGCGCTGGGTGGCCGGGCTGCGTGACCTGGAGCCCGACCTGGTGGTCAACACCGGCGACAACCTCTCCCATCCCAAGGCCGTGCCCGGGGTGCTTCGGGCATTGGGACCGCTACTCGAGTTGCCGGGGATGTTCGTCTTCGGCAGCAACGATTACTACGCGCCCAAGCCCAAGAACCCTGCTCGCTACCTGATGCCCGAAGGGCGGAAGAAGCGGATCCACGGCCCGAAGCTGCCGTGGGAGGATCTGCGGGCGGCGTTCCTCGAACGCGGCTGGCTCGACCTCACCCACCGCAGGCACACCGTGGCGGTCGGCGGCTCGGTCATCGAAGCCGCCGGTGTGGATGATCCGCACCTCGGCTATGACCGGTACTCCACGATCGCCGACCGCGGTCACGAGCCGGCTGCCCCCGGCACCGCGCAGGCAGCGCGGTCGGCGCCTGCCCTGCGGCTGGGGCTGACCCACTCGCCGGAGCCACGCGTGCTGGACAGCTTCGCGCGTGACGGCTACGACCTGGTTCTCGCCGGGCACACCCACGGTGGCCAGCTGCGGGTACCCGGTATCGGTGCGCTGGTGACCAACTGCGAGCTCGACCGCTCCCGCGCGCGGGGCGCGTCCCGGTGGGGTGCCCACATGTGGCTGCACGTCTCGGCGGGGTTGGGGACGTCGCCGTTCGCGCCGGTGCGGTTCGCCTGCCGCCCGGAGGCCAGCCTGCTCACCCTCGTCCCGCGACCGGCGACGCAACGGCAGGATCGAGCCCGCTGCAGCGCCGGCAGCGATGTGGGCTAGACTGGCACGCGGTTCGCCACGCTAGCCGCGCTAGCCAGCAGAACCATCCCGGGGTGTAGCGCAGCTTGGGAGCGCGCCTCGTTCGGGTCGAGGAGGTCGTGGGTTCAAATCCCGCCACCCCGACAGCAGGGCGAGCCGAAGGGCCTGTCCGGTGCCGCTGCGGTACCGGAGGAGTCCTTCGGCTCGCCCTTTGGCACGATCAGGGGGTGACTCGCGACAACCACCCTGCACCCGAGATCCCGTCAGTCCTGTTCGCCGACCCCGAGGCCGAAGCCCGGTGGCGCGCTCGATTCACCGCGCCGCGAATGTCCCCTCCCAGCTGGGCGCTCGACGCGCCGGAGGCCAACATCTACGTCTCCAACGCCAGCGGGGTGTGGGAGGTCTACGCCTGGAACCGCACCACCGGCGAGCACCGCAAGGTCACCGACAGGCCCAACGGCACAGTGATCGCGACGCTGCCACCCGACGGCACGTCGATCTGGTGGTTCAACGACACCGACGGGGACGAGTTCGGGTCCTGGGTCTGCGAACCGTTCCATGCCACGGGCGAGAAGGCCAGCCGCGCGCTGGTCGAGGTCCCGGACGGCTACCCGGCTGGCCTCGAGCTGGGGCGTACGCTCGTCGCGGCGGGAGTGTCCACCGATGCAGGCAGCAGCCTGTACGCGCGCTTCGCTGACCGCACCGTCACGTTCTACACCAGCACCGACGACGCCGGTGTCAGCGCGCTCTCGCGGGACGAGCGGCTGCTGGCAATCTCGCACTCCGAGCACGGCGACTCGCGGCATCCCGCGCTGCGGGTGCTGGCCACCGACGGGTTCGGCACGGTCGCCGAGAAGTGGGACGGGCCGGGCAAGGGGCTGGCGGCGGCGGAGTTCTCCCCTGTCGCGGGCGATTCCCGGCTGCTGGTCTCGCACGAGCGGTACGGCAAGGACGAGCTGCTGATTTGGGAGCCCGAAAGCGACACCGAGCAGGAGCTCTCGCTGGACCTGCCGGGGGATGTGCTCGCAGGCTGGTACCCGGACGCCTCGGCGCTGCTGGTTCTTCACTTCCACGCGGGCCGCAGCTCGCTGTACCGCTACGACATCGCCAGTGGTGAGCTGACCGACTTGCAGATCCCGCCGGGTCGCATCGGCGGCGCCGGGGTGCGGCCGGACGGCACGGTGGAGTACTCCTGGTCCTCGGCGGAGACTCCGCCGGTGATCCGCGCCCGCGGCCCGGAGGGCACCGACCGCGTGCTGCTCACCCCGCCCGGCGAGCGTCCCCCGGGGTCCCAGCCGGTCAGCGACGCCTTCGTCGACGGCCCTGCGGGGCGGATCCACGCTCTTGCCGCACGCCCGGCGAACGCGCCGGAGGGCGCCCCGTTGCCCGTGGTGTTCCTGCTGCACGGTGGTCCGCACGCCGCCGACGAGGACCGGTTCTCCGCCTACCGCGCGACCTGGCTGGAGGCGGGTTTCGCGGTCGTCGAGGTGAACTACCGCGGCTCGACCGGCTACGGCTCCGCCTGGCGCGACGCCATCGAGGGACGACCGGGCCTGACGGAGCTGGAGGACGTCGCCGCGGTGCACGACTGGGCGGTGGATTCCGGGCTGGCCGATCCCCGGCGCTGCGTCGCCGCCGGGGCCTCGTGGGGTGGCTACCTGACCCTGCTGGCGCTGGGTACCCAGCCGCAGCGGTGGGCGGCCGGGGTCGCAAGCGTCCCGGTGGCCGACTACCCGGCGGCCTACGCCGACGAGATGGAACAGCTTCGGTCGTTCGACCGGGCCCTGTTCGGCGGTTCCCCTGAGGAGCTGCCTGAGGTGTACCGGCAGTGCTCACCGCACACCTACGTCGACGAGGTTCGCGCGCCGGTGCTGGTGCTGGCGGGCGACAACGACCCCCGCTGCCCGATCCGGCAGATCGAGAACTACCTGAACCGGCTGGCCGAGCGCGGCGTGCCGTACGCGTTCTACCGCTACGACGCGGGCCACGGCTCGCTGGTGGTGTCCGAGACGCTGGATCAGGTGGCGGTCGAGGTGCACTTCGCGATGCGCGCGGTCGGGCTGGCCTGAGCAGCCGAGCGGACCCCTGTGAACCATGACAGCTGTCACCGGTAGCCGGTGACACCGCGAACTACCGCATCCGTCGTCATCACGGCACCGTTGGTTGTGCCGCGAACAACACGGGGTCACCGACCCCGCCGCGTACACCGACGCTGCCACGCACTAGGGGGACGGATGCGACACGGATCAGCACCAGCGCGAACGTCACGTCGTCGGGTTCGGCGAGCCGAACGAGCACGACGCCATACACTTGTCCTCATAGGACTGATAGCCGCCCTGCTGTGGTCACATGTCTCGGTGGCTTCAGCCGAGGAAGCGAGCGCACCCACGGCCGCGGAGCTGGATTCGGTACAGGAGGCCCTTGACGGGATCGTAGCGGGTGGCGCGCCCGCCGCCCTCGCCATTGTCGACCACGGGAACGACAGCTGGCACGGTGTCAGCGGTGTCAGGGACGAGCGCTTCCACTTCGCCCCCCGTGTGGACGGACGTCTACGGGTAGCCAGCATCACCAAAACGTTCGTCGCCGTAGCCGTCCTCCAGTCGGTCGCCGACGACGCGTTCGGGCTCGATGACGACATCGCCGACTACCTTCCCGGGGTCCTGCCCTACGATGAGCGGATCACCGTCCGGCAGCTATTGCAGCACACCAGTGGGATACCGCGCGACATCGCGCACTGGGAATCACTGGAGGACGTCGATCGGCAACGCTTCGAGCGGTTCACCCCCGAGGAGCTCATCAAGCTCGGCACCGACGGTGAACCGTTGACGTTCCCACCCGGCGAGGGCTGGTCATATTCGAACCTCGGTTACGTCGTACTCGGAATGCTCCTCGAAGAAACGACAGGAACTGGTTTGCATGCGGTGCTACGGGAGCGGATCATCCGGCCGCTCCGCCTCCGTGACACCGCACTCGTCACCGACTTTCCGTTCCTGATACGCCCGGCTGCCCGGGGTTACGAGCAGCTGTACGACGAATCCGCTGCGCTGACCGACGTGACCACATACAAGTATTCGCGGGTGTGGGCCTCCGGAAACCTCGTGAGCTCACCGCGCGATCTCAACCGGTTCTTCCGGGCGCTGCTCGGCGGCGAGCTGCTCCCGGCCGACGAGCTGTCCGACATGAAGAACACCGTCGCCACGGATGGCGAGCTGGGCGGGTTCGAGTACGGGCTCGGCCTGATGGCATGGCGCGATCGGTGCGACGAGCAGACGTGGTGGGGGCACGGCGGGGATCTTCCCGGGTACCACACCTGGAGTCTGCACACAGCCGGTGCCCAGCGACAGGTCACCACCGGGATGACGCGTTCGTTGACAGCGTCAATGGAGTCCGCCGACAGCATGATCAACGGAGTGCTACCGGCGGCGCTCTGCCAGGACGCCGACGACGCCGACCCGCTCGACGCACGTCCCATGACTGAACTTTCCGTGCTCGGCAGCCAAACGATGCCCTGAGACCCGCTGGACCCGAGCCGTGAGCGAAACGGCCATAGGGCCGGAGCGACTCGCGACCAGTGACTACGACGAACTCCCACCGTGTCGGTGGGAGTTCGTCGTATGCCGAGCCAACACCGTCACGTCGCGCGTCTGAGGCGGCCGTCGCGGCATGCTTGAATACGGATCAAGTGGAGGTGAGCCATGACCGCAGCGCACCACGGCATCGGGCCGTGGACGGTGCGCGATCTGCTGGCGCTGCCCGAGGACGGCAACCGGCACGAGCTCATCGACGGGGCGCTGCTCATGAGCCCGCCACCTAGCCCCGAACACCAAGAACTCTCGTTCCATCTGCATACCTTGCTTCGATCAGCGGCGTGGTCCGCGGGCGCACCGGTACGTTTGTGGGAAGGTGTCGGCATCCGCCTTTCGGCCGATGGCGCGCTGGTTCCTGACCTGGTGGTCGCAGTGCGGAATCCGAGTCGAGCCACGTGGCCGCTCCTCGAACCGGACGATGTCCGTCTCCTGGTCGAGATCGTGTCGCCAGGTTCATCCACCCGGGACCGCACCGAGAAGCCGTACCTGTATGCCGAGGCGGGAATCCCGCACTTCTGGCGGATCGAAACCGCCGACTACCGCGGCCGCGACAAACCCCTCCCCGTCATCCTGCGCTACGAGCTCGTCGCGCTCGCCGAGTACCGCATCGTCGACACCATCGGCGCAGGCGAAACCCTCCGCGTCGACGAACCGATCCCGATCACCTTCGACCCAGCCGCGCTCACCACCGGCTAACCACGGTCGTCGACCCGCTTACCCGCACAGCCGCAGGTGAGCAGCCGGTGCAGTTCCCGCTCCACGTCCCGCAGGTCGCAGGCCGGATAGTTGAAGGCGATGCGCACGTCGTGATCGCCTTCCGTGGATTCCACACGCAACCGCAGGCCGAACCGGTCCAGCCCAAGCGGGCGGAGCCTGCCACGCGGCACGCGCGGTGGCACGTGCCGCGCCAGGCCGCGCAACACATCAGGATGCTCGGATTCGAGGTGAGCCAGCCACTCCGATTCCCAGCGGCTGAACGGGTCCGGCCGCGCCGTGAGGAAGGCGGGCAGCCGCACGGGTTGCGTTCCCTCCGCGTCGGCGAGGACCACGGAGGCCAGATGCACGCACAGCACGCCCGCGCCGTGACCGACGTCCAGCAGATCGGGATGGGGGTCGCGTTCGGCGATGCGGATGGCTCGCGCGTGCGCTTCTGACGCTTCGAGCCCGTGTACCCGACCCGTGATCCACAGCAGGCCACGTGCTGGCTCCCGCAACGGGACGGGCGCGAGGTCCACCAGTTCCACCATGGTGGTGCCGCGCCACCGGGCGTACTCGCTGATCACCTGCTGCCGCCGGTCCTCGTCGAGGACCACGCTGAGCGTGCCGTCCGAATGCAGGTGATGCACCGCGACCGGAACCGGTGCCGGTTCGCTGCCATCACCAGCGACCGGCGGCACCAGGGTGGCATGGCCACGGCGAACAGCGATGGATTTGGCTCGCACCTCGGCGTCCGGAACCCGGGGACGTCGCTTCACAGCGCACCACCTCCCTATCGACGACTTAGGTAAGGCTAACCTATATGTCACACCGGGAGGAAGGTTCTGATGCGAGCTCGTCCGGCAACACCATCCCGACGTCCGAACGATCACGGACCCGACCAGTGCTGCGCCGCCACACACAGCGGGCAACGACGCCAGGATGGATCATCGAAGTCGAACACCCGGTCACCGGAGACCCAGGCCATGCAGAGCGCGATTCCGATGCGCTCTCCACGATGGTCCAACACCCGAGGCACACCGTCGCAGGTCTCCAGCACGTGCAGTACATCAGGCTGGTAGAGACTGCGCGCCCAGTTCGGTTCGTAGCTGCTCAGCACGCGAGCCATGGGCGACCTTCCCACCGGTGGCCGGCCCGCGCGCCCTCGCGGCTGGGAGGGTACGGGGCGCGCGGGCCGACTGAATGACCAGCGGCGGCGGTTCGGTCGGGGCGACCACCACCGCTGGCCGATAGGACCGCACCCATCCGGACCAGGATCATCCGGTTGATGCGGCGAGCGCGGCGCTCCTCGGCGAGCTGCGACAGACCCCAGAACACCCAGGAAACGACGAGCAGACCGAGCGCGACACACGCCAGTACGGCGAGGGCGAGGTACAGCGCATCCAGCATCTCCAACCCCAGCTAGTTTGTGGATGTACAAAGTGTTGTTTCACGCTTGTGTGCACGGTAGCGAGCATAGAAGATGTACTTACAACTTGGCTATGCCGCCTCTCGGGTGATGGGTACCGGCGAAGGGATTGTGATGTCGCCCCAGACGATCTCCATGCAGCGCAGGCAGCTCGGCACCGAGCTGCGCCAGCTTCGCGAGGCCGCGAACCTGCTACAGGAGGACGCGGCGCGACAGCTGGGCAAGGCGAACAACAAGATCAGCAGGCTGGAGAACGGCAAGGTGACCGTGACCCGCCTGGAGCTGGACACGCTGCTGGAGCTGTACCGGGCGAGCGACGAGGAGGCCAGATGGTGCCGCGACGTGCTGGGCGGCACCACCGCCAAGCGCGGTAAGGCCGCCCAGGCCACCGTGCTCCGCGGCCCCACGTGGTTCCGCCCGTTCCGCGACTTCGAACGCGACGCCAGCGAGATCTTCCAAGTCAACGTCGAGTTGGTGCCAGGTGTTCTGCAGACGCCGGACTACATCAAGGGATTGTTCACCAGCCGAGGCCGCGACGCCGAGGGCGCGGCAGCCGACGAGACCCTACGCATCAGGGAGGCGCGCCGGACCGTGCTCACCAGGGACGAACCACCCAAGTTCCATTTCGTGCTCAGCGAATCCGCCCTGCGCCGACAGATCGGTGGGCCAGCAGTGATGGCTGCCCAGCTCGAGTACTTGGCTGAAGTTGCCCGGCTGGACAACGTAGAGATCCAGGTGGTCCCGTTCGACTCGCAGTCGTACGAGCATCTGACGTCCAACTTCACGATCTTCCGGTTCGACTCGGACAGCGCTCATGACATCGGCTACATCGAGTTGTACAACGACGCGATGTACCCGGATATGAACAAGAATCCGGAGCTGGTCCGCAGCCTCAATGACCTGTTCGGGCGTCTCCGTGCGGTAGCTCTCGGACCGGTGGAGTCCCGTAGCCTGGTGGTGGAGCTGGCCGAGGAGTTTGGCCGGCAGGCTGGGAGACCTACCGGAAGGGATGGGCGCGATGTCCACCGCCGAGATCGACTGGACGACGAGTAGGTTCGTGAAGTCCTCTTACAGCAGCAACAACGGCGGCGAGTGCGTCGAGGTGGGGCGTGCACATGACCGCGTTGGCGTGCGTGACTCCAAGCGCGGTCAGGCCGGCGAGGTGCTGACCTTCTCCACCATCACCTTCACCGCGTTCCTACGCGGCGTCGGCCGGTAAGCCGCTACTCCGCCTGCGATGTTCTCCTCAATCTGACGCGAACCGCTCCCGCGAGCCGTCTCGGTTACTTAGCATGATACGGCGGCTACAGTGGGTCAGCAACGACGGTGTCTCCTCGCGGGCGATCACGGATCCTCCGAGGCTGCGCTCAACACCACCCAGGGCACCGACTTCGCGTGCGAGCTTGTGAACGCCACCGGGCCAAGCTCATAGCCCGCCGCGGAACATCACCTACCCTTCTACTCCTCGGCGGGGCGTTTGTAGATCAGGTGGTAGGACAGGGCGACGACGAGGCTGCCGCCGATGATGTTGCCGGCGATGACGGCGCCGAGGTTCACCACCCCTCCCGTCAGCGAGATCGTCTCGGCGCCCTCGGCGAGGTGCGGCAGGAAAAGCTCCACCAAGAGGCCCCTCGGGATGAAATAAAGGATCGCCACCACGTGGTCCAGGTCCATCGCGCCGATGGCCGACAGCGGCAGGACGGTGCCGACGATCTTGTCGGTCACGGTGCGCCCGGCCAACGCCACCCACACCGCGAGACAGACGAACAGGTTCCCGAGGATGCCGAGCGCGAATGCTTCCAGCGCCGGCCGTGCCGATTTCTCCGCGGCGAGCTCGACCGCCCGCTCACCGACGGCCGCCTGATGTGCCTCGGGCAGGCCCGAGATGAGGAACAGCGCTGACAGCACCAGCGCACCCAACGCGTTCGCGCACAGCACGATTCCCCAGTTACCGAGCACGTTTCGCGTGGTGAGCTTCCGGGCCACCCACGCCATGATGAGCAGGTTGTTGCTGGTGAACACCTCCGCGCCGACAAGGATCGCGATGATGTACCCGGTCGCGAGGACCACGCCGCCGGCGAGGTAGTTCCACACCGAGTCATCGATGGTGGCGAAGGTGAAGAACAGCCCGCCCAGCGCGACGAATCCACCGGCGAGCGCGCCCAGCGTGAACGACTGCGACCATCGGCTCCGCGTCTTGGCGATGCCGAAGTGCTCGACGCGCTCAGCGACGCGTTTCGGCGAGAAATCGTCCAGATTGGTGGTATGAGCCAGTTCCGATGCTTGGTACCGCTGGTTATCGTCCTGGCCCGGTCCTTCCCGATCTGTCATGCCCGTTCTCGGCGCGCTCCCCGTCCGGTCACCAGCCGGTACACCAGCAGCACGACGAGGGCGCCACCGACCGCGAGCAGCCAGGTGCGCAGCTCGAAGAAGGTGCCAAGGTCGGTATCGAAAATCGCCCGACCGAGGAACCCACCCACCAGCGCGCCCACGATGCCCAGCAGCATGGTCAGCAGGAACCCGCCCGGCTCGCGACCCGGCATGATCGCCTTTGCAATCGCCCCGGCCAGCAGGCCGAGCACGATCCATCCGAGGATGCCCACCATGTTCTCCCTCCGTCGAGAACGGAAGTACCCGCTCGCCCGGCACATTACTCCTGGATCGCCGCTGTGATGCTCACCTGTGCCGTGATCTGCCACGACTCACCCGTACGAGCACCGCGCACAGTGGGTCGTTTCGGGTCACCCCTGCGCGGGTACACATATAGCGACATCATCATCCGTTCGTCCGAACAGCGATCAGCGCGGCCGCAGCCCGGGCCGTCGAGGGATGCGAGCAGTGCGAGCAGGGAGGTGCACGTCCATGAAGGCAGCCATCGTATCCGAGTTCGGCCAGCCGCTCACGCTCGAAGATCGGCAGGCAGGCGAGCCCGATTCCGGCCAGGTATTGGTCCGGACCGAAGCATCGGGCCTGTGCCACACCGACCTGCACGCGGCCGCCGGGGACTGGCCGGTGAAGCCCAGCCCACCGTTCATCCCCGGACATGAGGTGATCGGCACCGTGGAACGAGCCGGGGCGGACGTCACCCGGGTCAGCGAAGGTGACCGGGTCGCCATTCCCTGGCTCGGCTGGGCGTGCGGCGAGTGCGAGTACTGCACCAGCGGCCGGGAGAACCTGTGCGAGAGCCAGGTCAATACCGGCTACGGAGTCGACGGTGGCTGGGCCCAGTACGCGCTGGGCAACGCCAGCTACATTGGCGTCGTGCCGGAGGGCATCGATCCCTTCGACGCGGCTCCGCTGACCTGCGCCGGTGTGACCACCCACAAGGCGGTCAAGATGTCCGGCGCGCAGCCGTCGGACCTGGTGGCCGTCTTCGGCGTCGGCGGGCTCGGCCACCTGGCGGTCCAGTACGCGCGGATCGCCGGGGCACAGGTGGTCGCCGTGGACCTGACGGACGACAAGCTGCGAATGGCCAAGGAGCTCGGCGCCAGTTACGTGGTCAACGCCCGCGAGCAGGACCCGGCCGAGGAGATCCAGCAGCTCGGCGGCGCCGATGCTTGCATCGGACTGGCAG
Organism: Haloechinothrix sp. LS1_15; assembly: GCF_033042135.1. NCBI lineage: Bacteria > Bacillati > Actinomycetota > Actinomycetes > Pseudonocardiales > Pseudonocardiaceae > Haloechinothrix > Haloechinothrix sp. LS1_15. Next base: position 488,425 of record NZ_WBXM01000001.1, on the reverse strand, counting down.
GTAGCCCGAAGGCCTTCGAGCAGGCCTACCACTCGCTCCGGCGCGGCGGCACGCTCGTACTCGTCGGGCTGCCTGCGGAGAACGAGCTGCGCATCCCGATCTTCGAGACCGTGCTCAGCGGCATCAGCATCGTCGGTTCGATCGTGGGCACGCGGGTGGACCTGAAGGAGGTGTTCGAGCTGCATGCCGCCGGAAGGACTCGGGTGCAGCACGAAACCCGCTCCCTCGATGACGTCAACGAGGCCATGCGTGAGCTGGAGGAAGGTGAGGTCACCGCGCGGCTGGTGTTCGATCCGGCGCGCTGAGCCCTCATGACGGTGCGGCCACCCTGCGCAGTGTGACGACAACCAGCACAGCGACCACAGCGCAGCTGAAGGCTGCGATCCACAGCGCGCTCGTCAGCGCATGGGAGAACGCCTCTCGCGCCGCCACAAGCACCTGCTCGGCGATTGGACCGGGCAGCCGTTCGGCGGCATCCACTGCGCCGGCGATGGTGCGTTCCGCCGTCTCGGCGACCCCGTCCGGCACCTGCTCCGGGAGCACCCGGCCCATGGTGACCCGGTACACCAACGCGCCGAGGCTGCCGACCAGCGCCATGCCCAGCGCCGCGCCGAGCTCCCCGCTCACCTCCTGCATCGCCGCGGCCGAACCGGCTCGCTCCACCGGCGCCGTTGAGATGATCAAGTCACTGCCCAGTGTCATCGCGACGCCCTGCCCTAGGCCCGCGAGCGCGAACCAGGCCACGACCTCAGGCAGCCCGGCCGCCACACCGATCGTCGCCGCAGCGGCCGCACCGACGACACAGGCGAGCATGCCCAGCGCCATCGCGTAGGCGTGGCGGACCCACCGGACGAGCAGCGGCGCCAGCAGCGCACCGACGAGGCTGGCCAGCACGTACGGCAACGTCCACAGACCCGCCTGCAACGGTGTCAGCTCCAGCACCCACTGCAGGTACTGGGTGAGCAACAAGAACGCCCCAGCCAGCGAGAAGCCGGAGAGCAGCACCGCCCCCAGCGAGGCGCTGAAGCGGCGATGAGCGAACAACGTCAGGTCGAGCAGCGGGTCGGCCAGCCGTCGCTGGCGGCGCACGAACACCACCCCCAGCGCTACCGCCGCCACCAGCACCAGCAGGTGCCTCGCGGCGAAACCGTGCTCGACGGCCTCCTGCAGCGCGTAGATGACACCGAGCATCGCACCGAGCGAAAGCCCCACACTGGGCAGGTCGAGTCGCTGCGCGTCGGGGTCCCGGTATTCCGGCAGCAGCCACGGCCCCACCGCCAGCAATAGCGCCAGCGCGGGCAGGTTGATCAGGAACACCGAGCCCCACCAGAAGAACTCCAGCAGCACGCCCCCGAGCAACGGGCCAAGCGCGGCGCCTGCCATGAACGCCGCCATCTGCACCGAGATCGCGAACCGGCGCTGGCCCGCGTCGTGGAACATGCTGCGCAGCAGCGCGAAAGCCGACGGCATCAGGGTGGCGCCCGCGACACCGAGCAGTGCCCTGGCCGCGATGAGCATCGCGGGATGGACCGAGTACGCCGCGACCACCACGAGCGCGGCGAACGCCGCTGCTCCGGTCAGTAACAGCCGCCGCCTGCCGATCCGGTCGCCGAGCCTGCCCATGGTGATCAGGAATCCTGCGATCGTGAAGCCGTAGATGTGCAGGATCCACAGCATCGCCGAGGCGCCCGGCTGCAAGTCCGCGGTGATGGACGGCATGGCGAGCAGCAACACCGTCAGGTCCGTGGCCAGCACCAGCACGGGCAGCGACAGAACCGCCAGCCCCGTCCACTCGCGCCAGGTCGCGCGGTGTGCCACTGACGTGTGGGCCGCGCTCGTACGCTCCGTCATCGAGATTCGAACCTCCGGTAACGTGGGGTCATCACTGTCCAGGCGCGAGATCTCGCCTCGCATCGCGAGATCCGGCGCCGCGGCGCATCGACACGCATGGGGAGGCGATCGGGCCGTGACGACAATCCCGCTCGTCGGCCGCGACCAGCCCCGCACTGTTCTGGGGGCGGAGATCGACCGCACATGCACCAGTCACGGCGGCATGGTGCTGGTCGCGGGTGAACCGGGTATCGGCAAGACCGCACTGGTCACAGAGATGGCCGAGGAGGCCAGCGCGCGCGGCGTGATCCTGCTCAGCGGCGCCGCATGGGACCGGGAAAGCGCGCCCGGCTACTGGCCGTGGGTGCAGGTGGTCCGGAACCTCCGGCGCGCGGTCCCGGCCGGGCAGTGGCAGGAGATCGCCACCGCGGCTGGGGACGGGTTGTCCTACCTGCTGGGTGAGGCGGAGGAACCAGCCGAGCGGGCCGAAGCCGGGGAGCACGCCTTCCGTATCCAGGACGCGGTCACCACCGCGCTGGTCACCGCCTCGCAGCGCAGGCCGGTCCTGGTGGTGCTCGACGACCTGCACTGGGCGGACACGGCCTCGATCAGGCTGCTCGAGTTCGTCGCCCGCCACACCTGGTTCGAGAAGCTGCTGCTGATCGGCACATACCGGGATGTGGAGACCGACTCCACGGCGCACCCGCTGCACGAGGCGATCGGTGCGCTGCTGATGAAAGCGACCCTGATCACATTGACCGGGCTCGATGCGGGCGAGGTCGGCCGCCTCATGGCGCGCACGTCGGCGGCGCCGCCGCCGGGCGACGTGGTGGCGCAGGTACATCGCAGGACGGGAGGGAACCCGTTCTTCGTGGAGCAGGCGGTGCGGCTCTGGCAGGCAGGCAACTCGCTGGAGTCCATCACACCGGGAATCCGGGAAGCGCTGCGCGCGCGGCTGTCGCACCTGCCGGTGGAGGTCGCGCGGGTACTGGGCGGGGCGGCGCTGCTCGGTAGGGAGTTCGACCGGCGCGTCCTCGCGGCCGCGGCCGGGCTCGGCATGCCCGAACTCGACGAGCTGCTCGAGCAAGCCGTCTCCGCCCGGCTGGTCAGCTCGGGTGACGGCGGCCGGTTGTCGTTCGTCCACGATCTCGTCCGCGAGGCTCTGCAATCCGGTGTGGACGGTGCCGAGAAGCGCCGGTGGCATGCCGCGGTCGTGCACGGCATCGAGCACGTCGCCGCGCGGCCGGGCGAGGAGCAGTACGCCACGCTCGCGCACCACGCCTACCTCGCCGTGCCGGAGATCCCGCCTGAGGTGGCGCGGGATCACCTGCTGGCCGCCGCGGAGCATGCGTGCGGAAGGCTGGCGGCAGACGAGGTCGCCGTGCACTACCGTCGCGCTGTCGAGCTCGTTCCCGACAGCGAACCGGAACTCTACGCGCAGCTCGCGCTGGAGCTGGGCACGGCTTTGCGGTGCGCGGGCGAGCTCACCGAGGCGCGCACGACGTTCGAGGACGTGGTGCGGCGCGCCCGCCTGCTCGACGCGCCGAGGCCCTTCGCCATGGCCGCGCTCGGGGTGCACGATCTGGGGCTGCCCGATCCGGATGCCGACGGGCACCGGGAGATCGAGCTGCTCGACGAGGCACGGGAACGGCTCGCAGGCGCGGGCGTCCCCGACGACGACCCCCTCGCGGTGCGGACGCTGGCGGCGGCAAGCAGGGTCCGGGTCCACGCCGCGCGACGCAACGACCACGCACGGCAGCTGGCGTCCCGCGCGGTCGAGCTTGCACGCGCGGCAGGCGACGACGAGGCGCTGGGCTTCAGCCTGCTCGCCAGGCACGACACGATCTGGGAACCGGGAACGGCTGACGAGCGCGTCGCACTCGCCGACGAGATGGCAGCCGTCGGGCGCCGCTGCGACGACGTCGAGCTGGAGCTGCACGGGTCACTGCTGCGTCTGGTCGGGCTCCTGGAAAAGGGGGATCCCCGCGCGCCAGGCGAGCACGCCGCCTTCGCCGCACTCGCCGAACGGTCCCGCATTCCCCGGTTCCGCTTCGTCGCGCTCTCCCGGAAAGGCACGATCGCCACGTTGCTCGGCCGGTTCGACGAGGCCAAGAACGCCATCGACAGCGCGTTCGCGCTCGGCGAGGAGCTGCAAGAGGTGGATCGCTTCCGGTTGTGGCTGGAGCAGCGGTGGGCGCTGGCGTTGACGCAGGGCGATACCGACGAAGCCGACCGCCTGGTTGGCCGCTACCGCGATACCGGCCATGATTTCAACCTGCTGCCCGCCGTCATCACCGGCGCGCAGCGCGGGGACGCCGAGCCCGCGCGACACCGGGTGGACGAGCTGTCGAACCTGCACGAGGACTACCCCGGCATGTTCCTGCCGATCGCGCTTCTCGCGCAGATCCAGGCCACGATCGTCACGGGCGAATCGCGGCTGCGTGAGCAGGTGCGCACGGCCCTGACTCCGCTGCGCGAGCTCTGGGTGGTCGTGGCGGGAGGGGGTGCGGTGTACGGCCCGTACGCGTTCTGGCTCGCCAGGCTCGACGCGGCCGAGCAGCGCTGGGACGACGCCGTGGCCGGGTTCGACGCCGCCAGGCAGGCGGCCGACGCACTCGGCGCGCGGCCGTGGTCGGTCGAGGCCCGACGACATCTGGCGATGGTCCTGCTTGAGCGCGACGGACCAGGGGACCCCGCCACGGCGGCGGACCTCATCACAGGCGTCACCGAGGAGGCAACCGAGCTCGGGATGCACACCACGGCCGAGGCGGCTCGCAAGCTCACCGCCGGACGTGCTGGCACGGATCCCCACGGGCAGGAAATCCCGGCTGCGCCGCCGCCCGTCGCGGACGACCGCAACGAGTTCCGCCGGGAAGGGCGGGTGTGGAACCTGCGTTTCGCGGGCAGGACCGCCCACCTGCCGGATGCCAAAGGGCTAGGTGACCTGCATGCCCTGCTGGCCAGTCCCGGTGTCGAGGTCCCGGCGACGGAGCTGGTCAACCCCGATGGCGGCGAGGCGATGCGTGCCGAGCGCAGCCTCGGTGCGGACGTGGTGCTCGACGAGCGGGCCAAAGCTGAGTACCGGCGCCGGTTGACCGAGCTCGGTGAAGCCATCGACCAGGCGATCGCGCGCCACGACGACGCGCGTGCCGCCGCTCTCGACGAGGAACGGGAAGCCCTGCTCACCGAGTTGCGCACCGCCACGGGCCTGGCGGGCCGCTCCCGCCGCCTCGGCGACGGAACCGAACGTGCCCGCAAGACCGTCACCGCCAGGATCCGCGACACGCTCCGCCGCCTCGACCAGCACCACCCCGAGCTCGCCGAGCACCTGCGCGCGACGGTATCCACCGGAATCACCTGCCGGTACCAGCCCAGCCGCGAGATCTCCTGGTCGCTGTAGCGGCCCCTGGATCTCGCGACGCGAGATTCGATCTCGCGCCTTCCCGGTGAAACGTCACGACCGGGAGGTACCGATGCCTATTCACATCGATCACATCATCGTTCCCGCACGAGACAAGGTCGAGTCCATGAACTGGATCTCGCACCTCCTCGGCGTCGAGCCCGGACCCGTTGTCGAGCCGTTCGCGGTCGTCGAGCTGGGCGAGGCGAACCTCGACTACATGACCGTGCCGGAGGCGAATCTGCGCTACCACCACGTGGCGCTGCGGGTCGACGAGGACCACTTCGAGGACATTCTCGCCAGGGTCATCGACGCCGGGATTGATCACTTCGGCCACCCGCAGGACCCGCAGGACCCCGCGAAGGGCGAAATCTACTACAGCAACGGTGGCCGCGGGTTCTACTTCTGGGACCCCAACGGGCACGCCATGGAGATCAAGACCTCGCGCGACAGTTTCGATCCCGAGGTTCAAGCGAACGACTACACCGCCCCCTACGTCCCGGCAGTCCCGGCAGGGCATCGGTAGCGCCACAGCACCGGACACCGGCAACGCGCACGCACACCGGCCCTTCGGGCCCCAACAAGCGATGGAGGACAACATGTCCACACCCACCGAGACCAGCACCGCGACCCGCCCGCTGCGCATCGGCGTGATCATCGGCAGCACGCGGCACGGCCGGGCGGGCAAGCCGATCGCCGACTGGTTCACCGGCCAAGCGGCGGCCCACCCGGATATCGACATCGACCTGATCGACCTCGCCGAGGTCGAGCTGCCGGTGGTGATACCCGACTTCGATGTGGCGGAGATTCCCGATGAGGTCACCGCGCTCGGGCGGAGGCTCGCGGCGGCGGACGGCTTCGTGGTGATCACACCCGAGTACAACCACGCCTACCCGGCCGCGCTGAAGAACGCCATCGACTGGTTCCACGAGGAATGGAACGCCAAGCCGGTCGCCTTCATCTCCTACGGCGGTATGGGTCAGGGCATCCGCGCTGTGGAGCAGCTGCGGCAGGTGTTCGCCGAGCTGCACGCCACCACTACCCGCGACGGGGTCAGCATCAACCTCGACCACACCGATGAGCGCGGCTGGCCGAGTTCCCCAGGGGTGGACGGCGCGGCCAAGCTCATGCTGGATCAGCTGGTGTGGTGGTCACGTGCGTTGCGCGCCGCCCGCGCGACGCATCCTTATGTGGTCTGACCGCGGCCGGTAGCACAGTCCGCGGGCACCTGACTCGCGGCGACCAGGATGCCGCCGAGCAGGTGCCCGCGGAACCACTCCTTGCGATACAGGTACTTCTCGTGCCCGAGCGCGGTGTAGAAGGCGGGACCGCCGAGATTGGTGTGGCACCAGCTCATCGGATGGTCGCCCATGTAACCGCTCTCGCCTGGCAGGAAATCCTCGTTGAACTCGCCGTCGGCGTCGAAGGGAAGGTGGCTGGTATTGGGGAAGGGCAGGTAGGTGCGCTCATCGATGGTCAGCAGCACCCGCACGTCGGGACGCGGGTTGTGCCGGAAAGAGTAGAACTCGTCGAACACGGTGAACCGCTCGGGCAGGTGCCCGGTGGCCGGGTGATCGGGCACCTCGTTGTCGAACCGGGCGAACTGCTGCACCGGATGGGTGTGGAAGTAAGCACCGACCAGCCGCTCGTAGAAGGGCCACTCGTACTCGGTGTCCGAAGCGGAGTGCACGCCGACGTAGCCACCACCGGCACGGATGTAACTCTCCAACGCGCCGCGCTGCCCTTCGGTGTCGAGCACGGTTCCGGTGGTGTTGAGGAAGATGACGGCCGCGTAGTCGCGCAGCTGTCGCTGGCTGAACACCTCGGGATCCTCGGTGGCATCCACCCCGAAGCCGTGCTCGGCTCCCAGCTCCTCGATCGCGGCGATTCCGTCCGGAATGGACGCGTGCCGGAAGCCGGTGGTCCGGGAGAAGACCAGCACCCGGAACCGCGCGCCGCGCCCGCGCACCGCGCCCGCCGCCGTACCGCCGGAGACCGCCAGCAGCGGCAGTGCGAGCGCGAACGCGCCGCAGCCGCGGAGTACGGCACGCCTGCCGCGCTGTACGGAATCACTGTCTCGCATGTCAGCTCCTCTCCTGCGGACCCGCTCACCTGCCGCCAGCGATACCCCGCGCCACCCGCAGCGCGTTGGCCATGATGGTCGGGGTGGGGTTGAAGCCGGGGAACGTGGGGAAAGTCGATGCGTCGGCGATGTACAGGTTGGCCAGCTCGTGAACCCGGCAGGCCGGGTCGCACACCGAGGTGTCCGGATCGGTACCCATGCGGGCGGTGCCCGCCAGGTGAGCGCTGTAGACCGCGCCGTCGGAGACCACCGGGTACGGCACGAACGCCGAGGCGATCGCACCGGGAGCTGCCTGGTGGAAAGCCTGCATCCTGGGGCCGAGCAGCAGCGCCGCGGCCTGCTCATGACGGTGCGGGCTGTAGGTGATCCGTGCGGCAGGCTGCCCGAGGAAGTCCGTGACCTCGGGGTCGAGGTCGACACGGTTGTCTGCTTGCGGAAGGTCCTCGTGCCACAGCGCCGATCCGCCGATGCGGGTATAGGTCAGCGCCGCCTTCATCAGCTCCTTGTGTGGCTGCCCGTACCCGACGAGACCGGCGTACAGCTCCGCGCTGTCCAGGATGGGCGCCCCACCACCGACCTGCACCATCGCGCCCTTGACGTAGGGCACGCCGAGCGCGCGCACCTCCAACCCGGTGAACGGGCCAACCAGGTCGTCCAGCTGCAACCCGTTCGTCTGCGAGCGCAGCGGGTGCACGTCGTGGTCGAACACCGCCACCGCCAGCGTCAGGTTGTGGAACATCATGTTCCTGCCGAGCTGGTCGGAACGGTTACCGAGCCCGCCCGCGTGCGCGTCGTTCGCCGACAGCAGCAGCAACCGCGCGGTATTGATCGGGCTTCCGGCGAGCACGATCACATCACCGGAGGTGGCACGTTCGCGACCCGATACGTCGAGGTACCGGACCCGGGTGGCACGGTGCCCCTTGCGAGTGGTGTCGATGCGATGCACCCACGCGCGATCGATCACCCGCACGCGCCCCGACCGCACCGCCGGGTTCAACCACGACACCAGCGCATCCCCCCGCGCGTTGATCGGGCAACCGAACCCGGAACACAACCCGCACGAGTTGCACGCCGGCCTGCCGTCGAAGCCCGTCGAGTTGACTGCCGCTGGCTGCGGGTAAGCGGTATAGCCCACCCGCTCGGCCCCCTGCTCGAGCAGCGAGGACACGTACGGCACCGGGTTCGGCGGCATCACGAAATCCGCGCTGCGCGGCGACTGCTCACGGGTGCGTTCCGGCATAGCGGCCCAGTCACCCTGCACCCCGAGGCGCCGCTCCACCTCGTCGTAGTACGGCGCCAGTTCGTCGTAGCCGATCGGCCAATCCGCCACCTGCGCCCCGGCCACCGGGCCCAGGTCGGACAGCTGGGTGAAGTCCTGCCGCCAGAAGCGGGGGCTCTTCGCGTTGTAGTGCAACGTGGTGCCACCGACGGCCGCACCCAGCTGGCCAAGCTGGCCCTGCGCAGAACGCGGGGTCCCCTCCCGAGCCTCGGCCTGAGTGCGAGTGGTGTAGGGCTCCAGCAACCCGTCGGGGAAGCCCATGTCGCGTGTCAGGCACTTGATCTCGTCGCTCCCGTACCGGGTACCCAGCTCAGCGCTGGGGCGGTCACCGAATCCCGGCCGCAGGTGTCGGCCCCGCTCCAGCACCGTCACCGACCATCCCTGCCTGGCCAGCTCCCAGGCCACCACGCTGCCTGCGGCACCGGAACCCACCACCACCGCGTCACCGGCCACCGGTCACCCCTCCCGCTGCGCCCGCGACCTCCCGGGTCGCCGTCACCGCCGCGCTCACCACCGCCCCGATCTCGCCGCGTAGCGCGCTCAACCTGCCGTCGCTGCGCGCGAGCGCACCGCGCACGGTCTCCGGATGCGCCAGCGCCAGCGCGGTGACCAGCTGCTCGCGCGGCACCACATCCGGCAACGGCGGTGCCGGACCGCCGTCGGCGTCGCGCCGCTCGACCTCCTCCCTCGTCCACCCGCGCGGCTGCACATCGCCCTGGTACCCGGTGTAGTCCCAACCCACCAGGTCACGGTTGCCGCCGTATTCCGGCGCGCCGTAGGTGAACTCCATGGTGTGTCCCACTGCGTGCTCCATCAGCTCGGTCACAGCCGGGTTCCGCGAGGTCCGCAACACCAGGTCCCGTTTCAGACCCGACAGCTCCGCGAACCGCCGCCCGGGCACCTGCTCGTCGAGCGCGGCCAGCCCTTGCCGGTAGATGGTCTGCAAGCCGGTCACCGGCCCGTTGCGCTCCAGCTCCGGCCTGCCGCGCGAACCCTCGATCCGCAGCCGCCACGCCATCTCCTCGTAGGCATCCAGCGGCAGGAACTCCGCGAAGTGATTCACCGGGCTACCCGCCCGGTCCGAGAACGGCGCCCCCGCGAAGATCCGCGGCGGGTCCGTCAGGAAAGCCCCGAGCAACCCGTCGATCGCCTCGGCACATCCCGCCCACTCCGCACCGCGCGCATGGTGATCCGCAGGCACGATGCGATCCACCACCGCCCGCAACGTCCGCAGCTCGTCCTCGGTCAGAAAGAGCGGCCCTGCGTCCGGATCGCCAGCCACCGCGATCGGCTGCCCGGCACTACCGATCGGGAGGAACACCGCGAGCGCGGCCACCCCTCCACCGCGCAACGCCACCCGCCTGGTCAGGCTGCCGTCATCACCGAGCATCCACACCTCCGTGTGCCGCGCCGCCGGATGCCCGGAGTCGCGCCGCGCACCCGGAGAAGGGTTCCGGGAAGTGTAAGCGGACTCACCTAGAAATGTGAATAGCTCTCAGAAACCAGCCGGGTAGCCGCGCGGGCTCACCGGCTCGTGGCGAACGACACCACCTGCTCGCCGATGGTGCGCAGCGTCGCCTCCACCTTGGGCTCGCTGGCACCGCCCGACTCGTCGAACTTGGTCTCGACCGAGTTGACCGCACCGCCCAGCGGCGTCGGCCAGCCGCGCAACGCGTGCACCGTGGTACGCAGCTGGTCGAGCGTGGTCACCGCGGCCTGCCACCCGAAGGCCACCGCGACGGTTCCCACGGCACGGTCATCCAGGTAGGGGCGATCCTCGCCGCCCAGATCCTCCAGGTAATCCAACGCGTTCTTGACCAGGCCGGACATGCCCCCGTGGTAGCCGGGTGAGGCGATCACCAGGCCGTCAGCAGCGCGGACCGCATCGACCAGCTGCTCGGCCTGCCGGGTGCGGTCGGGGATCGCGATGTCGTAGAACGGCAACACGAGCGCGTCACCGGTGATCACGCTCGTACGTGCGCCCGCATCCGCGGCCCCGGCGAGCGCGATACGCAGCGCGCGCTCCGACTGCGAGCCGGGCCGTAACGACCCGCCGATACCCACCACATTGATCGCCATCGCAAGTCATTCTCCCAGCAGCGGTCACACCACCGTCGACCACCGTACGGTGCGCCGGATCGTGTCGCCGGTCCACGTCCCGGTACACCCCGCCTGGCCGCCGGGCGAGCCACCGGGACCATCATGAGATACTGCGCGTATCTGGAAGCCCCTGAGGAGGTCCCATGCCGAGCCTGACCGAGCGTGTACCGCCCCATGTCCAGGCAGCGACGCTGAAGGCCGTGTTCTCGCTGCCCCGCCCGGCACGCCGCCGCATCGCGGGCAAGCCCGTCCGGGTCGACAGCCAGGAGCTCGCGTTGGATGCCCAGTTGCTGCTGCGCCTGCAGCAGGCTTCGGGAACCTCGCTGGTGGGCAGCAGTGACCTCGCCGAGGCGAGGCGCATCCTCGACACTTCAGCCTGGATGACGGCTGGCCAGCCGATCCAGCCGGTGCTCACCAGGGAGCTGGATATCCCCACAAGGGACGGCGCCATCCGCGGGCGCCTCTACAGTCCCGGCGGGGTGATGGCGCCCGCGCCCCTGCTGATCTTCTACCACGGCGGCGGCTACGTGCTCGGCAGCCTGGACAGTCACGACAACCCCGCCCGGCTGCTGGCCAAGCACGCCGGTGTGCGCGTACTTTCCGTGGACTACCGCCTCGCCCCCGAGCACCCGTTCCCGGCCGCGGTCCACGACGCGATCGACGCGTTCGACTACGCCCGCGAGCACGCCGAGGAGTTGGAGATCGACCCGACCCGCATCGCCGTCGGCGGCGACAGCGCGGGCGGAAACCTCAGTGCCGTGGTGGCCCACCAGACCACCCGCCGTGGCGGCCCGTCGCCCGCGTTTCAGGTGCTGATCTACCCCGTCACCGACGTCACCCGGCAGTCACCGTCGCGGGAGCTGTTCACGGAAGGTTTCTTCCTCACCCGCGCGGACATCGACTGGTTCGAGCGGAATTACATACCCGAGGGGACCGACCTCGCAGACGACCGGCTGTCGGTGCTACGGGCGCAGGACCTGTCCGGCTTACCACCGGCCTTCATCACCACCGCGGGCTTCGACCCGCTACGCGACGAGGGGGAAGCCTACGCCTCGGCGCTGGCCAAGGCGGGGGTGCCGGTCGCGTTGAGCAGGCAGACCGACCTCATCCACGGCTTCATCAACACCATCGGGCTGGGTGGGCGCTTCCTGGAAGCCACCACCGAGATCGCCGGGGCGCTGCGCACCGGCCTCATGCTGGCGGACAAGCGCTGACGAGCCGCCATCCGGTCGGCGGCACGTCCCAACCGGAAAACGACGAACCGGAATCCGGCGGAGCTCATCCGCCGGATTCCGGTTCGTCCACAGAACGGTAATACGACCGAACTTATTCTTCGTCGTTCACTTCATCCTCGGCTTCGTCGAGCACGTCCTCGTCCGGAACGTCGACCAGGTCGTCATCGGGCAGTTCGGGCAATTCGTCGATCGGCAGATCGGCACCGTCGAATCCACCGCCGAGAATGGCGTCGACCAGGTCGACGAGCGCCATCAACAGGCTCTGCACCAGGCCACCGAGCATGTCGAGCAGCCGCGGTTCGGCACCCTCGAGCTGCTCGAGCTCGGCCGCGACCTCCGAGGCCTCAGCCTGCGCGGCCCTCGCCTGGGCGGTGACCTCGTCGGACAGGTTGTACCGATCCGTGGTACCGAACTCGTCCAGCAGGACCTCGGCCCGCTCGACACCTGCCGTGGTGCCCGTCAAGTCGCCCGCCTCTGCTGCCTCGGCGATCTCGTTGTGGACCTCGCTGACCTGCGAGGCCGCGCTCACCGTACTCGATGAGCCGGACGAGCCGTCGACGGCACTGTCCACAGCACTCGCCGCTGCGACCCCGGAGCCTGCGAACAACAATAGGCTTCCAGTCGCCGCCACCGCGATCGAACGAGCAATTTTCCCGTTCATCAGTTTCTCCTCTCGGCACCTTACGGAAAAGTCGGGGTGTGCGCTCCCGCCAGATTCCATGCGTACTCCCCGTGTCGATCACGCACCACATGGGAAACGCAACGAAATGCCGCAGCGATGATCACGATATGAATACCCGGAAACCGATTTCGCCGAATCTGATGAGCAACCCCCTCGACCGTGTCGGAACCACCGTGGGCGCAGCGTCATGTTCGGTGACGTACCGCCACCTGCTATCACCCTGTGGTGCCTGCCGTAACCCACACCGGTTGTCTCCGGACCCGATGCCCTCAACCGGGGGATACTCGCACCGCCCAACACATACTCAGGGCGCCCCTAGCTTGCACGAGCAGCCCAAGGATATCCCCCACACTGGGAGGTACCGAGCAATCCCCTCGGTGTGTCATCCCGCTCGAGGCCTCAGCCGCGGCACGTGCGGGGGCGTTGACGGCGCACCGAGGGCAGCCGCGAGGATGTGGGACATGGACGTGCGTGACTTCACCTTCACCGTCGGCGACACCGTCTGCGCCGCATGGCTCTACCGGCCGGACGGTTCCGGCGAGCATCCGGTCGTCGTGGCCGCACACGGCTTCACCGGCACGCGCGAGCTCGCGCTCGACGCCTACGCCGAGCGGTTCGCCGAGGCGGGGTTCGGCGTACTGCTGTTCGACTACCGGTCCTTCGGCGCCAGCGCGGGCGAGCCCCGCCAGCTACTCGACATCGGCAACCAGCTCGACGACTGGCGTGAGGCCATCGCCGCCGCCCGCGCGCTGGACTGGGCCGATCCGGAACGCGTCGCGCTGTTCGGTTCCTCGTTCTCGGGGGGACACGTGGTCACCCTTGCCGCCGAGGACCGGCGGATCGCCGCGATCGTGGCGCAGTGTCCGTTTTCCGACGGCCTCGCCACGCTACGCGCGACCCCGGTACGGCACGGGCTCCGGATGAGCGGCCACGCACTGCGCGACCAGCTCGCCGCCCTGTTCGGCGGGTCACCGCACTACGTACCCGCGGTCGCCGATCCCGGTGAGCCGGGCATGATGACCACCCCGGACGCCAAGGCCGGGATGGAGGCACTGGTCCCCGCGCAGACCACGTGGCGAAACCAGGTGGCAGCACGGATCGCGTTGCGCCTGCCGCTCTACCGGCCGGGGCGCGACGCCGCGAAGGTAGCGTGCCCGGCGCTGTGGTGCGTCACCGATCACGACACGCTTTGCCCCGCGGAGAACACCGTGCGCTGGGCGCGGCGCGCGCCGCGAGCGGAGATCCTGCGCTACCCGATCGGCCACTTCGACATCTATACCGGGGAGCATTTCGAACGCGCGGTCACCGACCAGATCGCGTTCCTCACACGCCACCTGAAAAAGGGATAAGAATATATGTCGACAAATTCACTGCATGCGGTTCCACCGGGGCTGTGCGGTGGGATCCGGTGGCGGTCGGGCACACCGGAGTTGATCTGCACCGAACGCGACGGTGGTCAGGAGCACCACACGCCGCTCGAACGGGGGACGGAGATCGGCCTGCGGCTGGGCGGCACCCGGTTCTGCGTCGGCATCCGGCGCGACGGCGCGCGCCGCTGCCCGTACAGTAACCGGATCCGCACGCACTCCACCGAGACGCAGTGCCGTGCCTGCGCCGCTACCGACCCCGGCAGGGCGATCGCCAGGGACGCGGTCGTCGACCCGCGCCCGTTCCACCTGTACCTCGCCTGGTTCGGTCCCGGCGTGCTCAAGGTCGGCATCACGACGGTGCAACGCGGCCAGGACCGGCTCGCCGAGCAAGCCGCACTGGCCTTCTGCTGGCTGGCAAGCGGGCCGCACGAAGTCGTGCGCGCGGCCGAACGGGCGATCGCCGCCGCCGGGATCGCTCCGGAACGCAGGCGGCGGGCCACCAAGCTGGCAGCCCTGTGGGACCTGCCTGCCGCCGAGGACCGGCGTGACGAGCTGTGGTCGGCCTACCAGCAGGCCATCCGGTGCGGCGGGTGGCCAGCGGAACTGGCGGCGTTGCCGTTCGCCGCGATCGACAACGCCGCCCTGTTCGCGCTCGACCGCCTGCCTGGCAGCGTCGCGGACATCACCGAGCTGCGCCCCGCGAGCGTGCTGTCCGGCACCGCGATCACGGTGATCGGCACCGACATGGTGCTCGACACCGCGCACGGGCCCACCATGCTGGGCGGCAGGCTGCTGGCCGGGTGGCCGGTGGAGCCCACAGGAGAGGCACCGTCCGGGTACCGCACCACCCAGCGCGGCCCCGGCGAGCACGCGCTGTTCTGAGCGAGGCCCGTATGGCAGGCAGAGCCGTGTTCAACCCTTCACGCACACCACCTGCCCCAGCTTGGTGACGGGCTCGACCAGGTCGGACTGCTCGGCCATGACCGTGCCAATGTCCTTGTACGCCGCCGGGAGTTCGTCGACAACGGCGGCGTCCTTGCGGCACTCCACCCCGCGGGTCTGTGCCTTGAGGTCGCGCACCGAGTATGTCTTGCGTGCCTGGTTACGCGATATCCGGCGGCCGGCGCCGTGAGCTGCCGATCGGAAGGCCTGCTCGTTGCCGAGACCGCGCACGATGTACGACCCGGTGCCCATGCTGCCGGGGATGATGCCGAGCTCGGCGGCGCCGGCCCGGATCGCGCCCTTGCGGGTGATCAGCAGGTCAACGCCGTCGTAGGTCTCCTCGGCCAGATAGTTGTGGTGGCACGAGATCGGCTCGTCGAATCCCACCCCGGGCACCGTGGCCGACAGGGCGTCCTGCACCAGCCACCGCATGACCGCGCGGTTGCGCGCCGCGTAGTCCTGCGCCCAGAACAGGTCGTGCCGGTAGGCACGCATCTGCGGCGTGCCTTCCAAGAACACCGCGAGATCGCGATCCGGCAGGTCGGCGTTGTGGGGTAGCTCGCGAGCGATCTCGGTGTGGCGTTTGGCCAGCTCGTTGCCGATGCCCCGCGACCCGGAGTGCAGCATCAGCCACACCCGCCCGTGCTGCTGGCCACCCTGCTCGAGGCACACCTCGATGAAGTGGTTACCACCACCCAACGTGCCCAGCTGCGCGCGGGCGCGCTCCCGCATGCGGCGCACACCGGGGTGCAGGTCGTCGAAATCACGCCAGAACGCTGCCCAGCCCGCGAGACCCGGGACGCGGTCGGTGTCCACCGGCCTGCGATGCGACTCAGAGCCAACCGGCACCGCTGCCTCGATGCGCCTGCGGAGCTTGCCGAGATCGGCTGGGAGATCCTCGGCGTACAGTGACGTCCGCACCGCGCTCATGCCGCATCCGATGTCGACACCCACCGCGGCGGGGGCCACGGCGTCCCGCATCGCGATCACGCTGCCGACC
This sequence comes from Haloechinothrix sp. LS1_15, assembly GCF_033042135.1. Taxonomy (NCBI): domain Bacteria; kingdom Bacillati; phylum Actinomycetota; class Actinomycetes; order Pseudonocardiales; family Pseudonocardiaceae; genus Haloechinothrix; species Haloechinothrix sp. LS1_15. Next base: position 472,504 of record NZ_WBXM01000001.1, on the reverse strand, counting down.
GTGGCGCCCTTGCCGAGGTGCACATCCGGCATCACCGCCAGCCCGTGGGTCCACGGCAGGTCGGCGATGGTGTACAGCTGCCCCATGGCGGCGGGCTCAACCGTAGCCGGATCGGTCCACATCCTGATCGGCACCCTGGTCGTGGTCACCACAGTGTGCATATCCCCTCCTCGCGTACCGACCCCACCCCAGTGTGCCCCGCCGCGCACCGCGCCGTCGTGGCCATACCGACAATTCAGTTGCACGGACGTACCAGAAACGATCTCATGGCGGGCATGCCGCTGCAGCAGTACCGATACGTGCTCGCCAACCACCGGGTACCGACCTCGCTGCTGCTGACGTTCCTCGCGCGGGTACCCATGACCGCGATGGGGGTGACGCTGACCCTGCACGTCGTCAGCACGCTCGGTATGGGCTACGGCGCAGCGGGCCTGGTCGGCATGATGACCACGCTCGGGACGGCGCTGGCCGCGCCCTACCTCGGCAGGATGTTCGACCGTCACGGCCTCCGGCCGGTGATCGCCGCCTGCACCGCCGCCTCCGCCACCTACTGGATCAGCGCGCCACACCTGGCGTACGGCGCGCTGCTGGCGCTCGCCCTTCCGGCTGGCATGCTGGCCGTGCCAGCCAGCTCCGTCGCACGGCAGATCCTCGCCGTGCTCGTGCCGTTCCAGCGGCGTCGCGCCGCCTACTCGCTGGACTCGATCTCCGCCGAGATGTCCTTCATGCTCGGCCCAGCGGCCGGGATCCTGCTGGCGACCCAACTGTCAAGCACGATCGCGCTGACCGCCATCGGGACGTGCTACGGGCTCGCCGGTACCGCCCTGTACCTGGCCAACCCGCCCATCCGAGCGAGCGACACCGTGCCGTTGCGCAAGGCCGAGCGGCCGCCGCTGCGCAGCTGGCTGCGGCCGCGGCTGGTGCGCACGCTGCTGATCGCCGTCGGGGCGCTGTTCGTGCTGGTGGGCACCGAGCTCGCCGCGCTGGCAGCCCTCCGCGAGCAGGGCCAGGTCGCGTGGACCAGCGCCGTCATCGTGGTGATGTGCCTCGCATCGCTGGTCGGCGGCCTGACGCACGGCGCAGCCCGGCGTTCGCTCTCCCAGCCGTCACTCATGGCACTGCTCGCGGTACTGGTGATCCCCGTAGCGCTGGTCACCGAACCGTGGTGGCTGCTCGCACTCGCGCTGATCCCCACCAACCTGGCATGCGCACCGACCCTGGCCGCAGGAACCGAGCTGGTGAGCAAGCTCGCCCCCGCCGAGGTACGCGGGGAAGCGATGGGGCTACTCGACGCCTCGACCCGCGTCGGCCTCGCGATCGGCTCCCCCGTCGTGGGCTTCGTGATCGACCACTCCTCGGGCGCATGGGGCTTCGTCACCGCAGGGGCGGGTGGTCTCGTCATCATGGCCGTGGCACTGGTCATCGGCCGCCTCGAACCGGAACGTGCGGCAGCGGAGCCTGCGCCCGCTACGACAGCCGCATGAACGGCGATGCGTACCGGAACACGCCCCGGGTCGACGGGTCATAGGTGGTCAGGGCACGGACCTGGAAGTGATCACCGAACGTCGGGTCCGGCGCGTCGATGCCGAACTCCCCGGCGGGGGCGAAGCCGAACCGGCGATAGTAGCCGTGATCACCGAGCAATCCGACCAGCGGCTCGCCCATCGCATCGGCCGCGCCCAGCACTGCGTGCATCAACGCACTACCGACACCGCCACGCTGACTCCCGGAGCGGACCCCGAGCGGGCCGAGGCCGATCGCGCGAAGGTCGCCCACCTCCGCGCGGCTGCCGAGGACATGGCCGGTGACCTCGCCGCACTCGACCGCCACCAGCGAGAGCTCCGGGATCCAGGCATCACTGCCGCGTAGCGTGTCGACCAGCCATACCTCGCCGGGGTCACTATCCCGACCGGGAACCGCGAACGCGGAGGCGTGCACCTCCCGGATCGCGACGGCATCCCCGGCGATCTCCCTGCGCACGAACATGACAATCGAGCATGCCGGAACGTCTCCGCCGCGGCAACGGAATTACTACCGCGTCTCGGCCACCAGCTCGGCGATCTGCACCGTGTTCAACGCCGCGCCCTTGCGCAGGTTGTCGTTGCTCAGGAACAGCACCAGCCCCTTGCGGTCATCCACACTGGAATCCTGGCGGATCCTGCCGACGAAGCTGGGGTCCTTGCCCGCGGCCTCCAGCGGCGTGGGGATGTCCGCCAGCGACACACCGGGCGCCGAGGACAGCAGCTCCGCCGCTCGCTCGGGCGTGATCGACCGGGCGAACTCGGCATTGATCGACAGCGAGTGCCCCGTAAAGACCGGGACACGCACGCAGGTCCCGGAAACACGCAGGTCCGGGATGGTAAGGATCTTGCGGCTCTCGTTGCGGAGCTTCTGCTCCTCGTCGGTCTCGCCCGAACCGTCGTCGACGATCGAACCCGCCATCGCGAGCACGTTGAACGCGATCGGCCGCGCGTACTTCTCCGGCTCGCCGAGCGACACCGCGCCACCGTCGTGGGTGAGCTGTTGCGCCCGGTCCCCCGCGGCCCGCAGCTGCTCACCCAGCTCGCGCACGCCTGCGAGACCACTGCCCGAGACCGCCTGGTAGGTGCTGGCGACAAGCCGCCGCAGCCCAGCCTCGTCGTGCAGCGGCTTGAGCACCGGCATCGCGGCCATGGTTGTGCAGTTGGGATTCGCGATGATGCCCTTGCGGGCCTCCTTCACCGCCTGCGGGTTGACCTCGCTGACGACCAGCGGCACCTCGGGGTCGAGCCGCCACGCCGAGGAATTGTCGATCACCGTCACCCCGGCCTCTGCGAACCGCGGCGCCTGCGCCTTCGAGGTGGCACCACCCGCGGAGAACAGCGCTACGTCCAATCCGGACGGATCGGCTGTCTCGACATCCTCCACCGTCACCTCGGAGTCACGCCACGGCAGCGTGGTGCCCGCCGAGCGCGACGACGCGAAGTAGCGCACCGACTCCGCGGGGAATTCCCGCTCGGCAAGGATCTCTCGTATCACCGCGCCGACCTGTCCGGTCGCGCCGACGATCCCGACTCGCAGCCCGCCAGCCATCACCGACCACTCCCCGCGTAGACAACGGCTTCCTCGTCACCGCCGAGGTCAAAAGCTTCGTGCAGTGCGGCCACGGCAGCGTTCACATCGGAATCGCGGATCAGCACCGAGATCCGGATCTCTGAAGTGTTGATGATTTCGATGTTCACCCCGGCTCCGGCGAGCGCCTCGCAGAACGTCGCAGCCACGCCGGGATGGGAACGCATCCCGGCACCGACCAGCGACACCTTCCCGACGTGCTCGTCACACAACACCGCATCGAAACCGGTGTCCTCGCGCACCTTCTCCAGCGCATCCACCGCGGCCTGGGTGTTGTTCTTGGACATCGTGAAGGTGATGTCGGTGACGCCCGACGAGGTGCGTGAGACGTTCTGCAGCACCATGTCGATATCGATCTCGGCGTCGGCCACCGCGCGGAAGATCTTGGCCGCGGCGCCCTCATAGTCGGGCACGTCGGTAACCGTGATCTTCGCTTCTGACGTGTCGTGCGAAACGCCGGTGATCAGCGCTTGTTCCACGGGAATCTCCTCGATCGACCCGGCGACCAGCGTGCCGGGCTTGCTGCTGTACGACGAGCGGACGCGGAGCGGGACACCGTAACGGCGCGCGTACTCCACCGACCGCAAGTGCAGGATCTTCGACCCGGTAGCGGCCAGCTCCAGCATCTCCTCGTACGGGATGGTGTCGATCTTGCGCGCGTTGCTCACGATGCGCGGGTCGGCCGTGTAGACACCGTCGACGTCCGAGTAGATCTCGCACTCGTCGGCATGCAGCGCCGCTGCGAGCGCCACCGCCGTGGTGTCCGAGCCACCCCGCCCAAGCGTGGTGATGTCCTTGGTGTCCTGCGCGACACCCTGAAAGCCCGCGACGAGCGCGACATACCCCTCGGCGAGCGCCTCGGTGACACGGCTCGGGGTCACGTCCAGGATCCGCGCGTTGCCGTGCGCCGAGGTGGTCACGACCCCCGCCTGTGAGCCCGTGAACGACCACGCCTCGGCTCCCTGCGCGCTGATCGCCATGGCCACCAGCGCGTTCGAGATGCGCTCCCCGGCGGTGAGCAGCATGTCCATCTCACGCTCCGGTGGCGAAGGATTCACCTGCTGCGCCAGGTCGAGCAGCTCATCGGTGGTATCACCCATGGCGGAGCAGACAACGACGACATCGTGACCGGCCTTCTTGGTCTCGACGATCCGCTCCGCGACGCTCTTGATGCGATCGGCGCTCTCCAGCGACGAACCACCGTACTTCTGGACTACGAGCGCCACAGCGCCTTCACCCTGCTTTCACGCTCCTCAATACGCCTCGCCCGGAACGGGCAAGCGCGAGTACACACTTGCGGACCAGGGTACAGTCCCCCGCCACCGGCGCGGTCACTCCGTGTGGCAACCGCCACTCCAGCCGACCCGAGTCTCCAGCATAACCTTCCGGTATGTCCGAGCCCATCGACAAGCCAGCAACCACCAGCGTCCCCGTACACGAACCGATCGCGAGGCGCTGGAGCCCGCGCGCGTTCGACCCCGACGCGGCCGTAGGCGAAACGCGACTACGCGCCCTGCTGGAAGCCGCCCGCTGGGCACCGTCGTTCGGCAACACCCAGCCCGCCCGTTACCTGGTCGGCAGGCGAGGGGATGCGGTGTACGGCACGATCCTGCGCACGCTCACCGAGCGCAACGCCGACTGGGCCAAGCGTGCCGCCGTGCTGCTGCTGGCTGTGGCCGTGACCGAGAACACCAAGGGGACGATCCCGTACGCCGAGTACAGCGCCGGGTTGGCCACCGAGAACCTGGTGTTGCAGGCCACGGTGAGCGGGCTCGCCGCCCACCAGATGGCTGGCTTCGACGCCGATGCCGCGCGGGCAGCGTTCTCGCTCCCGCCGCACGCCCGGCCGCTGGTGGCGATCGCGGTCGGGCTACAGGCAGCCCCTGAGGTGCTGGACGAGGACAGCCTGATCGAGCGCGAGCGGGCACCGCGTAGCCGCCTGCCGCTCACGAAGATGGCCTTCGGCGCGTGGGGTGAGCCCGCGTTCGCGCCCGACCGCCCGTGAGCTACATGCTGGTCCCACCGAGTCTGCGGATCAGGTTCGAACCGACCGAGGAGATGATCAACCAGAAGACCGCCGCGATGCCGAAGTTCACCAGAACCTCGGTGTTGCGCTCGTCGAAAGTGAACATCTCCTCGAAGCCGAGGGTCAGCGACGGCGCGATCCCCGTCACGAAGTCGACGATCGTGTTGTCCGGGTTGGCATCGGCGACGGTGAAGACGATGTGCAGCACCAGCAGCACCGCGAAGACCAGGCCGACCCACCGGACCAACCCGGCGAGCACGCCGACGAACTGGTCCTTAACGGCGCGCCAATCCACAGCAGGCTTCCTGCGCGCGGCCCGCGACCGCGGCTGGGCGCCCTGCTCGGGCGAGCCCCCTGCCTGCGGCATGGCACGTGTCTCGTCGCTGCCCTCGGGTGGATCATCCTTGGGGTGCTCTGCCATAAGGGGAGTTTGGCATGCCAGCGGAAATATCGCTACTGGCACGTAAGGTTGCGCGGTTTACACCGATAACAATGTTGACACGCACAAGCCGCTACCGCGCCCGCGTTCCGGCACCCGCGCCCCACCTAGGCATCGCCACACCGTCCGGGTTACGCTAAGAGGCGATGGCGCTCGTTCTCCTGCTTCGCTGCCGCGACGGGGCCCGATAGACCGGCTCCCCGTCGCGGGGTTTCGTCGTGGCGCCGGTCGGAACCAGGACGCTCCCGACTGAAGAAAGCAGGAGACCTCACCGATGACCACTTCACCGCGACCGGGGGTCGGCCAAAGCCCGCGCAAGCCGTCCAAACCCGCTCCCGCTGACCAGCCGGTATGGAACGCCCAGCTGGGTAGCTCGATGCCGTACCACCGCTACCGGCCCTGGTACGAGCTGGTCGAGGACATCTCGTTACCCGACCGCACCTGGCCGGATGTGCGGATCTCCCGCGCACCGCTGTGGTGCGCCGTCGACCTGCGGGACGGTAACCAGGCCCTGATCGACCCCATGTCACCCGCGCGCAAGCGCAAGTTCTTCGAGCTGCTGGTTGGGATGGGGTACAAGGAGATCGAGGTCGGCTTCCCCGCGGCCAGCCAGACCGACTTCGACTTCGTCCGCGAGATCATCGAAGACGACGCGGTCCCGGACGACGTGCACATCCAGGTGCTGACCCAGTGCAGGCAGGACCTGATCGAACGCACCTTCGCCGCGCTGGAAGGCGCCAAGAAGGCGATCGTGCACTTCTACAACTCGACCTCGATCCTGCAACGGCGTGTGGTGTTCCGCGAAGAACGTGAGGGCATCAAGAAGATCGCTACCCAGGGCGCCGAGATCGCCAAGGAACTGGCTGGCAAGTACACCGACACACACTTCCGGTTCCAGTACTCCCCGGAGTCCTACACCGGCACCGAGCTCTCCTACGCCGCAGAGGTCTGCAACGCGGTCACCGAGATCCTCGAGCCCACCCCCGAGTACCCGGTGATCCTGAACCTGCCCGCCACCGTGGAAATGGCCACCCCCAACGTCTACGCGGATTCGATCGAGTGGATGGGGCGCAACCTGGACCGCAGGGAATCGATCATCCTGTCGCTGCACCCGCACAACGACCGGGGTACCGGCATCGCGGCCGCCGAGCTCGGTTACCAGGCCGGAGCCGACCGGATCGAGGGCTGCCTGTTCGGTAACGGCGAGCGCACCGGCAACGTCGACCTGGTGGCGCTGGGGATGAACCTGTTCAGCCAGGGCATCGACCCGCAGATCGATTTCTCCGACATCGACGAGATCAAGCGCACCGTGGAGTACTGCAACCAGCTCCCGGTGCCCGAGCGCACCCCGTGGGGCGGCGACCTGGTGTTCACCGCGTTCTCCGGCAGCCACCAGGACGCGATCAACAAGGGCTTCGACGCCCTGGAATCGGCCGCGGACAAGGCAGGCGTGCCGGTCGACGAGTACCCGTGGGAGGTCCCGTACCTGCCGATCGACCCGAAGGACGTCGGCCGCAGCTACGAGGCCGTGATCCGGGTCAATTCACAATCCGGCAAGGGCGGCGTCGCCTACGTGATGCGCACCGAGCACCAGCTCGACCTGCCGCGTCGGCTGCAGGTGGAGTTCTCGCAGGTGGTGCAGAAGTACACAGACACCCAGGGTGGCGAGATCGACCCGGAGACCATGTGGCAGGCCTTCTCCGTGGAGTACCTCACCTCAACGAGCCCGCTGGAGCTGGTGCGTTCCCACGTGGTCGACAACGGCGGCGGGCACTACTCGATCACGGTGACCGTACGGGTCGACGGGGACGAGCAGGAGATCTCCGGCTCCGGCAACGGCCCGATCGCGTCGTTCTTCGACGCCCTGGCCACCATCGGTTTCGACATCCGGTTGCTCGACTACAGCGAGCACGCCATGACCGCCGGTGACGACGCACAGGCCGCTTCGTACATCGAGTGCGCCATCGGCGACCAGGTCTACTGGGGCGTGGGTATCGACCCGTCGATCGTCACGGCGTCGCTGCGCGCGGTGCTCTCCGCCATCAACCGCGCCTACCGGTAACCCGCCGTGTCGGGCTCGCAGACACCCCGTGTCCGGCGCACCAGCACCTTATTGTGGGTGCTGTGACAACCCATATTGGGTGCTCGGGCGCCCAACTCGGGGTGTCGTAGCGCCGGACACAGGGTGCCGGGGAGACGGACACGACGGGCTACTGGCCGGCTACCGCGGAGGCCTCGTCGCGCAGCATTTCCAGCACGGCGGCCACGGCTGGCCTGCTGGGGTGGTGCGTTCGCAGCACCGCCTCCACGTGCCGGGCGGCGCGGATGCCTGCCAGCGGGCGGCGGACCAACCTGCCACCGCGCGTGTCCATCGTGTATCGGGGAAGCAGCGCCACCCCGTGCCCGTCCGCGACGAGTGCCTCGATGACGCGGAAGTCGTTGATCCGCTGCACCACGGTGGGGTTCACCCCGGTGCGCATCGCGAGCGAGCGAAGCACGTCATCGGCGGGAAATCCCAGGTCCACACTGATCCACCGCTCGTGTGCCAGCTCGGCCGGTTCCAGCCTGTCCCGCCCCGTTAGCCGGTGTCCCGCTGGCAGCGCGATGTCGAACGGCTCGCGCAGCAGGTGCACCACGCGCAGCCTGCTCGCGCCTGCACCAGCCGCTCCCGAGGGGGAGTCCAGTGGTTCGGCGTGCTCATCCCGGTGGGTGAGCACTACGTCGAAGTCGGCGAGCAAGCCGGGAACCTCGGGCGGGGTCATGTCCACATCCCTGGCCTCGACTTCCAATTCTCCCTGCCGTGTCACCCGGTGGAGGAAGCCGGGCAGCAGCATCAGCGCGGCCGAGGGGAACATCGCCACCCGAACCGTGCCGCGCGGGGTGTTGCGGTAGTTGTCCAGCTCCGATTCCGCGCGATGCACGGCGGCCAGCACCTCGTCGGCGCGCGCCACCAGCGCGCGGCCCGCGTCGGTTAGCCGCATCCCGCGACCCGCGGGCTCCGTCAACGCCACCCCGGCCTCGGCCTGCAATGCACGCAGCTGCTGGGAGACCGCGGACGGCGTGCAGTGCACGGCCTTGGCTACCGCGGCGACGCTGCCACGATCGGCGAACTCCCGCAGGATACGCAGCCGCGCAATGTCCATACAGTAATACTACACAATATATCCATATATTTTCGCTTGTACTTCACATTATTCCCGACCAGTCTCGGGAGCGTGACCTCACGAGATCGACTCATCGCCATCGTCATCGCCCTGATGTGGGGAATGAACTTCGTCGCCATCGACCTCTCCCTCGAACACTTCCCACCGTTGCTGGCCGCGGCGCTGCGCTTCGTGCTGATCGCCATCCCCGTGCTGCTGTTCGTACCCCGGCCACAAGTACCGCTGCGCTGGCTCATCGGTTACGGCCTCGGCACCGGAACACTGCAGTTCGCGTTCCTGTTCATCGGCATGAACGTCGGGATGCCCGCTGGGCTCGCCTCGCTCGTGCTGCAGGCCTCGGCACCGTTCACCGTGATACTCGGGGCGTTGCTGCTCGCCGAACGGCTCGGTCTCACCTCGATCATCGGCATCGTGCTCGCCACCGGCGGCATGGCGGTGATCGCGTGGCAACGAGCCGAGCACGCCGCGTTGCTGCCGATGATCCTGACCTTGCTCGGCGCGCTGAGCTGGGCTTTCGGCAACCTCTGCGTGCGCAAGGCGAGGGCGGAGTCACCGCTGCGGTTCACGGTGTGGATGGCGGTTGTGCCACCGCTGCCGCTGCTCGTCCTGTCCCTTGTGGTCGAGGGACCGGCCGCCGTGTGGCAAGCCGTTTCGACCGTCCACTCCGCACAAGCCTGGCCGTCGCTGGCTGCGCTGGCCTACGTCTCGCTGTTCGGCAGCGTGGCGGCCGCGGCACTGTGGGCGGTGCTCATGGGGCGCAACCCGGCGGGAACCGTCGCCCCGTTCGCCATGCTCGTGCCGGTCGTCGGTATGACGGCCGCGTTCGTCCTGCTCGGCGAGCGGCCAACGGCAGTCGAACTGCTCGCGGCCGCGGTCGTTCTCGGTGGTGTGCTGCTCGGCTCCACCGCGCGGCCATCATCGGGTAGCGCCGCCTGCGGGGCCGATGTCACCGCTTCGGCCGGTGGGATCACGGGGTGTCGCCCGGAGCCGGTACCCGGTCACCGTACCGGGGTTGCACGGTACCTGCCCGGATTTCTTCGGCATAGTGGCAGGCGACGCGGTGCCCTGGCGCGATCTCCCGAAGCGGTGGACGCTCCGTGTCGCAGCGCACCGGCTGCCGCCACGGGCACCGGGTGTGGAATCGGCACCCGCTCGGCGGGTCGGCTGGAGAGGGGAGGTCACCGCTGAGCAGGATCTGCTCCCTGCTGTCCTCCACCTGTGGATCCGGCACCGGGACGGCGGACAGCAGCGAGCGGGTGTACGGGTGAAGCGGCTCGGTGTACAGCTCGTTCGAGCCGGCCTCCTCGACGAGCCCACCGAGGTACATCACCCCGATCACGTCCGAGACGTGCCGCACCACCGCGAGGTCGTGCGCGATGACCAGGTAGGTCAGCCCGAAGTCGGACTGCAGTTCGGCGAGCAGGTTCAGCACCTGCGCCTGCACCGAGACATCCAGCGCGGACACCGGCTCATCGCAGATGATCAGGTCCGGCTCCAGCACGAGCGCCCGCGCGATGCCGATGCGCTGGCGTTGCCCACCGGAGAACTCGTGCGGGTACCGGGACAGCGCCCTGGCCGACAGCCCCACCCGCTCCAGCGTCTCGGTGATCACGGCGCGCCGCTGAGCCCTGTCGGTGCCGATCCCGTGCACCTCGAGGCCTTCGGTCAGCAGGGATTCGACGTTCTGCCGCGGGTCGAGGCTACCGAGCGGGTCCTGGAAAACCATCTGCATACGACGCCGCAGCCTGCGCATCCGCTCGGTGGACAACCCATCCAGGTCGGTGCCGTCGAAGGTGACCCGGCCCGAGGTGACGTCCACGAGCCGCAACACCGCCCTGCCGAGGGTGGTCTTGCCGCACCCCGACTCGCCGACGAGACCGTAGGTGGTGCCACGCTCCACCGACAGCGAGACCCCGTCGACCGCCCGCACGGTACCGACCGTGCGCTCGATGATCACGCCGCTGCGGATCGGGAACCCGACCGAGACGTCGTGCAGCTCCAGCAAGCTCACCGCACGCTCCCTTCGCCTGCCGCCCGCGCCGCGCTCGGCTCCGGCGTGGGGTGGATGGGGTGCACGCACCGGTGGTGGTGGCCGTCGCGATCACCGCCCACACTGGTGAGTTCGGGCGCGCCCGTCAGGCACGCCATGGTGTAGTGGTCGCAGCGCGGCGCGAACGCGCACCCGTCGGACCAGTCGATGGCGTCGGTCACCGAGCCCCGAACCGGGCGCAGCGGCTGACCCTGTTCGGCATCGAGCCGGGGCACCGAGTCCAGCAACCCCACCGTGTAAGGGTGGCGCGGCGCGGCGAACAGCTCGTGACGCGGGGCCGATTCGATCACCCTGCCCGCGTACAGCACGGTGACGGTGTCACAGAGGCCAGCGACCACCCCCAGATCGTGGGTGATCAGCAGCAGCGCGGTGCCCTCGGACCGGACCAGCTCACCGAGCAGGTCGAGGATCTGCGCCTGGATGGTCACATCCAGCGCCGTGGTTGGCTCGTCGGCGATCAGCAAGCGCGGTGCGCACGCCACGGCCATGGCGATCAGCGCGCGCTGCCGCATCCCGCCCGAGAGTTGATGGGGGTAGTCACGCAGGCGTGCCGCGGGGTCGGGAATCCCCACCCGCTCCAGCAGCTCGGCCGCCCGCTTCCGGGCCGCCGAGCCCCGCATTCGGCGGTGACGCGCCAGCGTCTCGGTGATCTGCCTACCGATCGGCACCACCGGGTTGAGGGAGGACAGCGGGTCCTGGAAGATCATAGCGAGCTCACTGCCCCGTATCTCACGCATACGCTTGGGCGGCAGCCGCAACAGGTCGGTGCCGTCGAATGTGGCTGTGCCGCCGACCCGCACGCCGCGGCGCGGCAGCAACCCGAGCAGCGCTAGCGAGCTCACGCTCTTGCCGCAGCCCGATTCACCGACCAGGCCCGCGACGCTGCCTTCGGCCAGCGAGAACGACACGCCGTCCACCGCGCGCACCGGGCGCTTGCCCTGCGCGGTAAAGGTGACCGAGAGGTTGTCCACGGCGAGCAACGGCATGTGATCACTTCCGCAACTTCGGGTCCAGTGACTCCCGCATCGCTTCACCGAGCAGGGTGAAGCCGAGGGCAGTGATGATGATGGCCACGGCCGGGTAGACCGCCAGACTGGGCGCGCCGACCAGGAATCGCTGGGCGTCGGCGAGCATCGCCCCCCAGTCCGGTGTGGCCGGGTCCGGGTTACCGAACCCGAGGTAGGATAGCGCCGCGGCTTCGATGATGGCCGTGGCCAGTGTGAGCGTGGCCTGCACGATGACCGGGCCGAGCGAGTTCGGCAGTACGTGCCCCAGCACGATCCGGCGCCTGCGCACGCCGAGCGCTGTGGCGGCAAGCACGTAGTCCGCATGGGACTGCGCCAGCATGGAGCCACGCAGCAACCTGGCGAAAATCGGTATCTGTGCCACTCCGACCGCCACCATCACCGTGGTCAGGCTCGGCCCGAGGATCGCGGCGATGCTCACCGCGATCAGCAGCGAGGGGATCGCCAGCATCATGTCGACGAAGCGCATGATGACGGTGTCCAGGCGCCGTCCCCAGGCACCACCGAGGCCAACCGCGGCCCCGGCCAGCCCGCCGAGCAGCGCCCCCGCGCTGAAACCGAGCAGTGTGGCTATCACCCCGACCAACAGCGAGTTCTGAGCGCCGACGAGCATCCTGGAGAACTGATCCCTGCCGAGGTGGTCGAGGCCGAACCAGTTCTCGGCCCTTGGCCCGACGAAGACGTTGTGGTTCGGTTGTACCTCCCTGCCCCAGAGCTGCGCCGCCGGGTCGTACGGCACCACGAACGGAGCCAGCAGCGCGACGATGACGAACGTACCGATGATGGCCGCGCCGGTGATCGCCATCGGGCTGCGACGCAGCCTGCCGAACGCCTCTCGGAGCAGGCTCCCGCCCTCGGCATCGCTGTCGTGCCGGGCGGACAGCTCCGCGAGCCGGTCGACCTTGTCGGCCTTGCCTACCGTGCCGCCCGGTTTCCCGTTGATCTCCGTCACCATCAGCGCACCCGCACCCTCGGGTCGAACAGCGTGTAGGACAGATCGACCAGCAGATTGACCACGACGTAGATCACCGCGATAAGCATCAAGAAGCCGAGGATCGCCGGGTAGTCCCGCTGCTGGGTGGATTCGTAGATGAACGATCCGATGCCGCCGAAGGCGAACACGCTCTCGGTCAGCACCGCCCCGGCGAGCAGGCTACCGACCAGCAACCCGATCGCGGTGATCACCGGGAGCATGGCGTTGCGCAGCACGTGCCGCCCACGCACCACATGGGGCCGCAGCCCTTTCGACTCGGCGGTGCGCACGTAATCCTGGCTGAGTACCTCGAGCACGCTCGCCCTGGTCATGCGCGTGATAACGGCCAGCGGGATGGACGACAGCGCCAAGCCGGGCAGCACCAGGTGGCTGATCGCGTTGACGGTGACATCGAACTCCCCGGTGAGCACGCTGTCCAGCACGCGGAACCCGGTGACCTCGGTGTAGTGCAGCCCGGGGCTCATGCGAAACGCCGACGGCAGCAGGCCGAGCTTCTCGGCGAAAACGACCTTGAGCATCGCGGCGAGGAAGAACACCGGGATGCAGATGCCGAGCAGCGACCCGGCGACCGCACCGGAATCGAGCAGGCTCCCCCGCCTGCGGGCGGCGAAGTAGCCGAGCGGGATACCGACGCATACCGCGATCAGCATCGCGGTGAGCGCAAGCTCGGCCGTTGCCGGGAATCGCGTGGTGAATTCCTGCATCACGGGCCTGCCGGTCTGCAGCGAGTTGCCGAAGTCGAACTGGGCGAGCCGCTGCAGGAACAGCCCGTACTGGACGATGATCGGCTCGTTCAGCCCGAGCGATTCCCGCAGTGCCTCCCGCTGCTCGGCGGTGGCGTCGTCCGGCAGCAGCGTGTTCTCCGGGCCGCCGGGCAGTAACCGCAGCCAGAAGAACAGCAGTATGGATAGCCCGAACAGCGCGGGAACCAGCTGGGCCAGTCGCTTGATGGTGTAGCGGAGCACGTTGGTTCTCGTGCCTTTCCACGCGTGCCCTGTCGGGGCGCGCCGCCTCGTTGGCCGCGGCGCACCCCGGCAGGGAGGGGGTTACTCCTCGACGAAACCGACGTCCTCGAACCTCTCCTGCGTCAGCGGGGACACGTCCATCGGCTCGACGTCGGGCGCGAACGCGATGGACGGCGGTGAGCTGGAGATCGGCAGGCCCGGCAGGAAGTCCATGATCAGCTCGTTGGCTTCGGCCAGCAGGCCGACCCGGTCATCGGGGTCAGGAGTGCGGTCGATCTCGCCGAGCAGATCGAAGATCTCCTCGTTGTGGAATCCCCACTCGTCGCTCGGCCGGTCGAACCAGGTGCCGAGGAAGTTGTAGCCCTCGTTGAAGTCGCCGGTCCAGCCGAGCAGGTACAGACTGCACTGGCCGCTGTTGGTCGCCGGGATGTACTGGTCCCATTCCATCGGCACCGGATCGATGGACAACCCCACCGACTCCAGGTCGCCTTCGATGATCTCGAAGATGTCGCGCACCGCGGGCATGTACGGACGGGAGGTGTCGGTGACGTAGCAGAAGTCGACCGTCAACCCGTCCACTCCGGCATCGGCGAGCATCTGCTCGGCGAGCTCGGGGTCGTAGTCGTAGGTGGTGACGTCTTCCGACCACCCGTCGACCGTTGGCGGCATGAACTGCGTGGCCACCTCGCCACCCTCTGGGAGGATGGTGTCCACGATCCGCTGCCGGTCGACGGCGTGCGCCAGCGCCTGCCGCACCTCGATGTCGGCGAACTCGGACGTGGTTTCCTGCTGGAACGCGAGGTACAGGATGTTGAACACGTCGCGTGTCGGAACCTGGAACCCGTTGTCTTCCAGCGGCGTGACGTCTCCCGGGGCGGCGAGGTCGTAGCCGTCGATGTCGCCGGCCTCCAGCGCCTGGCGTCGTGCCGTTTCCTCCGAGATCGTCTTGAAGATCAGCGTGCTGACCTGGGCGGGCTCGCCCCAGTAGTCGTCGAATCGCTCGAGGGTGAGCTCCTGCGCGCCGTGGTCCCAATCGCCGATGGCGAACGGGCCGGTTCCGGCCAACACGCCGGGACCCTGCGTGTAGTCGGGGAAGGGGGAGTCTGCGCTGGTGATCTCGTCGTCGCTGATCTCCTCCAGGCTGGCAGGGCTGACGATGCCGAAGGTGGCCATGCTGAACGCGCCAGGATAGTTCGCCGAGGGCTCGGCGACCTCGATCGTCACGGTCAACCCGTCGGCGCTGCACGACCGGTACTTCTCCCCGGTCTCCACGCCTTCCTCGTTCTCGGCGAAGCCGCCGAACATGTTCTGCCAGTAATACGTGAAGTTGGTGTCCTGGTATGCGCCGGAGAAGTTGTGCCACCGATCGAAGTTGGCGCAGACGGCCTCGCCGTCGAGCTCCTCCCCGTCGTGGAAGGTCACCCCTTCCCTGAGGTGGAAGGTCCACTCCAGACCATCGTCTGAGGACTCCCAGTCCTCGGCCAGCCCGCCAACGATCTCCTTACCGCCGGGTTCGTGGTCCAGCAGCGTGTCGTAGATCTGCCGGGTCACTCGGAAGGTCTCACCGTCGGTGGTGAAGATCGGATCGAGGGTCCGGGCGTCGGTCGGCACGCCGAACACGAACGGCTCGGTCTCACCCCGGTCGCCCCCGGCGGCATCACGCTCGGATTCGCAACCGGCCAGCGAAGCGGCCAGCGCACCGACCAGCCCGATCAGGGCCGTACGGCCCAGCCACGTTGCCCGCGTGTGGAGCATGTCTGCACCCCTTGTACGTCGAGTTCCCGTGCCGATCGGGCGCGGGGAACGTATTCATCGGCGCAGACACTAGCGCTAACCGTTCGTTCAGTTAACCACTTGAGGTCACGATCCGGCTACGGAGTGGCACAACCGTGCCGCTGTCCGGAATGGGCATACCATAGTCGGGTTGCGCGCGGGAATCCTGGATACTCGTAACTGGGAAGCAGGCAGGCCACCGCCCGCAACGCGCTACAGCGTGCGGCGGCCCGACAACGCGCGACCGAGCGTGAGCTCGTCGGCGAACTCCAGGTCCCCGCCCATCGGCAGCCCGGAGGCCAGGCGGGTGACCCGCAGCCCGGGGAAATCGCGCAGAACCCGCACGAGGTACGTCGCGGTGGCCTCCCCCTCGGTATTGGGGTCGGTGGCGATGATGACCTCGGTCACCTCGTCCGAGGAGATCCGCGCCAGGAGTTCCCGCATGCGGAGCTGATCAGGCCCGACACCGGAGAGCGGATCCAGCGCACCGCCGAGCACGTGGTAGCGGCCCTTGAACTCCCTGGTGCGCTCCACCGCGAGCACGTCCTTGGGTTCCTCTACCACGCAGATGACGCCGACTTCCCTGCGCTCGTCGCGGCAGATCCGGCACTGCTCACGTTCGGCGACATTGCCGCAGGTCTCGCAGAACTGCACGCCCTTGGCGACCTTGCCAAGCACGTCGGCGAGCCGGGTGATGTCGGCCGGATCCGAGCTGAGCAGGTGGAACGCGATTCGCTGCGCGCTCTTCGGCCCGACCCCGGGCAGCCTGCCCAGCTCGTCGATCAGGTCCTGGACGACGCCCTCGTACACTGTCCGCTCCGCTCTACCGGCGGATTACCTGGACGAACCAGGAAGGCCGGGATCGCCACCCGGCCCGGCGAGACCGCCCAGATCCATGCCGCCACCGAGGCCACCGGCCAGCGGCCCCAGCTTCTCCTCGGTAACCTTCTGCGCGGCCGACATGCCGTCCCGCACCGCGGCGACGACCAGGTCGGCGAGGGTCTCGGTGTCGTTCGGGTCAACCACGCTCGGATCGATGGTCAGGCTCTTGAGCTCCAGCCCGCCGGTGACCACGGCCTGCACCATGCCGCCACCCGATGAACCGGTCACCTCGGTCTCCGCGAGCTCGGCCTGCGCGTGCTGCAGCTGCTCCTGCATCTGCTGTGCCTGCTGCAGGATCTGCTGCATGTCCGGCATTCCACCGCCTGGCTGCACCATGATGACGCCTCGATTCTGTCGCCGTTGTCTCGCTTGCTCGCACGTCCGTCTGCCCTGCGTCCAGCCTAACGGCCGGTTCCCGAGCGGAGCCGCCCCGACTACTCCAGCGGCCGAGCCCCGAGGTGCTCGGACAGCAGCCGGTGCGCCGACGCGGCGGCACCGGCGGCACCGGCGGCACCACCGGTCCCGGCTGGGCCGCCTGGGCCACCTGGTTCGCCACCGTCTGCCTGCCCAGGGTCGACCTCCTCGGGTGGTTCCGGGGGCGGGGGGATGTCGTCCTCGGCCACCGGCATGTGATCACCAGCCGCTTCGGCGACCTGCCTCGGGGGGTGTCCTGGATTACCGGAAGGTGGTGCCTCCGACTGCCCGGGATCGCCCGCATCCGGAGCGTGGCCTCGCTCGCTGCCCGCCCCCGGCTGGGGTGCCTTGTCGGGCTGCGGTCCCTGGGACCGGCTGGGCTGCTGCGCGGGCCGTGGCTGCGCCGACGTTCGCTGCTTCCCACCACCCTGCGGTGCCGATCCGGCGTGTACGCAGCTGACCTGCCACTGGCCACCGAGCACCTGGTGCAGCGCCTCAGCGATGGCTTCGGCGTTGCGCGGCTCGGACAACCGGCGCGCCAGGGGTTCGGCCGTGTGCGAGAGCACGACCGAGCTCCCGTCGACGCTGTGCACCGTGGCGTTGGTCAACATCGCCTCGGTGCTCCTGCTGCTGGCGCGCACCGCGGCCAGCAGCTGCGACCAGATACCGCGCAGCGCTGCCGCATCGATGCTGCCAGGGGCGTTGCCCTGACCCGAGGGCGCAGGGGCAGCCTGCTCGCCCTCCCAGGCAGGCCGTTCCGGCTCCTCGGCGGGCTGTGCCGGTTCCGGTTCCGGCGCGGGTGGCTGCTCCTGTTCCGCCGCGGACCGCTGCAGGGAGGGCTCGGCCCGCACGGTCCTTTCGGCCTGCACATCCGCCTCTTCCCGCCCGTGCGGGGGCTGCCAGCGTGAGGCTTGCTCAGGCGGGGTTTGCTCGGCCGGGGCCGTGCTCGTCCCGGCGGCGATACGGCGTTCCAGCCGCTCCAGCCGCTGCAGCACGGCGCCCTCCTCGTCGGACGCCGCGGCTGGCAGCATCATGCGCGCGCAGAGCAACTCGAGCAGCAGCCGCGGAGCGGTCGCGCCGCGCATCTCGCGAAGGCCATTGTGGATGGTCTCGGCGTACCGGGTGAGGGTGGCTGGGCCGATGCGCTCGGCCTGTGCGGCCATTCTGGTCAGCTCCTCCTCGGGAGCCGCGACCAGTCCCTGCTCACCGGCATCGGGCACCGACCGCAGCAGCACCAGATCGCGCAACCGCAGCAGCAGGTCGGTCGCGAACCTCCTCGGGTCGTGCCCAGCCTCGGTGAGCCGCTCGACGGTACCGAACACGGCGGAGGCGTCCCCGGAAGCCAGACCATCGATCATCTCGTCGAGCAGCGAGGCGTCGGTGAACCCCAGCAGCGCGACGGCTCGCTCGTAGGTCACCCCATCCGGGCCCGCCCCGGCGAGCAGCTGGTCCATCACCGACTGCGCGTCACGTGCCGATCCACCGCCCGCACGGACCACCAGCGGGTACACCGCGGGCTCGACGGTGGCGCCCTCCTCGGCCACATTGCGTTCGAGCAGCTCGCGCATCGCGCCGGGCGGCACCAGTCGGAACGGGTAGTGGTGGGTCCGCGACCGGATGGTGGTCAGCACCTTGTCAGGTTCGGTCGTGGCGAAGATGAAGATCAGGTGCTCCGGCGGCTCCTCCACGATCTTGAGCAGGGCGTTGAAGCCCTGCGGGGTGACCATGTGCGCCTCATCGATCACGAACACCCGGTACCGTGACTCGGCGGGCGCGTAGAAAGCGCGGTCACGCAACTCCCGCGCGTCGTCCACACCACCGTGGCTGGCGGCGTCCAGCTCGATCACGTCGACGCTGCCCGCCCCCTCAGGGGCCAGGTTCACACAGGAATCACACTCACCACAGGGTTCGTCGGTCGGCCCGTTGGCGCAGTTCAGCGAGCGCGCCATGATGCGCGCCGACGATGTCTTGCCGCAACCACGGGGCCCGGAGAACAGATACGCGTGATTGATCCGCCCCGCGGCGAGCGCCGCCCGCAGCGGGACCGTCACGTGATCCTGTCCGACGACCTCCCCGAAAGTCGCCGGGCGGTACTTGCGGTATAGCGCGAGAGCCACGCCGCCAAGATACCGGCTCGCGTGCCGCCGGATACCGCGGCGGGGTGGAAGACAGCATAAGGAGGACCCCGCGCACCCGTCAGAGCCTGCTTATCCTTGCTGCCTTCCGGCCCTGGGGAGGTTCACAGGATGGACGCCGCGCGGGGCCCACTTTCCAGTCTAAACGCACCGACTACCCCGCCGCCCGGCGGGGCCGAGGCCCACCTACGACTGGCCGAGCAGGCTGCGGGCTTCCTGCGCGGCGGGACCGGCCGAGGCCAGGTGCCGCAGGTTCTCCGGCAGCGGCTCGCCCCGGTGGTGCTTGGTCTGGGCGTAGAGCTTGCCCGCGCGGTAGGACGAGCGCACCAACGGACCTGCCATGACGCCCGCGAAGCCGATCCGCTCCGCGGCCTCGGTGTGCTCGACGAACTCCTCGGGCTTGACCCACCGGTCCACCGGATGGTGCCGCGCCGAGGGGCGTAGGTACTGGGTGATCGTAACGATCTCGCAGCCCGCCTCGTACAGGTCCCGCAGCGCGGGCTCCACCTCGTCCGGCGTCTCGCCCATACCGAGGATCAGGTTCGACTTGGTCACCAGACCCGCCTCGCGGGCGGCGGTCAGTACCGACAGCGACCGGTCGTACCGGAAACCCGGCCGGATCGACCGGAAGATCCGTGGCACCGTCTCGGTGTTGTGCGCCAGCACCTCCGGCTCCGCGGAGAACACCTCCGCGAGCTGCTCCGGATTGGCGTTGAAGTCCGGGATCAGCAGCTCCACCCCGGTGCCCGGGTTGAGTTCGTGGATCTGTCGAACCGTCTCGGCGTACAGCCACGCCCCACCGTCGGCCAGATCGTCCCGGGCGACGCCGGTCACCGTGGAGTAGCGCAGCCCCATGGCCTGCACGCTCTCGGCGACGCGGCGTGGCTCCGTGGTGTCCAGCTCGGCGGGCTTGCCAGTGTCGATCTGGCAGAAATCGCACCGCCGGGTGCACTGGTCCCCGCCGATGAGGAAGGTGGCCTCCCTGTCTTCCCAACACTCGTAGATGTTGGGACAGCCTGCCTCCTCGCACACCGTATTCAGGCCCTCACGCCGCACCAGCCCCTTGAGTTCCTGGTACTCCGGGCCCATGCGCGCCCTGGTCTTGATCCACGAGGGTTTCCGCTCGATCGGCGTCTGGGCGTTGCGGACCTCGAGACGCAGCATCTTCCGGCCCTCAGGCGCGACACTCACGGTTGACAACCTCCAGGGACATAGCGGGGACCTGCCAGGGATCTACCTCAGGTCCGGGTACAGCGGGTGCTTCTTGGCCAGCAGCTCGACCCGCTCGGCAAGCGACTGTCGGATCGCGTCGTCGAAGTCACGGTGCAAAGCCGTGGCGATGATGTCGGACACCTCGGTGAAGTCTTCCTCACCGAAGCCCCGGGCCGCCAGGGCGGGGGTGCCGATCCGCAGCCCGGAGGTGACCATCGGCGGACGCGGGTCGAACGGCACCGCGTTGCGGTTGACGGTGATCCCGATCGAGTGCAGCCGGTCCTCGGCGTTCTTGCCGTCCAGCTCGGAGGCCACCAGGTCGACGAGCACGAGGTGGACGTCGGTACCGCCGGAGAGCACCTTGACGCCCGCCTCGGCGCAGTCCTTGGCCGACAGCCGCTCGGCGAGGATACGCGCGCCGTCGAGGACCCGCTGCTGGCGCTCCCGGAACTCCTCGCTGGCGGCGATCTTGAAGCCGACCGCCTTCGCCGCGATGACGTGCTCCAGCGGTCCACCCTGCTGGCCCGGGAACACCGTGGAATTGATCTTCTTGGCCAGGTCCTGCACGGAAAGGATGACGCCGCCTCGCGGGCCGCCGAGCGTCTTGTGAGTCGTGGTGGTCACCAGGTGGGCGTGCGGCACCGGGTTGGGGTGCAGTCCAGCGGCCACCAGACCGGCGAAGTGTGCCATGTCGACAAGCAGGTAGGCATCGATCTCATCGGCGATCCGGCGGAACTCGGCGAAGTCCAGCTGGCGCGGGTAGGCCGACCAGCCCGCGATGATCATCTTCGGGCGGTGTTCCCTGGCCAGCCGCGCGACCTCATCCATGTCGATGCGACCGGTCTCCTTCTCCACCTGGTAGGCCACCACGTTGTAGAGCCTGCCGGAGAAGTTGATTTTCATGCCGTGCGTGAGGTGACCACCGTGCGCCAGGTCGAGGCCCATGATCGTGTCACCCGGATCCAGTACCGCGGCCATGGCGGCGGCGTTGGCCTGCGCACCCGAGTGCGGCTGCACGTTGGCGTGCTCCGCGCCGAACAGCTCCTTCACCCGATCGATTGCCAGCTGCTCCACGACGTCGACGTGTTCGCAACCCCCGTAGTACCGCCTGCCGGGGTAGCCCTCCGCGTACTTGTTGGTCAGCACCGAACCCTGGGCCTCGAGCACCCCGACCGGCGCGAAGTTCTCCGAGGCGATCATCTCCAGCGTGGTCTGCTGGCGGGTCAGCTCGGCATCGATCGCCGCGGCGACCTCCGGGTCCACGGTGGCCAGCTGTGCATCAAACGAGTTCATGCTTGTCGACCTCTACTCCTCGATCGGTTCTGCGGTTGTTGACGGTTCTGCAGCCCTTTGGCCTGCGTGCGCCTGCGGCCTCCTGCGCTCACGATCGACGGTAGAAGGGCAGTGTGACAACCTCCACAGGCGCACTCTTGCCTCTGATATCGACCGCCAGCTCGGTTCCCGACTCGCTGTACTCGGTAGGGACGTAAGCCATGGCGATGGGGTAGCCGAGGGTGGGCGACAGCGCCCCGCTGGTCACTTCCCCGATCGAGGCCCCGCCGGACGGCTCGACCACGGCGTAGCCCGAGCGCGGCGCGCGCTTGCCGGTGCCGGTCAACCCGACAAGAACCTGCCGTGCCTCGGCCTCGGCGCGCGCGGCCAGCGCGTCGCGGCCCACGAAATCGCTGGGTTTGTCGAACTTCACCAACCGGCCGAGACCAGCGTCGAAGGGGGTGATGTACTCCGAGAGCTCGTTGCCGTACAGCGGCATGCCCGCCTCGAGGCGCAGCGTGTCCCGGCAGGCCAGCCCGGCCGGGAGTAGGCCGTGCTGCTGCCCGGCGTCGGTCAACGCACGCCACAGCGCGGGCGCCTCGCCAGGCGCGCAGTACAGCTCGAAGCCGTCCTCGCCGGTGTAGCCGGTGCGGGCGAGCAGGAGATCGGTGCCGGCGACCGTGGCGTCCATGCTCGCGTAGTACCGCAGCGAATCCAGGTCGGCGTCGCTGACCGCGCGAACGATCTCGGCGGCGGCGGGACCTTGGACCGCGAGCAGCGCGTACTCGGTGGAGCGTCCCGCGACCGCCACGTCGAACGAGGCGGCTCGCTCGGTCAGCGCCGTGGTGACCACCTCGGCGTTGGCGGCGTTGGCCACGACGAGGTAGCGGTCGTCGGCCAGCCGGTAGGTAACGAGGTCGTCGAGCACCCCGCCTGCCGTGTTGCACAGCATGCTGTAGCGGGCGCGCCCGACCTTCACGTTCGCCAGGTTACCGACGAACGCGTAGTCCAGCATGTCCGCCGCCTGCGGCCCGCGGACCTCGATCTCGGCCATGTGCGACAGGTCGAACAAGCCAGCGGCCTGCCGCACGGCGTGATGCTCGGCGAGCTCACTGCTGTAGCGCACGGGCATGGTCCAGCCAGCGAAATCGGTGAACGACGCACCCAGCTCGCTGTGCACCTCGTGCAAGGGGGAAGGGGTAGCCACGCCAGACCTCCTCAACGGGGCGATGACAAACGATGAGCCAGGTCGCGGACCAAGCTGAGACGGTTTCCGAGAATGCGCATAGGGAGCTCCCTTCAGTCCGTGCTGTGCGGAACTCCCCCTCTGTCATGAACCTGAGAGCTTCACCTGCGGCGCCGCTACCCGGCATGGCCGGTACGGATCACGCCGTCGAGGCTTGCACCGTGGGTGAGGCGCGCGACGCGCCTGCTTTCCAGAGTGGCCTGGCCCGAAGCGGTATCGGGTGCCTGAGAGTTTGGTGGGGAAACTTGCTCCTTCGGCGCCCCGCCTGATCGGCGAGAACTCTCCCGCTCCGGCTCGTACGGCCCTGGTATCCAGTTGTGGTCGATCACTAACTTACGCGCTCACCACAACGCAGTCCACCGCGATCCCGCCATTCGTTGGTTGGGACACACCCGGCCGCGCACGTCACGCGAGCGTGCCACCCCTGCGTGGCGCGTGTCACTCGCGCCGGGAACGCACGATCCAGGCGACCGCCAGCCCCACCGCGGCAGCCACCACGAGGACGGCCAGCGCCGGCAGCGCACGCTTGAGCACCGGGGTGCCGGCGACCTCCAGCAGGTTGATCGGCTCGGTCTCGTCCTGCCCGCCGCCCGCCTGCCCAGCGGCATGGGACGCGCCGGCGGCGCCACTGCCGACAGCGCCCGCGGCGCCGCCGTGTGAGCCGGTCGCGGTGCCGGGTCCCTCGGAGGCGCCGCCGAGGCGTTGCCCGAGGCAGTCCGCGAAGTCACCGAGCAACCTGCCGCCGACCTCGGAGATCATGCCGCGGCCGAACTGGGCGGGCCTGCCGGTGACGGTCAGATCGGTGGCGACGGTGCCCCTGGTCTCGCCGTCAACGTCACTGCCCTCGGTGAGGGTCACGGCGACCTCGGCCGAGGCGGTGCCCGCGCCACGGGTGTCCTTGCCGGAGGCTTTGATCACGAGCCGCCGTGCTGCCTCGTCTTTGTCCGTGAACGCACCCGTGCCCTTGTACTGCAGCGAGACCGGTCCCAGCTTGACCTTCATGGTCGCGCTGAACTCGTCACCGTCGACGCCGGTGAGCGTGGCCCCCGGCATGCACGGTGCCACCCGCTCTGGATCGAGCAGCGCCTGCCAAACCTCGTCGACCGGCGCGGGCACGGTGAACTCGTGGTCAAGCCGCACAGGCGGCCCTCCTTCCTGCGTGGGTGGGGGAGCTGAACGTGACATTCAGCGCTCTAGACGGCACGGACGTCACGTTCAGCTCCCCTCGAGTCAGCTACCTGCCGCCGCGCTGATCGCGCGGGAGGTGAGCACCTTGGCGAGGTGCCTGCGGTAGGCGACATCGGCATTGGCATCCGCCGTAGGGCTGGTGCCTTCCACCGCGTGCTCGGCGGCGTCCCTGATCGCCTCCGGAGTGGCCTCCCGCCCGACGAGTGCCTGCTCGACAGCGCGTGCCCGCACCGGAACCGAGGACATGTTCGTCAGCCCCACGCGGGCTTCGGCGATCATGTGGCCCTCGGTACGCACCGCGGCGGCCACCCCCACGATCGACCACGCCTGAGCGACGCGGTTGAACTTCTCGTAGTGGGCGTGCCAACCGGTGTACTTCGGTACCCGAACCTCGCACAGCAGTTCGTCGGCGGCCATCGCCGTGGTGAAGTAGTCCACGAAGAACTCCGCGGCCGGAATCGTCCGCCTGCCCCGCGGCCCAGCGACGACCATCTCAGCGTCCAGCGCCAGCACCGGTGCGGCCAGGTCACCTGCCGGGTCCGCGTGCGCCAGCGACCCGCCGAAGGTGCCGCGATGCCGCACCTGCGGGTCGGCCACCGTGTCAGTGGCCATCACGAGCAGCTTGGCGTGCTCGCCGATCAGCGGATCACGTTGCACCTCGTAGTGGGTGGTCATCGCCCCGATGACGAGCATGCCACCGTCTTCGCGGACACCACGCAGCTCGCTGATCCTGCCCAGATCGACCAGCTTGGCAGGCGCTGCCAGGCGCATCCGCAGCACCGGAAGCAGGCTGTGCCCGCCAGCCAGGATGGAGACTTCGTCGTCGGATTCGGCCAGGATCCGCACTGCCTCGTCGACCGTGGTCGGCGCCTCGTAGTCGAACGCTGCCGGGATCATCGCTCACCTCCGTGGATGGCCTGCCATACCCGCATCGGGGTGCACGGCATCTGGATGTCGGTAACACCCCTGTGTCGCACTGCGTCCACAATGGCGTTCACAACGGCCGGGGTGGAGGCGATGGTGCCCGCCTCACCGACCCCCTTGACGCCGAGCGGGTTGGTCGTTGCCGGTGTCTCGGTGCGGTCGGTGATAAACGACGGCAGGTCGGCCGCCGACGGCACCAGGTAATCCGCCAGCGTCCCGCTGGCCAGCGTTCCCGACTCGTCGTAGGTGGCTTCCTCGAACAGTGCCTGGGCGATACCCTGCGCCAGGCCGCCCTGAACCTGCCCCTCCACGATCATCGGGTTGACCACGTTGCCCACGTCGTCGACACAGACGTACGAGCGCAGCCGTACCCGGCCGGTCTCGGTGTCCACTTCGGCCGCGCACAGGTGGGTGCCGTGTGGGAAGGAGAAGTTCTCCGGGTCGAACGTCGCCTCCGAGTCCAGCGACGGCTCCACTCCCTCGGGCAGGTCGTGCGCGGCGAACACCGCCTGCGCCACTTCCTGGATGGTGGTGGCGGTGCCGGTGCCCCGCACGGTGAACCGACCGTCGGCGAACTCCACGTCGTCCTCGGCACATTCCATCATGTGCGCGGCGACCTTGCGTGCCTTGGCGATCACCTTGTCCGCCGCCTGCAGCACAGCCATGGCACCCACGGTCAACGACCGCGAACCGTACGTGTCCATACCTTTCGGCGAGGACTGGGTGTCCCCGTGCAGGATCTCGATGTGCTCGAACGGCACCCCGAGCCGATCGGCGACGATCTGGCTCCACGCCGTCTCGTGCCCCTGACCATGCGGGGAGCTGCCGGTGATCACCTCGACCTTGCCGGTGGGCAGCATCCGGATCGCGCCGTGCTCCCAGCCGCCCGCGCCGTAGGACAGCGAGCCGAGCACCCGGGAGGGCGCGAGCCCGCACATCTCGGTGTAAGTGGAGATACCGATGCCGAGCTGCACCGCGTCACCACGCCGCCGCCGCTCGGCCTGCTCGGCCCGCAGCGCGTCGTAGCCGAACAGCTCCTTGGCGCGCTCGGTGGCCGCCTCGTAGTTGCCCGAGTCGTAGGTAAGCGTGGATACCGTGGTGTACGGGAACTCGTCGTGGGCGATCCAGTTGCGCTCCCGCACCGCCATCGGATCCATGCCCAGCTCGGCGGCCAGCTCGTCCATCATCCGCTCGATCGCGAACGTGGCCTCCGGCCTGCCCGCGCCGCGGTAGGCGTCGGTCGGTGTCTTGTTGGTGAACACGTTGGTGCAGGAGAAGTGGTACGCCGGGATCTTGTAGATGGCGTTGAACATGAACGCGCCGAGGATCGGCACGCCGGGCGTGACCAGCCGAAGGTACGCGCCCATATCGGCGTACAGCTTCACCTTCAGACCGGTGACCGTGCCGTCCCGCCGCGCCGCGATGGTGAGGTGCTGGATCTGGTCACGGCCGTGATGCGCCGAGGTCAGCGACTCCGAACGCGATTCGGTGTACTTCACCGGCCTACCCAGCTTGCGCGCGATCAGGAACGTCATCACTTCCTCGGGCGTGACCTGGAGCTTGCCGCCGAAGCCGCCGCCGACATCGGGGGCGATGACCCGGACCTTGTGCTCGGGAACTCCGGTGGTCATCGCGAGCATCACGCGCAGGATGTGCGGCACCTGAGTGGCCGACCACATCGTGGTCTGCTCCCCGGTGGGGTCGACGACCACCGAGCGCGGCTCCATGAAAGCCGGGATGAGCCGCTGCTGGCGGAACGTCCGTTCCACGACCACCTCGGCGCCGGAGATCGCCTCGTCCGCGCTGCCGCCGGTTCCGGCGGCAGCCGAGTCGAACTCCCAGGTGGCACTGGCATTGCTGCCCAGGTCCGGGTGCACCAGGTCAGCCCCGTCGGCCAGCGCCTGCTCCATGTCAAGCACCACAGGAAGATCCTCGTAGTCGACCTCGATCGCTTCGAGCGCGTCGTAGGCCTCGGCCGCCGACCGTGCCACGACGGCGGCCACCGCTTCACCGGCGAAGTTCACCCCGTCGACAGCCATCGACGGCGCGTTCGGCGCCTTCATGTCCTCGGTGATCGGCCACGCGCACGGCAGGCTGCCCTGCTCGTCGGCGAGGTCGGCGCCGGTGACCACGGCTTCGACCCCGGACATCTCCCGCGCCGCGCTGGCGTCGATCCGCGCGATCCGTGCGTGCGCCATCGGGCTACGCAGGATCGCCATGTGCATCATTCCGGGGAGGGTGATGTTGTCGGTCCACCGGGTACGCCCGGTGATCAACCGCGCGTCCTCCTTACGGAGCCGCGCTTGCCCGACCTCACCTCCCATTCGAGAGTCGGCGGTCGCGGTCATGAGTGCCGTACCTCCGCCCGTGTCTCGCTGGTCATCGCGGTCTCGTCGGCCACCCGCTCGGCCTCGGGGCCCGCGCCGGGCCGCATCCGGTGCGCCGCGTCGCGCACCGCGCGCACGATGTTCTGGTATCCGGTGCAGCGGCAGAGGTTGCCTTCCAGGCCCTCGCGCACGGTCTCCTCGTCCGGGTCGCCGTTCTCGGCGAGCAGGTCGATCGACTGCATGATCATCCCCGGAGTACAGAAACCGCATTGCAGAGCGTGGTTGTCGTGGAATGCTTCCTGCACGGGATGCATCCGGCCATCACGGGCAAGCCCCTCGATCGTGGTGATCTCGCTGCCGTCCGCCTGAACGGCGAGCACCGAGCAGGACTTCACACTGTGCCCATCCATGTGGACGGTGCACGCACCGCAGTTGCTGGTGTCGCAACCGACGACGGTGCCGACCTTGCCGAGCCGCTCACGCAGGTACTGGACGAGCAACACCCGCGGCTCGACCTCGTCCGTGTACTGGGTTCCATCAACGGTGACGGTGATGCGCATGGGCCTCCAACTCCTTCACTCGGCAACGCCCGGCGGGCCGGATCGAGCTCGTCGGGTCGGAATCAGCAGGCCACCCAGATCGTGGCCGCCATCACACTACGAGGGTCCTCCCTCCGAGAGCCGCGTACAAGACCTACTGGCACGATTAACCGTTCGGGACTAATCAAGATCCCGGCCGCGCCACCCGACCACCCCGGGATGCCTGGCTCGCCCCGTTACCGGTCGGCTCCGGACCGTCACCCTGGGACGACGGATCTCGCGAAACGACTGCGCGGCCACCGGAGTGTGGACTAGATTGCGCGGTATGACCACTCCGCGAGACCCGCAGGATCCACAGGACCCCTGGAACCAGCAGCACCAACGGCCCGACCTGCCGCCTGCACCGCAGGCCAACCCCGGCGAGTACCAGGCTCTGCCGCGCCCGAAATCGGTGGACACCGCGTTCACGGCGTGGCTGGTTGGCGTGGCACTGGTGGTCGTCCAGACGCTGCTGACCCCCTTGGTGAGCGAGGACCTGATGGACGAGCTGGGGGCGCCGGAGGGATTCGCCATGGAAGGCGCCGCCGGGGCTGGCGAGACGGCCGGCCTGATCCTGACCCTGGTACTCGCGGCGATCTTCGCGGTGTTCGCCTACCTGATGCGCGGTGGCGCGAACTGGGCTCGCATCGTGCTCACCGTGCTTGGCGGCCTCGGGCTGCTGTTCGGGCTGTTCGGGTTGATCACGCTGCAGGTTTATTTCGCGATCGGGTTCCTCGGATCGCTGATCGGTGTCATGTCGCTCGCCCAGCTCGCGGTGACCATCGTGGCGATCGTGTTCATGTACCGGACCGACGCCAACGATTACTTCCGGTACAGCTGAAACCGGGAGGAACGGGACAACGGAACCGAACACAGGAACTGGGGGTGCTGTGACGACAGCGGCCAGTGCGTCCACTACTTCCGCTGCGCCTACTGCGGGGCACCGTGTCGAGGTATCCGGCCTCACCAAGGTCTTCGGCAGGGTGAAGGCCGTGAACGAGCTGAGCTTCACCGTGGAGCCCGGCACTGTGACCGGATTCCTCGGGCCGAACGGCGCGGGCAAGACCACGACGCTGCGCTGCCTGCTCGGGTTGATCAGCCCGAGCGACGGCACCGCGACCATCGGCGGCAGCCGCTACGCCGAGCTGGCAGCACCCACCCACACGGTCGGTGCGATGCTGGAAGCCTCCAGCTTCCACCCGCGGCGCACCGGCCGCGATCACCTCCGGGTGTACTGCCGGGCGGCGGGCATCGCACACTCACGTGCCGACGAGGTACTCGAGCTGGTGGGACTCGCCGCCGCGGCAGGGCGCAAGGCCGGGCAGTACTCGCTCGGCATGCGGCAGCGACTCGGGCTGGCCGCGGCCCTGCTCGGCGACCCGCCGGTACTGATCCTGGACGAACCTGCCAACGGGCTCGACCCGGAGGGCATCGCGTGGATGCGGCAGTTGCTCCGGCAACTCGCCGAGCAGGGCCGAACCGTGCTGGTATCCAGTCACCTGCTGCGGGAGATGCAGCAGATCGCCGACGACGTGGTGATTATCAATCGCGGCAGGCTGGTCAAGCAGGGGCAACTGGCCGAGCTCGCCAGGGAGCACCGGCACGCGGTGCGGGTGAGCAGCCCCGAGGCCGAGCGGCTGGCGAACGCCCTTGATGCCCACGCCGCCGTCGAGCGACTCGACGGCGAACGGCTCCGGGTGACCGGGGTGGACACGGCCACCGTCGGGCACCTCGCGTTCACTAACGGTGTGGAGCTGCACGAGCTGACCGCCGAGGCCAGCGACCTCGAGCAGATCTTCTTCACGCTTACCGAGAACGAAGCCGGAGATACCGGCACCGGTACTGGTGACGCGGAGCCTGCCCCGAGCCAGGCGGGAGGTCAGCCATGATCCGACTGGTCAGGGCCGAGTTCGACAAACTGTTCACCACCAAGCTGTGGCTGGGGTTGACGCTCGGCGGCTTGGCGCTGGCGAGCGCGTTCCTGGCGATCACTATCGGCCTCGACGGGATGGCCGAGAATCCCAACCCGCCCGTGTCGACCCCAGAGGGACAGCGCAACCTGTTCGCCACGGCCACCGGGGCGAGCACCTTCGCGCTGCTGCTCGGGATCATCGCGGTGACCGGCGAGTTCCGCCACCAGACCGCCACCCCGACCTTCCTGGCCACCCCGCGACGGGACCGGGTCATCGCGGCCAAGCTGGTCGCCTACGCGGTGGTCGGTGTCGTGTTCGGCGCACTGACCCTGCTCGTCGCGATCGCGATCGCCGCACCGTGGCTCGCGGCGATCGACACCGAGCTCTCGCTGACCCAGCACGGCGTACCAGGCACCATGGCCGGAGTGATCGCGGCCGTCGCGCTGTACACGCTGCTGGGGGTCGGTATCGGCGCGCTGGTGAGAAACCAGATCGCCGCGGTGGTCGGGGCGCTGGTGTACCTGTTCGTCATCGAGGCGTTCGTGCGGGGTCTGCCGGTGGTGCGCGACTACTACCCGTACTCCCCTGGTGGGGCAAGCGAGGCGCTCACTGCCACAACCGACCCGGTGATCGAGCACGTGCAGCCGTGGCAGGGCGGTCTGCTGCTGGCCGGCTACGCGCTGGTCTTCTGCGCGCTGGGAAGCTGGCTGTCGGTGCGC
This sequence comes from Haloechinothrix sp. LS1_15, assembly GCF_033042135.1. Taxonomy (NCBI): domain Bacteria; kingdom Bacillati; phylum Actinomycetota; class Actinomycetes; order Pseudonocardiales; family Pseudonocardiaceae; genus Haloechinothrix; species Haloechinothrix sp. LS1_15. The sequence continues at coordinate 442,147 of NZ_WBXM01000001.1, read as the reverse complement.
CGCGACATCGCGTGAGGGTGATCATCTTCACCGTACACAGCGCCGAGCGGGGGTTGTACGGTCGCCGTATGACCTCGCGATCGACCCGCCCGACCGGGCTGGGCCCTGGCCTGCCCGACGATCCCGCCCGCGCCACGGTCGACCGGCTGCTGGCCGCGCCGGAGCAGCACGGCCTGGCCTCGCGCGAGTTGCGCGGCAGTGGTGTCGCCGTGGTCCGCGGGTTCGACCGTGACAGCCGCGAGTTCCGCACCATGATCGCCACGGCCGTGCGCGAGCACGGCTGGTGGGTAACCGACCTGGCGGCGGCGCCTTCATTCGGGGCGATCCCCGACTCCGGCGACATTCGGCTCGTGGTGGCCGCCCGCGCGTCGGTGCTGCCGCTGGCCCGGCGCTGCGCCGCGCACTGGCAGGCCACCTTGCTCGACCCGAGTGGGGACGGCGGTGACGGCGGCGGTCACGAGCCCGCGCTCGTCGTGGATGTCGCCTACGCAGCGTCCGATACGGAGCCGGAACAACCGGCCGGTTACCGGACGACCGCTCGCGATGCGGTAGCGACCCGGCTCGCGATCTCCGGCCCGGTGAGCTACCGGATCGGCGCGGCGACCGCCGGGACAGCCGACACGCTAGCCGTGGAGCCGGTGGCCAACGGCAGCCTCGTGGAGACTGGCACCGACGGTCTCGGCACCAACCTGCGCATCGCCACCGGTGAGGTCACCGTGGAGCTCGACACCGCAACCGAGGCCACCCTCGACGGCCATCCACAGCTGCTTCCCGATGGTCAGTACACTGTGTCACTGCACGCGCACGCCTACCGCCGGCTGGAGCCCGAGGTCCCCGTGATTCCCGCCCGCTGACCCGACGACAGCAAGCAGGGCGGCAGCCGGGCGAGCCCGCCAGCCGGTCGGCCCGACCGCAGCGAGGACGGCAGATGCCGCGACACAGGGCACTGTCCAGGGAGCAGGGCGGGCGGACGCCCGGCGAACGGGCGCTCGCGGCAGGCGCGCTGCTCCCGATCGGCGTGGTGGCGCTCGCGCTGCTACTTGCCTGGCACGCGGGGGTGTTCGACGGCGAGCTGCATGACCTGCAGGTGTACCGGTTCGCGGTCGAGGCCTGGCGCGGGGGCGAGGACATCTACGGCCTGCTGCCGCCGACCAGCGCGGGAAACCACCTGCCGTTCCTCTACCCGCCCTTCGCGGTCGCGGTGTTCGCCCCTCTCGCGATGCTGCCGTGGGCTCAGGCGGTGGCCACGATCTTCGCGGTCAACGTGGTGTGCGTGGTGGCCACGCTCTACGTGGTGGCCCGGCGGGTCTGGCCGGACCTGGAGGTGCGGGCAGCGCTGGTGGTCGCCGCGGCCGCGCTCCCGCCCGCGCTGCTGCTCGAACCGCTCCGCGAGACGTTCACGTTCGGGCAGGTCAACCTGCTGCTGATGGGGCTGGTCGCGGTGGACTGCCTGGCCCGCGAACCCTGGTGGCCACGCGGGATCGGGGTGGGGTTGGCCGCGGCCATCAAGCTGACCCCCGCGGCATTCCTGCTGTTCTTCCTGCTCCGCAAGGACGCCCGCGCGTCGCTGGTCGCGGTGGCCACCATGGTGCTGGCCACCGCTGCCGGTTTCCTGGTCGATGCCGGGGCCTCGCTACGGTACTGGGGCGACGGCGCCGCGGCCACCTCGGGTTTCAGCGGCTCGCCGTTTCTGACCAACCAGACCGTCGAGGCGAGCCTGGCGCGCTACGACCTGGCCGAGCCCGCGCACACGTTGCTGTGGCTGCTGCTGGTCGCGGTGCTGCTGGCCGCGGTGGTCCTCGCAATGCGCCGGTCACCGCCGGAGCTGGCGCTGCTGCTCAACGCCGCGCTGGCGCTGCTGGCCTCGCCGACCTCCTGGTCGCATCACTGGGTGTGGGTCGCGCCTGCGGTCCTGGTCATGGCAGGCTACGCGGGCCGGTGGTGGCAGCGCGACAGCGTAGCTGCGCTACCGTGGTTGCTGGCCGCGACGGCCACCGCCACGCTATTCGTTCTCGGCCCGTTCCACCGGGTGCCCGGTGGTGACGATGCCGAGCTGGAGTGGACGCTCGCCGAGCAGCTCCTCGGTAACTCCTACACCTGGTTCACGGCGGCCCTGGTGATCGGCTATGCGGTGGCTCGAGCCCTGCGGGCCGGTAGCCGGACAGCCGGTTAGCGACGCGCTCGATCCGTTGCCGCGCCTCCACCCGCGCGATCCAACTCTCCGGCAGCGCCGCGACACCGTTGCGCGCGCCGGACAGCGCACCGGCCATCGCGGCGATCGTGTCGGTGTCGCCACCGGCCCGGATCGCGTAACGGACGGTGGCGACCGGGTCGTCCGGGGTGGTAAGGAAGGCCAGCAGCGCCAGCGGCACCGAGCCGAGCGCGGAGACGTCGTTACCGAGCGCCCTGGCCGCGTGCTCGGGGGGTGCCCCGGTCAGCAACAACTCGCCGATCCGGTCGAGCTTCTCGTGCCATTCCCGGGACCGCACCACCCTGGCCAGATCCTGCCGGAACTGGTCGGCGTCCAGCACCAGCGGCGCCGGGTCCCGCTCCAGCGCCAGGTAGCTCGCCGCGGCCTGCAGCTCGGCGCCGCGCTGGCCGTGTTCGTGGGCGTGGGTGAGCACCGCCTGGCGCCGCCCCAGCTCGGCAGCCAGGTGCAGCCCGTTGCCCGCGATCGCGACGGGAGCGGCCCGCATCGCCCCGCCGTTACCGTACGAGCCCGCGCCGCCGAACAGCGAGTAGGTGGCCTCCCGCCACGGCGCTCCTTCGCAGATGAGCTTGAAGATCAAGGCCGCACCCGAGCCGTAACCGCGCCACGGTTCACCGCGCCACGCGGCGGCGAACTCCCGCGCCAGCGCATCCTCGTCCAACGGGTCGGCCACCGCCGCACGGCCCGCGACGCGATCGGCGATGTGCTCGGCGAGCACCAGCGTGAGCGCGGTGTCGTCGGTGTGCACCAGTACCTCCGCCGAGGCCAACGGTGCGGTCGCCGCGTCGACCTCCGAGCCGTCGACGAAGGGCCGTCCCTCGAAGGCCGCGCCGAAGGCGTCGCCGAGCGCGGTGCCGAGCAGCAGGCCGAGGATCCGCTGCTCCCGACCGGTCATTCCTAGTTCACCTCGGGGTGAATCCGTCCACTCAGTTCGCTGAGCCTGCGGCCACTGCCGCCCCAGCGAAGGCCGATGATCTCTGCCGCGATGGAGACCGCGGTCTCCTCCGGGGTACGCGCACCAAGATCGAGCCCAATCGGTGAGGCCAGCCGCGCCAGCTCCCCGTCGGTCAGGCCCGCCGCCCGCAACCGCTCCACACGGTCGGCATGGGTGCGCCGGGATCCCATGGCGCCCACATAACCCAGTTTGGCACGCAGTGCCACCTCCAGCACCGGAACATCGAACTTGGGATCGTGGGTGAGCACCGCCACCGCGGTACGCTCATCCACCGCTTGCTGCTCCACCTGGGCGGACAGGTATCGGTGCGGCCAATCGACCACCACCTCGTGCGCCTCGGGGAACCGCGCCGTCGTGGCGAACACGGGCCGCGCGTCACACACCGTCACCCGGTAGCCGAGGAAGGCGCCGACGCGCGCCATCGCGCGCGCAAAATCGATCGCGCCGAACACCAGCAGGCGCGGCGCGGGTTCGAAGGAGTTGACGAACACGGTCATCCCCTCGCCCCGCCGCTGCCCATCGGGACCGTAGTGAAGGGTGCCGCTGCGGCCGTTGGCCAGGAGGCCACGTGCGTCGTCGCCGACCGCGTCGTCGGCACGCGCCGAGCCGAGGGAACCGTCGGCTCCCTGCGGCCAGACCACCATGCGGGCGCCCACACGGTCGGGATCGGGATGCTCGATCACGGTGGCCACCGCGACGGCGTGCTCTCCTGCCACCGAGTCGCACAGCTCGGCGTAGCCGGGAAACTCGCTCGCGGTGAATCGCTCCACGAAGATGTCGATGGTTCCACCGCAGGTCAGACCGACCGAGAACGCGTCGTCGTCGGAGACGCCGTACCGCTGCAGCGCGGGCCGCCCGTCGGCAAGCACCTGCTGTGCCACCTCGTAGACCGCGCCCTCGACGCAGCCGCCGGAGACACTGCCCGCGACGGTGCCGTCCTCGGTGACCAGCATCGCCGCACCCGCCGACCGTGGAGCCGACGAGAACGTCGCCACGACAGTACCGACCGCGACCGACTCGCCCGCGGCCAGGCGCTGACTGAGCTGGTCAAGTACGTCGCGCATCGCGGATCTCCTCAACGAGTCGATCGAGTGTGGCCAGGCTGTGCCCGGCCAGCAACCTGTCCACATGCGGCAGGGCGGCCGCCATCCCGCCTTGCACCGGCGCGTAGCCGTCCTTACCGGCGTGCGGATTGACCCACAGCACCGCGTGGGCGAGCCTACGTAGCCGCGCCACCTGCTCGCCGAGCGTGGCAGCGTCCCCCCGTTCCCAGCCGTCGGAGAAGACGACCGCGACCGACTGCCGGGCCACGCCACGTTGTCCCCAGCGGTCGAGGAAGGTCCGCAGGGTATCCCCCAGCCGGGTGCCTCCTGCGAAGTCCTCCACCGAACGGTTGGCGGCGGCCAGCGCGCGCTCGGGGTCGCGTTGCCGCAGTTGGCGGGATACGCGGGTGAGCCGGGTGCCGAGGGTGAACGCCTCTACGGCACCCGGGGTGCGGCGGGCCGTCGCGTGCGCGAACCGCAGCAGCGCGTCCGCGTAGGGCCGCATGGAACCGGAGATGTCGATCAGCAGCACGACCCTGCGGGGCCGTACGGCGTGCCCGCGGCGGGCCAACCGCAGTGGTTCGCCCCCTGTTGACAGCATGGCCCGCACCGTCCTGCGGGGATCGAGCGATCCGCGCCGGGCAGGCCGCAGCCGCAGCGAGCGGCGCATCGGCGGGGCAGGCCGCAACAGCGCCAGCATCCGGCGCAGGTGCTCCCGCTCGGCTTCGGTCAGCTCGCCGATATCGCGCCTGCGCAGCACTTCGGTGTCGCTGGCTGCCACGGCGTGTGCTCCGGGTTCGATCTCCGGCTCCTCCGGCTTGCCGGTACCGGTCCCGCCAAGCGGCACGAGCTCGGCATGCCGGGGCTCCTGGCGGCTGGCCCGCACCGAGCGAGCGGTGTCGGGGCCGAACCAGCGGGCGAACACGGCGTCGTAGGTGTCGAACTCGTCCGGGTTCGAACACAGCGTGGCCCGGCCTGCCCAGTACACCTGCTCGACATCGACGGCGTCCACGGCGCGCACCGCTGCGAGGTACGCGGCGGCGGCATCGGTTCCCACCGGTAGCCCCGCGCGGGCCAACGCGCGGGTGAACCCGACGAGCCCCGGCAGCACATCCGGCTGCGCGCGGTGCCCGTCGCGGTCACCGCCCCTTCCGGCACGGATGGTGGGTATGTGGGAGGCGTTCGACCGGGCCATGGCTACCCCGCGAGCAACGTGTCGATGCCTGCCGACCGCAAGCGGTCGGCGTCCTCCCGGTATTTCAGTACGGCGCCGAGGCTGCGCGTGGCGGTCTCGGCGTCCAGCACGCTGCAGTCGAGCGCCTGCAGCGCCCTTGCCCAGTCCAGCGATTCCGCTACCCCCGGCGGTTTCAGTAGCTCCATGCTCCTGATGCGCTGTACCGCGGTGGCGACCTGTCTCGCGAGGTCGTCACTGATGCCGGGCAGTCTGCTCCGCAGGATCGCGATCTCCCTGCTCAGCTCGGGATGCTCCAGCCAGTGGTAGAGGCAGCGCCGCTTCAGCGCGTCGTGCACTTCCCTCGTGCGGTTCGAGGTCAGCACCGCCAGCGGTGGCACCTCGGCGCGGATCTCACCGAGTTCGGGGATGGTGACTGCGTTCTCGTCGAGCAGCTGGAGCAGGAAAGCCTCGAACTCGTCGTCCGCCCTGTCGATCTCGTCGACCAGCAGCACACACGGCGCCTCGGTGAGCGCCCGAAGCAACGGACGTTCCAGCAGGAAGCGGCGCGTGTAGATCGACTGCTCGGCAGCATCGGCGTCGAGGCCCGTGTCGGTTGCCGCTTCCAGCGCGCGCAGGTGCAGCAGCTGCCTGGCGAAGTCCCACTCGTACAGCGCCTGCGTGGCGTCGATGCCCTCGTGGCACTGCAGCCGGATCAGTGGCAGCCCGAGCCCCTCGGCCAGCGCCGCGGCCAGCGAGGTCTTGCCGGTGCCCGGCTCGCCCTCGCAGAACAGCGGGCGTGCCATGGTGCGGGCCAGGAACGCGGCGGTGGCCAGCCCGGTATCCGGCAGGTAGCCGGTGCGTTCGAGCGCGGCCGCGAGCTCCTCCGGCGTGCTCGGCGCTGCTGTATCGACGGTCACACCATGAGCCTAGCCCGGCACGCCCGGGGTACACACTTGTCCGCGCCGTCCAACAGCGGCCGGGCCGCGTTGTCGGAACTGACGAACGCCGGTGACCCCCGGCCGTACCGGGACCAGCTCACCCGCACGGGAGGGTCGTTACGCGGCGGCCGTGCCCGTCAGCTCGTACCCGGCGTCCGCGACGGCCACGCGCACCGACTCCTCCGGCAGCGGCTGCTCACTGCTCACCGTCACCGCGCCCGACTCGACATCCACCGCGATCTCGGTGACGCCCGTGAGCGCACCGACCTCGTCGCGGACCGCCTGCGCGCAATGCCCGCAGGACATCCCGCTGACGGTGTAGGTCGTGGTGTGGCCGGCGCCTGTGCTGTTCTCGGTCATCGCAACGGCTCCTTTCCCGATGCTCACCCATACGTCGTGACGCCCACCAGTATACCCCGTACGGGTATACTGTACTCAGGTGGTGCGGCCGAGACGTACGAGCATCTTGCCGGTGTTGTCCCCCGCGAACAGCCCGAGGAAGGCATCCGGTGCGCTGCCGATACCCGAGTACACGGTCTCGCGCACGCTCACCTGGTCCGCCGCGACCCACCGCGACACCTCGGCGAGGAACTCGCCGGTGCGCTCACTGAAGTCGGTGACGATGAAGCCCCGCATGCGCAGCCGCTTGGTCACCGCGAGGAACAGGTTGCGCGGTCCCGGCGCAGGCTCGGTGTTGTTGTACTGCGTGATCGCACCGCACATCGCGATCCGCCCGAACGTCCGCAGCTGGGTCAGTGCGGCCTCGAGGTGGTCACCACCGACGTTGTCGAAGTACACGTCGATCCCGCCGGGCGCGGCCTCGGCCAGCTGCTCGCCGACGGGCCCGCTGCGGTAGTCGAACGCCGCGTCGAAGCCGAGCTCCTCGCGGAGGTAGGAGACCTTCTCCGCCGAACCAGCCGAGCCGATCACCCGCTTCGCGCCGCGCAACTTCGCGAACTGGCCTACCAGGCTGCCGACGGCGCCCGCGGCGCCGGAGACGAACACCGTGTCACCGGGTCGCATCGCCGCCACGTCCAGCAGCCCGAAGTACGCGGTCTGCCCCGGCATGCCGAGCACGCTCAAGTAACAACTGGCGGGAACCGCCGTGGTGTCCACCAGGCGGAAGTGGCGTGCCGGCCCGGACGCGTACTCCCGCCACCCGTAGTTGTGCAGCACGGTGTCGCCGACGGAGAGCTCGTCCGATCGGGAGGCGACCACAGTGCCGACCGCGCCACCGTCCATCACCTCACCCACCGCGAACGGCGGGACGTAGGACTTGACGTCGTTCATGCGCCCCCGCATGTAGGGATCCACCGAGAGGTAGTCGTTGCGCACGAGCACCTCGCCCTCACCGGGGTCGGGCACCGGGGCCTCCACCAGCGAGAAGTTCTCGCTGGTCGGCAGTCCGACCGGTCGGGATGCCAAGTGGATCTCGGTAGCTGTCGCTGGAATCGTCATACCGCGAGCCTGCCACAGCCGCGACCGGCGCGGCACGGCACTGCGCGTGGCCTCACCCGGCGAACCAACGCTGCGGCGCTGGCTCGGTGTTCTCGTAGATGTGCTTGGCCTGCTGGTACTCGGCCAGCCCTTCATGACCGAGCTCCCTGCCGATGCCGGAGCGCTTGAACCCGCCCCACTCGGCCTGCGGCAGGTAGGGGCCGAAATCGTTGATCCACACCGTGCCGTGGCGCAAGCTCCTCGCCACACGCTCGGCCCTGCCCGGATCGCTGGTCCACACCGCACCGGCGAGGCCGTAGTCGGTGTCGTTACCCAGCTCGATGGCGGCGGCCTCCTCGGTGAAGCGCTCCACCGTCACGATCGGCCCGAACGTCTCCTCCTGCACGACTCGCATATCGCTGCGGCAATCGTCGAACACCGTCGGGCGGTAGAAGTAACCGTCACGCAACCCGGGCTCGTCCGGGCGCTTACCGCCGGCGACCAGCCGCGCCCCCTCCCGGAGGCCGAGCTCGACGTAAGACTCGACCTTAGCCCGGTGCTCGGCCGAGACCAGCGGGCCGCACTCGGCGTCCGGGTCGAACCCGCTGCCCAGCCGGATCGCCTCGGCACGTTCGGCCAGCCCGGCGACGAAGTCGTCGTGCACCTCGTCGGCGACGATCAACCGGGTTCCCGCCGAGCACACCTGTCCCGCGTGGAGGAAAGCCGCGATCAGGGCGTAGTCGATCGCGGTCTCGAGATCGGCATCAGCGAAGACGATGTTGGGGTTCTTGCCACCCAGTTCGAGCGCCACCGTGGTCACGTGTTCCGCGGCGGAGCGCATGATCTGCCTTCCGGTGTCCAGACCGCCGGTGAACGACACCAGATCGACCCTGGGGTCGTCCACCAGTGCCGCACCGACCGTCGCGCCGGGACCGAGAACCAGGTTGACCACGCCAGCGGGCACGCCTGCTTCCTCGATCAGCCGCACCATGGCGATCGTGGTCAGCGGGGTGATCTCACTGGGTTTGATCACCAGCGTGTTGCCCGCGGCCAGCGCGGGCGCGACCTTCCAGGATGCCTGGAGCAGGGGATAGTTCCATGGGGTGATCAACGCGCACACCCCTACCGGCTCATGCACGACCCGGCTGCGCACGGCCGGGGTACCCGCGTCGACAAGGCGACCGGGATCGGCCTCGGCCCGGCTTGCGTAGTAACGGAACACCCCCGTCACGTCGTCGACGTCGACACGGCTTTCGACCAGGGTCTTTCCGGTGTCCAGGGTCTCCAGCCTGGCGATGTCCTCCCGGTCCCGCTGCAGCAGCTCGGCAACCCGCCGCAGCAGGTCGCCACGCCCGCGTGCGGTCCAGGTGCGCCAGTCGGCATCATCGAAGGCGGCCCGTGCGGCGAGAACCGCCGCACGGGCGTCCGCCTGGTCCCCCTCGTCCACCGTCCGGGCGACGGACCGGTCGTACGGGTTGATGACATCGCGGGTCGCGCCGCCCGAGGCGGTTACCCACGTTCCCTGGATGAACAAACTGGACATCGCGGGTCCCTTTCGGCGTCGGATCAAGGGACGGACTGCTCCGTTTGCGCCCGTTGCCTGCTCCTTCCACACTAGATAAGTCCAGCGGCACGCGCGCGGCGTAGAGGAGCGGGCATGAGCCGAGTGGAGTACGACTACATCATCGTGGGTGGCGGCTCGGCAGGCTGCGCGCTGGCGAACCGGCTGTCCGCGGACCCGCGAACCAAGGTCCTCGTGCTGGAAGCAGGCAGGCCGGATTGGACCTGGGACGTGCTGACCCACATGCCAGCCGCGCTGACCATGGTCATCGGCAACCGGCTCTACGACTGGTGCTACCTCTCCGAGCCGGAACCGTTCATGGGAGGTAGGCGGGTGAGCCACGGTCGTGGCAAGTTGCTCGGGGGATCGAGTTCCATCAACGGGATGATCTTCCAGCGTGGCAACCCGCTCGATCTCGAGCGCTGGGCAAGCGCTCCCGGGATGCAGCGCTGGGACTACGCACACTGCCTGCCCTACTTCAAGCGTATGGAGCACTGCGTGGCGGGTGCCGACGAGTGGCGCGGCCAGGGTGGTCCGCTGTGGCTGGAACGCGGCGCGGCGGCCAACCCGCTGTTCGGTGCGTTCCTCGAAGCGGCGCAGCAGGCGGGGTACCCGCTGACCGCGGATGTCAACGGCTACCGGCAGGAGGGGTTCGCTCGCTTCGACGCGACCATCCGGCGGGGGCGGCGGTGGTCGGCGGCACGCGCTTACCTCCATCCGGTCAAGCGGAGGCCGAACCTGACGGTGCGGTGCTTCTCCCAGGTCGACCAGCTGCTGTTCCAGGGCAAGCGGGCGGTGGGGGTCGCCTACCGCCGGTGGGGCAGGGCCCGGCGGGAAGCCTACGGCGGAGAGGTGATCCTGTGCGGCGGGGCGATCAACACACCCCAGTTGCTGCAGCTGTCCGGTATCGGCAACCCGGACGAGCTCGCGGCCCTCGGTATCGACACGGTGCAGCCGCTGCCGGGAGTGGGGGAGAACCTGCAGGATCACCTCGAGGTGTACATCCAGCACGCGTGCAAGCAGCCGGTTTCGTTCAACCCCTCACTCAAGCTCCGGTACCGCCCAAAGATCGGCTTGCAGTGGCTGCTGCGCCGCAGCGGCCCTGCTGCGACCAACCATTTCGAGGCAGGCGGTTTCGTACGCGGCAACGACGAGGTCGACTACCCGAACCTGATGTTCCACTTCCTGCCGATCGCGGTGCGCTACGACGGGACGCCGGTCGACGCCGAGCACGGCTACCAGGTGCACATCGGCCCGATGTACTCCGACGTCCGCGGCTCGGTGAAAATCACCTCAACCGACCCGAGGGTGCACCCGGCGTTGCGGTTCAACTACCTGTCGACGCCGCGCGACCGGAAGGAGTGGGTCGAGGCGGTTCGCGTGGCACGGGACATCCTCCGCCAACCCGCGTTCGCCGACTACGACGCCGGGGAACTCTCGCCCGGCGGCGAGGTGGAATCCGACGAGGAGATCCTGGACTGGGTGGCCGCCGACGCCGAGACCGCCTACCATCCGAGCTGCACCGCACGCATGGGAACCGATGATATGTCCGTTGTGGATCCTGACTCCATGGCCGTCCACGGAGTCGACGGCCTGCGCGTCGTCGACGCCTCGGCCATGCCCAGCATCACCAACGGCAATATCTACGCGCCGGTGATGATGCTCGCGGAAAAGGCTGCCGACCTCATCCTCGGCAACACCCCATTGCCGCCGTCCCCCGTGGACTTCTACCGGCACCGTGTCGATGAGGGGTAGTCAGGAGGGCCGTTACCGTGTCAGAGGACGATCAGCGTAGCCGCGACCAAGCGCCGGTCACGGCGAACACGTCGACCACCCCCGCGAAGCCACGCAAGCTCAAGCCGGTGGTCTTCTTCGGCTCCTCGGTGTTGATTCTCGCGATCTCGATCTGGGCGATCATTACGCCGATCGGCGCGGAGTCGGCCATCGGCACGCTCGTCGGTTGGATCTCCGAGGGATTCGGCTGGTACTACTTCCTCGTCGCGACGCTGTACCTCGGATTCGTGATCTTCTTCGCGGCGTCGCGTTACGGCAAGATCAAACTGGGCCCGCAACACTCCACCCCGGACTATGGCGTCTTCGCGTGGGCAGCCATGCTGTTCGCGGCAGGCATCGGGATCGACCTGATGTTCTTCTCCGTCGCCGGGCCGGTCACCCACTACCTCGCACCCCCTGAGGGGGACCCGGAGACCATCGAGGCCGCGCGGCAGGCCGTGGTGTGGACGCTGTTCCACTACGGCATCACGGGCTGGGCGATGTACGCGCTAATGGGTATGGTGCTCGGCTACTTCGCCTTCCGCTACCGCCTGCCGCTGGCGATCCGCTCCGCGCTGTACCCGCTGATCGGCAGGCGCATTCACGGACGTATCGGCGACGCGGTGGACCTCGCGGCCATCGTCGGCACGGTCTTCGGCATCTCGGTATCGCTCGGCATCGGCGTCGTGCAGCTCAACTACGGGCTGAACTTCCTCTTCGACATCCCGGAAGGGCTCGCCGCGCAGGTCGGTCTGATCGCCGTGGCCGCGATCGTGGCGACGATCTCCGCCGTGGCGGGTGTCGACCGGGGCATCCGGCGGCTGTCCCAACTCAACGTGCTGCTGGCGATCGTGCTGATGCTCTACGTGCTGATCTACGAGAGCCCCATCAGGCTGCTCAACGCACTCGTGCTCAACATCGGCGACTACGTCAGTCGCTTCCCGTCGATGACGCTGAACACCTTCGCCTACGACCAGCCGACCGAGTGGCTCAACGCGTGGACGCTGTTCTTCTGGGCCTGGTGGATCGCCTGGGCGCCGTTCGTGGGGTTGTTCCTCGCGCGGATCTCGCGCGGCCGCACCATCCGGCAGTTCGTCTCGGCCACGCTGATCATCCCGCTGCTATTCACGCTGACCTTCCTGTCGATCTTCGGCAACAGCGCGCTCAGCGTGGTCCGGGCGGGTGACACGGACTTCGGCGAAACCGCGATGAACGCGCCGGAGCAGGGTTTCTACTCGCTGCTCACGCAGTACCCCGCGGTCACCTTCAGCGCCGGGCTGGCGACGGTGGTGGGGCTACTGCTGTATGTCACCTCGGCGGACTCCGGCGCGCTGGTGATGAGCAACCTCAGCTCCCATCTGCGGACCCCGCTGACCGATGCCTCGCCGTGGCTACGGATCTTCTGGGCCGCGGCCACCGGCCTGCTCACGCTGGCCATGCTCATCGTCGGCGGGGTGGACGCGCTGACCAACGCCACCATCATCATGGGCCTGCCGTTCTCGTTCGTGATGCTGCTGATCATATGGGGGCTGTACCGGGCGCTGCGGATCGAGCGGTTCCGCGAGGAGGCGTTCCACACGACCCTGCCGACCTCGCTGTCGGAGCGGACCACGCTCGACCGGCCTGCCGCCGGCGGGAACTGGCGGCAGCGACTTGCCAGAGCGACGACCTTCCCTGGCAAGCGGGCGGCCATGCGCTTCGTCGACGAGTCCTGCCGCCCCGCGATCACCGAGGTCGCCGAGGAGCTGCGTGCGCAGGGCGCGGAGGCGACGGTGAACGAGGAGCTCGACGAGGAGGTCGGCATCCCGCACCTGGAGCTGAAGGTTCCGATGGATCCGGACGAGGAGTTCAGCTACCGCGTCTGGCCGATCGAGAACCCCAGGCCCGCCTTCGCGATGCGGTCGGTGACCGGGCAGGACACCTACGTGCGGTTCGAGGTCTACCTGACCGAGGGCAGCCAGGGCTACGACGTCATGGGCTACAGCAAGGAGCAGCTCATCGGCAACATCCTCGATGAGTACGAGCGCCACCTGGAGTTCCTGCGGCTGCACCGAGAGGCATCGGCGCGCTCGGCGCTACCCGACCACGGCCCCGGCACCGCCGAGGTACAACCGGCTGAGGACGAACCGGAGGGTGAGCAAGGCCGGGACGAGCGCTGAGCTACCAGCAGCCGGGGAGTGGCGCTGAACGTAACGTTCAGCGCCGTAGACGGAACCGACGCCGCGTTCAGCTCCCGCCCTCACCGGCGGAAATATCCAGCGTGAGCACTCCGACCAGTTCCGCTGACGCGCGCGACACATCCAGCACCAGGTCGGAGGCGAATAACCCGTCCTCGGCGTTGCTGGTGGCAGGCGCGTCCGCCGCCCGCTCGGCATACACCCCGCTGCCCAGCACCTCGTCGTTGAGCGCTTCGTCGAAGTACAGCTGCGAGGTCAGCACGGTGCGCTCGTCGAGGTGCACCTTCACGTGGAGGTGCGGCGTGCGACCCGGGTAACGCCCGGGGTAGATGGTGACGAACTCGGCGATGCCGTCGCCGTTGGTCACCTGCGCGCCGCGCAGGGCGCTGCCGGGGTGCTCGACGCTGCGTTCCCGGCGCCCCTGCTCCGCCGCGCTGAAGCCGGAGTACAGGCCGTCCGCGTCGGCCTGCCACAGCTCGACGACGGCATCGGGGATCGGCCCGCAGCCAGCGTCGAGGTCGCGCACCCGCAGCCCCACCCGCAGCGGCTCGCCGGGGAGCCCTTCGGTGAGGTCGCGGCGAACCAGCCCCGCTTCCAGGTAGAACGGCCCTTCGATCTGCTCGGCAGTTCGCCTGCAGGCGGTGACACGGTCGAATCGGGCGACGTCGAGGGTGACCGGTTCCCGTGGCAGGTCATCGAGCTCCGCGCCGCTGGGTAAGCCCCCGGGCTCCGACGGGTCTCCACACCCCGCCGGTACCAGGACGGCGGCCGCACCGCCGACAGCGCGCAGGAAGGTGCGCCGCGCGACCCGGCCAGCCGAGCCCTGCTCTCTCATACCGGGCATGGTAACGACCAGCCCTGGTAGCACGCCTGATGTTCGACGCAGCCCGGCTACCGGCCGAGGGCTGTCTCGGTGTCGAGCCGGGCCAGCTTGTGCGGGTTCCGAATCGACTAGATGCGGGTCATCCTCGACCCGCCCGCGCTACATGTTGATCATATGTCCGGCGAGGCCGTGGATGGCCTCCTTGACGGCCTCCGACAGGCTCGGGTGGGCGTGAACGTTGCGCGCCATCTCGTGGACCGTCAGGTCCCACTGCTGCGCGAGGGTGAGCTCCGGAAGCAGCTCGGTGACCTCGGGGCCGATCAGGTGACCGCCAAGCAGCTCGCCGTAGCGTTTGTCGCTGATGAGCTTGACGAACCCGGTCGTGTCACCGAGACCGTGCGCCTTGCCGTTGGCCATGAACGGGAACTTCGCGACCTCGATCTCGTGGCCCCGCTCCCGGGCGTGCTCCTCGGAGTAGCCGAAGCTGGCGATCTGCGGTTGGCAGTAGGTCGCGCGCGGGATCATATCGTAATCCAGCTCCATGGTTTCCGCGCCGCCGATGGTCTCCGCCGCGATCACACCCATCGCCTCGGCGGTGTGGGCGAGCATCAGCTTCGCGGTCACATCGCCGATGGCGTAGATGTTCGGTATGTTCGTGCGGCACCGGCCGTCCACATCGATCGCGCCGCGCTCGGTCAGCCGCACCCCGAGCGTGTCAAGGCCGTAGCCGTCCACCCGGGGCTGGAAGCCGATCGCCTGCAGCACCTTGTCGGTCTCGATCGTGCGCTGCTCGCCGTTCGTGGAGACAGTGACGGTGACGTTCTCGCCGGAGTCGTCGATGCCGTCGACCCTGGTGCCGGTCAGTACCTCGATCCCCATCCGCTTGTACCGGCGGGCGAGCTCCTTGGACACCTCCGCGTCCTCCAGTGGCACCATGCGGTCCAGGAACTCCACGATGGTGACCCGCACGCCGTAGTTGTGCAGCACGTAGGCGAACTCCACACCGATCGCGCCCGCACCGGCGATGACGATGCTCTCCGGTAGCTCGTCGGCCAGGATCTGCTCCTCGTAGGTCACCACCCGCTCGGACAGCGTGGTGCCGGGCAGCAGCTTGGTGGTCGAGCCGGTGGCGATGATGCAGTTGCCGAAAGTGACCGACTCGGTGCCGCCGTCGGTGGTGATGACGTCGATGCTGTTCGCGCCGGTGAAGGTTCCCCTGCCCTCGAACTGCGTGATCTTGTTCTTCTTCATCAGGTAGTGCACGCCCTTGACGCGCCCGTCGGCCACCGTACGGCTGCGCTGGTAGGCCACGCTGTAGTCGACGTTGACCGAGCCGTCCACGGAGATCCCGAACGTGGCTGCCTCGTGCTGGAACAGGTGCACCAGCTCGGCGTTGCGCAGCAACGCCTTCGAGGGAATGCACCCGACGTTGAGACACACCCCTCCCCAGTACTTCTCCTCGATGATGGCCACCGACAGTCCGAGCTGCGCCGCCCGGATCGCCGCCACATACCCACCGGGGCCTGCCCCGAGAACCACAACGTCGAAGTGCTTACTCATGGCTACCGAGCATATGGGACGGGGTTCGCGGGCCTGCACGGCCAGTGGCGGCCCCCACGTCCTACACGCATAGCCGCTGCGCGTCGTCGAACAACCGTCGCTGTGCAAGCGGCACCGCAACCGCAGCGGCCAGCGCCGCCGCGCCGAGGATCATGTACATCACCACGATCTGGTAGCGGATCGCGGTCAGCGGGTCGACCTCGGCCAGGATCATGCCGGTCATCGCCCCCGGCAGGCTGATCAGACCAACGACCTTGGTCGCGTCGATCGCGGGCAACAGCGCGGCGCGGGCAGCGGAACGCCGGTGCGGGGCGAACGCGTCCACCGCAGGCATGCCGAGCAGCAACCTGGCCTCGATCGAGCGGCGAGACTCGCCCACGTGCTCGACGAGCCGCAGCAGCACCAGACCAACTGCCTGCATGGAGTTCGCCACGATCATCCCGCCGATGGGCACGATCACCGAAGGGCGGCTGGGGAAGACGTCCAGCGCAAGCAGCGTCACCAGCGCAAGCCCGGAACCCACGCCCACCGACACCGTGGCGACGAGCCGCGCCGCTGGCACCCCGCGACCTCGACGCCCGGCGACCTGCCCCGCGATGACGACCATGAGTGCCACCCAGCCGAGCGCGCCCGGCACACCACCGTGCTCGAAGATCACCACGAGCACCGCCCCCACCGCGATGAGCTGCACGAACGCTCGTACCGCCGCGAGGACGATATCCCGGTTCAAACCGAGCCGCTGCCACGCGGCGACCGCGACCGCGACCGCGACCAGCAGCACCGAGGTGGCGACCTCCGGCCAGCCGAGCACCGTCCCGTTCACGGCTCCTCCAGATAGTGCAACTCGGTGGGCGGGCCGCTTGCGGTGACGCACCCACCCTCCAGCACCGCTGCGTGATCGGCGAGCCGAAGCACCTGCTCCACGGCGTGGCTGACCAGCAGGACGGTGACGCCGCTACGCAGCTGCGCCTCCACGGCCCGCTCGATCGCGGCCGCGCTGTGGCTGTCCAACGCGGCCGTCGGCTCGTCAAGCAGCAGCGTGTCCGGCTCCATGGCCAGCGCCCTTGCCAGGCATACCCGCTGTGCCTCACCGCTGGACAGCCCCGCCGTCCGGCGCGAGGCCATCCCGGCATCCAAGCCCACCCCGGTGACCAGCCCGGCTACCCGTTCCTCCGGCAACGGGCCGGTGCCTGCGGCGATCTCCTCGGCGACCGTGTCCGCCAGCAGGACCGGGTGCTGCGTCACCAGTTGGACCCGCCTGCGCAGGTCGAGCACGTCCCACTCCGGCAGCGGTACGCCCCGATAACGCACGCTGCCCGCCTCGGGCTCCGCCAGCCGGGTCAGCACACGCAGCAGCGTGGACTTACCCGACCCGCTCCTGCCGACCAGCGCGGTGCAGCGCCGTGCCGCCACGTCAAGCGAGACACGATCGAGCACGGCCCTGCCGCCGAGGCGGAGCAGGACCCCCTCGATCGCGAAGGCAGATTCTTCGGCCACCGAAACTTCCACCCGAGGCGTCGACTGCTGTGTCACCGCACGTCCCGGCAACGGCCATGCGGCACACACACCGTAACCACCGCCCGCTCGCCCCGCCTCCGCGCCGACCACGGCGTCCGGTACCCTCTTCCACGGAGGATTGGCCGAGCGGCCTAAGGCGCACGATTGGAAATCGTGTAGGGGTAACACCCTCACGGGTTCGAATCCCGTATCCTCCGCCAGCTGACCAGCAGAAACGCCGGGCACTCCGTGAGGGAGCTCCCGGCGTTTCTCGGTCCCGTCTCAGTTGCCCGCAGTGCTCCTGCGCTGCCTGTTCACTGCCCGCACAGGGCGGCTCGGACTACCGACCGGCGTCGCTGCCTGGGCTGTCGCCGCCGATCACCCGCGGCAGAATCGGGCGGCCGGTCTCGGGGTCCCGTTCGATCTCGCCGTCGTGCGCAGTCTCGAACAGCTGCTCGTTCTTGAGGATCTCGGCGGTGCCGCGTTCCTTCTCGTCGTCCTTGCCCGAGCCGCGCGCGGGAGCGCCCGCCGCGCCAGCCGCACCTCCGGGTCGCCCGGCTCCCGCCTGGTGCGCGGCGGCGGCCGGGCCCCCGCGCGCGACACCGTCACCCCGGCCCGCGGCACTGCCCTGCCCACTGCTTTGGCTGGGGGCTTGTCCAGTTCCGGGCACGCGCCCGTCACCTCCGGGGATCCTGCCCGCCGCGCCGCCACCGGCGCGGCCCGCTGAGCCACCGGAGCCCGGCCCGCCCGACACCCGCTGACCGGCATAGCCTCCACGCGGCGTGCCCGCCCGGGGGCCGCTCCGTGTCTGGTCCCCGCTACCGCCTGCAGCCGGGCCGCCGACCGGCATCCCCCCGGCCATGCCGGGCCTGCCCGCGGCCGCGGCGCCGCCTGCGCCACCGCCGGGCGCGGCGGATCCCGCACCAGCACCACCGACCGCACCGGCACCGGACTGCGCTCCCGGTGCCTGACCGGCTCCGGGAGCTCCCACCGCGCTCGCCCCGCCGGGGGCCATGGCCCCGGCACCACCCGTGGCGGCCGGTGCGCCGCCTGCCATGCCTCCGACCGTCGAGCTGGCCGTGGTCGCGCCCCCGGCACCACCGGCCACATCGGGCGGCGTGGCGAACGCGGGCTGCCGCGTGGCGGATTCGGTGTACCGCTGGTCCATGGTGTGCATCACCCGCGCCGCCTCCGCGTGCCGCTCCTGCGCCTCGGCCTGCTTTTGCTGGATCTCCACGTAGCGAGTGGCGGCGGCGATCGGGTTACCCGAGCTGGCTTCTTGCCGCATCGCCGTCAGTTCGGCCTGCTGATCGAAGCCGGTCGGCTCGGGCATGCTGTTCCGGGCTGTCGCGGCCGCTTCGGCCTGCTGAGCGTACTGGTTGGACATCAAGTGCGAGCCCTGGCCCGCGTCGCGCATCCAGGCCGCGCTACCCGCCATGAATCCACCGGCCTGCTCGGCGGCGGGGCCCTGCCACGCGACCGATTCGGCACCGATCGCCTCATCCGCCTCGCCTGCGACCTCCTGCAGCCAGTTTCCGATCTTGTTGACGAGCCGACCGCGGTCGTTGATGTCCTCCGGACTGAGGCCGTCATGCACCATGCCGTAGAGCTGCTCGTGGCTGAAACCCTCGTAATGCGCGTCGGTGTGCGGTGCGTCATTGCGGAACTCCTGCCCCTGCACGAGGCTACGTTCCTGCTCGGCACGATAGGCACTGGCCTGCCGACCCGACTCGACGAAGGCACGTGGCGCGTGGAACACACCGCTCATCAGCCCACCGGGCGCCGGGTTGGCAAGCCCCTCCCGCAGCGCCTGCTGGCGGATATCGGCCTCGTACTCGCGCGGGCCAGCTTCCGGCTCACCCATCAGCACTCACCCCTACTGCTCGCTACCCGGCAACTGCGGCTCCACCTGCTCGGCGATGCGTTCGACATCCTCACACGCCCCGTCGGTGTCACGGTCGATCTTCGTAACAAGGACCAGCGCACGCTCGGACTCGCCGACTTTCATCGAGATATCGCACTGGCCCCCACCACCACCTTCGAGGCTTTCCCTGATCAGTATCGCTTCACGCCCATTGACCTCGCCTTCGAACATCTTGTCCGGGTCTCCTTGCAGGACGTCAAAGGGGCCCTCCTGGAAACCAAGGGGCACATCGATCTCCCGAGGCTTGCTCACGTGGCAAGCATGGTCGCCTCGGATGTCCGGTGGCTCGCCCGGCTCGAAACCCTCACCCTCGACGGCGGCGTCCAGCACCTGGCAGGCGTCCAGTGCCAGCAGGCCGTCCTCCACCCCGGCGCCATCCTGGGCACCAGGCACCTCGGCCCGCTCAGGCTCGGCAGTCCCTTCCTCCTGACCACACCCGGCCAGCAGCAATCCCAGCACCGCCACCAGCAGCCCAATCTTCAACGATGCGCGCACGGACGGCTCACTCCCGCTCGAACCCGGTTAACGCCTGCTCGGCGGCGGCTTCGGTCTCGTCGTAGTTGCGCCGCGCGATCGCCAGCCCGTCCTTCATTTTCGGGAAACCCTCATACGTCAGCTCCAGGTTCGGGATCAGCAACCGCTCGTCCCCGGCGGCGACCTTGGCGTTGTACTCGGCGATCTGCTTGGCGAACTCGCTCGACCCCATCGGCGCCGGTTGAGCAAGCCATCGCGCTTCGGACCGCAGCTCGTCCCACCCGTCGATGTACTTGTCGCACACCCGGGTGTAGGCGCGCATGGCTTCCTCGTTGACCGCGAACTGGCCGTCGACCGCCAGCTGTTTGAAGGTCTCCGCGCCGTGATGAAACTGATCCACGCTCTGGGTGTCGAACGGGCTCACCATCCCCATGCCCCGCAGCGCCCCGCTCGCGACATCCCCACCTGAGGCGCCGACCGGTTCGTCGCTGAACCCCGTGTCCCCAGACATGCGTTGACCTCCCCGCCTGGCATCACTGCCTGTAACGACGTGTACACACCGCCTCCCAGGGTACCGGGGCCAGCCGTGCCAGTGGGACGGTTTCGCTCATCGCCCGCCGCGCCTGGCGAAGGCGACTTCCTCGTGCAGCCATCGCCGCAGGTGCGAGCCGTCCGAAGGAACGAAGTCAAGCCTGCGCCTGCCCGCCCCGAGCGGCTCGTCGTTGACGAGGTACCGGCCCTGCTCGGTGTCGAAGAACTGCATCGTGCCCACGTGCCGCAGCGCGTCCTGCTCCCGTAAGTGCAACTCGTAACCACCGCACAGCGTCACCGGCCACCGCGCGAACGCCCGTACCCCCTCCTGGTTCCGCTGGTCGTACCTGCGCGCCTGCTCGGCCAGTGAGGGAAGTTCCGGCTCATCCCCGTCGCCGACAGCCGGGGCGGTGCCGCCCACGACGACGGAGTGCGGCCGGACCGGCAGCGCCTGGTGCCGCGGCAACATGCCGACCACGTGGTCGATCAACCCGTCGGCCTTGAGCAGCTGGAACCGGATATCCTCGCCCAGCTGCTCGGAGAACACCCCGAGCTCGCCAGCCGCGGCCGCCCGGTAGAGCACGTGCGGCGGGTCGAAGTCCTGCTCGGCCCTGACCACCACCAGCACCTCAGGGACCGCCCACACCCGAAACGCGGCCTCGACGTCCGCGTCGATCCGGTCACGGTCGACCATTCCTTCGGCTCGCAACCACCGCCAGACCTCACCCGCGTAGGCGCGACGCTCGTCGACCGTGGTAGCCGCGGGCAACACGTCGAAAGGTTGCCAGCCTCGGGGAAGGCCCAACCATTCGGCGATCACGTCCACCGCCGTTGCCTCGAGCGTGAACTCCTCGAACACCGCCCACTCCTCACCGCAGCAACCAGCGCACCGACGGTCGCCAGGTTACCCGCGGCCCGCATCCCGGCAGGACGAGTGGCTCACCGACGCGCGCTGGTTACGGGCGGAACCGCGCCAGCGCCGGGTCGTGGTCGCTGACCTGGTCGGCGAACTCGGAGTTGACCCGGACCACCTCGAAGTCCACCTCGCCCGCGCCCTCGGAGAGCAGGATGTGGTCGAGCACCTGGGACCTGCCTTCGAAGACGTAGCTGTAGCGCTGCTCTGCGGGCAACGTCTCGATCAGCGCCCGCAGCGCGCCGTCTCCGGTGAGGGTGCGCACCACCGGCGAGAACGCGAAGTCGTTGAGATCACCGGCGACGGCCACGGTGGCTTCCGGGTCGGTGTCGAGGAGCCGGTCGACGAACCCGCGCACCACCTCGGCCTGCTGCCTTCGCTGGCGCTCCGAGGACCGCTCCGGTGGCTGGAACCGGCCGTGCAGCGGCTGGTCGGCGCGCTTCGAGGTGAAGTGGGTCCCCACCACGAACACCGGCTCGCCCGCGAACTCGAACTCCCCGGCGAGCGGTTTCCTGCTCGATTCCCAGGCTTCGTGCTGCGGCTCGACACGCCCCGGCGACACCGACAGGCGCGGCCGGTCCCCATCGCTGTCCACCGCAATCGGGGTAGTGGCGTCACCGCCCTCGCGGTCGACGAACGACACCCTGTCGGGGTCGAACAGGAACGCGACGCGGATGTTGCCGCCGGGCTGACCGCCGTCGGTGCCTTCCTCCGGGTTGATCTGCCGCCACTCGTAGCTCGGGCCGCCCACATCCGCCGCCGCGTCGACGAAGCGGTCCAGCGTGACATCCGCGTCCACCACGCCGTCGCCGCGACCTTCGGGCCCGGTGTTGTCCTGCACCTCGACGAGCGTGACGATGTCGGGGGAAGCCAGGTTGTCCACGACAATCTCGGCGTGCGCATCAAAGGTCGCTTGCGGATCCACACCGGACAGGTTCTCCACGTTGTACGTCGCCAGTGACAGCTCTTCCGACCGCGCAGCGCGCGCGGATTGCCGCTCGATGCCGCCAGGACGTACCTCGCCGAGCTCCGTGGCGTGCACCGTGTATCCGCCGAACCGCTCGTAGCGCACCGGCCCAGAGGTGACACCGTCGAGGGTGTCTCCGATATCCACGCTCGGGAAGGGGCGCTCGTCGAACGGGATGAGCGAACGAACCTTGAGCACCCCGGTGAGGTCGTTGCCGTATCCGGTGTAGACGGTTCCACCGCGCGGACTGGGGTACTGGTCCGGTTTCGTCGTCACGTAGAGCTCGTCGTGTTCCGTCGTGGGGCCGACGACCCCGGCGTCGGTCACCGACACCAGCATGCTCTCGCGCGATTCCCAGAAGTCCAGCACGTAGCTGTCCGGGTCCAGTTCGAGTTCCTCGATGGAGCCGCCGGGCTGCGGGGCGAGCTCGCCGGGAACCGTGTCCGGCTTGATCGGCTCGGCATCGGGCAGCGGGTTACCTGAGGAGACAACCGTCCACTCCGCATCGATCAACTCGGTGGTCGGCGGGTACGGGCCGTCGTGGTCACCGCGCGGGTAGCGTTCCTGCACCGTACCGCTGACGAGCACCTCGTCCCCCGGTGTCACCCCAGGGGTGTTGTCGGCGGTGAACACGAACAGGCCGTCGCTGCTGCGGGGGTCGCCGTCACCATCGGGGTCCTGGAACCAGAACCCCCTGGCGGAGCCGAACGGCCGCGCCGCCGTCACGATGCCGCCGACCTCGCTGACCTCCTCACCGTCGAACGGTGAGAGGCGGGTCGTGCCCTGGATGTCGGCGATCCGGACGTCGCCCTGCTCGCTGTCGGAACCCGCGGTGGTGCAGGCGGTGAACACCCCCGCGTGCGGGCTTGCCTGCAGTGCCGGTGCGCACATCCCGCTTGCCAGCATCACCGCCACCAGCAACGACCACCGTCGACCCGGCCGCCGTGTACGCATCGCACCCTCCCGTCACCACTCGCTTACCACGCGCATCCTCGCGTGCCGGGGTGAACGGCGGAAGGCGTCCGGTCGACGCGGTTGGACCGAACAGCCCAACGGTGCCACGGAGTGCGTTCAGCGGTCGCCGTGGCCGAGCCGCTTGCCTACGGCATTGGCGATCACGCGGCCCCAGCCGAGGGTTCCCGACGCCAGCACCGTCAGCCAGTCGAAGTAGTCGCGCCACAACACGATCCGGCCGTCGTCAACCTCGAAAGTGCCGCAGACCCAGAACCGCGCTCGCCAACTCCCCGCCTCCAGCACGTCGGTGCGCTCGGTGAGCACCACCGGCCCGTTGGCCGCGATGCGGTGCGTGTGCGCCTCGAACCCCGTCCCGTAACGCGCCATCAGCCGGAGCTGCTTGGCCACGGCGTTGATACCGCGGGCCGCGGGCAGCGGCACGTTCTGGTAGACGACCTCCGGGGCAAGGTAGGTCAGCGCCCGGTCCACGTCCAGGTCCTCGCAGGCGGAGAGGAACTCCTCTACGGTGACGATCTCGGGCGTGGTGCCGGTGCGTGTCGACTCGGGCATGGCGGCTCCCTCAGCGCGCTGGGGGTCACGGGCTCTCTGAGGTTACCGTGACGACGCGCCCGACACAGCGTGCTGGCGCGCCCGACACGGGGTGCCGGGGTGCCAGACACGGGGTGTGGGTCAGCCGCAGATGGCACCGTCGGCGGCGGAGCCGACCACCTTGGCGTACTTGCCGAGCACGCCGGTGGTGTAGCGGGGCTCACGGGGCTTCCAGTTCTCCTTGCGCCGCGCGAGCTCCTCCTCGTCCACCAGCAGGTCCAGCGTGCGCTGCTCGAGGTCGAGCCGGATCCGGTCGCCGTCTTCCACCAGCGCGATCGGCCCACCGTGAGCCGCTTCCGGGGCGACATGGCCGATGCACGGGCCGTGCGTGGCGCCGGAGAAGCGGCCGTCGGTCATCAGCAGCACGTCCGAGCCAAGCCCGGCACCCTTGATCGCCGCGGTCACCGCGAGCATCTCGCGCATGCCCGGCCCGCCTGCCGGGCCCTCGTAGCGGATCACGACGGCGTCGCCCGCGGAGATCCTGCCCGAGGTGACGGCGGCCATGGCGTCCGACTCGTCGTCGAAGACGCGGGCCGTGCCCTCGGTGACTCCCTTGGCCAGCGAGGCGCTCTTGACCACGGCGCCCTCCGGGGCGAGGCTGCCGCGCAGGATCGTCAGGCCCCCGGTCTCCGCAAGCGGGCTGCTGATCGCGGAGATGATCTTGCCGTCCGGGTCGGGTGGCGCGACGTCGGCGAGGTTCTCCGCCATGGTCTTGCCGGTGACCGTCAGCGCGTCACCGTGCAACAGACCCGCGTCCAGCAGCGCCTTCATCACCACCGGGATCCCGCCGATACCGTCCACATCGCTCATCACGTAGCGACCGAACGGCTTGACGTCGGCCAGCAGCGGGGTACGGTCACCGATGCGGTTGAAGTCGTCGATGTTCAGGTCCACCCGCGCCTCGCGCGCGATCGCGAGCAGGTGGAGCACCGCGTTGGTCGACCCGCCGAGCGCGGTGACCACAGTGATCGCGTTCTCGAACGCCTCCCTGGACAGCACCTGCCGCGCCGTGATGCCCTCGGCGATCAGCTCGACGACGGCGGCACCCGACTGCTGCGCGTAGTCGTCCCTGCGCCGGTCCGGAGCGGGCGGCGACGCGCTGCCCGGCAGCGACATTCCCAACGCCTCCGCGGCGGCTGCCATCGTGTTCGCGGTGAACATGCCGCCGCACGCACCTTCCCCCGGGCAGGCGTGCCGCTCGATCTCCTCCAGCTCGTGCTCGCTCATCTTGCCGATCGCGCACGCACCGACGCCCTCGAAGGCGTCCTGGATGGTGATGTCGTTATCGCCCAGCTTGCCGGGCAGTGTCGCGCCCGCGTAGAGGAACACCGAGGCGAGATCCAACCGGGCCGCCGCCATCAACATGCCGGGCAGCGACTTGTCACAGCCCGCGAGCAGCACCGTGCCGTCCAGCCGCTCGGCGTGCACCACACACTCCACCGAGTCCGCGATGACCTCGCGGCTGACCAGCGAGGCGCGCATGCCCTCGTGTCCCATCGAGATCCCGTCCGACACCGAGATGGTGCCGAATTCCATCGGGAACCCACCCGCTTCGCGTACACCGATCTTGGACTCGTCGGCCAGCCTGGCCAACGAGAGATTGCACGGGGTGATCTGGTTCCACGAGGACGCGATACCGATCTGCGACTTCTCGAAGTCGGAATCGGTCATCCCGACCGCCCGGAGCATCGCCCTCGCAGGCGTGCGCTCGTATCCGCTGGTCACCTCGGTACTTCTGGGTTTGTTTCCCCGCGCGGCCCGAGTTGCTTCGCCGTTGCCCATCAGTTCATCGACTCCGGTAGTTCGTGCGGCGTACGCGCGACATCGTGTGCTGTCTGAAACGAGATAACCTACTGATCGTAACGCCGGTGGTATCGCGCGCGCTCGCCACCCGGCACATCACACAACACGGACGCCGTCGCACCCGAATTCTCGGGCACGACGGCGTCCGTACGCTATTGCGCTGTGCGGTAGCGGTGGGATTCGAACCCACGGACGGGGTTAACCGTCACTCGCTTTCGAGGCGAGCTCCTTAGGCCGCTCGGACACGCTACCGTGCACCAGGCTAACGGCCGCCTCCCGAGAAGCGAGAAAGGGGGGTCCCGCCGGGGATGAGCCTGCACAGGACCAGGTGACGGGCTCATCGCCACCGGCTACCGCGCGGATTACTTCTTGTCGTCGTCGAAGGCGTCCTTCGCGTCGGCAACCGCGCCCTGCGCCTTGTCCTTGGCCTCGTCCTTCAGCTCGTGCGCGGTTTCGGCGACGTCACCGGAGACGCGGTCGGCCTTGCCGGATTCCTGCAGGTCCTCGTTGCCGGTGACCTCGCCAGCCTTCTCCTTGGCACTACCAGTGGCTTTCTCGGCCTTACTCTTGATCTTATCCAGAATTCCCATGCCGTGCTCCCTCATGTCGCGACCCGAACGGTGATCCGGGTCCTGCCACCACCATCACGCCTGAGCGGGCAGGTTTCACGGCGAGTCGGCTATCTTCACTCCGCAGAGGGAACATCACGGTGCGTGGCGAAAAAGTTCTCCAACAACGCCGCGCACTCGTTCTCGAGCACCCCGCCGACGACTTCGGGACGGTGGTTCAGCCTGCGATCACGCACCACGTCCCACAACGAGCCCACCGCACCGGTCTTGGGCTGCCACGCGCCGAAGACCAGCCGGGACACCCTGGCGAGCACCAGCGCACCGGCGCACATGGTGCACGGCTCCACCGTCACCGCGAGGGTGCAGCCGGACAGCCGCCACCCGTCACCCAAGCACGTAGCGGCGGCGCGCATGGCCAGCATCTCTGCGTGGGCGGTCGGGTCGCCGAGCGCCTCGCGGGCGTTATGCGCCCTGGCCAGCTCCGTTCCGTCCGGGCCGAACACCACCGCCCCGATCGGCACGTCCGGTCCGGCGGCTGCCCCCTCCGCGGCTTCAAGGGCCGAGCGCACCGCCGTTGCCGGTTCGACTGGCATCTCCGACTTCGCTCAGTCCTGATCCAGCAACTCGGTGAACTCCTCCCCGAAGCCGCAGCGCTGGGCGATCATCTGCAGCTGCTCGTCGGGATAGAGGTCGATCTCGCCCGCGATCAGCTCCAGCTCATCGGCAGGCAGACCGAAATCCGCCAGGATCTCCAGGTCGCCCTCGGACCACACTTCGTCGTCGTCCTCGCTGGGGGTCGGCACCCGTAGCACGTCGAGGACGTCGGCGGCGATGTCGTAGTCCAACGCCGCGGCCGCGTCGGAAAGCAGCAGTGAGATCTTGCTCGGCGCAGGCCGGATCACGATGAAGAACTCGTCGTCGACGGCCAGCAGGCCCAGCACAGCCCCGCTGCTGCGCACCTTGCGTAGCTCGGTCAGCGCGGCATCCAGTTCGGTCAGCGCGCTGGCATCCAGCGCGCTGCACTGCCAGTTGCCGTCTTCCCGCACAGCCGCGACCGCCAGCCCGGCGATCGGCTCTCGCTCCGCCATGCGCATACCGTATTCCCCCGAGCCTCTTCCCGCATACCGTTCGGCGCAGATGTCACGCCTTTCTTCACCGAGTGGCTGATGCCCGCGGGTGGACCGTTCGGCGACGAATAGTCCCCGTGGCAACGGCGAACGTGCCAAGATCACCCACCATGAATCCTACTGCGAACCCGGACCCCACCACACGGTTCGACGGCTTGCTCGCCGACGCCACCGCGCTGCGACAACGGACCGTGGCGTTGCGTCGCACCATCCACCGCAACCCCGAGCTCGGCCTGGAACTACCCGATACCCAGCGGGCCGTACTGGCCGAGCTCGACGACCTACCGATGGAGATCACCCGAGGCGAAAACACCAGCGGGATCACTGCCGTGCTGCGCGGCGACGCCGCCGGACCGGCCGTGCTGCTGCGCGGGGACATGGACGCGTTGCCGCTGCAGGAGGAAACCGGGCTGGAGTACGCCTCCGAGCGCGACGGGGTGATGCACGCCTGCGGGCACGACACACATGTCGCGATGCTCGCCACGGCGGCGCGGCTGCTCGCCGCGAGGCGCGACCAGCTCGCCGGCTCGGTCGTGCTGATGTTCCAGCCGGGCGAGGAGGGCCATCACGGGGCGCGATACATGCTCGACGAGGGGGTGCTCGACGCCGCAGGTGAGCCCGTGAGCGAGGCCTTCGCGCTGCACATCCACGGCAACACCACGTCGGGGCTGGTCTTCACCCGGCAGGGGCCGATCCTGGCCGCCGCCGACCAGTTCCACGTTCAGGTGACGGGCAGGGGCGGTCACGGCTCTGCCCCGCACGACGCCTGCGATCCGGTCCCGGCAGCCGCCGAGATGGTCGGTGCGCTACAGACCAACCTCACAAGGAAGGTCAGCGTGTTCGACCCGGCCGTGCTGAGCGTGACCCGCATCGCCGCGGGGACCACGTCGAACATCATCCCGGAACGCGCCGAACTGGAAGGCACCATCCGCACCTTGTCGGCAGGCAACCGTACGGTGGTGCGCGAGATGCTGCACCGCGTCTGCTCCGGAGTGGCCGCCGCGCACGGCTGCGAGGTCGACGTGACCGTCACACCCGGCTACGCGCCGACGGTCAACGCGGCCGCACCGGCCCAGCGCGCACTCGACCTCGCGGCAGGGGTGCTCGGACAGCGCTACAGCGAGGCAGTGGACCAGCCCATCATGGGCGCCGAGGACTTCTCCTACGTGCTCGACCGCGTACCCGGCGCGCTCGCGTTCCTCGGCGCCTGCCCACCCGATCTCGATCCGGCGCACGCGCCGTCGAACCACTCCAACCGGGTCGTGTTCGACGAGGCGGCGCTGCCGCACGGCGCGGCGATGTACGCCGCGTTCGCACTCGACGCACTCCGATAGGGCAGGATGGCCCGCGTGCGAAACGTATGCGTTGTCGGGCTCGGGTTGATCGGCGGCTCGGTGCTACGTGCGGCCTGCCGTGCGGGCCGCACGGCATGGGGCGCGGCCGCCTCGACCGAGGACGTCGCGGCCGCGGCCGCCGAAGGGTTCGAGGTGGGTGAAGACCTCGGGGCGGCGCTGCGCAAGGCGGCAGAGCGGGACGCCCTCGTGGTGCTCGCCGTGCCCCTCACGGCGCTGGATGGTGTCCTGGCCGCGGTGCGGGAGCACGCGCCCCGGTGCCTGCTCACCGACGTCATCAGCGTCAAGCGGCCGGTGGTCGACCGGGTGGCGGAGCTGGCTCCGCAGGCCCGCTACGTCGCCGGTCACCCCATGGCGGGTGCCGCCCGTTCGGGGTGGCACGCCGCGCACGCCGGGCTGTTCGACGGCGCGGTCTGGGTGGTGTGCGTCGAGCGGCACACCAACCTCGAGCTGTGGGCCGAGGTGGCGGGCCTGGCGCTGGAGGCGGGGGCCGAGGTGGTGCCTGCCTCGGCTACCGAGCACGACGCCGCGGTGGCGCGCGTATCTCACCTGCCGCACCTGCTGGCGGCCGTGCTCGCCACAGTCGGAGCCAAGGGCGGGCCGCTGGCGCTGGCGTTGGGCGCGGGATCGTTCACCGACGGCACCCGCGTCGCAGCCAGCAGGCCTGAGTTGACCAGGGCGATGACCGAGGGGAACCGGGAAGCGTTGCTGACCGCGCTGGACGAGGCGCTCGGCCTGCTCGGGGCCGCACGCGGTGCGCTGGCCTCCACCGGGTCGTTGCGCGCCACCATCGAGGCAGGGCACGAGGGCGCCATGGCGTTCAGCGCGGCGCGTTCCGCGGAACGTGCGGGCTTGCGGATCGACCTCACCGCCCCGGACGCCGTCACCGCCCTGCAGGGCCTGGCACAGCAGGGTGGCCGGATCACCGCGGTGGATGGCACCGGCGCCACGGGATCGCTCTGAGGAGGCGAGTCGCGCAGGCCGTGCTCAAGGGACGGCGCTACTGGCCGTCTCTGTAGTCGGCGCCGCGCAGTGCCTCGAACACCGACTCGACACGCTCGCTGACCCCGGCCAGCGCGGGGTTCTCCGGTAGCGGCACCCGTTCGGGCCTGGTGCCCCGGCGTGCGGCCGCGGCGAGCTCGTCCATGGCCCAGGTGAGCCGGGCGATGTCGATCTCCGGCGGCGGCACGTTCGCCTGCGGTGTTTCCCCGGCTTCCCCGGCTTCCTCTCCGGACTCGCGGGAAGCCACCGCCTCGGGGGGCGTGGCTGCCGCGCCGACCGTGCTGCCCTGCTCGGCGTGGACGCACACCTCGGTCACCGCGTCGGCGACGCGCTCCAGCCCCACAGCCACCGACCACAGCAATAGCGCCTGGCGACCTGCCGCCGAGGGCTCCACCAGCACCTGACCGAGCGCCGCGCGCAGGTCCGCCAGCGCGCGGTAGGCCTGCCGCCTGGCGCGCCGCCGCGCGACCCGGTCCGCGTCCGGCCGGGCGTTACGCAACCCGACGTCGATGTAGTCGCGTACCGCCTCGACCGACGCGGCCACTGTGGTGCCCGCACCGGGGCGCAGGCTCCCCGGCCACAGCCAGTATCCGAACACCAGCACCACCGCGCAGCCGAGCAGCGTGTGCGTCAGCCGCTCGGCGAGCAACACCGGCTCGCCGAGGTTCTGCACATCGAGCTGGATGATGATCAACGGCGTCATGCAGGCACTCAGGATGCCGTAGTTGAGCGCCTTGCCGATCGCCACACCACCGGCGAAGATCGCCGCGAGCGCGGCGAGGATCAGCCCGTGCGGGTAGGCGAGCAGCAGGGGCGCTGCCAGCCCGACACCCGCGACGGTACCGATGGCGCGCAGCACCGCCCTGCCGAACACCGATCCCAGTTCGGGTTTGAGCACCAGCGCCACGGTGAGCGGGATCCAGTGCGCATGCCCGAGCGGCATGAGCAGGCTCAGCGCTTCCGCGATCGCCATGCACAGCGCGAGCCGTGCCGACGCGCGCCAGGTCGCGCGGTCGCCGATGGTGCCCAGCCCGCCGCCGGGGCGCTCCGATGACCGCAGCCACCGCCACAACCACCGCCACGGGCTCAGCGGGCGGGGACGCGGTTGCTCGCCGGGGTCACCGAGCCTGGCCAGCCCGGAGTACAGCGCGCTCATCGCGGGCGAGGCGCTTGGGCCCTCGGTTTGTTGCGTGAACCGGGGGAGCTCGGCGTCACCGAGTACGGCCGTGGCGACGTCCATCAGGTGGTCGACGACGGGCCGGGGCGCCCGCCGCCCCCTGGCAACCATCGCCACGGCCGCTTCCACGACCGGGGTCGCCTGGGTCAGCAGCGTCAGCAGTCGCCGGTGGGTGGCGTCCCTGGCCGGTACCCACGCCCTGGCGTGCAGCAGTTGGTCGTACGCGGTGTTCATGGCCACCGTGAGCTGGTGCCGCGCCGCGCGGGCGGTGCGCTCGTCGGTGACCGACAGCAGGACCGCCAGCTCCACGAATACCTGCGCCACCGCCGCGCGTTCCGGGTCGGTGCCGCGCACCACCCAGCCAGCCAGCGTCACCGCGAGCCCCCACGCGCTACCGAGCACGAAGAGCAAGAACAGCGCCGCCCCACTCACTCCCTCCAGGTACTGGCCCGCACCAAGCACCCCGAACACCAACATGAGCATGCCCGCGATAGAGGCGTCCTCGCCCGCGGCGCTGATGTGCACCGACAGCACGGCGAGCAGCACGATCACCGCCGCGGCCAGCACGGGCATGCCCATGGTCAACAGCCCGACGCCGTAGCCAGCCGTCGCCGCGGCCGTGGCGGCGGCCATGCGCAACGCGCGCTGCCGGTACGGTCCGCCGTGCTCGGCGAGTACCACGGGAAGCGCGCCGATCGAAACCAGCACACCGTATTCCGGACGGTCGGCGGTGAATCCCACGGCCAGCGGCAGCGCCAGCGCGAGCGCGGCGCGGGCCGCCCGAGCCCACGGCACCGGGACCGGGCTGCGCCGCAGCAGCTGCACCAGCCACAGCGGGGGACCACGGCGGCGCGAGGTTTGCGCTGGGGGCGTTGCCGGCATGGGGGCATCGTCACACGACACCCGACGTGCCGGTGCCGCGACGCCCCGCCGGGTATACGGCGCGTACGCTGCAACACGAGGCGTGTCGCAGGGAAGCTCGTCACGGGGAGGTGCCCATGGCCGCACGGCGGTTCTCGTACGAGGTCGAACGTACGAGCAGTGCGGATGCCGCGACGCTGTTCGCGATGCTCAGCGACGGTTCTCGCTGGTCGGAGTGGGCTTCGCCGATCGTGCCGAGCTCGACGCTGCTCACCGAGGGCGATCCCGCACCGGGCGGTGTCGGCGCCATCCGCAAGCTCGGCGTCGGCCCGCTCGGCCTGCGCGAGCAGACCGTCGCCTACGAGCAGGACCGGCTACACGGGTACGTGATCACTTCGCCGACGCCGATGCGTGACTACCGGGCGGAGGTCCGGCTGACACCGCGGTCCGACGGCGGGACCGACATTCACTGGAGCGGCGGTTTCGCCGAACTGATCCCCGGAAGCGGCGCGGTGCTCGCCAAGGCACTGGAGTCGATGATCGGCCGGTTGGCGAGCAAGCTGGTCGCAGCCGCCGAGAAGTAGCGCGCAGCAGGCTACCCGCTACCGAGTCCCGCGATCTCGTCAGCTCGCGTCGTCGCGCAGCTGCGGGAAGACGTCGCCGATCAGGTGGGTCAGTTGCCTGCTGAGCACGAGGTGTACCTGCTCCCTCGTCAATGTCTGCTTGGTGATCCATTCCCGGCCCGCGGCCTTGACCATGCCGCCGAAGGCGCGGATCAACGCGCGCAGCTCCTCCCCGTGGGACTCGATGTCGCCTGGACCGACCACCTGCACGACGTACTCCGCGGCCCGCTCGTCAGCCTCGGCCAGGATGCGTTCCACCTCGGGATCGTCGCCGACGCCCTCGGCGCCGATCACCGCGACCCAGGTCTTGCCGTGCGCGCTGATCGCTTCGAGGAGCCAGTCGACCACGGACTCGACCTTCTGCCGCATCGAGCCTTCCGGCCGCGGCAGGTTGTGGTCGGACACCATGACCATGCGCCGCACCACCTCGAGGTAGAGGCCGCGCTTCGAGCCGAAGTAGTGGTTGATCAGACCGCGCGCGACCCCGGCCTCGCGGGCGACGTCGCTGGTGGACACCGCGGCGTACGGCCGCTCGCCGAATAGCCGGATCGCGCACGTCAGGATCTGCTCACGCCGCTCGTCCGGCTCGAGCCTGCGCCACCGTGGAACGGTCTCTGTGCTCATGAACTGCCATTTTGCCTTATGTGGGCGGATGGTCCCCGCCGCGCCATGGCAGCCACCCGGGCACGTCCTTGCTGACCGTCCCGGTGAACTCGGGGGACCTGCGTTCAAGGAAGGACATGATGCCCTCGACCGCATCCGGGCTGGTCGCGCATTCGGCGATCAGCCGCGAGTCGACACGGTGCACCGGATCGGGCGAGTCGAGGGGAGTGAGCCGGAACAGCATCTGGCGGATCACCGCGACCGACACCGGGGCCGTGTTGGCCGCCAGATCCCTGGCCAGTTCGTAAGCCGCGTCGAGAAGCTCGTCGGGCTCGTGCAGCCGGTGCACCAGCCCGGCCGCGGCGGCTTCTTCCGCGCCGAAGACCCTTCCGGAGATCATCCAGTCCATCGCGGCGCCGAGCCCGACCAGCCGGGGAAGGAACCAGGTGGACGCCCCTTCGGGATAGATACCCCTGCGGGAGAACACGAAACCGAACCGTGCGTCGGTGGCGGCCAGCCGGTAGTCGGCGGGCAGGATGATGGTCGACCCGGCACCGACGGCCGCGCCCCGTATCGCGGCGATGACCGGCTTACTGCTGTCGAAGATCCGGCGGGTGCAGCGCCCGGCGGGCTCCTGCCACTCCTGCTGATCCGCGACCTGTCCCGCGTCGTCGGCGGCATTCAGTGAACCGCTCGACAGGTCGGCGCCGACGCAGAAGTCGGATCCCTGGCCGGTGAACACCACGACCCGGACCTCGTCGTCGGCATCGGCGCGGGAGAAGGCATCCGCCAGTTCGTCCGACATCCGGATCGTGTAGCCGTTACGCGCCTCCGGCCGGTTCAGCGCGATCGTCGCGATTCGGTCGGCGACCGAGTAGGAGACCTCCGTGTAGTCCATGGCACAACGATGACGCCGTATTGACATATTGTCAATTATTCGTTGCGGGGTCGTTGCCGGGGCGCATCCCCGCCTGGGCGACAATGCTGAGCTGGCCCGGAAACACAGCCGAGAGGACGGATCACGAGCGTGGCGACACCCTCGATTCATCAGCGGATCGCAGACGAGCTTGGCGTGACCGAACGGCAGGTGGCCGCTGCCGCGGCACTCCTCGACGACGGGGCGACCGTGCCCTTCGTCGCCCGTTACCGCAAGGAAGCCACCGGGTCACTGGACGACACCCAGCTGCGCGCCCTCGACGAGCGGTTGCGCTACCTGCGTGAACTGGAGGACCGCCGCGCCACGATCCTGGAGTCCATCCGGGAGCAGGGCAAGCTTGACGAGGAGCTGGAAGCCCGCATCAACGCGGCCGAGACCAAGGCACGGCTGGAGGACATCTACCTGCCGTACAAGCCGAAGCGGCGCACCAAGGGCCAGATCGCTCGGGAAGCCGGGCTGGAGCCGCTGGCCGATGCGCTGCTGTCCGACCCGGAGCAGGATCCAGAGACCACCGCACAGGCATACGTCGACGCCGAGGCCGGGGTGGCCGAGGCCAAGGCCGCGCTCGACGGCGCCCGCGCGATCCTCGTGGAACGCTTCGCCGAGGACGCCGACCTCATCGGCGCGCTGCGCGAGCGCATGTGGCAGCGAGGGCACCTGGTGGCCAAAGTGCGCGACGGCAAGCAGGAGTCCGGCGCGAAGTTCGCCGACTACTTCGACTACTCGGAGGCGTTCACCCAGCTGCCCTCGCACCGGACGCTGGCGCTGTTCCGCGGTGAGAAGGAGGAGGTCCTCGATCTCATCATGGCGCCGGACGCGCCTGGTGAGGAACCCGAGACCGGCGTGACCGACTACGAGACCGCCATCGCCGCCCGCTTCGGCATCGACGACCGCGGCAGGCCCGCTGACGCGTGGCTCGCGCAGACGGTGCGCTGGACATGGCGCACCAAGATCCTGCTGCACCTGGGTATCGACCTGCGCACGCGGCTACGGCAGGCTGCCGAGGAGGAAGCTGTGCGGGTGTTCGCGGGCAACCTGCGGGACCTGCTGCTGGCGGCGCCGGCTGGCACGCGTACCACCATCGGGCTCGACCCCGGCTACCGCACGGGGGTCAAGGTGGCGGTCGTGGACTCCACCGGCAAGGTCGTCGACACCGGCACGATCTACCCCCACCAGCCGCAAAACCGGTGGGATGAAGCGATCGCGACGTTGGAAGGGCTGGCGCGGGCGCATGCCGCCGAGCTGGTCGCGGTCGGCAACGGCACCGCATCGCGAGAGACCGACCGGCTGGTGACCGAGCTGATCAAGCGGCACCCGGAGCGGGGGCTGACCAAGGCGATGGTCTCCGAAGCGGGCGCCTCGGTGTACTCGGCCTCGTCGGTGGCCGCGGGCGAGCTTGGCGAGCTGGACGTGTCGCTGCGTGGCGCGGTATCGATCGCTCGCAGGCTACAGGACCCGCTTGCCGAGCTGGTCAAGATCGAGCCGAAGTCGATCGGTGTCGGTCAGTACCAGCACGACCTGCCGGAGGCCTCGCTGTCGCGGTCGCTGGATGCCGTGGTGGAGGACTGTGTGAACGCCGTCGGCGTCGACCTCAACACCGCGTCGGTGCCGCTACTCGCCCGGGTGTCGGGTATCGGCACCTCGCTGGCGGAGAACATCGTCGCCCACCGTGACCGGAACGGGCCGTTCCGGTCACGCACCGAACTGACCGACGTGTCCCGGCTCGGCCCAAAGGCCTTCGAGCAGTGCGCGGGCTTCCTGCGCATCTCGGGCGGGGACAACCCGCTCGACGCCTCCAGCGTGCACCCGGAGGCCTACCCGGTGGTGCGACGGATCCTGGATGCGACGGGGGTGGGCATCCGCGAGCTCATCGGTGACGGGACCAAGCTGAACTCGCTCAACCCGAATGACTTCGTCGACGAGCGGTTCGGGCTGCCCACGGTCACCGACATTCTCCGCGAGCTGCACAAGCCGGGACGCGACCCGCGGCCCGCGTTCGCCACGGCGCGTTTCGCCGAGGGCGTCGAGAAGATCACCGACCTCGAACCGGGGATGGTACTCGAAGGGGTGGTCACCAACGTCGCCAAGTTCGGCGCGTTCGTCGACGTCGGTGTCCACCAGGACGGGCTGGTGCACATCTCGGCGATGTCCACCGAGTTCGTCGACGACCCGCGCGATGTCGTGAAATCCGGGGATGTCGTGCGGGTGAAGGTGCTCGATGTGGACGTCGAGCGCAAGCGCATCTCGCTGACGATGCTGCTGGACGAGGGAGCAGGCGGGCAGTCCCGCTCCGGCAAACAAGGCGGCGGCAACCGGAAGGGCAAGCAGGGCCAGCAGTCCAAGCAGGGCCAGCAGGGCCAGCAGGGCCAGCAGGGCAAGGGCGGGCGTGGCAGGCAGGGCAAGCGTCAGGAACAGCCGCAGGGCTCGATGGCCGAGGCGCTACGCAGGGCAGGGCTGGGGTAGTCACCGGACAGGATGCCGCGCGAGCTCCCTGGTGACCGTGTCGACCACGTCGGAGTCGGTGAGCATGCTGCGTTCCGGGATGAGGTTGCGCTCCACGATCTGCACGGCGACGACCTCCTTGTCGACCAGCATCGCCGCGGCAGCGCGACCGTGATCCTCGTGGAACGAGCGCAGGTGCAGCACGGTGAGCTCGCTGAACGACGCGGCTAGGTAGCGCAACGCGCGGATGGTGAACGAGTCGGCGAGTAACCCGACCGGCCGGTCGACCGTGCCCGGTGCCGTCGGGGAGTGCAGTTCGAGCGGAGTGTGGAACCGCGAGTCGACCGCCCGGGTGCGGTCGCGCTCCCCGTCGGGACGCAGCGCATAGTACCGCCCGCGCACCTCGCCGGACTGCCCCATCAACGGCGGCAAATCAGCGGGCACGGACCACTCCGCCGCGGGATCGACCTCCCAGCCGTAACTGATCCCGGGATGCACCGCCTCAGCGAGAGCGGTGGTCATGGCGATCCCGCCCTCGTCCGTCCAATGGGTATCCAGCGGCGGGTAAACCGGCGCCCCACGCCGCTCACCCCAAGCCACGAGGTCACCGCGGAGATCCACGATGTACTCAGAAACCCGCACATGTTCCCAGAACTTCGCGGATACCTCGGTAACGCAGTCCCGGTCCGCGTGCCGCGCAGGCAGGTGTTCCGGGACCATCGTGGCCTTGTCCGGGGCGACGACGAGCACGAACTCACGACCGCTCGCCTCCACTCCCTCCTTGAGCCGGTGCAGCGAGGCGAACGTGTCGGCCAGGTCGTTCGGCACCTCGCAGCGGTTCTCGATCTCCTCGCCGAGGTAGAGCCAGCCGTCGGTACCCTCGACGACCTGTGGCACCGACGGTGGCTCGCCCGCTTGGCCATCGGGCTGGTCCTCCGGCAACGGATCGGTCCCGCCCGGGCCCTCCCCGAGCGCCGGGGGTTCCCGGAACACGCCACGGCTGACAGCGTCGGCCAGCGTGATGGCCTCCTCGCGCAACGGCAGGTGATCGACGGCCCAGGGCGTCAGGCCGGTGAAAAACCCCCAGCCCTCGGTAGGGCTCGGGAACGGTTCGAGGGGCCGGTTCTCGATCTCCGCCGCCCGCGCGCCGAGTACCTGCGCCAGCAGCGGGGTCACGAAGAACACCACGGCGCACACCAGTGCCAACCACTGCCGGCTGCCGTGCCGTGGCCGGTACAGCGCGTGCTGGCGCGGCAACCACGACTCGTGGACGGGCGGTGGCCCGCTGTTCGACCCGCTGCTCACGGACAGTCAGCGTAACGGTCGATGCGGCCGACGCGTGGGCCGAGCGGTTCGGTTCAGTAGCCCACACCGCCGTCGTCGTCTTCGGGCATCTCCTCGATGGGGCTTCCCTCGGGGGTGACAACCCACCAGACGTCGTTGACGCCTTGGCCGTTCAGCTCACCTGGCGCTGCGTCATCGGCGTAGTAGTACAGCGGCCAGTCGTTGTACGTGGCCTGGGTCGTGCCGTCCGGCCGCTCGATGGTGCCGAGCAGGTCCGGATCGACCTCACCAGCCGCCTCGACATCGCCGCCCACGGCGGGCCAGGCCTCGAGGCACTCGTCCACGCACGTGCTCGTGCCCGGCGAGTCCTCGGTGAAAAGGTAGAGCGTACGGCCCTCGGCGTCGGCGAGAATGGTGCCGAGTTCGGAGTCGGTGGTCTGCACGGCGGGACCGTCGACGTCCAGCTCGTCGACGCCGTTGTCCCCGCACGCGCCGAGGGCACCCGCCACCATCAGCGCGGACAGCGCCGACCCGACACGCAGCGTGCCTTGCTTCATCGCTACTTCCTCCTGTCATGAATGTGATGATCAACTGGTTTCGAGTCACAGGCCGAGTGCAGCGAGCAGCACGAGAACCACCGTGGCGACCGCGCCGATGCCGTGACCGGCCACCAGTGCCACGGGGAAGTGACTCTCGGCGGGCTGCCGCGCCGCTGCCGCGTCCCCGCTACCTGTGCCGCTGACGGCGGACGTACGCGCCCGGTAGCCCGGTAGCCAGCGCGCGAACAGGACGAACCCGCCGAGCGCGACCAGCACCAGCGCCGCGAAGGCCAGCCAGGCCCATGCGGCATCACCGAGGATCATGTACACGATCCACAGCACCAGGCCGATCACGGCGAGTCCGACGTGGGCGAACAGCACGGGTACGGAAAACCGGGTGGCGTCCTGCTGTGCCCCGGCACCGCCTCTGGCAAACCAGATGCCCGTCATGATGCCGCCGCCCACGGCCACGGCGATCCACACGATCAATGCTGCAACAGCCATGCGATCACTCCTTGCGAAATCAGGCTTCGTGCCGCCGGGAAGTGCACCGGCACCGCCGGAGCTCTACGATGCATCGGCACATCGCTGATATCCCTGCGCCTGCGTGCGCTCGGCCGCCACCCGCACGCCGTATCGGAAAGCCAACGTTGCGCCCAGATAGCCGACCACGACCAGGACGGCAAGGCCGGCCACGGATAACCCCAGCATCCAGCCGGTCACCGGCTGCGAGGTTCCCGCGACGACGAATCGCAGCGCGAAGCTCACCCCGTAGGTGGCAGTGACCAGCATGGCGAGACTCATGTGCACCACGGCCATCCGGAACACCGGTGTGCCGGTGGGTATGGCCGCCAGGTCGACGACGCCGACCAGCGATGCCGCCACGGCGCCGAGGATCCCGATGCCGATCAGCCACATCGAACCGTGCGCGAGTGCGCCCGGTTCGGCGGTGAACCGGGAGGCGATGTCAAAGATCAGGCTCGCGACCCATGCTCCGATCGGCACCGTGACCAGGATGGGGTGGAACGGATGCCCGTACGGTCCCGCCAGGGCCGCACTCACCGGCCACTTGGCGCGCTCGGCGGGATCCATCTCGCCACCTCCACTGAATTTAACCAACGCTTGTTAGCGATATGATGATAGTAGCGGCGAGAGCGTGGCGTGCCAACCGCGCGCGGCCGACGCATCCGTGACGATCCGGTAGCCTGCTGGAAAGGTAGAGTGTGGTGACCGCATCATCTGACGAGCGCTACGCCGCCGTGGCGGCCCTGACCGACGGCTCGCGACGGGCGCTGTTCGACTACATCTGCCGCGCGGACCACCCCGTCGATCGCGATGAGGCGGCCTCCGCCGTGGGGATCTCCCGCAAGCTGGCGGCCTTCCACCTGGACAAGCTCGTCGAGGTCGGCCTTCTCCGCGCAGCGCGGCAGTCACGGCCGCCACGCCGCACGGTAGGGCGGCCACCCAAGGTCTACGAGCCCGGCGACGCCGAGATCCAGCTGTCCATCCCGCACCGCGAGCACACGCTGCTGGCGGGCATCCTCCTCGACGCGATAGACACCGCCACCGCAGGGGCGAGTCCGCGCGACCACGCGCTGCGTGTGGCTCACGAACACGGAAACGCCATCGGTCAGGCTGAGCGCCGATCCGACCACGGCAATTCCGACGACAGTTCCGTGGCAGGTGAGGCCGCGCTGCGGACCGTCGAGAGCCTCCTCGGACGGTTCGGCTTCGAGCCACAACGCCGGGAACGCGACACGATCTGGTTGCGCAACTGCCCCTTCACGCCGCTGGCGGACAGGTCGGCCGAGCTGGTATGCGGCATCAACCACGCCCTGCTCAGCGGACTCCTCGACGGGCTGGGCATGGACACGATCAGGGCGGTCCTGGCCCCCGAGCCCGGCCATTGCTGTGTACGGTTCGACGCCGTCACACACTCGCCCGGCTGACCCCACGGGATGGGACGCCGAGACGTCCGGCCCCGGTCGCTCCCGCGTACTAGCTCGTTCCGGGCTCCAGATGTGAACAGGCCGTCGTGTCACGGGAAAGTGTGGAACATGTGTTCGATTGCGGTGGTAGGATGGGGGTGTGAGCAGCGGAGTTGTTGTTGATCGTCAGGATCCTGGGGTGGCCGGTGAGGCCGCCGGGATCTGGGCGTTGATGACTTCGGAGGTGGCCTATGCGTGGTCGCCGCAGGACGTGTTGGCTTTCGCCACTGGCGATGGGCAGCTGGATTGGCAGCATCTGGGCACCGATGCGGTGGTGGAGCACATCGCCGCCTGCCAGCGGCTGCTCGCCCAGGTCCAGGCCAGCCAGCTGGCGGCGGTGGCCGAGCTGGCCGCCCGGCGCGGGGATGAGCGCGCCACCGCTGACGAGGTCGCGCTGGAAACGGCGGTGGGCAAGCATGCCGCCGACCGCCAGGTCGACCTGGCGCGCCAGCTGTGCGAGCGGTTTCCGAAACTGCACGCGGCCATGGCGCGCGGCGAGCTGGATGCCACCAAGGCCTCGCGGGTCTGCGACACCGCCGCCGCCCTGCCCGATGAGCAGGCCGGGCAGCTCGACGAGTTCCTCCACACCCGGGTAGCCGGCCGCACCGCCGGGGCGATCCAGCAATCCGCCCGCTACCAGGTCGACCGGCTCGACCCCGACGGCGCGGCCCGCCGCGCCGAACACCGCCGCCGGGACCGCCGGGTCGAACTGCTGCCCGGCGACGACGGCATGGCCGAACTCTGCGCCGACCTACCCGCCGAGATTGCGAGCGCGGCGTATACCCGCATCGACACGCTGGCCCGCGCGTGCCAGACCACCGCCGACGAGCGGACGCTGGACCAGGTGCGCGCCGACGTGCTGGCCGAGCTCCTGCTCGGGCACAACCACTCCGGCCGCCGCATCGACATCCAGGTCACCGTGCCGGCCGACACCCTGCTCGGCACCGCCGACCTGCCCGGCATGCTCGGCGGCTACGGCCCCCTGCCCGCCCCCGTGGTACGGGAGCTGGCCGCCGACCCCACCAGCACCTGGCGACGGCTACTGACCGACCCCGCCAGCGGACACATCATCGACGTCGGCCGCACCCGCTACCGCCCCCCAGCCTCCATGGCCCGCTACGTCCGCACCCGAGACCAGCACTGCCGCTTCCCCGGCTGCCACCGACCCGCACAACACTGCGACTTGGACCACAACACCGCCTGGCAACACGGCGGCACCACCACCGCAGCCGGACTCACCACCCTCTGCCGCCGACACCACCAACTCAAAGACCAACCCGGATGGCACTACCACCACACCCCCACCGGCGACCTCATCATCACCACCCCCAGCCGACGCCACCACACCAGCCAACCCCCACCAGCAGCCGAACCCCAACCCGAACCCTCACCGCCACAACCCCACCCCAACAACGACCCACCACCCTTCTGAGCGGATCACCTCACGGGGGAAGGACTCGATTCACTCCGCCGTCGCGTTTGGACCAGCGGCACCGCGCCGAGCCAGCTCGACGAAGTAGACACCGGGGATCATAGGGAACATGGCGCGGAACTCGTCCGGCGAAGCATCGCTCGGCAGCTCCACGACCTCCATCACGCGACGCACGCCATCCAGGTTCATGAGGTCATGGACCTGATCCTCCGTCAACTTCGCCGAGCTGATGAAACCACCAACCACATCGTCATCTCCGACGGCGTCGTCGTCATGGGCCTCCTGCGGAGAGAGGTTCTTCTCGTACACCACAGGAACCATCTCGCGGAACTCCGCAGGCGAAACATCGATCGGCAACCCCGCAAGCTCCGTGATCCGCCGGACCTCGGCGTCGCGCATCACGTCACGAATTTGCTCGTCAGTCAAGGTGTCGGTTTCGATCTCATCCGGCCTCGGCGCACGGTCGTCACTCCCGTATGCGGCCAACGCCTCCTTAATGTGCAGCAACCGGGCAGCGAGATCGTTCACCTCGGCACCCTGAGCCACCGAGTGCAGGATCCCGTTGTACACCAGATCCCACATCTTGCGATCATGCTGGTAATCCTGTAATCCAAGATCCACAGCACCACCATGCTTGTCGAACAACGCCAGATGAAACCCTGACGTCGCCCCCGTCAGCTCCACCTTGGAAAGCTCGTACAACCGCACCACACGATGGGCCGTTCGCACACCCCACCGATACAGGTGCATCTGAAACCAATCCGGCCCCACCGAATCAACCCGAAACGTAAACGGCGCCGAGATCAAATAAGTGCCAGCCAACACGATCAGCCAGATTTGCCACATCGCCATCCAGCCGAACGGGTCCCCCCAACGAAACAAACCACCCAACGACATCCCAACGACCATGACACCGAAGGCCGAGACAACCATCACCAGCTTGCCTCGGGTGCTCTCCCTATGCCAGGACAGCACCGGCCCCATACCCTTCGGCGGCTTCGGCTTATGCGACAGCCGAAGCTCACGACCCGGATCCTCCTCCGGAGCACGATCCGACCCCCGAAACGCCAACCCCGGAGGCGGCAACGGCTCACCCGTACTCGAATCCGGCCGCGGCGGCAAACTCGCCAACG
Organism: Haloechinothrix sp. LS1_15; assembly: GCF_033042135.1. Lineage (NCBI taxonomy): Bacteria > Bacillati > Actinomycetota > Actinomycetes > Pseudonocardiales > Pseudonocardiaceae > Haloechinothrix > Haloechinothrix sp. LS1_15. The sequence goes on along the minus strand of NZ_WBXM01000001.1, from coordinate 399,756 downwards.
GGTCACGCTCCTGCCCAGCGGTCATAGGCTCTTCCCGAAATCACGCGGATACCGTGAGGCCTCGTCGTAATGCTCCATCGGCTCGAAGTACTCATCGGCAGCGCTGGGGATGAACGAATCCAACACACGGTCGGCGCCGATTCCGCCGGCGATACCGCCACCGACGAGGCCGACGAGGGCACCCTTCCAGCCGAACCGCCAGCCCAACTTCGCACCTTCCTTGCCCACAGCCCACGAACTCGCCAGGATACCCCCGGAACGCGCCCCAGCTTGAGTCCACGTCTGCTCGCCCTTGGCTGCCCCTATCGCTTCGTTTCCCATCACGCTCAGGCTCGCTGCGTACGGCAAGCCCTTGAGTACCGAAGCTGCGCGACCACTCCCCGGTGGGTGTTGAGACTTGCCCGGGTAGTGCGCAATGGACTTGACTGCGCCTTCAGGCAGCTTCTCGGTCAACCTGCCGAATTCCTGGACCCGCTGACGCAGCGCGGCCTCGCCGGGGCCTGCCTTCGAGGCCGAACGATTCATCAGTCCGCGGTCGCCTTCGGTCATGCTCGTCATGGTCCCTGCCGCGAACTTCTGGTAGACGTTCGCGTTGCTGCGCAGGTTTTCGAGTTTCGTCAGCGCCGCGTGGCGTTCGTTCTCCACGCTCGCGATCGAGTTGAGCACGGTGGCGGCGGTGGTCAGCCCGAGCTGCCACCCGTCGATGTCGAAGTCATCCGGTGCGGCGAGCACGGACCGCAGCTCGTCGTGCGCCCCGTCCTCCTTCCGTCTGGCGTCCCTCACGATCTCCTGGCACTCGTTGAATACATCAACCTCGCGGTTGACGGCACGAACCACCTCGTTGTATGCCGCTGCCTTGTCGGCGAACTGCGGATCGCCACGTTCCGGCGGCTCGCCCGGCCCTTCCGGTGGGTGGATGTACGGCCCTTCGACCCGCAGGCCGCCGTCGGTAGCGATCTGCCGGGCTTCTTGCATCCGATCGATGACCTTGTCAAGCGCGTCGGCGAAGTCCCGCAGCGCGTTCTCGTACTGCCGCGCGGTGTAGTCGAGGTTGTCGATCTCCCGGCCCACACCCCGCAGCGAATCGGAAAACGCATCGTGGGCGGGGCCTTCCCAGCCAGATTCGGCCACGCCGGTGGCACGGTAGTACCAGCCGCCCGTGGCTTCGGCCTGCCCGGCGAGCTCCGCGAGCCAGTCCGCGGCCTCGCGGCAGGTTCCGGAGGAACCGTTGACGGTGAGGTTCAACGGCATCGCCATCGTGGATCACCCTCCCATCCGGCCCGGCGCGTTCTGCCAGCGATCCTCGCCGTCATCGCTGTCCCACTGCGCGGATTCCTGCTCGGCCAGTTCCGGTGCGGGTGCCCTACCGTCACGGTTCGGGCCGCGCTCCTCGATCGGGGCCTGCTCCAGCGGCGAGTCCCGCTCGGCTTCGATCCGTGCCTGAGTATTCATTCTGGGATTGCGAGCAGGCTCCTCGGGAGCGAGCTCCTCGTACCGCAGCTTGCCCTCGTGGGTGTTCTCGATCTCGGCGTACGACCCCTCGGCAGCGTCCACCTGGTCAGCCGTGTTGTCCATGTGCTGGGCCAGCACGATCCCGACCTGCTGAAGCCGGGCGAGAGCGTCGGCCACGATGTCCGAGGACATCCCGGCATCCACGGCCGACACCTCCACACCGGTCGCCCGGTCCAGGGTGTCGGCGGCCAGCCGCAACCTATCCCTGGTTAACCGCAGCGCATGCTCCTCGGCGCTGAACCCATCTCCTGCCACCGCAGCGCTCCCTCCGCGACGTCAGCACAACCCACAACTCGGTCCTTACGGGGCACCCGTATGCCGGGCATGCTCCGCGAGCACCGGCTCGTACGCGATCTCGACAGCGCCGGACTCCCGCGCGACGTCCTCCATCTCGGCCACGTCGATCGCCACCGCCGCCTGGTACGGCCCGCACGCCTCCTGCAACGCATCCAGCGAGGAGTACACGCAGAGCAACGGCTCATCCGGCCGCTGGGCGTGCAGCTCGACCTCCACCTGCCGGTCGCCCCGGCGCGGCGGGCGCGCCGGTACCCACACTCTCCCCTCGGCTGGTACTTCCGGCCAGTGCGCGAGCTCGGGCACCTCACGTGGATCCGGTTCCGGGTAGCGATGCCCCTCGGGCAGCCATACGTCCAGTGCCACCACGACGGTGCGACGCAACCGCTCCAACACCGGTTCCAGCTCGGCCGCGTGCAGCTGCGCGTACGGTTGCCCGACCCCGCAGGAGGTGACCAGCGATGCGTAGCTGGTGAACGCCACCACCAGGCATTCGTTGCGCTGTGTATCGCGCAGCTCCAGCTCACCCTCCGGCGTCGTCAGCACGAACAGCTCGCCGAGCTGGCAACGCCCCAGGTCATCGAGCAGGATCAGCTCAGCCTGAGCGAGCGATCGCAATGTGGCACCAGCATCCATGTACAGCTCCCCCTCGGTTCCCGCTCCCCATCAGTCGACGTCGCGCGTCACGAGCGAAACACACACGACCACCCAAGGCAACCGATGCTCTGGTCACCGGCAAGCGTGCTGCTGGCGCACCATCCTTCGGGAAGTCGGATAATCCGACAGTAAGAGTGTTGCACTCTCCGACTTTAGGACATACGCTGGTCGTAGGCGTTTCCGATGATTACGGGAGGCGCGCGGGAGGTAGCGGCGATGTCAACACACCCCCAGCGTCGACGGGCGACGGTACGGAAGAAGGGGCAGATCACCCTGCCGCCTGAGGTGCGGGCCGCGCTCTACGTCGACGAAGGCGACGAAGTGGAGTTCACCATGTCCGAGTCAGGCGAGGTCCTCCTGCGCGGCCTGACCACCATCCCGGCGGATCAGCGGTGGTTCTGGACCGAGGAGTGGCAGGCAGGCGAGCGGGAAGCGAGCGCCGAGATCGCGGCGGGCTCGATGGAGGTTCACGAGGATATCGAGACCATGCTCGACGACCTCGCGCGCTGAGCCGCGGAGCGAGCCGTGCCCACGTTCAGCTTCACCACGCGCGCAAAACGCGACTTCCAAGCACTCACCACCACCGAGCAGCAGCGGTTCCGGCAGGTGGTGGTCCACCAGTTCGTTCCCGGCCTGAAGGCCGGTTCGTTCCGCCCGGGCTTGCGCGTCAAGGGCATCCAAGGAGCCCGGGGAATCTACGAGATGACCTGGGCGCCGGACGGCCGCGCCACCTGGCAGTACGGCAAGCAGCAACGACCGGGCGAAGCGCACATCATCTGGCGCCGCATCGGCGGGCACCGCATCTTCAGCGGTCCGTGACCGCCGACGAAGGGCTCAGTCCCGTCCACCGTCCGCGCCTCTCGGGTACCAGCCGGGCGTGTGGCTCAGTGCCGGGCGAGCACGGTGAGGAAGGCGCGCCAGGCCGGAACGTCCACGGCCAGCGCACCGCCGGCACGGTCCTTGGAGTCACGCACCAGCGCCAGGTCCATCCGCCGCCAGCCAACCTCGACGCACGCAGCGCCATTACCGCTGTAGCTGCTCGTCCGCCAGGTCACGTCGCTGGAGCTTCCCAGCTCAGCCAGGGTGATCATCGGTCTCTCCATCCGCGTAGAGTTCCGTCGCCACAGAGGCTATGAACTCCTTCGATTGTCTCTCACCCAGCGCGGTGCCCTCCAGCGTGGCCAGGATATTACGGTACGCATCGATCTCGACCGGAAGCTCCAGGAACAGGCTCGACGTCTCGCTGTCCAGGTACACGATCGGCTTGAAGTCGGCAACGTCAAGCAGCGTGAACGGACCCGACATGCCGGCGTGGGCACCAATCTCGGCTGGAAGCACTCGCAGCGTTACGTTCGGTCGCACCGCGATACGCAGCAAGTGGTGGAGCTGATCGGACATCACCGCAGCACCGCCTACTGGCGTACGCAGCACGAATTCGTGCAGGAAGTAGGTGAATCGCGGCGGGATACGGCGACTCAACAAATTCTGGCGACCCAACCGTGCCGCGACGCGATCATCGACTTCGTCGGCAGGCACGTTCACATTGCGGCTAATCACAGCTCGCGCGTAGTCCCCGGTTTGCAGAAGCCCAGGAACCAGCGTGATCTGAAACTCGTCGATCGACAGGGCTTTGGTTTCATGGTCAATCATCGTCCGCACCTGCTTCGGCAGGACCGGGCCGTGTTGCTGGAACCAGCCCTTCTTGTCCTGGTCAACGGTCAGCGCCATCAGCCGGTCGCGCTCGGCGCCCTTCACCCCGCACACCGCGAGGAACGCCGACACGTCGTAGCCGGTGCCGCCACGTTTCCCGGACAGCAGCCGGGATACCCTGCTCGGTGACCAGTCGAGCTGCCGCGCGATTTCGCTGGCGTGGTACCCGGCGTAGGTCATCGCGTCACGCAGCCCCTCGCCGAGCTCCTTGCTGCGGATGGTGGGTTCCCGATCCTCCATGCACCAGCACTGTAGCGATACGGCAGCTTGTGTCCGTCGGACAAAAGCCACATTTCACCCGAGAAGAGGACTGCGGTGTCCCGGGGTCACCGGGTGAGCTGGTGCCATGTCCGACACAGCACCCGCCCGCAACGACGCGTTCCACCTGCTACGCCAGGACCTCTACGGCCACCTCGACGAGGCCGAGTTTCTGGCCATGAAGTGCGTCGGCTGGTCCGATCGCGACGCCGATATCGCCCGCGAGCTGATCCCCGAGCTTGTCGACACCATCCGGCAGATAGTCCTCCTGCACAGCACGGCACCGACCGGAATCTGCGATTGCGGAGAGGACTGGCCCTGCCGCACCGTGTCGGTCATCCGCGCCGAACTCAAGGAACCTGACAGCACCATCCGCGCGCTCTACATTGCCGCCGAGGAAGAACGGGCGCAGCCCTGACCGCGCAGCGTCCGCCTGCCCACTACCTCACGTTCCATAACGATTGCATCGTTCCTGTAGCGCATCACCTCGCTCGGGCGTTACGCCGGTTGTGGGCACGGTCGTGCTCCACGCGCTGCAAGAGTGAGGAGCGAGGCGATGGCGGACTCCCCGGCCACATCCACGCCACGGCCCCGCCGGGGACGCCGGTTACTGGTGATCACGCTGGTCACACTGCTCGTACTCGGCGGCGGCGCGGTCGCGGGACTGTACCTGGTCAGCAACCACCTGGCGGGCAACGTGGAGCGGGTTCCGTCGGTGTTCGAGCCACTGGACGAAGCGGAGCGCCCCGAGCCACCCGCTGGCGAGCAGCAGGAGGCACGCACGTTCCTGCTTGTCGGCACCGACTCAAGGGCCGAGGAGCCCACCACCGGGGCCGACGCCGAGAACAGCACCGTCGAAGACGGCGGCGTCCGCAGCGACGTGATCATGTTGCTTCGGCTGTCCGCCGACAGGGAGAGCGCTGCCGTGGTCTCGGTCCCGCGCGACTCCTGGGTGCACGTGCCGGGCCACGGCATGGCCAAGGTCAACGCCGCCTACGCCTTCGGCGGGGCGAGCCTACTGGTGCACACCCTCGAATCCCTCACCGACATCCGGATCGACCACTTCGCCGTGATCGACTTCGCAGGCTTCGAGTCGCTAACCGACGCCGTCGGCGGGATTACCGTGAACGTGGCCGAGACGACCAGCCACGAGGGTGTGACGTTCGAGGAGGGGCAGAACCACCTCGACGGCGAGGAAGCGCTGGTCTACGTGCGGCAGCGGTACGAGTTGCCTCGTGGTGACCTCGACCGGGTGCAGCGTCATCAGGCCGTGATGCGCGAACTGCTTGGCGAGGCCCTGTCCGAGGACACCATGCGCAGCCCTCGGCGGGCATACACGCTGGTCGACACCGCGACCGACTGGGTAAGCGTCGACGACACGCTGAGCAACGGCGACATGCGCTCGCTGGCCTGGGGCATGCGGTCCATGCGAACGGGCGATGTCACGTTCCTGACCGCTCCAGTGTCAGGGCTCGGCAGGGAGGGGGCTCAATCGGTGGTGTACCTGGACGAGGCCAGGGCGGCCCAGCTCTGGGAAGCGCTCAACGACGGCGAAGTCGAGCGATACGCGGCGGAGAACGAAGACGATGTGCTCGGCGACGATGTCCGGTGACAGGCCGACCGCGACATCCGAGCGACGACGTTCGGTGCTGATCAGCGCCGATCCGGGTGCGGAACGGATCGCGGCGTGGGACCGGCTGGTGGACGCCACGCCCGGCAGCGATGTGACACAGCTGTCGGCGTGGGCACGTTTCCGGCGGCACTACGGCTTCGATTCGCTGTACCTGGTGGTCCGTGACGGAAGCCGCCTCGTCGCAGGGGCCCAGGTGCTGCACCGGCGAATCCGTCCGATCGGCACGATCGGCTACGTACCGTTCGGACCGATCGTCGACCCCGACGTCGCCGACCACGCCCACATCGCCGCGCTTCTCGCCCGCGAGCTGACCGCGCTCGCCTGCGGCTGGTTCCGGATGCTGATCGTGCAGCCGCCCAACGCCGCGGCAGGCATCGGTGAGCGGCTCCTCCAGCAGGGCTTCCGGCGGTCGACCGATCCACTGGTCATGGCTGGCTCGGTACAGGTCGACCTCACCGCGAGCGAGGAACGGCTGCGGAGGAACCTTTCCAAGAGCGTCCGGCGGTGGACCAACAAGTGGGCCGAGGCAGGGGTCACCGTACGCACCGGCGACCACCGGGACCTGCCGCTGCTGGCCGACCTGATGGCCCGCTCCGCCGAGCATCAAGGCTTCACCCCGCTGTCGGAGGAGTACATCACCACGCTGTATCGCCAGCTGGCCCCCGAGCACGTGGTGCTGTTCGTGGGAGAGGTCCATGGCATACCGCGCGCAGCGGAGATGCACACGCTGTGCGGTGGGGTCGCGAAAGCCCGCCTGACCGGGATCGACCGGTCGAGTGACGCCGCGAAGCTCCAGCTGACCGCCGCCATCACCTGGACTGCCATCCGGTGGGCCAGGGATGCCTGCTTCCTGCGGTTCGATCTGGGTGGACTCGGCGAAGGCCCGCTCAGCGGCCTCGTCGACGGGGCTGCCCACCAGGAATCGGACTGGGATGGCGGCGACCGGTTCAAACTCAAGTTCGGCGGGACCGCCTTCCGCTATCCCGCCACGGTCGAGCTGATCCGGCCGTGGCCCGCGCGCCGCGCCTACGAGCTCGCGCGTCACTCCCAGCGCGGGCGGCGGCTTGTCGAGCGAACGGCGCGCAGGCTTCGCGGTGGACGTACCTAACCGAGCGCGACGACGAGCTCGCTCGGGTATAGCTCCAGCACTCCGTGTCCGTACGAGCGCTACCGGCGAACGCCCGATGCGACGTGCACTCGCGTGAGGGAGCAACACCGCCGTTTTCGGTTCGTTACCCGAGAAATCATCATTCGATGTAATAGATCCGCGCGGAGGAGCGACAAGCAGGGCAATACGGACTAGTCCTGTACAGCGCACAAAGATCGTAAAGTCCCCCGCATCGTCCGTTACCCACAGTACCTACTCGCTCCCTCGCTCCTCCTGCCCGAGGTGTTTATGATCGCGCCCGATTCCCTTCACATCGCCGTTGTCGGCTACGGGTACTGGGGGTCCAAACACGTCCGCGTCCTGTCCAGCAAGCCGGAGGTCGCGGTCACCGTGGTCGAGACCAACGAGCTGTTACTCGCCGAAGCTCGCGCCACCTACCCTTCGGTACACGGTGCGACGTCGCTGGTGCAGGTCCTCTCGGAGGTCGATGCCGTCGTCGTCGCCACCCCACCAGCCAGTCACGCCGCGATCGCGCTGGAAGCGTTGCGGGCAGGCAAGCACGTACTGGTGGAAAAGCCGCTGGCGACCTCATCGCACGAAGCCGAGCTGTTGATACGGACCGCTGCGACCAACCACGTCCACCTCATGGTCGGCCACACCTTCGAGTACAACGCCGCCGTGTGGAAGCTGAAGCAGCTCATCGATTCCGGAGAGCTCGGTGACGTGCACTACCTGCACACCGCCCGGCTCGGACTCGGCAGGTACCAGTCGGACTGCAACGTCATCTGGGATCTGGCCCCGCACGATATCTCGATCATCTCGTACCTGCTCGACGAGACGCCGCACACCGTGGGGGTCTGGGCGCAGCGCTACATCGGCCAGGACCACGCAGACGTCGCCTACCTGCGCATGGACTTCAGCGAGACCAACACGCAGGCATTCGTGCACGTCAGCTGGCTCGACCCGCGCCGGGTCCGGCAGGTCACCGTGGTCGGCGAGCGCAAGATGGCCGTCTACGACGACACCTCCGACGAGCGCATCCGCGTCTACGACGTCGGCGTCGACGTGTTCCCCGCCAACCGGCTCAACGGCCCGCACGCGATGCCGGTCAGCTATCGCACCGGGGACATCGTCTCGCCGTACATCCCGTTCACCGAACCGCTGTCCGTCCAGGCAGGCCACTTCATCGAGTGCATCCGCACCGGCAGCCGCCCCAACACCCCAGGGGAACGGGGACTGGACGTCGTCCGGGTCCTCGAAGCCACCGACCGCGCCGACGGCCACCACGCCGTGGTCGGCTCTCCGCGCCAAGCCGGGGTACACGTTGCCGGGCTCGGCGGCGAGGTGGCCGTATGAACGGGAACCACCGGCCGATCCCGTTCCTCGATCTCGCCGGGATCCACGACGCGATCGCTGACGATCTCGACCTGGTGTGGCACAGCGTACGCAAGCACGGGTACTACACCGGCGGCCCCGAGGTCGACGACTTCGAGACCGCCTTCGCCACGTACTGCGAGGCCAGTCACTGCATCGGGGTCGGCAACGGGACCGACGCCCTCGAGCTGATCCTCACCGGGCTCGGCATCGGCAGAGGAGACGAGGTGATCGTGCCCGCCAACACCTTCGTCGCCACCGCGGAAGCGGTGTGCGCCGCGGGCGCGAGGCCGAGCTTCGTGGACGTGAACGCCGCGACACTGCTGCTCGACCCGGCAGCCGCCGCAGCGGCGATCACGCGGGCGACGGCGGCGATCATCGGTGTGCACCTCTACGGCCAGATGGCCGATGTGGATGCGCTGGTCGCGCTGGCCCGCAGGCACGGGCTCGCGTTCATCGAGGACGCGGCGCAGGCCCACGGGGCCCGGTTCGGCTCGACGCGCGCCGGTAGCGCAGGGATCGCCGCGGCATTCAGCTTCTACCCCGGCAAGAACCTCGGCGCGTTCGGCGATGGCGGCTCGGTCGTCACCAGCGACCCCCAGCTGGCCGAGCGGGTCAGGACCATCGCCAACCACGGCCGCGCGGTCACCGACCGGCACCGGCACGAACTGGCCGGGCGCAACAGCAGGCTGGACACCCTACAGGCAGGGGTTCTCGCCACCAAACTCCCGCTGCTCGACGAGAGCAACGCGAGGCGGGCTGCGGCCATGGCGTGCTACCGCACGCTGCTGCCCGACGGCTACGAACCGCTCGCCGAGCACCCGTACGCCGAATCCGTGCACCACCTGGCGGTCGTTCGCACCGGCGCTCGCGACCGCGCTACCGCCGCGCTGACCGGAGCAGGCATCGGGTGGGGGATCCACTACCCGGTGCCGTGCCACCAGCAACCCGCGTTCGAGCGGTTCCCAGCTCAAGCCCCGGTCGCTGAGCAGGCGGCCGGGCACATCCTGTCGCTGCCGATGTCGCCGACGTTGGGCGAGGGCGACATCGCCAGGATCTGTGCCGTGCTGCGAGGTGTCAGGACATGAATTTCAGGGCACACCCGGCAGGCGAACCCGCGCTACCGGCCACCTACGAGGAAGGCGGGGCGCGTAACGGGCAGGGCGATTCGGGGCCACAGGGGAGTCCCGAATCGCCCACCGCCCAGCGAGCGGCAGGCAGGCGACTGCCGCTGCGACTCACGCTGCTCGCGCTTGCCATCGTGTTCGCCGGAGCGGGCGCGGGGGTGGGGACGGCGTTCCTCGTCCCGCCCACCCACGCTGCCCGCGCCGAGATCCTGTACCCGATCACGGAGGAACAACCCACCGGTTTTCTCCGTGAGGACCGCAACCTCACCACCCAGCTGGTCTACCTCCGCAGTCATGCCGTGCTCGGCCCCGTTGCGCAGGAGCGCGGCATGTCGGTCAACGAGCTGGAGCGCAACGTCACGGTTTCGCTGCTGGACAGCAGCGAGCTGATCCGGATCGAGGTGACCGATCGCTCGCATCGCCGGGCGCTCGGTGCACTGACCAGCATCGTGTCCACCTACCTGGCCAACGACAGGCAAGCCCCGGAGTCGGAGGCACTGGACTACGTGGAGTCGGAGCTCTCCGACGTGCGCGCCGAGCTCGACCAGCTCACCAGCGAGTTGGACGAGCTACGTGAGGAGCGCGCCGGCGGCGCCGACGTGGCTGCCGAGATCGCCGGGATCGCCGCGGAACGGGAAGCCAAGATCGAACGCGAGCAGTCCCTGCGCTCCGAGCTCGACTCGATCCGGCTGGTACGGCTTTCCGGACCGTACGCCGAGCTGACCACCGAGCCGTACGCGCTGCCCGACCCGGTCAGCCCCGGACCGGTGACGCTCGCCGCTACCGGGGCACTGACCGGCTCGGTGATCGCCGCCGGAGTCGTCGCCCTGGTCCTGCGGCGACGGGCGCGGACATGACGGAGCGCCATGTCGCAGCCCGCCGCTGATCCGACCACCAGGGGGGCGAGCCGCGCCGCCCGGCCGACCAGCACGGCACGGGATTCGGCGACGGTCGCGGGATGGACGCTGGTCAGCCGGATCACCGGGCTGTTGCGGGTGCTGGCGATCGGCGCCGTGCTCGGGCCCACCTACTTCGCCAACACCTTCCAGGCCGGGTACGTGGTCCCCAACCTGATCTACAGCCTCATCGCGGGTCAGATACTGGCGATGGTGCTCGTGCCCGGCATCGTCCGCACCATCGGTGACCACGGGATCGACAGGGCGCGGCAGCTGCTCGGCAGGGTGGCCGGGGTGCTGCTGGTCATCTCCGGGGCGCTGGCGGCGCTACTCGTGCTGGCCGCCCCGCTGGTGGCATGGAGCCTCACCTTCGACATCCCCGACGCCGAGCTGCGCGCCAGGGCCCAGCAACTCACCGTGCTCATCGTGTTGTTCGTCGCCCCCCAGGTGGTGCTGTACACGGTCGCCGCGTGGCACACCGCGGCGCAGCACGCACGCGGCCGGTTCGCGTTGGCTGCGGCGGCACCGTGCACCGAGAACCTCGGCGTGATCGCGACGATGACAATCGCCGCGCTCGCATACGGCGGCGGGACGGAAGCCGACAGCGTGCCGATCGGCCTCGTCGTCTTGCTCGGCGCAGGCGCGACGGCCTCCGTCGCAGTGCACGCCTGCCTGCAGGTGCTCGGCGCGGCGCGGGCCGGAGTGCTCGCGCGTCCCTCGCTGCGGTGGCGTTCCGACCAGGAAGCCGTCGACACGCTGCGCAGGCTGCGCCGTTCGGTGCGTGTCGCGGCCTGCCCGGCAGCGGCGATCTATCTGGTGCTCGCCCTCGCGGCCACCGTGCCCGGTGGCGTCTTCGTGCTGCAGGTGGCCTACGCGGTGCACAACGCGGTGATCGCGCTCAGCGCTCACGCGGTGTCCACCGCCGTGCTTCCCCGGCTCGCCGAAGCCGCACGGCGGCACGATCCCGCGCCGTTCGCTGAGCACTGGCGACGCGGGATCAGCTACACGGCGATGGCGAGCGTGCCCGCGCTGGTGCTGCTGGCCGCGTTCGCTCGCCCGGCCGCGGAGCTGCTCACCAGGGGCGAGGTCGCGGCAGGCCCGATCGTCAGCTCGCTGGCGGCCTGTCTGGCGGTGGTCGCAGCGACCCAGCTGGCAGGCGGGCTGCACAACCTCGGCAGGCAAGCCCTCTACGCCAGGCTCGACGACAGGGGCCCCCGGCTGGCAGCAGCCATCGAGTTACTGGTCACCGCGGCGGTCGGCGTGCTGGCGCTGTTGCAGCTGCCCACCGGCCTCCCGCTGCTCGTCGGGTTGGTGGTCGCGGTGCTGTGCGGCGAGGCGGCGGGAGCCGGGATCGTGCTCACCCGGCTGCGGGGCACGATGCGCGCCGGGCGGTTTCTACCCGGACGCCCCCTGGCCGGCATCGCCGCCGCAGTGGCCGCCATGCTTCCCGTCGTCGCGGTCGGCGCAGGCGTGCTTCCCACCAGCGGCACTGGCAGCCTTGCCGAGCTGGGCCTGCTGGCGTTGTTCGGCACCGCGGCACTCGGCTGCTACGCATCCGTGCTCCGCGCGCTGAGCACCCGTGGGTGGGGGTGAGCGGATGAGCCCGGAGCCGCGCGCGCCGGAACGCCTACCCGTGGCATCGTCCCGAGCCGCACGGTGGCGGGGGCCGGCAACGCTCGGTCTGGTGACCGCGGTGTGCGCCGGGTCGCTCGGCGCGGCACTCGGGCCGGTGGCCGCGGTGGTGGCAGTCGCGGCCGTGGTGCTGCTCGCCGCCTGCGCCCACCACCCGATCCTGGCCACCTACCTCTATCTCGGCACGTTACCGATCATCGCCGGGATCGATCGTGGCGAGGCGATCCCGCTCGCCCGACCTAACGAGGCACTGCTGGTCCTGCTGCTGGCCGGGGCCGCGCTCGGGGGGTACCTCCGCCTCGCGCGCGGTGATGCCGTCCCGTGGCGCCCGCACCCGGTCGACGTGCCGCTCGGGCTGTTTCTGGTGCTGTCCACCGTGTGGCCGATCGCCGCGCAGCTGCTGCGGCAACGCGACGTGGGTGTGGACGAGGCCGTCGCGGTGCTGCCCGTCGCCAAGCTCGTGGTGCTGTTCCTGCTCGTTCGGCTGACGGTCACGCGGCAGGAGCAAGTGCTGCGCTGTATCCGGCTTGTCATCTGGCCAGCGGCGGCGCTGGCCGTCGTGGCGATCCTGCAAACGCTCCAGTTCGGACCCGTGATCACGGCGTTGACGGTTGTGTGGGGCCTCGAGGAGAGCGCGGAAGGGCCCTCGATGAGGGGGTCGTCGACGCTCGGCAGCTCGATCGCCACCGGGGACTACATCCTCATCGCGCTCACGCTGATCGTCTGCTGCGCCGCGCGCGGGCTACTGCGTCGCTGGGAACGCTGGGGAACCGGGCTGGTGCTGGCTGCCGGGGCACTCGCCGCGGGTCAGTTCTCCACCTGGATCTCGGCGATCGTGGTGGCTGCCCTGCTCGTCTGGCGCTACCCGTGGCTGATGCGCAGCGCACGCCGCTTCTGGCCGCTCGGCCTCGTGGCGCTCGCCGCGGGCGCCCCCGCGCTGATCAACCGGCTGGCGAGCTTCGGCGAGGGTTTCGGCGTGCCACGGAGCTGGCTCGGCCGGTGGGACAACCTCGTCAACCTCTACTGGCCCCAGTTCGACCCGCCGAGCGTGCTGCTCGGCGTTCACCCCGACCCGGTGCTGCGAGCGCCGGAGACGTGGCGGGACGTGGTGTACCTGGAGTCCGGCTACCTCCAGTTCGTGTGGATCGGCGGGCTGCCGCTGCTGCTGGCCTTCCTGTGGCTGGCGGTCACGGTGCTGCGCGGGGCGGCGATCGCCAGCCACAACTCCACGGCCGCGGGCGCCTGCGCCTCGGCACTGCTCATCGCGTGGTGTTTCGTCCTCGTCCTTTCGGTGATCGACGCGCACCTAACGCTGCGCGGCGCGGGGGACTTGCTGTTCCTGCTGCTTGGGATCTTGACCGCATCACATACCTCGAGGAGGAGAACCCATGACACGGCCGGTTAGCACGCCCGCTGTCGCTGACACCGCGCAACGCGTCGCAGACACCGTCCTCGCCGCCGTCGCGCTGCTCGTGTTCGCGGTACCGATACTCGCGATCGCCGTCGCCATCCGGCTCACCAGCAGCGGGCCCGCGCTGTTCCGGCAGCGCAGGCTGGGCCGCGACCGTCAGGAGTTCACGATGCTCAAGTTCCGCACGATGCGGCGGGGCGGCGACGATGGCTCGCTCCGCGAGCTGATCGCGCGGGAGCTGCGCGGCGAGGACACCACCGTGGCGGGCAGCTGCAAGCTCGACGACGACCCGCGCATCACCCGCATCGGGGCACTGCTGCGTGCCACCAGCCTCGACGAACTACCGCAGCTGATCAACGTGCTGCGCGGCGAGATGAGCCTCGTGGGCCCGCGCCCCTGCCTGCCGTGGGAAGCCGCGATGTTCCCCGTCGAGTTCGACGCACGCTTCGCGGTACGTCCAGGGATCACCGGCCTGTGGCAGGTCAGCGGGCGCAGCACGATCGGCACGCTCGGCATGCTGCATCTCGATGTGGACTACGTCCACAGCAGGACCATGCGCGGCTACCTGCACATCCTCTGGCGAACCATCGGCACACTGGCCAGAAAGGACGGTGCGCGGTGACCCCCACGACCACCACGCTCTACGTCGCCACAACCGGCGGGCACCTCGCGCAGCTGCGGGCGTTCGCCGACCGGATCCCGGCAGGCGGCCCGCAGCTGTGGGTCACCCACGAGAACGAGCAGAGCAGGTCGCTGCTGGCCGACCGGGCTGTCGAGTTCGTACCGTACGTCGGTGTCGGGGACGTCGCGGGCGTCCTGCGCTGCGTGCCACACGCCCATCGGCTGTGGCGCAAGCACCGGATCGGCTGCGCGGTGTCGACCGGCTCCGGTATCGCTCTCGGATACCTGCCCTACCTGGCCGCGCGCGGCGTCGCCTGCCACTACATCGAAAGCGCTGCCCGTACCTGCGGACCGTCACGAACCGGTCGGGTACTGCGCTGGACCCCAGGGGTCGCGATGTACTCGCAGTACGACAGGTGGGCGCGGCCGCCGTGGCGCTACAACGGGAACTGGTTCGACGGGTACGAAGCGGCGAGCGAGCGCCGCGTGCTCGGCAGGCGGCTGCTGGTGGTGGTCACCGTCGGCACCGCGGAGGAGTTCCCGTTCCGGCGGTTGTTCACCACCCTGGTTCCCCTGCTGGCGCCCGGCGGCCCTGTGGCCACGGCGCTCGGGCGGCCGGTCACGGTGCTGTGGCAGACCGGCGGCACGCCGGTGACGGACCTACCGATCCACGCGCGGCCCTTCCTGCCGGAGACCGAGCTCCGCGCGGCGCTGCGCGCGGCGGACATCGTGGTGTGCCACGCCGGGACGGGGTCGATGCGGGCGGCGCTGGATGCAGGCCACCTGCCGGTGGTGGCACCACGCCTCGCCTCGGCAGGCGAGGCAGGCGATGACCACCAGCGCGAGCTCGCCGCCGAACTCGCGCGACGCGGCCTGGCCATGGTCGCCGAAGCCGACGCGATCACCCCGGAAGACCTGCTGGGCACCCTCGGCGTCGCCGTCCGGCGGACCCCGGTCCTGCCTTCGTTCGACCTGGTGCGGTGATCGCATGCGATGTGTCGATGTCGACCCGCGATCGGATGCCTGCTGGGCGAAGCTCGCCGCCTGCCAAGCGGGCTGCCTGTTCACCTCACCACCATGGCTCGAGGCGATCTGCGGGACGTTCGGGCTCCCCGCCGAAGCACGGCTGGCACTCGACGCGAGCGACCGCCCGGTGGCCGGGTTCGCCTGGGTTCCGGTGAACGACCTGCGGGGTACGCGCTACTCGGCGCTGCCGTTCAGCGATCGCGCCGACCCCATGGTCACCGACGTCGCCACCTGGCAGGCGCTCAGCGCCGACGCACTCAGTGCCGGGGTGCCGCTGACCGTGCGCTGCTGGGAAGACGCGGCTCCGGCGCGCGATTCCCGGATGGTCACCGTAGGCGGTCTCGCCTGGCACGGCACGCCGCTCGACGCCCCGCTCGACGAGCTGTACCGCAGGCTGTCCGGAACCGCGCGGCGCAATATCGCACGCGCGCGACGAGCGGGGGTACGCGTCGTTGCGACAGCGGAGCAGGACGCGATGCACGCGTTCCATCGCCTGCACCTGCGATTACGCAAGCGCAAGTACCGGCTGCTCGCGCAACCACCGGAGCTGTTCGACCGGATCTGGCAATCCTTCGCCCCGCGCGATGCCGTCGTCACCCTGCTTGCCTACGAGCAGCACACGCTGATCGCAGGGGCGGTATTCCTGGTCTGGAACGACGTGCTGTACTACAAGTTCGGCGCCTCGCTGCACGAGCACCTCGCGCTACGTCCCAACGACGCGCTGTTCTGGGCGGGCATCGAATGGGGTGCGCGCAGGAACCTCGCATGGGTCGACTGGGGATGCAGTGACGACGACCAGCCCGGCCTGATCGCGTACAAGCGCAAGTGGGCAAGCGAACAACGACGCATCGTCACGCTCCGACAGGCCGAGGCACGGTCACCAGGCCACCATGAAGCCGACGCGCTGCTCGGCGAGCTGACCGCATTGCTGACCGAGGAGTCGGTTCCCGACCATGTCACAGCCAGAGCTGGCAGGTTGCTGTACCGGTACTTCTGCTGAGCGCCGCGCTACCGACGTAGCCCGGGCAGCCCGGGCAATCGGAAGCGCTCGTAGCCGGGCAGCTGCTTCCATGTCTGGCCGTTCCAGTGCCGGAAGACACGCTCGACGTAGGCCCGGCCTGCCTGGTCCTTCCAACTCCCGGAGAAGTGCTGGCCGAGGCAGCCTTCGAAATCACCGGCACGGTAGTCCTCCGGGAAGAACCCGACCCACCCCTCGTAACACGCCCGCATCAGCCCGAGCGAGTAATCGACGTTGAACGCGGTGCTCTCCCTCGAGTGCGGGTACGTTCCCGGGTGGAAGAAGTGCTTGATCTGGAGCAACCCGAAACTGGTCGGGCAGGGAGCCCGATCACCCGGCACGCACTTGCGCTGATCGTCGACCTCGTCACCGGCTTTCGACTGCACCCACGAGCTCTCCGCCATGGCCTGCGCGCGCACCAGATCCGGGTTGATACCCCACTTGCACGCTGCCCACTCGATGATCTCGTCGGTCGTCCCGCGGAAGTCCCCGTCGATGCGGGGCAAGAACCGCGCGTTGGCCTCCGGGTCATACCCCTGCCACGGGGGAAGGGACAGCTCACTCGGCACGTGGTTGTTCGCCTCGGAGTTCCCCGGGATCGGTTCCCACCCTGACCGAGAGTTCCACCTTGCGCACAGCTGCCCGGAAGGCAGCGGCGTGCCCGGCGGGGTGGCGAGCGGTTCCCGCTCCTGAACCGGCACCGCGGCCTGCGACGGGATGACCGTCAGGCTGACCGCGAGCAGCAGGAACGTGGCGAGCACCGTCACGAGCCGGACCATGGCGTCCACCACCGATCTCGCAGCCACGGCGCAGCCAGAACCGTGCCGTCGCGGACAGTCAACCAGAGTATGGGGTTAGTCGTACGGCGCGACGGAAACGTTAGCGGCACGGGCAACCGGGCAGGCGCGCCGGAACATCACGCCTGTCCGCGCGGATCCCGCGCCCGCGCCAGCCGGTGACCGGCTCGACCACCGCCATCGAGCAGCGTCCCTTGCGTGAGCTACGACAGCTCCAGCTTCGCCGCCGACCGCAGCGTGGCAGGCGAGACGCGGGAGAGCAGGTAGGTCACCTTCGCCTCCGGCGTGACCGGGACTACCGGCCGCTGGCGCTCCACCGCGCGCACGATCTCGGTGGCCACCCGCCTCGGCGTGAAGTTCCTCCTGCCGTACAGCTTGGTGGCCCGATCGCGCTTGGCCTGCTGACCTGCGTCGTCCACCCCGGTGAACCGTGCCGTCCTGGTGATGTTGGTGGCGACGACGCCGGGGCAGATCGTGGACACCCCGATGCCGTGACCGTCCAGCTCCGCCCGCAAGCAGTCGGACAGCATGAACACGGCGGCCTTCGTGGTGGCGTAGGCCGGTAGCTCCCTGGTCGGCAGGTACGCGGCCATCGAGGCGACGTTGACGATATAGCCACCCTCGCCGCGGGCGACCAGCTGCTCGCCGAACGCGCGGCACCCGTGGATCACGCCCCACAGGTTCACGTCCAGCACCTGATGCCAGTCCTTCGCGGTGGTTTCGAGGAACGGCCCGGAGAGCCCGATCCCGGCATTGTTGATCACGATGTCCGCACCGCCGTGCCGATCGGCGACCGCGCTAGCGAACCGGAACACATCGGACTCGTCCGTCACGTCGACCCGGTAACCGTGCCCCGGCACCCCGACCACCCCGGCGAGATCGGCCGTGCGGTGCGCCGCGTCACCGTCGATGTCGGCTGCGACCACTTCGGCACCGGCTTCCGCGAACGCCAGCGCCGTCTCGCGGCCGATACCGCTGCCTGCTCCGGTCACCACAACCAGATGGTCGGCGAACCGGGGCCGGGCCGTGCCGACCTCGGCGCGGCGCAGCGCGCGGGAAGCGGCCCCGCCCGCAGCGTGGCGCGCGAACTCGTCGACCATCCGGGCGACCGCCTCGGGGTGGGTCAACGGCGCCCAGTGCCTGGCATGCAAACTCCGCCGCCACAACCGCGTGACCCAGCGCTCCACGCCTTCGGTCAGCGGCGGAGTCGCGTAGCGGTCCCCGGTCGGCTGGATGATCTGCACCGGAACCTCGGTGCGCCGCTCGCGAGGCGCCTTGCCGATCCGCTTGAACATGTTCGCCCGGTACAGCGCGATACCCCGCACGGCGTCCGAAGCCAACGTCGGCGCGGGGTGGTTCGGGATGGTGGCCGGTACCCCCTCGAGCCGCTCCAGCAGCCCCGACCAGCGCCGGGCGAGCACCAGCCGCCACACCGCAGGAGCCACCACCGGCACCTGGAACGCCGCGATGTACCAGGAGTGCAGCAGCTGCGAAACGACCTTGCGCAGGTTACGCGGTGTGGGCCGCGCCAGCCGGTCCCGCATCAGGTGCCCAACGTGATCGAGGCACGGGCCGGAGATCGAGGTGAACGAGGCGATACGCCGGTGCGCGCCGGGCTCGGTCACCGCCTCCCAGGACTGGATCGATCCCCAGTCGTGCGCGACGAGGTGCACCGGCTCGGTGGGGCTGACCGCGTCGACGACCGCGAACAGGTCAGCTGCCAGCAGCTCCATGCGGTAGCTGCCGGTTCCCTTCGGCGCGGAGGAGCGTCCCGCTCCCCGCACGTCGTAGCGGACCACGTGGTACGACCCGGCGAGAATGCCTGCCACGCCATCCCAGACGGTGGCCGCATCCGGGTAGCCGTGCACCAGCACCACCGTCGGGTTGCCCGGGTCGCCGCTTTCGTACACGGCGAGCCGGACGCCGGAGGAGTCGACGAAGCGGGTGGGTTCGGGAACGGTCATGCGTCCTCCATCCGTTGCCATCGCCGCACGTGCGGCAGGTCATCGTCGAGCCAGTAGGCGGGGTTGCCTGGGTCGCCGGTCACGACCAGCAACTCCTCGAACTTGATGCCGACATCGCGGAACGCGATGTGCGGCTCCACCGCCCACAGACCCGGCGTGGGTGCGTGTGCCGAGGCACGCTTGTCCGCCCACAGCGGGGAACGGCCGTGCAACCGCTCTGTGATCAACTCGCGGCCCAGCGTCTGCAGCGTGCGGATGCCGAACCCGAACACGGTCACGCCCTTCGGGCCGATGGCATGCTGCCTTGTCACCTGGTGGCCGATCACCCTGCCGGGATACACCTGGTGGCGGTTGCAGAACCCGTGTCGGTCGATGAGCTCGTCCACCCGCTTGTAGATCTCGTCCAGCGTGTGGCCCTGGCGTACCTGCCGCAGGATGAAGTCGCGGTACTCGCGCAGGTCGGCGCACAGCCGCTGCCAGACGCGGTTGGCACCGATCACGCCTCCGTAACCGATATCGGCGGTGTAACCGTCGACGATCGGCGCGCAGTCGAGCACGAACGGCATGCCCTCGCGCAGCTGCCGGTTGCCGGGGAAGAACTGGAACGGAACCCGGAAGTTCCGGAAGGCGGTGCGGTCACCGAACCACGCGAACGGCACGTGGAAGAAGTCCTCCACACCGCCCGCGATGAGCCTGCGACGCAGCTCGTCCGCTGCCTGCCGCTCGGTGACGCCCGGCTCGAGCCACTGCGCGGTTTCCTCGGCGCACCGGTAGGCGAGCTGCTGCACCTCCCGGAACCGCTCCAGGTCGCGCTCGGAGAAACTCAGCGCCGCTCCCGTGGCCGCACTCCCAACCATCAGCGCCTCACAGCGTCGTCGGGTGCTCGCGGCCACGTCCGGCGCTCTAGTGCAGAACTGACCGCGAGTAACATACTGATGGTATGCTAGCCCTGCCCGACGCGCACTGTCGAGACTCACCCAGCTGAGGCGCAGCAGACGGTGGATCGCTGAACGTGACGTTCAGCGCCAACCCCCACCGGTCAGAAGCGCGGGTGGGAGCCACGGAGGACGGCGCTGTCGCCGTCGGAGTCGTCGGTGGGGCGGATGTCGCCGAGGACCCAGGCGGGAACGTGGCGTGCGGTGAGTACCGCGAGGGCGCGATCGACGTCCTCGGCCGCGATGACGGCCACCATGCCAACACCCATGTTGAAGGTGCGCTCCATCTCGTCCTGGTCGATCCGGCCTCGATGGGCGATCATGCCGAACACCGGTTGCGGGGTCCAGCTGTCGCGTTCCAGGATCGCCACCAGGCCCTTGGGAATCACCCGCGCCAGGTTCGATACGAGCCCGCCGCCGGTGACGTGCGCGAAGGTGCGGACGTTGGTCTCGGCGATCAGCGAGAGGCACTCCCGCGCGTACACTTTGGTTGGTTCGAGCAGCTCCTCGCCAAGCGTGCGGCCGAACTCCTCCACGTGCCCGTCCAGCGGCATCCTGGCATCGGACAGCAACACCTTGCGCGCGAGCGAGTACCCGTTGGAGTGCAGCCCGGTCGAGCCCATCGCGATCGCCACATCACCCGGCCGCACCCGCTCAGGACCGAGTACATCGGCTGCCTCCACCACGCCGACGCCGGTCGCGGAGATATCGTAGTCGTCCTCGGCCATCATGCCGGGATGCTCGGCGGTCTCCCCACCGAGCAGTGCGCATCCCGCCTGC
Organism: Haloechinothrix sp. LS1_15; assembly: GCF_033042135.1. NCBI lineage: Bacteria > Bacillati > Actinomycetota > Actinomycetes > Pseudonocardiales > Pseudonocardiaceae > Haloechinothrix > Haloechinothrix sp. LS1_15. Next base: position 379,003 of record NZ_WBXM01000001.1, on the reverse strand, counting down.
ACGCACCCCTCCGCGATACCGCCGACGATGCAGGCGACCTTGGCCGGGTCGACCTTGCCGATCGCGATGTAGTCCTGCAGGAAAAGCGGCTCGGCCCCGGTCACCACCAGATCATCGGCGACCATGGCCACCAGATCGATACCGATGGTGTCGTGCTTGTCCATCGCCTTGGCGACCATGATCTTGGTGCCCACACCGTCGGTGGACGAGGCGAGCACGGGTTCGGTCCACCGGTCGAGCTTGAGCGAGAACAGCCCGGCGAAACCGCCGACACTCCCGTGCACCTCGGGACGGCTGGCCCGCTGCGCGTGCGATTTGATCAGTTCGACGGCCTGTTCGCCTGCCTCGATGTCGACACCGGCTGCGGCGTAGGTTGCCTTGTTCGGCGGGGTGGTCACGATGCTCCGTTCCGTTCCACGACGCGCTACGAATCGCTACGGACGCTGCATGGCGTCGTGCGCACCGTAGCCCTCTTGCGTGCTGGTGGGTGACGCGCCGGATGCCGGTTCGATCCCTTCCAGCACGTGCTTTCCGATCAGCTCGTCCTCCGGTAGCGGGATCGGGTACTGACCGTCGAAACAGGCCGCGCACAACCGAGAACGGGGTTGCTCGGAGGCCGCGATCAGCCCGTCGAGAGAGACGTATCCCAGCGAGTCCGCGCCGATCGAGCGGCGGATGCCTTCCATGTCCAGCCCGTTGCCGATCAGCTCGGCGCGGGAGGCGAAATCGATCCCGTAGAAGCAAGGCCAGCGCACCGGCGGCGAGGCGATGCGGACGTGCACCTCGACGGCGCCTGCCTCGCGCAACATCCGCACCAGAGCGCGCTGGGTGTTGCCGCGCACGATCGAGTCGTCCACGACGATCAGCCGCTTGCCCCTGATGATTTCCTTGAGCGGGTTGAGCTTGAGCCTGATACCGAGCTGCCGGATCGTCTGCGAGGGCTCGATAAAGGTGCGGCCCACGTAGGCGTTCTTCACCAGGCCTGAACCGTACGGGACGCCCGAGGCCTGCGCGTAGCCGATCGCGGCGGGCGTGCCCGACTCGGGAACCGGGATGACGACGTCGCCGTCGGCCGGGTGCTCCTCGGCCAGCCTGCGGCCGATCTCCACCCTCGTGGCGTGCACGCTCCGCCCGGCAATGGTGGTGTCCGGCCTGGCGAGGTAGACGTACTCGAACACGCATCCCTTGGGCTCCTGTGGCGCGAACCGCGAGGAGCGCAGGCCGCTGGCGTCGATGGCGAGCAGTTCACCCGGCTCGACCTCGCGCACGAACGACGCGCCCACGATGTCCAGGCCCGCCGTCTCGCTGGCGACCACCCAGCCACGCTCCAGCCTGCCGAGCACCAGCGGGCGAACGCCGTACGGGTCGCGTGCCGCGTACAGCGTGTTCTCGTCGGAGAACACCAGGCAGAACGCCCCACGTACGGTCGGCAACAGCTCGAGGGCGGCCTCCTCCAGCCCCTTGTCCGTCGACGCGTGCGCCAGCAGCGAGGTCAGTACCCCGGAGTCGGTCGTCGACGAATCCCTGCCGAACAGCCCCAACGAACGGGCGCGGTCGGCCAGCTCGGCGGTGTTGACCAGGTTGCCGTTGTGGCCGAGCACGATGCCGGTACCGGCCTCGGTGGTGCAAAACGTCGGCTGCGCGTTCTGCCAACTCCCGCCGCCTGTGGTGGAGTAGCGGCAGTGCCCGACGGCGACGTGCCCGCTGAGCGAACACAGCACCTGCTCGTCGAACACCTGATTGACCAGGCCGAGGTCTTTGTACACCACGATCTGCGAGCCATCGGAGACCGAGATCCCTGCCGCCTCCTGGCCGCGGTGCTGCAGTGCGTACAGGCCGTAATAGGCGAGCTTGGCGACTTCCTCGCCCGGCGCCCACGCACCGAAAACCCCGCATTCCTCACGTGGTTCGCGGTCGAGACCCAGCTCGTCAGGGTCGGTTTGTGACACCGAAGGGCTCCCGAGAGAACGACGAATGGCTAGTGCCAGTGTAGCCCTAACGGTGTCACTCACCCCGCCGTAGGAGGCGACGATCTCACCCTGACGAGCGCATCCAGGTCATGCGGCCGGTATCGACCGGCACCCAGCAGCCGTTGACGTCGCCGATCGGCTCGGTGCCGTTCGCGGCGGCCACACCGCCGGGAATGCGATCATCAGGCAGCGCGAGCAGCTCGTCCAGCACATGCTGGGCGGTGCCCGTGACCTGCCACAGCACCGTGGTCGGCGCCAGGATGTCGGATTCGTCACCCGGCACGCGCTCAGCCTGCACGTCGTTCTCGGCTCGTAACGTGACGACATCCACGACGTTGTCGTGGACCCGTACGCCCACCACCGCGAGGAGTACCCCGTTCGCATCGGTGGGATGAACGAACTGGAAGCCCCGCTCGATCAGCTGTTGCAGCGCGGAGTCGATATCGGCCTGCTCGTCCGGTGCGGTGGTGGTGCCTGGCTCACGCGACGACGTCATCGAACTCGCCGTCCTTCGCCCCCACCACGAAGGCCGCGACCTCGTCGCGGGTATAGATCAGCGCGGGACCGTCCGGGTGGCGCGAGTTTCGTACCGCGATCTCCCCCGAGTCCAGTCTGGCGATCTCCACGCAGTTGCCCTGGGCTCCGCTACGCGAACTCTTACGCCATTCCACCCCAGCCAGTTGCGCGGCATCCATGCCGTTGACAACGGTCGTCATCACTAACCCCACTTTCCCCGACTCGAACGTGCTTCTGCACGTGCATTGCTCTCGCGGCGAGACCGTAGCAGTTGACCATGCACGTGTGAATGCACGTGCACACGCCGGTGCCGCACCAACCGATAAATCACTAACTCAGGCGACAAAGTCCGGAGATCTGCCTACTCACCGTGCGCTATTCGCCAGCACGGGACGCCAGCACGGCCAGACGGGTGACGTCAGAACTCGTTGCGCACCTTCGCCAGCCACTCCCTGGTCCTGATCGGGGTCTCGGCGTCGACCGCCAGACGGTCCAACGCCCGGCCGTACCGCTCGAGCTCGTCGGCGCGATCCAGGTAGAGCGCTCCGTGCAGGTACTCCACATAGACGATGTTGGTCAGCTCCGGTTCACGGAACCGGAGGATGGAGAACGAGCCCTCCACCGCGTGGCCGCTCCGGTCGTAAGGCAGCACCTGCACGGTGATATGCGGCATCTCGCTCTGCTCGAGCACCGCGTCGATCTGCTTACGCAGTACGGCCCGGCCACCGACGGGCCGGTGCAGTACCGATTCGTCGATGATGCACCAGAAGCGCGGCGATTCCGGATGAGCGAGCAGCTTCTGACGCTGCATGCGCAACGCGACGCGTTCCTCGATCTGCTCGGTGGACATGCCGACCCCGAATTGCGACACCACGGCACGCGTGTAGTCCTCCGTCTGCAGCAGCCCGGGCATGAACTGCAACTCGAAGGCCTGGATACGCCACGAGACCTCTTCAAGGCCGACGAACTCGTTGAACCAGCCCGGAATGACACCCTCGTACCGCTGCCACCAGCCAGGCTCGTTGCACTCTGCCGCGAGATCAAGGTACTCCTGCCGTTGTTCGGAGTCGTGCACCCCGTACATGGTGAGCAGGTCGTGAATGTCCCGCTCCTTGAAACCGACCCGACCCAGCTCCAGCCTGCTCATCTTGGACTCGGAACCCCGGATAGCGTTACCGGCGGCCGCGCGGCTGATTCCCTCGCGCTCCCGTAGCCTGCGCAGCCGCGCCCCCAGGATCATGCGCCGCGCCGAAGGCGCTCCGATCTGCTCGTTTCCCGAATCTCCGCGTGCCCACGTCGCCATTGCCGCATCCTCGTGTCGGTATCGGTGGATGTGCGTGCCCCGTGATCCCGCGGCGCGTCCGGCAACCATCACCGCGGGCCGGACACGGAACTCGGGACAGTTTACTATGCGCAACGCAGTCGCCCAATCACGAACCGTTGGTCGATCCGTGCGACAGGGGTCCCATGCAGGTGCATGTTGCACGTAGGCTTGCCCTCACTACCCTACGCGTGACATGACCCACGTCACGACGTCCAGCTGATACCTGCGAGGTGTGCGATGACCGGTGCGACAACCCGGAACGAGGAGCGCGCCCCAGTGGGGGTGGATCCGACGCGAGCGAGCATCGCGCGCGTCTACGACGCCTTCCTGGGGGGTAAGGACAACTACGAGATCGACAGGCAGGTGTTCGAGGGGGTGAAGGCCAAGGCCCCCGAAGCGCAGGAGCTGGCACTGGACAACAGAGCGTTCCTGATCAGGGTGTGCCGCTTCCTCGCAGGCCAGGCCGAGATGGACCAGTTCCTCGACTGCGGCTCCGGCCTGCCGACCGCCGAGAACATCCACCAGGTCGTGCAGCGTCTCCAGCCGGAGGCGCGGGTGGTCTACATCGACAACGATCCCGTCGTGCTCGCCCACGGGCGCGCACTGCTCGAGGAGAACGACCGGACACACTTCTCCCCGGCAGACATCTACGACCCGCAGGCCGTGCTGGCCGACGAAGTCGTGGCCACCCACATCGACTTCACCGAGCCCCTCGCCTTCCTACAGCTCGGCACGCTGCACCACTTCGAGGGCCCGAAGAACCGCCCGCAGGAAATCATGCGCGAGTACATCGACGCGCTACCCTCCGGCTCCTACGTGGCGATCAGCCACTTCCTGGATCCGGAGAACGAACACAGCACCGTGGCGCGCAAGATGGAGGAGGTCTTCCGGCACAGCCCGATGGGCTCCGGCACCTTCCGCACCGCCGCCGAGATCGAGGACCTGTTCTGCGGGCTCGAACTCGTCGAGCCCGGCGTGGTCAAGTGCGCCGAATGGTGGCCGGACGGCCCGCGACTCAAGCCGCTCAGCCAAGTCTCCCACTGCATCGCGGGCGGGGTGGCCTACAAGCCGTAGCGGGCAAGCCCCGACGAACGCACCGGTCAATCGACCGGAAGCCAGTCGGACAGGTCGGCCCGCGTGCCGGATACGCTGATCCGGCCACCATCGACGGCTTCTGCCCACCGCATCCGGCCGCAAGCCAGCTCGAGCCAGGTGCGCGGGTCGGCCTCCACGACGTTCGGCGGGTTACCGCGCGTGTGCTGCGGCCCCGCGATGCACTGCACCGCGGCGAACGGCGGGACACGGACCTCCACGCTGCTTCCCGGGGCGCGGTGCTGCAACGCGCGCAACGTCAGCCGCACCGCAGTGGCGAGCTCGGCACGCGCCGGTTTCCCGGCCTGTCCATCCAGCCAGGCCGTCACGGCGGCGAGGGCGTCACGCACCTCACCGGGATCGGGAGCACGCCGGGACGCAACCACGCCACCCAGCGTACGACGCACCGGCCGGTATACCGTGAACCCCGGCCAACAGCCTGCCCAGTCAGGCAGGCATAGGATGATCACGTAACCGAAATCACGAGCCGAGCGATGGAATGCCGATGGCGAGTCCGGACGAGTCAGGCAAGGTGCGGCAGCAGCGCATCCAGCCGACACCCCCGATCACCGAATCCATGCGAGCGCATGCGCGCCGGAACCCCGGCACCTGGCTCCACGTGATCGACGAAGCCTACGACCCGGACGGTGACGTGCCGCAGTTCGCGGTGGTCGGCTCGTACCCCGTTGACACCAACGGGGACGTGGTGGAGTCGTTCCACCCCAACGAGGACTACCTGCCATCACCGAAGGCGCTCGGATACCCGGAGCCGACCTCGGAGCTCGAAGAGCTGCTCCAGCTGGTGGACGCCCAGCACCGGCCCGTGTCCGACCTGCCACCTGTGGTGCTGCGGTCGATACTGTACGTCTACGCCGTCTCGCCGAGGCAGAACAACCTCACCGGCTTCTACGACCGCACCGGTCGCATCGTGGTACCCGCCTACACCAGCCGCACCATGGTGCCCGCCGACTGGCCCGGTGCGCGTGAACTCACCGGGCGGCAGCTGCTGCCGTTCCTGGCAGGCCATCCACTGGCGATCAACCCCCACGAGATGGTGACCGCGGTGATTCCCGCGCGTCACCTGGAAATCGCCGCTCGCGGGCAGCGGTAGCACCCGCACACCCGCCCTCGCGCGGTCTCACTCGACCAGGTGACGCTCGATGTGTGGAGCGCCCGTGATCGGGTGATGATGGTGCGGCAGATGTCGATCAGCTGCCGGAACGCACGTCCCGACCTTATCCCTGCCCTCGTCTTGCGCTCGTCACGGCGAGGCGGTTGGCGCTGGTGCCGTCCGGACAGCAGCGATCGGCACCGCAGACCTGCACCCGGTGGGAGGAGAACTCCGTGCGCTCCACATTCAGGACGCGACTCAACGCCACGACCGTCCATCTCGTATCGGGCATGCTGCTGCTCGGCTCGGTGATACCCGCCGCAGCGTCCACCGACTCCAGGAAAGGTGATCGGGACGGCCACCCGCACCACGCCCACGGAGCGTCGATGGGATCCCAGATCGCACGAGTCGAGGGCTCGCCCAGCCCGAGAACCGGAACGGGCGAGCGCGAACGCTCCAACACACGCTCCGATGTGCGCGGTATCGACGTCAGCGGATGGCAGCGGGAGGTCGACTGGGAGTACTGGTGGGACGAGGGCAAGCGCTTCGCCTACGTCAAGGCCACCGAGGGCACCGGCTTCCGCAACTCGTACTTCACCCAGCAGTACAACGGTTCCTACGACGTCGGCATGATCCGCGGCGCGTACCATTTCGCGCTTCCCGACAGGTCCAGCGGCGCGGCTCAGGCGGAGTACTTCGTCAACAACGGCGGGGGGTGGAGCGACGACGGCAGGACCCTGCCCGGTGTGGCCGATCTCGAGTACAACCCGTACGGCGAGTACTGCTACGACAAGTCCAAGCCGGAGATGGTGTCGTGGATCGAGGACTTCCACGATACCTACAAGGACATGACCGGACGCTACCCCGTGTTCTACACCTCCACCTCCTGGTGGAAGCTGTGCGTCGGCGACGATCACGACTTCGGCGAAACGGTTCCACTGTGGATCGCGCGGTACGCGGACCAGCCGGGCCACCTGCCTCCCGGGTGGCACTACTACACGTTCTGGCAGTACACCGACGATCCCATCGACAAGAACGAGTTCAACGGCACCATCAGCCAGCTCGAAGCCATCGCCTCCGGCTGATCCGAACGGAGTGTGTGGTGCGGGCTCCCCGTTGGCCCCGACTCGCGTGGCGAGCCGGCTCGGGCGGTGCCCGGTGCACCGGTGTGCGCGTCGAGGCGGCACAATACGCCGCGAGTGTCACGCACCGGCACGTCACGTGGAACCGCGTCACCGCAAGGCACGTCGTAGCGCGTGAGCACCAGGCGGACGCACCGAGATGGGGAGGGCCACACCATGACCGAGCCACCGCAACCAGGGGGACACCCGGGCCAGGGGGACCCGTACCAGCAGCCGCAGCCCGGCGGTTATCCCCAGCAGGGCGGTTATCCCCAGCAGGGCGGTTATCCCCAGCAGGGCGGTTATCCGGGAGCGTACGGCCAGTACGGGCCAGGCCCGTACCCGCCAGCCGGTGGCATGCCCCCCGGTGGTCCGCCGCCGGGTGTGATGCCGCCCGGCGGCTTCGATCCCGGCCACGGTGGCGGCAACGGCAAGCGCACCGGCCTGTGGATCGGACTCGGCGCGGGCGGTGCGGGCGTACTCGCCGTAGCGGCTGTGCTGATCACCGGGTTCGTCACCCCCGGTTTCTTCCACGGCGGCAACGACCCGGACGAGGTGGCCGCGACGTTCGTGGACGGCTGGAACGAGCGCGACGCGAGCACGATGACGGCTGTGGTGTGCGAGCAGTCCACCATGGCGGACGAGGACAGGCTGCCTACCCAAGAGGACCTGAACGTGTCCGAGGAGATCAAGGAGACCGTCACGATCGCCGGACCCGCTACCGAGGAGTCCGACGACCTCGCCACCGTGCCGATCGAGCTGACCAGTGAGTACGGTGAGCTGGCCGGTGAGAACGGCGAGCTGACGATGACGCTCGAACTCACCAACGAGGACGGCTCCTGGTGCGTCGACAACGCCATGTTCGACGAGGACGTCTTCCCCGGTCAGGGCGATCCGGACATGCCGGGAGAGGACCCTGGCCAGACCATGCCCGAGGGTGAACTCGGCACCGAGGCCAGGGACTTCCTCGACGAGTTCGTCAAAGCCATCAACGACGGTGACGAGGACGCCGCGACCGGGGTGCTCTGTGGGGACGCGCCCGACATAGTCGGTGACAGCATCGAGGCCGCGATCGACGCCGATGTCGAGATCTCCTCGACCGACCCCGGAATGGAGTTCGACAGCTGGTTCAGCGCCGAACTCGAAGGCAGCGGCGAGCCGGGCGAGATGAGCGGGTTGCTGATCGTCGATTCCGAGAACGACGACTGGTGCGTGGAGAGCTTCAGCCTCCACTGAGGCAGCTGCCACCGGCATCCCGGGCTCCGGCTACCGGATCGAGGCGTCACCTTCCGGGCATCCCTCACAAGAATGATGTCGACCTGACATACTGCTCACCTCCGTACCTTGCCGCCTCGATGCTCGTGTCCCGGCCAGCACCGAGGCGAGCCCGGACATCCCTGGAGGGAACCCGTGACCGACGCTAGCCACGACCCAGAATCGCACGAGGCGAACGAAGCGGCCGACGAGAACAGCCCGTCGCACGCCGCCGGACGCAGGAGGTGGCGGATCGGACTCGCCGCCACCGCACTGCTTACCGCCGTCGTCCTGGTCACTGGCTTTGTCGCTCCCGGATTCTTTCTCGACGACGAGGTGGCGGGTCAGGCCGATGGTGTGGGCACGGTGGCGCAAGACGAATCGGAGGAGCCCGGTGGCGAGGACGCAGGCGATCAGGACACGGTAAGCGACGACGAGGGTAGCGAGGACGCCGGAACCGGCGGGGATGGTGATGTTTCCGGGGGAGACGGCGCGCGGGTGATCGAGGAGTTTGTCGCCGCCATCAACGGGGGCGAGGTCGACGTGGCGACCGGAATGCTCTGCGAGGAAGAGGATGTCGAACAGATGAACCGGACCAACATCGAGCACGCCGTCAATGAGAGCGCTCAGATCGAGTCGGTCAGCGTCGAGGAAGACCACGCGACCATGGCCAACGCCGAGATCTCCGGAACCCTCACCGGCAACGAGGCCGACGGTAGCGTGTACTCCACGCTCGTCGACGACAGCTGGTGCGTGCAGCTGTTCCTGTTCCTCTGACGGCCTCCCGGCGGTCAGCCGAACAGCGCTGGGAGGGTGCCCTCCCAGGCCTGGCGGAGCTCGTCGAGGGTGAAGGACGCGATGTCCTGGATCTCCAGCCTGCCGGACTCCGGGTCACTCACCCCGGCCTTGCGCCAGGGCAGGCCGCGCGCTGAGCACAGCTCGGTGAACCGCAGTTCCTCGGTGCGTGGCACCGCCACCAGCACCCGGCCCGCGGACTCCGAGAACAACTGCACGAACGGGTCCTGGTCCTCGTCGAGCAGCACACGGGCGCCGGTCTGTCCGATCAGCACGGTCTCCACCAGCGTCTGCGCCAGGCCGCCGCCGGAGACGTCGTGCGCGGCCGAGATCATGCCGTCGCGCGAACCAGCAACCAGGATCTCGGCGAGTAGCTTCTCGCGCCGCAAGTCCACAGCGGGCGGAAGTCCACCGAGGTGGCCGTGGATCACGTCCGCCCAGTCGGAGCCGCCGAACTCGTCGGCGGTCTCGCCGAGCAGCAGCAGCGTCTCGCCCGGCTCGGCACCGATACCGGTCGGGATGCGACGGCGCACATCGTCGATCACCCCGATCACCCCGACCACCGGTGTCGGCAGGATCGCGGTGTCCCCGGTCTGGTTGTAGAAGCTGACGTTGCCGCCGGTTACCGGGATGCCCAGCTCCCGGCAGCCCTCGGCCAGCCCGCGCACCGCCTGCTCGAACTGCCACATCACGCCGGGATCGGTGGCCGAGCCGAAGTTCAGGCAGTTGGTGACCGCCAGCGGCATGGCACCGCCGGTGGCCACGTTGCGGTAGGCCTCGGCCAGCGCCAGCTGCGTACCGGCGTAGGGGTCGAGCTTGACGTAGCGGCCGTTGCAGTCCGTCGCGGCGGCCACGCCACGGCCGGTCTCCTCGTCGATCCGGATCATGCCAGCGTCGGCGGGCTGCGCCAGCACCGTGCCACCACGCACGTAGCGGTCGTACTGATCGGTCACCCAGCTCCGCGAACACAGGTTCGGTGAGGCGATCATGCGCAGCACCGTGTCCCGCAGCTCGGCCGGACCGCTCGGACGCGGCAGTGCGTCCGGGGTGTCGGCCCGCAACGCGTCCTGGGTGGCCGGACGCGCGATCGGTCGGTGGTATTCCGGCCCCTCGTGCGCCAGCGAACCCGGCGGCACGTCCACAACGGTCTCGCCGTGCCAGGTGATCTCCAGCCGCTCGCCGTCGGTGACCTCACCGATCTCGGTCGCCTGCACGTCCCACTTGGCGCACACCCGCAGGAAGGCGTCCATATCCTCCGGCCGGACCACGGCACACATCCGCTCTTGCGATTCGCTGGAGAGCACCTCGGCCGGGGTCATACCCTCGGCCCGCAGCGGCACCCGGTCCAGCGCCACACGCATTCCGCCGTCACCCGCGGAGGCGAGCTCGCTTGTCGCGCAGGACAGCCCGGCACCGCCCAGGTCCTGGATGCCCACGACGAGCTCCTCACGGAACAGTTCGCGGCAGCACTCGATGAGCAGCTTCTCGGTGAACGGATCACCCACCTGCACCGAGGGCAGCTTCTTGCGCCCGGCGCCGGACTCGTCACCGCTGAAGGTCTCCGAGGCCAGCACCGACACCCCGCCGATACCGTCCAGGCCGGTGCGCGCGCCGAACAGCACGACCTTGTTGCCCGTCCCGGATGCGTGGGCCAAATGCAGGTCCTGAGCTCGCATCGCCCCGATACACATCGCGTTGACCAGCGGGTTGCCCTGGTACGAGGGGTCGAAGACGACCTCGCCGCCGATGTTCGGTAGGCCAAGGCAGTTGCCGTAGCCGCTGATACCCGCGACCACGCCGGGCAGCACCCGCTTGGTGTCGGTGGCCTCGGCCGCGCCGAAACGCAGCGAATCCATGATCGCGAGCGGGCGTGCCCCCATCGCAATGATGTCCCGGACGATCCCGCCGACGCCGGTCGCCGCGCCCTGGTATGGCTCCACATAGGACGGATGGTTGTGTGACTCGATCTTGAAGGTGACGGCCCAGCCGTCCCCGATGTCCACCACACCCGCGTTCTCACCGATACCGGCGAGCATCTTGGCCCGCATTTCCTCGGTGGTGTTCTCCTTCCAGTGACGCCAGTGCACCTTGGAGGACTTGTAGGAGCAGTGCTCGCTCCACATCACCGAGTACATCGCCAGCTCCGCCTCGGTCGGCCTGCGACCGAGGATGTCGCGGATGCGTTCGTACTCGTCGTCGGCCAGGCCGAGCTCGGCGTACGGCTGAGGCGCATCCGGGGTCGCCGCAGCGTGGGAGACCGTCTCGACGTGCGGCTGGGTGGAGGTCATGCCGCTCCCTTGACGAAGCTGTCCATGGCGGAAAGAAATATGCCGAGCCCGTCGTCGCTCGGGCCGGTCAGCGCGTCGACGGCGTGCTCGGGATGGGGCATCAGGCCCACGATCCGGCCGGTGTCATCGCAGATCCCCGCGATGTCGCGTCGGGATCCGTTGGGGTTCTCCTCGAGGTACCGGAAGACCACACGCCCCTCGCCTTCCAGCTCGTCGAGCTCCCGCTCGGCGGCCATGTAGGCGCCCTCACCGTTCTTGACCGGCACGAGGATCTCCGCACCGGGCTCGTAGCGGCCGGTCCACGCCGTGGTGGCGCGTTCTACCCGCAGCCACTGGTCGCGGCAGACGAAGTGCAGTTTGTGGTTGCGCACCAGCGCACCGGGCAGCAGCCCTGCCTCGCAGAGGACCTGGAAACCGTTGCAGATCCCCAGTACCGGCATGCCGCCGCGCGCGGCCTCGATGACCCGCTCCATCACCGGCGCGAACCGGGCGATCGCGCCCGCACGCAGGTAGTCGCCGTACGAGAAGCCGCCGGGAAGGATGACGGCGTCGACGCCACGCAGATCGGCGTCGCCATGCCACAGTTCCACGGCCTCGGCGCCCGCGTGTCGGATGGCGCGCACCGTGTCCACGTCGTCCAGGGTGCCGGGGAAGGTGACCGCGCCGATCCTCACGGCTCCACCCGCCGTACCACGTAATCCTCGATCACCGGGTTGGACAGGAAGCCTTCGGCGATCTTGTCGAGCGTGTCGTCGTCGACGGAGTCGTCGACATCGAGCTCGAAGTGCTTCCCCTGGCGGACGTCACGCACACCGCCGAAGCCGAGGCGCGGCAGCGCGTTGGCCACAGCCTGCCCCTGGGGGTCGAGGATCTCCGGTTTGGGCATGACGTCGACGACGACTCTGGCCACGTACTCTCCTGCGTTGTTCGCGGTCGTTCGCGGGATCGGTCACCGGCGGTGCGAACGCGGGCCGGAAACACCGTCAGCCTACCCGAGCTGCATGTTCGCCCTGTGCGAGAGTCGTCGACACGGCGATCTGGATCACGGCAGGGTGACCCGTATGCGACTACTGGTACTGGGTGGGACCGGCTTTCTCGGCGGGGCCGTGGCGCGAGAGGCGACTCGGCGGGGGTACGAGGTGACCTGCACGGCACGGGGCGTGACGGGGGACGCTCCTGCCGGAGCGCGCATGGTCCGGGTCGACAGGAACGAGCCCGGCGCGCTGGCGCCGCTGACCGAGCAGACCTTCGACGCCGTGGTGGACGTGGCGAGCGGATCGTACCCGTGGGTCCGGGAGGCACTTGACGAGCTCGGCGCGCGCACCGGCCACTGGACCTACGTCTCCACGATCAACGTCTACGCGGACACTGCCACGCCCGGCCAATCGCCGGGAGCGGAGGTGCACGCACCGCTGCACGGCACGGCGGCAGCTGCCGACGGCGACCCCAACGCCTACGGCCGGGTGAACGTCGCCTGCGAGGACGAGGTGCGTAACCAGCTCGGTGACCGTGCCTTCGTCGTCCGGCCGGGCCTGATCACGGGCCCCGGGGACACGATGGACCGGTTCGGCTACTGGCCCGCGCGGTTCGCCAGGGGCGGGCGCGTGGTCGTCCCGGATTCCCCCGGGCAGCCCATCCAGTACATCGACGTGCGCGACCTCGCCGCGTGGATCCTCGACGCGGCGCGGTCGGGCCTGGCGGGCACCTTCGACGCGGTCGGGCCGACGATGGCGCTGCTCGACCTGCTCGAAGGGGTCGCCGGTGCCGTCGGCGTGCCCGCCGAGCTGGTCGCGGTGCCGCCTGATGTCCTGGAGCAGGCAGGCATCCAGCCGTGGGGCGGTCCGCGCTCCCTCCCGCTGTGGCTGCCACCCACCCACTACGGGCTGGCCGCCCACGATCCGGCCCCCGCCCGAGAGGCGGGTCTGGCAGTCCGCCCACTCGCCGACGCGGCCACGGCCGCGCTGGACCACGAACGCGCACTCGGCATCGACCGCGAACGGATCGCGGGCATCACCGCCGAGGACGAGCGTGCGGTGCTGGAGGCGCTGGATCGGAGTTCGTGACCGCACGCCACCTCATGCTGCGTGCCGCAGGGCGCGGCGGACCGTTGTGGCGGTCCGGCGGGCCTGGCGCCGCAGCTAAACGAAGCGGCCGGTCACGGTCGGCTGGAAACCGAGATAACCGTCGAACTACAACAAACCCGTCAACCGCATCGCGTTGCGAGCGGTCTCGTCGGCGATGTTCGCGGCCTTCTCCGCACCTTCCGCTAAGATACGATCAAGGTAGGAACGGTCCGCCCGGATCTCGTTATAGCGCTCCTGGATCGCGCTCACATGCTCGATCACGACCTCAGCGAGGGCCTTCTTGAGCACCCCGTAGCCTTTTCCCTCGAACTCGGCGAGCGAGTCTTCGCGGGTGGTATCAGTGAGCGCCTCGTGCAGCACCAGCAGGTTCTCGACACCCGCCCCCAGACCGTCGCCCCGCACCTCGGTCCCGGAGTCGGTGACCGAACGCATGATCGTCTTACGGATCTTGTTCGGTGGATCGAGCAGGCCGACCGCGTGGCCGTCACGGCTTTCGGCGAGACTCTTGCTCATCTTGACGTTCGGGTCATCCAACCCCATGATCCGGGCGCCGCTCGTGCGGATCATGGGCTCAGGAATGCTGAAAGCTTCCCCGAACATACTGTTGAATCGCTGCGCGATGTTACGCGTCAGTTCGATGTGCTGGCGCTGGTCGTCGCCAACCGGGACGAAGTCCGGCTGGTAGAGAAGAATGTCAGCAGCCATCAGGCTGGGGTAGGTGAGCAGACCGGCGCTGGGGTTGGCACGGTCTGACTTCGACTTGTACTGCGTCATCCGTTCGAGCCAGCCGATCGGCGTCACGCAGTTGAATATCCAGGCCAGTGAGGCGTGCGCCGGTACTCGCGACTGGAGGAACAGCACGGACTTGTCGACGTCGAGACCGCACGCCACGTACAGCGCCACGATCTCGGTAACACGTTCACGCAGCGCATCGGGCTGAATGTTCTCCGGGATCGTCAGCGCGTGCAGGTCGGCAATGAAGAAGTAGTTCTCGAATCGGTCCTGTTCCCGCGCCCAAACACTCAGCGCGCCGATGTAGTTACCGATGTGCAGCTTGCCTGTCGCTGTGATGCCGGACAGGACACGCGGCCTCGTCGCGGCGGCTTCCGATGACATGTGATCCTCAAAGTTACGAGCGGTGTGCCTACTACTCCCACCGCAGCTTAGCGGGCAGGGTCCGGAGACAACCGCTGGCCTTCCGTTGGTGCAGCCATGGCCGCGGCGATGGCCTCCTCCGTCACGTCGAAGCGGCGCGCGAGGTCGGCGTAGGCGCCGACACAGCTCGGGCGGCCTTCCCTCGTCCTCGTCACGATCATCTCCAAGACACTCGTTCCTATCTCTTCCGGTGTCTCGCTGCGATACCACGTCACGGCGACCAACCCCACACGTCGGCCACGGCGCGTCGTTCCTCGGAGGCTTCGGCGGCGTATCTCTGATCTTCCTCGCGCCATTCATCCCAACCCGTGTGTGCGGTTGTGAAACCCGTGTTCTGCCGCGTAAGTATCTGGTCGTCATCCCCGAGCAGTCGCATCAGACGGCGGTCGTGCATACGTCGTGCGGTCTCGAGGAGCGCACGACAGTTCGGGCCATCGAAGGTGTCGTGGCGCGATCCCATGCACGACAGTGTGTAGCTTACGCCGAGGAAGCGTCGCTCATCCTCGGAAACATTATGTGTTCCGGAGTGAAGCAGATTGTTATGTATTACGACCACGTCACCAGGAGAACACGAGACAATCCGCTCCTGCGAATGCGGCTCGGTGAGTTCAGTCGTCGCTATCTCGACCGGATTCCGGTGACTTCCCGGAATCACCCTCAACGGTCCTGTCTTGAGATCCATATCTTGTAAGTAGACAAAGACGATCACCGCAAGCGGACGCGTGAAAGTTCCGACGGGAAACGAGCCGAATCGATCGCGATGCCAGCAGACGACGCCATTATAGTATTCCGGCGATCGAGGCTCACTCGTGTGGAGCACGACACTATCGAGCTGCACGAACGGTCCCAGGATCGAATCCGCCAGTCCGAGGATCGCCCGATGTGCGACGACTTTGAGGATGGCACGAGGATATCGCTCCAACAGATCTCCGACCACGACGGGGCGCTCGGTGCTCCCGTTAACGAAACACCAGTCGCGCTCAGCGTCGTCTCGTAGCTGACGGAAATTCGCGATCTCCTCGCGACTGAACACGCCACGGATAATGTGGTAGCCGTCACGAATGAACGTTCCAGGTGCACCGCTCATGGCTTCCTGCCATCGTACTTGATTGCGCCCGTGGTTCCGTCGACCTCAACCGGTTGACCATCATCGACGCATCCGAGCCCTTCGACACCGACGACACACGGGAGCGCGTAGTCGCGGGCGAGGGAGGCAAGGTGGCCGAAGGGGCTTCCGGTAGCGATGATAAAACCGCTGGCTGCTGGTGCGGCATAGCTCCAGACGGCTCCGCTGCCTGCCGCGAGAACGACGTCGCCGGGCTCAACGTTAGCCAGGTCGGCCTGTCGTTCTACGCGCCGAAGTGGTCCCCGTCCCGCGCCCGGCGATGCGGGGCATCCCACACTACGGCCCTCACCGTCATCGCCGTTGCAAGCGCTTGAAGTGAAGACACGCCGCATGCGCCGGGCCACGGGGCCGTCTCCAAGCGGGTCGTTGTCGCTCGTAGGGTTCGTGGCCATGTTCGGTTGGAGGTCGAACTCGGCACACTCCGCTCGGCGCTGTTGCGTGCGGTCGTCGTCGCGGTCGTGGTTCCGCACCTCGTGCGGTCGTAGATACAACAAGTCTTCCGGGGCGGCGAGCAGGCCTCGATCGACAAGACGCGAGCCCAGTCGATGAACCAACTGGCGCATGGCGTGCGGCAATCGTGCGTGTATTAACGGTGCGTGATCCTCGGTCAACCGCACGGCCTGTCGAGCGCGATCATGTAACTCATTGAATCTTTCGAGGACGGCAACAGGCTTGCGCGCGAGGGTTCGCTTGATGCGATTCCATCTGCGTCCGCGACGTCGAGATGATTGGACGACCAGTTCTCGAGGGCTACGGCCGCACCGAGCGTACAGTTCGGCCAACAACCTTGGGACTTGTTGGCTCTCCAACCAGCCTGGACATGCCAAACCGTAGCCCTCGCCTTCCTGCGCTAAGGGCGGAAGATCACACTTGTTCGAACGATAGTCCCACAAGCGCGTCGCGATACGGGTAGTGGCGTTGCTTCGGCCCGCCAGTAATGTCAACGCCTCCAACTCGGAGCCCGTGATGTCCTCGGCGGTCGCGAACTCGCAGAACTCCACTATGGCCAGACGTGCTGGCAGTATCAACGTGTGATGTTGAAACGTCACGGTCGTCATGCGCGCCGTCGTCGCTCGGAGTACGTCAGATACGCCGCCTGGGGTCACCGCGTCTGCCGCGCTGAAGAACTGTTCGTATCGCAGCGCGGTTGGTCGTACGCGACGACGCCAATCGACCCGAAGCTCTGTGTGCATCCATTGGCCGACCTCCTCTGGCATGTCGGGAGCAGTCGTCATAACGCTGTCCAGCCGTCCGTTTCGCGAACGAACCGCCACACGGATATGTCGTCCAAGCATGCTGGACAGCGCTTGACCGAAGCCGTCAGCGAACGAACACGCCTGGAGGTCAAATTCCAGCGGCGTTATCGGTAGTGGCATCGTGTTCGTTTCCCAGCCTGCCACTTCGTGTACCGACGGCGGGTAAATCAACTCAACGGAGCAGTCAGAATCGACTTCGCGTTGGGCTCCTCGGTCCATCAGTCCTCATGAAGCACTGGGTCCGGTGCGGTGATGCCGCTTACCACAGTGTGGTACTCAAGCGAGAGGTTCGTCTCCTCGGCATCGAGTACGTTGATGAAGGACTTCCGGACCTGGTTTGTCGCGCAGCAAGTCCAATCGGCGTTCCGGTCGTCATCCAGTGGCGTGTAACGACCCTCGACGCCTACCGGGATGATTTCGCCGGACGCGGACGTGAACGTCGTGGACGAGTAGGAACGGACCTCGTGGCGCCCGACCGGCACCATCATCTCGGTAAAACCATCGTCCACACCGACGATCTCGGGTAGTCCGACTGTTCCGTCGACCACGCCCGTGGCGGTCATCGTGCCCGTCGTCTCATCCAACCGGATCTCGTAGTTGTAGTCGTACGCCCCGTAAGGGCCGAATGTGAAACGCCGTGCGCATCGGTAGCGCCCGCCCGAGAGAGTGAGCATGTTGACTCCTCCGTCCTGCTCGATAGCGAACGTCGGTGTCGAACAACAACCGGTCCAAAGCGCCGCGCAGTAAACGGTGAAACCGTCGGGGATCGTGGAGAAGTTGAAGTTCATTGCCAGCGTTCCCCGGTCGAACGAACCGAGTCCACCACCCGACACCGTGACAATCTCACCGTTGATCATCCCCGCACAGCTGATGGTCAGGTTGACCTCGTTCATACAAGCATCCTTCCCCACAGTGAGCTACTAGTAGTAGTATTTACATTACTGAACGAAGTGGCGATTTGTCGACGGCCACAATCCGCATGGAGCAACGCCGCAGTCGCGATCGCTCGACGATGCCCCGCGTCACGGAACTCCGTGAGAGTAGCCAGCCGGACACATCTCAACTCTCGTCCGCAGCCGAATCGTCCAGTTCCGGGGTGGCGGCGTCCGGGTCGAACCAGACCAGCCGCGCGGTGATGTGACTGCCGAAGCCGAACCCGCGCAACGCCTCCTCGGGCGTGTTGAGCTTCATCCGCAGTGCACCGTCGATACTGACGACCTCGGCGCGCTCGGCGAAGGCCAGGCCCCAACCGGCGATGCGGGCATCCACCCGCCGCCCGTACTCCTCCACCACCGCGAACAGGCGCGGGGCCTCGTCGGCGACGATGCTGGCCAGGATCTCGGCGAACCTCTCCTCGTCACACAGCGGCGGCTTCCCGGACGGGTCCGGCACGAGCACATCGAGCGGGTGCGCCCCAGCATTCATCGCGTCCGTGGACTCGGCCATCACAGCACCCTTCCCTCTCGATCGGCGTGTTGGTGCCAGCATACACCGGAAATTCCGATAGCAATGTCACTAATATAAAGTTCACTCTCGTGGGGCAGCGTTGGTGTCAGCACTTCCGATAGGGCAGACTGTGCGCCGTGACCGACACAGACCCGGGACCGGTCGTACAGCGCATCCTGCTCGGCGCGGAAATCCGCGACGCCAGGGAACGCGCGGGCCTGTCCACCTCAGCGGCCACCAAGCAACTCGGGTGGTACACCGGAAAGCTCTCCAAGGTCGAGCAGGGCGATAAGGGTGTCACCGACCGGGACCTGGCCAAGCTCGTGTCCGTCTTCGGCATCGAGGCGGACCGCGCGAGCGTGCTCAAGAAGCTCGCCACCGAGGCGCGGCGCAAGCTCCCACCAGCCCGCGTGCCCGAGTGGGCCACCAAGTACGTCAACCTCGAAGCCGCCGCGACCGAGGTCAAGATCTTCCTCGCCGACAGCTTCCCTGGCACGGTGCAGACGGTCGACTATGCCCGCGCGATGCTGAGCAGTGCGGTCGGCACGGCGCGATCCGAGGTGGAACCCCGGGCCGAGGAGCGGGCCGCACGGATCGAGAGGCTGATGCGCGGGGAACCGACGCGACTCTGGGTGGTCGTCGGCGAGGAGGCGCTGCACCGCGAGATCGGCGGCAGGGCCGTACTGCGCGGGCAGCTGGAGCACGTCCGGGCGCTGGCGGGCGAGCCCAACGTCACCGTGCAGGTCGTGCCCTTCGACGGCGGCGCCTACCCCAGCCACGGAGTCTGCTTCACGATCGTCACGTTGCTCGAGGGTCGGCCGGGCATCGTCTACATCGAGGCGCTGACCGGCAGCGACTACCTCGGCCGCGAGCACGTGCGGGTCTACGACCTCGCCTATGACACACTACGGGCGGCCGCGTTGAGCCCGCAGCGCACGCTGGAACTGCTCGACCGGCGCATCAAGGAGCTGTCCATGTAGGCGTGGGAAGGGCGACGACGTGCTGATGCCGGAGCCGAAAGACCTGCGGTGGCGGAAGTCCAGCTTCAGCGAGGGAGCCCAAACCTGTGTCGAGGTGGCCTTCGCGGCGGACGGTGGACGCTGGCTCCGGGACACCAAGGACCGTCACGGCGGCGCGCACCACATCACCGCCGAGCAGTGGGACGCCTTGCTGGCGGGCATGCGCCACGGCCGACTCGCCTGATCCGTCCCCACCCGACGCACTCCGCCCGCAGGCGGGCCGCCAGTGCGCGGTCGCGGAAAATCCGTTGAGGCGTCCGGCACGCTACGAGTAGCTTCCGGAGCATGAGCACATCCGGGTTCGTTTGACCCATGCGCCGCCCGGCCAGCAGCAGGACCGAGGACAACGGTCGTCGCTTCCGGTTGCGTACGCCGCTGCGCACCCGACCATGGCTGGCCACCACCTCGGCGATCGCCGGTGCCTTCACGCTGCTGCCGGGCGCGGCCCTGCCCTTCGTCGTCGGCGTGGCCATCGACGACGGCATCGCCGCTGGGGATGCCCAGACGCTGGGGATGTGGATCGCCGTGGTCGCGGCACTCGCCCTGCTCCAGGCCTGCGCCACTGGCGTGTCCGCCTGGGCCTCGCACACCATGTGGGTGCACGGCTCGGCCAGCGCGCAGCACGCGCTGGTCACAGCGGTGACCGAACTGGGGGCGGACCTGCCCCGGCAGGTGCCGACGGGTGACGTCGTCGCCATGGGCTCCGAGGACGTCTACCAGACCGGTAACGCCATGGAGCTGTTCGGACGAGCGGCAGGGGCGGTGATCACCTTCGGCGCGCTCGGCGCCGCACTCATCACGATCTCCCCGCTGCTCGGCACCGTCGCGATGGTGGGTGTTCCGCTCGCCGTGGTAGGTATCGGCCCGCTGATGCGGCCGCTGGTGCGCAGGAAGGAAGCCCAGCGCGAGCGAGCGGCCGAGGTCAACGCCATGGGAGCCGACATCGTGTCGGGGCTGCGCATCCTGCGCGGGATCGGCGGGGAAGCGCCATTCCGCGAACGGTTCGTCCGCACCAGCCGCGAGGTGCTCCGCGCCGGGCTGCGCGTCGGCAAGGTGCAGTCCTGGCTGGCCTCGGCCGAGGTCGCGCTGCCCGGTCTGGTAACCGTCGCGGTGACCTGGCTGGGCGCGCGGCTGGCGCTGGACGGCACCATCTCCACCGGCGAGCTGATCGCCTTCTACGGGGCGTCAGCGTTCCTCGTCGTGCCGGTGAAGGCCGCCACGGAAGCGGCGGAGGAGTTCGCCTCGGCGATCGTGGCGGTCCGCAAGGTCGACAGCCTCGTCCGGCGAAGCCGATCACACGGCGAACCTGCCGACCCGCTCCCACTGCCACCGGGGCCGCTGGCTGTGACCGACGAGCATGATCACCTGCCTGCGGGCAGGTTGAGCGTGCTGCCGCCCGACCGGGCTCGCGCGGAACGGCTCGCGGGCGTCGAACCGGGCGCGGTGCGCATCGGCGGGATCGACATCGCCCGCGTGCGCCACCACGAGCTGCGCCGCCGCGTCGTCCTGGTGCTCGGCGACGACCTGTGGTTCTCCGGCCCGGTCGGTACCGAACTGGCCGCGGGCGACCGCGTGGACGTGGCGCGGGCCGTCGCCGCCGCAGACGCGACCGACATCATCGACGCGTTCCCCGACGGCTACGCCGAGATCGTCAGCGAGCGCGGCCGGTCGGTGTCCGGAGGTCAGCGACAACGCCTGATCCTGGCGCGGGCGCTCACGCTCGACCCGGACGTGTTGATCCTCGACGAGCCCACCTCCGCGGTGGACGCGCACAGCGAGGCCCGCATCGCCGAGCGGGTGGCGCAGCTGCGGAGCGGGCGCACCACCGTGGTGCTCACCGGAAGCGAGCTGTGGCGGCAGGCGGCAGCGCACGCCCCGAAC
Source organism: Haloechinothrix sp. LS1_15 (assembly GCF_033042135.1). Taxonomy (NCBI): domain Bacteria; kingdom Bacillati; phylum Actinomycetota; class Actinomycetes; order Pseudonocardiales; family Pseudonocardiaceae; genus Haloechinothrix; species Haloechinothrix sp. LS1_15. Next base: position 357,565 of record NZ_WBXM01000001.1, on the reverse strand, counting down.
GCTCCCGCCAACGACCGGGAGGTGAGCCGATGATCCCGGCACCGCTGCCGCTGGCGAACAGCAGGGACGTGCGGCGGTGGCTGCGCGGCGTCGCGCGTGCCCACCGGCGGCTGTTCGTCACCATGCTCACCTGGTTCATCCTCGCCGCCACCTGCGGATTGGCGGGACCCCAGATACTCGGGCTGATCGTCGACACCGTCGCGGGTGAGACCGAGCTGCCCGTCGACGCGCTCGCGCTCGCCTTCCTCGGCATCCTGATCGTGCAGGCTGTGCTGAGCAAGATGGCGCACATGCGGGCCGCCACGTTCGGCGAGCACGTGCTCGCGACCGCCCGCGAGGAGTTCGTCGGGCGCGCGCTGGCCATGCCGGTCGGCACGATCGAAGCCGCAGGCACGGGCGACCTGCTCAGCAGGGCGACCACCGACGTGGACCGCATCGAGTACGCCGCGCGCTACGCGGCGCCGCAGATCCTCACCTCGACCGTCACCGTCACGCTGACCGCCGGCGCCGTGATCGCCACCTCGCCGCTGCTCGCGGTCGGGATGCTGGTCGCGATCCCGGTCATCGTGTTGACTACCCGCTGGTACCTGCCGCGCGCGCTGCCCGTCGTCGAGCAGCTCCTGTCCGGCTGGGGCGCCGTGCAGGCCAGCACCACCGAATCGGTGCACGGTGCGCGCACCATCGAGACGCTAGGCCAGGCGGCGCGACGGGCCGAGCTCAACCGGCGCGCCGTCGCGGCGGCACGCGACGAGGAGTACGCCCACCGGGGCCTGCTCATACGCTGGCTGTCCTGTCTGGAGCTGTCCTACCTGCTGCCGGTCGTGGTGATCCTGCCGCTCGGCGGGTGGGCCTACGATGCCGGGCACGTCAGCCTCGGCACGATCACCACGGTGGTGCTCTACCTGCTGGCGATGGGCGGCCCGCTGAACGAGCTACTGCTCTGGGTGGAGGAGCTGCAAATCGGCAACACCGCGCTGCGCAGGATTCTTGGTGTGCGGCAGACCCCTGCCCCCGCCGGCCATCCAGACGGCAACCCGCACGGCGAGGACAGCGACAAGGGCACAGCTACGGCACCCGGTTGCCACGACCTGCTCCTGCACGAGGTGCGGTTCTCCTACCGTCCCGGTCACGAGGTGCTGCACGGCATCACGCTGGCGGTGCCGAAAGGCGAGCACCTGGCGGTGGTCGGGCCGTCCGGATCCGGCAAGTCCACGCTGGCCCGGCTGCTGGCGGGCCTGGCCGAGCCGGACTCGGGAACGGTGTGTATCGGCGGCTCCGGTATCGACGGGTGGTCGCGCGAGGCTCTGCGGCGCGAGCTGGTGCTGCTGACCCAGGAGCATCACGTGTTCGCCGCAAGCCTGCGGGACAACCTCGCCCTCACCGACCGCGAGTGCCCCGATGAGCGGCTGCTGGCAGCGCTCGAGGTGGTCAGCGCGGGCGAGTGGGTCACCACGCTGCCGCACGGGCTGGACACGGTGCTCGGCCCCGGGGCGCACCCGGTGACGCCGGACCTGGCGCAGCGGATCGCGCTGGCCCGTGTGGTGCTGGCCGACCCGCCGATCGTGGTGCTCGACGAAGCCATGGCCGCACTCGGCAACGGGGACAGCCGCGAGCTGGAGCGGTCGCTTGGCGCCGCGCTCGCCAGGCGCACCATCATTTCCATCACGCACCGGCTGGCCACCGCGCGCGAGGCCGACCGCATCCTGGTGCTGCACGACGGCGAGGTCGCCGAACTCGGCAGCCACGCCGAGCTCATGGCCGCAGGCGGCTCCTACGCCAGGCTGGTCGACGCCGCGGGGTGAGCGGCCCGCCTGCCGCAGCGGTCACTTCCTACCGTGCAGGTACGACATCACCTTGGAGACCAGCTGCTCGGTCTTCTCGGTGCGGGTGAAGCTGGTCAGCGGGATCGGCGCGGGGAAGCGCTGCCTGGCGATCGCCTTGGGGCGCGCGAACTCGCGCAGGCCCTCCGGACCGTGGATCCGCCCGAAACCGGAATCGCCGAGCCCGCCGAACGGCAGCGAAGCGATACCCGCGAAGCTCAGCGGCGCGTTGATGGCGGTGGCGCCGGTGCGCAGCTTCCTCGCGATCTCGGTGCCCCGCGACCGCGAGAAGACCGTCGAGCCGAGACCGTAGCTGGAATCGTTGGCCTTGGCCACCGCCTCGTCCATGTCGCGCACCTTCGCGACCGTCACCGTCGGGCCGAACGTCTCCTCCCGCACCGCCGACGAGTCCTCCGGCACCTCCACGAGCACGGTCGGTTGCACGCACCGATCACCGATAGCTTCCATGCCGCCGGTCAGTGCCCGGCCGCCCCTGGCGAGCGCGTCGGCGATGTGCTTGCGGATCACCTCGATCTGCGAGCGCATCGTCATCGGCCCGTACTGCGCCCGCGAGTCGGCGCCACCCCTGACCTGCTTGGTCTTCTCCAGCACCCGAGCGAGGTACTCGTCGTAGACCTGCTCGTGCACGTACGCCCGCTCGATCCCGACACAGGTCTGGCCCGCGTTGGCGAAGGCGCCCCACACGGTGGCGTCGGCGGCCGCGTCGACGTCCGCGTCGGCGTCGACCAGGATCGGGTCCTTGCCGCCTCCCTCGATCAGCACCGGGGTGAGCCGTTCGGCAGCGGCCGCCATGATCTTCTTTCCGGTGGCGGCGGATCCGGTGAACGCGATCTTGTCGACACCACCCCGGACCAGCGCATCCCCGGTCTCGCCGAAGCCGGTGATCAGTTGCAGTACGGGGTGCTCCGGCACGACCTCGGCGAAGGCCTCGACCAGCCAACGGCCGACCCCCGGTGTGTACTCGCTCGGTTTGAACACCACGGCGTTGCCCGCCGCCAGCGCGTAGGTGACCGAGCCGAGCGGGGTGTAGACGGGGTAGTTCCACGGGCCGATGATGCCGACCACCCCGTACGGCTGGTACTCCACCGTCGCGTCGTTGTTGGACAGCAGCAGCCCCGGCGCGCGGTGCTTGCGGCCGAGCACCCTACGGGCGTTGCGGGCGGCCCAATCAATGTGCTCGATGGCCAGCACGGCCTCCAGCTGGGCGTCGCCGAGCGGTTTGCCGGTCTCGGCGCGCACCACCTCGGCCAGCTCATCCATGCGGCGGGTGAGCACACCCTTCCAGCGGCGCAGCCGTTCCCCCCTGCCCGCGTAGCCGAGGGCGTCCCACCAGACGGCGGCATCGCGTGCCCTGGAGATCGCGGCGCGCACGTCCTCGGGGGTGTGCATCGGATAGGTGCCCACCACATCGTCGGTGGCCGGGTTCAACGAGTCGAACGTCTCGGCCACCGTGCCCTGTTCAGCTGCCATGCTGGTCATCTGCTGCCTCCGTCAGCTCGGCTCGCTTCAAGCCTACGCACCTGCTGGCATATCGCCAACAGCGGTGGCTCCCGCGCGGGAATCCTGGGGTGAGTCGCATCGTAACCGCGATCCCGGTCGTCTGCCGGTGGCACGTGCGGCGCCTTGGCGCCGCCCGGGCCTGCCCGTAGGCTCGGACCAGACGTCACTCCAGCCGAAGCCGCCCGGCCCGCGAGGGGAGCAAGTGATGCGCATCGTTCACTATCGCCACGCGTGCGTGCTCGTCGAGACCGCATCGGCCCGCATCCTGATCGACCCGGGCGCGTTCTCCGCAGGCTACGAGCAGGAACGCAATCTCGACGCGGTACTGATCACGCACCAGCACTACGACCACATCGACGCCGACTCGCTGCCGTCGCTGCTCGAGGCGAACCCCGGCGCGCGGCTGATCACCGACCCCGGCACCAAGGACACGGTCGCCAAGCTCGGGTTGACCTCGGAAACCGCCAATCCCGGCGACCGGCTGCAGATCGCAGGCAGCACCGTGGCCGTCACCGGAGGCCAGCACGCCGTGATCCACCCCGACATCCCAGGCATCACCAACGTCGGGTACCTCGTCGACGGCGGCGCCTTCTACCACCCCGGCGACGCGTTCCACGTGCCGTCCGAAAGTGTCGACGTGCTCGGGCTCCCGACGGCTGCCCCGTGGTTGAAAGCCGCCGAGGCAGTGGACTTCCTCCGCGCGGTGGCCCCCCGCATCGCGGTACCGATCCACGAGGCTGTGCTGGCCTATCCCGCGATGCACTACGGCCTATTCACCAACCTCGCCCCCGACGGCACCGAGGTGCGGGTACTGGAGGACGGCACGGGCCTCACGGTGTAGTCAGGTCACCAGCGCTCGTCAGCGCACTCGGGCATGCTCGTCACCCGGACTGCGCCGGTTGCGTTCGATGTCGGCCTCGATCGCGGCCCGGAGCTTGCGCTCCTCTCGCATCGAGCGCAGCGCAGCGGCGATCGCGGTGATCCACAGCGCGAGGACCGCGACGTAGGCGGCCAGCGATGCGGCAGTACCGACCTCGAGCGCTCCGCTCAGCAGCCACGTGTTGGTGAGCACGATCATGCCGCCTGCCAGCGCGCCGAGCAGCCGCGGCGGCACCCGCTGCGCCAACCAGGCGGCGACAGGGGCGGCGAGCACGCCACCGATCAGCAGCCCGACAACGGACCGGAAATCGATGCCGCCCGCACCGAGCACCACGAGGAACGCCGCGCTGCCCGCCACGGCAACGGACAGCTCGGCCGCGCTGACCGAACCGATCACCTTGCGCGGCTCCAGGCGGCCGCTGGACAGCAGCGTGGAGGTGGCGATGGGGCCCCAGCCACCGCCACCGGTGGCGTTGGTGAACCCCGCGATGAGGCCGAGGGGTCCGAAGAATCGCCCGTCCGGTCGCTTCTCGGTGATCAGCTTGCCCAGCTTGAGGAACGAGAACCGGATCAGCACGTACAGCCCGAGCAGGCAGAGGATGGACGCGATCCACACCGTGGCGGCGTCCAGCGAGAACTCCGAAAGCGCCACGAGCGCATACGCTCCTGCCGCTGCCCCCACGCCACCGGCCAGCGCCAGGATGCCGACCGTACGCCAGTCGATGTTGCGGAACTTCCAGTGCGACACCCCGGAGGCCAGCGCGATCCCGACCTGCGAGTAGTGCACCGCCGCCGAGGCGGGCGCGGGTGGCACGCCGACGGCGAGCAAGCCCGTGGTGGACAGCGCGCCGTAGCCCATACCGAGGCTGCCGTTGACCAGCTGAGCGAGGAAACCGGCCAGAACGAAAAGCAACAGGGATTCCATGACGACCTTCGTGTGATTGCCGACCGCGCTGCCCGCGCCGAGCGGCGGCCGAGCGAGGACGTACCGGGAGGCAGTGGACCGAACACGATGGCGCGGATGCCCGGTAGCCTGCCCGTCGAGGGCCTACCGGCTGCCTGCCGAGACAGACCGCGCGCCGGATGTCACAGACGGCAGAGCGCGGACTTCACACGGAGAAGGTCGATGTGGCGACGCTGGACCAAGGCGATCGCTTCTGCGGCGACCGCGGCGGAGTCCACGTCGCCTGCTGCAGGATGATCGTCCGAAGTCACGCTATGATCCTGACAGAGCCGGGCGGTTCGATCCAGCCGCTCTTAGATATTGAGAAGTACGCAACAAGCGGGGCGCGAACACGGGGAGGGCCGTGCGCTACGAGTGGATCTCTTTCACCACCGACTACGGCTTGACCGACCCGTTTGTCGGGATCTGCCACGGGGTCATCGGGCGTATCGCCCCGCACGCCAGGGTGATCGACATTACGCACGGCGTGCCCGCCGGGGCGATACGGCACGGCGCGCACACCCTTGCCCAGTCCGTGGCCTACCTCCCCGGCTGCGTGCACTGCGCGGTGGTCGACCCCGGTGTGGGCACCGCACGCCGCGGCATCGCGCTGGTGGCAGACGGCGGCCTGCTAGTGGGGCCGGACAACGGCCTGCTGCTGCCCGCCGCCGAGGCGCTCGGCGGGGCGCGCGAGGCTTACGAGCTCACCGCCGCTGAGTACCGGCTCGGCGAGGTATCGGCCACCTTCCACGGCAGGGACATCTTCGCCCCGGCCGCCGCGCATCTGGCCACCGGCGTGGCTCCCGCCGCGCTCGGCCCCGCCGTGCGGCCCGGCGAGCTCGAACTGCTCCCCGAGCCACATGTGCGGGTGCGGGACGGGACGCTGACCGCTGAGGTGCTGACCGTGGACGCGTTCGGCAACGTACAACTCGCCGCCACCGAGGCCGATCTGGCCGACGCGGGCCTTGCCCGCGACCCGGTGCGGGTGGACGCGGGCACCGGCGACCACACCGGTGATCACATCGCCACGCCCGGCAGGACCTTCGCCGACGTCGAGCCGGGACGGCTGGTGCTGCTTGTCGACTCGGCCGGATGGGTGGCGCTGGCGGTGAACCGGGGGTCGGCCGCCGCTCAACTCGGCCTGACAGCCTTGCCGCGGTCACCCTCCGGCAGCCAGGAGCGCACCGTCACGCTGTCGCCGAGCGCGACTTCCCCCGGGGCGAGCACCGCGTAGTTGGCCGCGAACGTCACCCCGCCATCGGCGGCACGGCGGTAGGTGGCCAGCGTCCGGATGGGCTCGGGCCCGGCCTTGCGCCCGGTGTCCTGGTCGACAAGCGGGATGGTGCAGCGCACGCACTCCCGTTCGAAGCCGAGCTCGGCGCCGCCGTTCCCGCCGATGGCTAGGCGGTCAACCCGATCCTCGAGGTGCGGTGCCGCCCAGCCCGACACGACGATGTTCGGCCGGAAACGGGTCATCGGCACCGGTTCGCCGCCGCGCTCACCGAGCCGCGCGATCAGCTCGTCCAGCGAGGCCTGCGAGGCCACCAGCACCGGGTAGGCATCGGCGAAGTGGCTCCAGCTGCCGTACCGACCCGCGCGGTGTCGCCGGATGTCCGCGGGGGCAGCGACCAGCCGCACGGGTGTGCCGAGCACGTCACCGAGCCAAGCGGCAACGCTGTCCCCCTGGTCAACACCAATGCCCTCCCAGGAGTGCACGGTGACGGCACGCCGAGGGCCCTCGGGATCGACGTCGACTGTGACTGGCTCGTGGCCGGGCGCGGACAGCGTCAGCCCTGTCAGCCCCGTAACCCCGGGCCCGCAGGGGATCACCTCCGGTTGGATGCACGCCATCGCGGGGTAGGTGCGTTGGCTCAGGAAGGTCCCGCTGGCGGCATCGACGATCACGAACCGGCGGTCGTGCTCCAGCCCGGTGGGCAGCACCCTGGCACTGGCCACCGGCACCCCCGCACAGCTCTTCACCGGGTAACACACCAGCTCGGCCACGACCGCGTCCACGGGCCGGAGGCTAGCAGCGCCGGAGCGGCCACCTCAGCACTTCGCCGGACCCCGGCAGGTGACGTGACGCACAAAGTCGCGCATCACGGGGCTCACAGGATGGGGGCGGGCTTGTAGTGCGCCGCCTCCGGGTAGCGCTCAACGACGCTGCCGACCTTGCGTGTCACATCGGCCACCTGCGCGGTCGCCAGCCCGGTGAACGACACGGGGTCGGCGAGCAGCCCGTCCAGCTCGGTGCGGTCGAGCGGGATCCGCTCATCGGCGGCCAGCCGGTCGAGCAGGTCGTTCCCCGCGATGCCCTGCTCTCGCATGGCCAGCGCGGCCGCCACCGCGTTCTCCTTGATCGCCTCGTGCGCGGTCTCCCTGCCCACTCCGGCGCGAACGGCAGCCATGAGCACCTTGGTGGTGGCCAGAAACGGCAGGTAACGGGCCAGCTCGGCATCGATGACGGCGGGGAACGGACCGAATTCGTCCAGCACCGTCAAGAAGGTCTCCAGCAGCCCATCGATGGCGAAGAACGCGTCCGGCAGCGCCACCCGGCGCACCACCGAGTCCGAGACATCGCCCTCGTTCCACTGGTGACCGGCCAGTTCGCCGAGCATCGAGGTGTAGCCGCGCAGCAGGACCGCGAACCCATTGACGCGCTCGCAGGAGCGAGTGTTCATCTTGTGCGGCATCGCCGAGGAGCCCACCTGGCCCGGCTGGAACCCCTCGGTGGCCAGCTCGTGGCCTGCCATCAGCCGGATCGTGGTGGCCAAGCTGGACGGCGCGGCCGCGAGCTGCACCACGGCCGAGGCCACCTCGTAGTCCAACGATCTCGGGTACACCTGGCCGACGCTGGTCAGCACCCGCTCGAAGCCGAGATGCCGCGCGACGGCCTGCTCCAGCTCGTCGACGGTGTACCGGTCGCCGACGAGATCGAGCATGTCCTGCGCGGTACCGACAGGTCCCTTGATGCCACGCAGCGGGTAGCGCGCGATCAGCTCCTCGAGACGGCCGAAGGCGACGAGCAGCTCGTCGGCGGCGCTGGCGAAGCGCTTGCCGAGCGTGGTCGCCTGCGCGGCCACGTTGTGCGAGCGGCCCGCGAGCACCAGCCTGTCGTGCTCGGCGGCCAGCGCCGCCAGTCTGCCGAGCACTGCCACGGCGCGGTTGCGCACCAGTTCCAGCGAGCGCCGGACCTGTAGTTGCTCCACGTTCTCGGTCAGGTCTCGGGAGGTCATGCCCATGTGCACGTGCTGGTGACCCGCGAGCGCGTTGAACTCCTCGATGCGTGCCTTCACATCGTGCCGGGTGACACGTTCCCGCTCGGCGATGGAAGCGAGGTCGACCCGGTCCAGCACCCGCTCGTAGTCGGCGATCACTCCCTCGGGCACTTCCACCCCGAGCTCGGCCTGCGCCCGCAGCACGGCCAGCCAGAGCTCACGCTCGGCGGCGACCTTCTGCTCCGGCGACCACACCGCTGCCAGCTCGGCGGAGGCGTAGCGGGTGGCGAGGACGTTCGGGATGCGGCTGCTGTCTGCTGCGGTCACGTCTGACGAGGGTAATCGGCGGTGTATGGGGCGGGTAGCGGCGGTCAGCGCGGGGTGGTGTCGGGCTCGTTGCCGACGCCGGGCGCACCGTGGGCTGGTGACCCTTCCAGCGCCGCGTGCAGCATGCGCTCGGCCGCGGCGCGGGGATCGGGGTCGATCTCGATCAGCGCGTTAACCACCGCGCCGTCGACGAGCGCGATGATGCGTTCCAGCTCGGCCGGGCTGACGGGCCTGCCGGAGCGATCGAAGATCTCGGAAAGCAGTGACCGCAGCTCCGCTGCCAGCGTGCGCATCAGCGGCCGCAAATGCGGCCTGCGACCGGTGGCCACGAGGCGCTCGTAGCGCACGAGCACCGCTTCCGCATCGGCGTCGCCTGCGGCTCTGCGCGGGCCAAGCAGCATGTCCAGCACGAGCTCGATCAGCGCCGCCGTGGACCGTTCGCAGGTGTCCAGCTCGGCCAGCCGCTGCCTACCGCGGTCCAGATCGGCACGGGCGTGACGCTCGACGACCGCGGCCACCAGGTCGTCGAGGGAGCTGAAGTAGTAGGTGGTCGAGGCGAGCGGCAGTCCTGCCCGCTCAGCGACGGCGCGGTGCCGCACCGCATCGAAGCCGCCCTCCACGAGGAGCCCGACGCCCGCGTCGAGCAGCGCCGCGCGGCGACGTTCCCCCTTCGGCGTACTTCCGGTCATGGTGGGTCATCCTGCCACCGACCCACGCCTGGGGCAGGAAACCGGTTGACAACCAGGGGCGGGGCGACAGAACAAGCAGAAGACGGCGCCGGGGAGCTCACCAGCGAGGGTATTGGCAAGCTCCCCGGCACCTAGACCGCACCTGGGAGGTGCGTCGACATTCCCGCGCTTCGGTGGCCACGCCACCCCCCTGCATGGACGACATGGCCTGCGTGGAAACGCCGACACCCTTACAGACGCACAGCCCCCCTCGTGGGTTGCGTCGGCACGGCAGCGAAAGTTCTCGAATCCGCATCGGGCTCCCCAACGGGGAGCGGACGCACCCTTTGCCCCACTGGTGACCGAAGGCGTGTTACGCCGTGTACGCGTACTCCGCTCCAGCTCGGGCCGGATTCGGATGGTTCCCAGCCGGGTTCATTCATTAGAATTGTCTTGAGCGTTGATATCGATGACGGTGTGTGATGTGATCGAACCGTGACCTTCGCGCAACGTTCCCTGATCGATCTCCGCTCAGACACGTTGACCAGTCCGGACGAGCGGATGCGGGCCACAATGGCCGCGGCCGAGGTCGGCGACAACGTGCTGGATGTCGATCCCACCGTCCGTGAGCTGGAGGAGCGGACGGCCGCCTTACTCGGCAAAGAAGACGCGTTGTGGACGCCGAGCGGGACGATGGCCAATCTCATCGCGCTGTGCCAGCACCTACAGCGGGGCGACCGCTTCCTCGCCCCACGTGATGCGCACGTGCTGAACAACGAGCTGGGATCCGCCGCGTGGCTGGCTGGCGGCATGCCGGAGGCACTGGAAACCGATGCGGGCCCCGGCCGCCCGTCGCTTCGGGGACTCGCCCGCGCCATCAGCAACGGGGCGAGCACCTCGTACTTGGCGATGCGCACCACGCTGCTGTGCCTGGAGAACACCCACAACGCGGCAGGCGGGGCGATCGTCCCAGCCGACGAGCACGCCCAGCTGGTCGCCATGGCGCGCGACGCGGGCATCGCCGTTCACCTGGACGGCGCGCGGTTGTGGAACGCGGCCGTCGCGCTCCAGCTACCTCCCGGCGCGCTGACCGTCGGAGCGGACAGCGTGAGCGTCTGCTTCAGCAAGGCGCTCGGCGCGCCGGTCGGTTCCGCGCTGGCGGGCAGCGCGGAGTTCATCGAGCAGGCCCGCCGCACCCGGCAGATGCTCGGGGGCGGGGTACGCCAGGGCGGTGTCCTCGCCGCGGCGTCCCTGCACGCCCTCGACCGGATGAACGAGCTCGCCACCGACCACGCCAATGCCGCCCGGCTCGCAGCCGGGCTCGCAGAACTGGGCTGGGACGTGCGAACCCCGCAGACGAACATCGTGCTCGCCGCCGTCGCCGACGTGGAACGAACTCTGCACTCGCTCCGCGAGCTGGGCATCCTCGCGCTACCGCTGGCCGGACGCGTGCGGTTCGTCACGCATCGCGGGATCACCGCCGACGACATCGACACGGTGCTGGAGCGCGTCACCTCGGAGACCGCCCGGCAGCAGGCGCGGGGACCGGCGAGCGCCAGCCCGCGAATGCGGCTGTGAGAACCCCGGGCGGTGAGCGTCCTGGCGCGCGCTACCCGCGGATCTGCTTGGGCTGGCCCTTGCTCTTGATCGCGCCGTACGCGGCGGTGGCGGCCAGCAGCAACCCGCCGATCACGGCGATCCACAACAACCCGGTCAGGATCGGCCCCAGTACCGTAACCGCTAGCCAGATGACCAGCAGCACCCCGATGATCTTCCAGAGCATTGCCGTTCCTCCCTCGTGTCGGTGACAAAGCTCGTCGCTACTCTCCAGCTTGCCAGCTTCCGCCCCTGATGGCTGCCACTCGGCGACGACTTCAGGGTTTTCTCCGGGGAACCCTGGCGGGTCGGACGACCGACAGGCACGCCAGCACCCGCGGGAGCCGAGTGGCCGGGCGCTACAGCCAGCTTCCCAACCTGCGCAGGCACTCGCCGACGTCCCACTCGGAACCCGCGTAGGAGAACCGCACGAACTTGCCACCGTCGACCGGATCGAAATCGATCCCCGGCGTGATCGCTAACCCGGTATCGTCGAGCAGCCGCCTGCACCAGCTCAAGCTGTCCGATGTGTACTCCGAGACATCGGCGTAGGCGTAGAACGCGCCGTCGGCCGGGGCGACCCTGCCGATACCGACCTCCCCCAAGCCAGCGAGCAACGTGTCCCGGTTGTCCCGGTAACGCCGCACGTGCTCGTCCAGCTCGGCGTAGGAATCCTCGGTGAACGCCGCGACCGCCGCGTACTGCGCCAGCGCGGGAGCGCAGATATTCAGGTTCCCGGTCAGCACATCCACCGCCCGGTGTAGCCGTTCCGGAACGAGCATCCACCCCAATCGCCACCCGGTCATCCCGAAGTACTTCGAGAACGAGCCGAGCACCACCGCCTCGGTACTGGACTGCCACGCGGTGGCCTCCCTGGCATCGCCGGTGAAGCAGATGCCGTGGTAAATTTCGTCGCTGATCAGCTGCACCCCGTTGGCTGCGCACCATCCCGCGATCGCCGCAAGCTCGCCAGGAGCGAGCATCGTGCCGGTCGGGTTGTCGGGGCTGGCGATCACCAGCCCGTCCACGGGACCGAGCTCGTCAAGCAACTCGGTGGTCGGCTGGAACCGCGTTTCGGCGCCGACCGGGAACTCGACGACCTCGCACCCCAGCGTGCGGAGCAGGTTGCGGTAGGCGGGATAGCCGGGCCGCGGCATTGCCACCCGGTGCCCGTGTTCGAAGGCCGCCATGAACGCCAACAAGAAGCCGCCTGACGAGCCGGTCGTGACGATGACCTCCTCCTGGTCGACGGTCACCCCGTACCGGTTGGCGTAGTGCCCGGCGATCGCCTCACGCAGCTCGGGGATCCCCAGCTGGCCGGTGTAGCCCAGATCACCCTCGGCGAGGGCGCGCGCCGCCGCGTCCAACACCGGCTTCGGCGCACCGGCAGCGGGTTGCCCCGCGCACATCGAGACCACATCGCCGTGGCTTCGCTGCCGGGCCTTGGCTGCGGAGAGCACCTCCATCACGTGGAACGGCGGCACATCGGCGCGCGTGGACGGCCCGGGGAACGAGGTGGTGTCGGCCATGGCGGACAGGGTAGTGCGCCGGTCACGGAATACCAGGAACCACCGGTACACCTGTCATGATCAGGTTACGATGCCCGCGTGCTGTCTGTCCGAGAGCTGACCAAGAGCTACAACGGGGCGCGCGCGGTCGACCAGGTCTCGTTCGACCTCCAGCCCGGCACCGTTACCGCATTTCTGGGGCCCAACGGGGCGGGCAAGTCGACCACACTGCGGATGATCACCGGGCTGACCCCGCCGTCGGCGGGTGGGGCGTGGATCGCGGGACGGCCGTTCGTGCGCTGGCCCAACCCGTCGCACGTGGCCGGGGTGTTGCTGGACGCCTCCGCGGTACACCCCGGCAGGACAGGGCGATCACACCTGCGTAACGCGGCGCGCCTGGCGAAGGTGCCACTGGATCGCGCCGACGCGACACTGGCCGAGGTCGGCCTCGCCGATGCGGCGACCCGCAGGATCGGCAAGTACAGCCTCGGCATGCGCCAACGGCTCGGCCTGGCCCAGGCACTGCTCACCCGGCCCCCGGTGCTGATCCTCGACGAGCCCATCAACGGGTTGGATCCCGAGGGGATCCGCGCCATGCGGTCGCTGCTCCGCAACCATGCCGCGCAAGGTGGCACGGTGCTGCTGTCCAGCCACGTGCTCGCCGAGGTCGACCAGACCGCGGACCGGCTGCTGGTAATCGGACGTGGCCGGATCCTGGCGGACGGAGCGTTGCGTGACCTGGTCACCTCACAGCAGTCCGTGGTGAGCGGCCCGGACATGCCCGCCCTGGCGAACGCCCTACAGCGCGCGGGGGTGGCGATCCGGCAGGGCTCCAACGGCGCCATCCTCGCAGGCGCCACCACCGACCGCGTCTCCGAGATCGCGTTCCAGGCAGGAGTGCGCATCCACAGCATCACCGAACATCAGCTGAACCTGGAAGACCTCTTCTTCCGGCTCACAGGGGGACCCCAGCAATGAACCAGCCCACTCCGGGGTACGGGCAACCAGCACAGCACGGCATACTGCCCACGCCCGCTGCCGCCCAGCCCGAGGCCCAGCCAGCAGGGCAACAGGCGATGGCCGGACCGCCGGTCGCACCTCAGCAGCAAGAATCCGTCCCGCCATGGATGCAACGCGCGCGGGCACGGACCCCGCTGCACACCCTGATCGGCGTCGAGCTCCGCAAGCTCGCCGGAACTATCAGCGACCGGATCCTGCTCATCACCGGGCCGCTGGTGCTCGTCGGGCTCGGCACCGTCGGCGTCTTCCTCGGTCCCGTCGGCTACTACACGGCGGAATCCCAGATCGGGCCGACCGTCTGGCTCATCACGTTCTCCGCGATCGTCATCCACGCCGCGGTGATCAAGCTCGTCGCCGGGGAATGGCAACACCGCAGCGCCCAACCGACGCTGCTGCAACAGCCGTCACGAGCCCGGTACTTCCTCGCGCAGGCGTGCGTGGTGCTGCTGGTGTGGCTGGTCGCCGCCGCACTGCAGGTCGGCACCACGCTCGTTGCCACGCCCATCGCCGTCGACCAGGCAGGCAGCGGGTACCTCCTCGGGTACCGGCTCGGCTGGGTCATCGGCGTGATCGCGCTGGGCTCGCTCCTCACCATCCTCACCGCCCTGATCGTGGCGATGCTGATCCCCAACGCGGCCGGGGCGCTGGCGCTGTACTGCGCGGTGGTGCCCGCGCTGCTCATCCTCACCGGCAGCCTGCCCGAGTACTTCGTGTGGATCGCACCGGCAGCGGCCGCGTTCGAGCTCGCCGGTACCTCACCGGTCGACCACGCAGGGCCGGTGATCACCTCGCTGACGCTGTGGGCCACGCTGCTCGTACTCGCGATCTGGCGCGTGTCCCGGCGCGACCTCGCCTGAGGCCTCGGGATCACTCCGCCAGCTCGGTGGCCAGCGACCCGCCCTCCGGGTCGATCGCCTCGTCCAGGAGCACCTCGGCGGCCTTGCTGACCACCGTGCACTGCTCGGCCGCGAACGCGTCCAGCGCCTCGCGGTCCTTCGGTTCGCTGGTGAACTGGTCCTCGAACAACTCGTCGTGTTTCTGGCGGCTCGCTTCCTCCTCCAGGTAACCGACGAACTCCAACGCGGGGAGCGAGCCGGTGTCCACGGCGACGGTGCAGTTGACGTAGCCGTTCTCGTTGTCGACCCGGGTCACGGCATAGTAGCGATCCAGCAGGATCGAACGCTGGAAATGTCCCCCTGTCCATGAGCCGCCATCCCACTCGCTGTCGAAGGCGGGCGTGTCCTCATCTCTGTCAGGGTCGCTTCTGGGGATCAACTCGTGCACTCCCAGCCAGCCGAAGGGTTGATCGCCTCCGGCGCGCACCACGCACCCCTGCCGGATCGACTCCTCCGGTGTCTCCATGTCGCCGGTCATGCCCGCCTGCTGCGCGACCTCCGAGGTGATCTGTGCGCAGTCGCCGGTGAACGGGAACGGGCGCTCCGCTGTCGACTTACGCTCGTCGTAGGCCACCGCGTCCTCCGGGATCTCCGGGGCGGGCATACCGGGTTCCGGCCCCGGCGGGGCCACACACGAGGCGAGCACCAGGCTTGCGGCGACGGCTGCCGTGACAGACATTCCCACTCGGATGATCACGCGCCCCATTTCACCATGACCGGCCGTGGCGCGGTGCCGGATCACCCCATCTCACACCTCGTCGATCACACCTCGTCGAGCAGCTCCCACGCCCGCTCGGTCAGCAGCTGGTTGCTTGCGGGCGCCAGGGTGCTCCAGTACCTCTCGCCGCCGGTGTCCTGAACCTGGAACAGGTACCGTCCCGCGTCGGTGTCGTGGAAGGCCACCACCCGCGCGCCACGCCGCCGCTGCCCCTGCCTGCCGTGCCGCTCCGCGCCGATCTGGCAGCGGCAGACCGTACCGAGGAACATGCCAGCGACCTCCTGCGCCTCCCACAGTTCCACGCCGCGATCGGCCAGCGCGGTCACCAGCGCGTGCGGGTCCCCGCGTGCCTCGGCGTCTGCCTCGCGGAGCAGCTCGTAGGGCAACGTCACCGACTGGCCCGGTCCCGCTTCGAACTTGCCCGCCACCGACACCGCCGCGCTTGCCAGCGCGTCGCAGGCGACGGGGATCAACCAGACCTCGTCGCCGTCGACCACGCCGAGGATCGCGTCGGTCCCGGTACTGGCCGCCACCGCGGAGATGCGCCGGTCCGCCCATACCCATGTGTCGAACAGCGCCGCCGGCTGGGCGAGCACGGCCAGCATGTCCAGCAACTCACCGGTGATCTGCCCGCCCCGCACCAACCCGCGCCGCGTCAGGTCGTGCCAGGCGCGTTCGACGAGCTCGGCACGTTCGCTGTGGGTGGTTCCCGGACTGGGCACCGACAGCGCCGCATGCCGCGAAGGGAGCCGCTCCTGTTCCCAGGCCACGTCGAACTCCAGTGCTGAGAGCACCACGCTGTCGCCAGGGACGGCAGCCGTCACTGGCGGCCCGGATCGACGTCACCCGCGCGGTCGTGCTCCCCCACCTCAGCCGGGTCCGCTTCCCCTCCCGCGTCCGAGGAGGCCGTGGTATCCGGGTCGACCACGGTAGGCAGAACCCGGCGCTCATCGGCGAACAGGTCGGCACCGGTCACGGGCTGCCTGCGCACGTTCTCGACTTCGCCGCTGGCGTCCTGCGGTGCCGCGGGCTCCAAGACACCCGGGTCGGGTTTGAGGTGTTCGGTCTGATCCTCGGCGGGCAGCGGGCACTCGGCGAGCGCCTGCTCCTGGTCGTCGAAGGGATACTCGCGCAGCACCCGATCGCTACCGTTCTCGCCGGTAGAGCGGGGCCGGCGGTCGGGATCGCCGCTCAACGCGGCCGCGGCACCCGCAGCGCCGAGCGCCGTCACTGCTCCACCGATCGCGTTCTCCGGCTGCTCGGCGGTCGCTGTGGCCTGCGTACCGCTGCCGACAGCGTGGGCCTGTTCCGCCGCGGGCGGCGGCGCCGCGCCGACCAGCTTGCCCTTGGCGTGCGGCACTTCCTTGGCCCCCCTCGGCGGGGCCTCGGGACCGCCGAGGCCGGGTGGCTGGCCGGGTGGCTGGCCGGGCGCCGGTCCCGACCGTGGTCCCCCGCCCGGTTGCTGCTGCCCCTGACCGGCTTGCGGGCCCGGCTGTTGGCCATGCAGTTGGCCGGGCTGCTGGGCTGCCTGCTGACCCGGCCCACCGCTTGCCGTGGCCCCACCGGCTTGCCCGCCGCCCCCAGGCTGCTTCGCCGAGGGCTGCTCGGCGGGCGGCGTCGCACCCGGTGCCGGTGCCACGCCGAGCTGACCCGCGCTTGCCCCCTGCGGCGCCGTGCCCGGCCCGGTCGTCGAGGCGGGGGCGGTGCCTTTCTGCCCTTCCTGGGTCTCCTCCGGCGGGCACGGCTGCTCGGGACCCAACACCGCGCCAGCCCGCGCCTCACCGGAGGAGAGTGCCTGCGTGCCCGGCGGGGCGGTCGCCGGGCCGTCCTGACGCGGCATCGCGCCGTGCCCGGCGGCCTGCGCGCCGGGCCCATGGGCATCGGGCGCGGCGGTCGACGCACCGCTGGCGGTTGGCTTCGGCGTGCCCAGCGGCTTCCCGCCGTCGTCGGTGGCAACGGCGGCCTTGCCCAGCATGTCGTCCGGGGACGGCTCGGGGACCGGGGAGGGCTTGCCCTTGTCCGGTGTCTCCTCGGGATGGGACAGCGCGAGGTGGTCGGGCGCGCGCAACGACTCGAGCCTGCTCAGCTGCTCGCCGGTCTCGGCGGCGTAGGTGTTCAGCGCGTCCACCGCCTGGCTGCGCGCGGCCGCGGCCTCGTTGACCCGCCGGGCCTGGTCGGTCTCGTAGCCGATGAGGCTGCCGAGGAAATCCCCGACGCCCTTCCCACCCGCACCCGCGCGCAGCGTGGCGGCGTCGGGGAGCTTGTGGAGCGTGCGGTTGAACGATTCGCCGTAGGCGAACGCGATCTCGGCGGCCTGTTTGATCCTCTCCTCGGCCTGGCTGGAGAAGTCCGAGTGGGAGGTCAGCAGTCGCCGCGCCCGCTGTGCCGCATCTCCCGTCCAGTCGATGCCGAGCCTGCCCAGCTCCGCCCGCAGTGTCTCCTCGGTCGCCGCCAGCGTGCTGGCCACCCGCTGCAGCGCCTCGACGGCGGCGTGCACATCCTCGCTGCCCCGGCCGTTCCGGAACCGGTCGATCTGCTCGGCGAGCATCTCATCGGTGTAGCCGTCGAACCGCTGGTCGGTGATCCTGCTGATGATCGATGCGGCTTCGGGCACGCTCATGAACCCTCCCAGGCTTGGTCGAGGCGCGTTCGGCTCACTCGCTAACACGGCCCGCTGCGATCGCCGAGAGCCGACGCGGCCTGCTCGTCGACCTTCCGGTACTCCTCGGCAGCGCGGCGCAGCTGGTAGGCGAAACCGTGCAGTTCCTTGACGTACTCGCGCACCCGAGCCAGGTGCGAGTGCCCGAGATCGGCCACCAGGTCGTTCCAGGCCTGCGTGGCGTGTTCGCTGACGATGTCTCCGGCTGGCGGGGCCAAACGCACCACGCCTTCCGCCTCGTAGACGGCCGAGTCCAGCGCGTGCATCTGCTCCTCGATGATCGAGGCGGCCTCCAGCAGCTGATCCGGCTCCACCTCGATGGTCGTGGCATGAGCCCCCGGCGGGATCGCCGCGTCCGCAGCATCCTCGTGCATTACCCTCACCACCGCTTCCAAACCGGCCACGGCACCGCGCGAGCGGTAGCACGGTCGGTAACCACCCACGTTCTCTTCGGAGGCTACCAAGTCGGCGCGACCAGCGCCGCTCCTTCCGCCGAATCCCTGGCGTCCCGGTCGGGTTTCCCGGCCGTTGTACTACTCCTCGCCCGCAGGCACGGAGATCTCGCCACGCACCGCGCGTAACGCGATATCGGTACGGTGATGCGATCCGGGGAGATGCACCGCGGCCACCCGCTGGTAGGCGATTTCCCGCGCGGCAGCCAGGTCGTCACCGACGCCCACGACGGACAGCACCCGGCCGCCAGCGGACACGGTCGCCCCGTCCTCGCGGCGTTTGGTCCCGGCGTGCAGCACGCCCTCGGCGTCGGCTCCGGTGATGACCTCTCCCGTGTAGGGCGTGCCCGGGTAGCCATCGGCCGCGATCACCACCGTGACGGCCGCTCCGTCCGCCCAGTCCAGCGGCGGCTGCTCGTCCAGCACGCCGGTGGCCGTCGCGTGCAGCACGCTCGCCAGCGGGGTGCGCAGCAACGCCAGCACCGCCTGTGTCTCAGGGTCGCCGAAGCGGCAGTTGAACTCCACCACGCGCGGACCGTCCGAGGTGAGCGCGAGCCCGACGTAGAGCAACCCGGAGTACGGGGTGCCGCGTGCGGCCAGCTCGTCCACGACCGGCTGCACGATCCGCCCGACGACCTCGGCGGTGAAGTCCTCCGGCACCCACGAGGGCGGGGCGTAGGCACCCATGCCCCCGGTGTTCGGGCCGGTATCGTCGTCGCCGACCCGCTTGAAGTCCTGGGCGGGCAGCAACGGTCGCACGGTGTGGCCATCGACGAAGCAGAACAGCGAGGCCTCCGGCCCGTCGAGATAGCTCTCCAGCAGCACGGGATGTCCACTGTCCAGCAGCGTCAACGCGTGCTTACGGGCCTCATCGTAGTCGGTGGTGACCACGACGCCCTTGCCCGCTGCCAGCCCGTCGTCCTTGACTACCCAGGTTGGACCGAAGCGCGCAAGCGCGGCGTCCAGGTGGGCTGGGCTGTCCACCACCTCGCTGTGCGCGGTTGGCACCCCGGCCGCAGTCATGACCTCCTTGGCGAAGGCCTTCGACCCTTCGATCCTGGCCGCTTCCGCCGACGGCCCGAAACACGGGATACCGATCTCACGGACCGCGTCGGCCACCCCAGCCACCAGCGGCGCCTCGGGGCCGATCACCACGAGGTCGGCACCCCATCCGCGCGCGGCGGCGACCACCTCCCCGGCATCGACCGGGTTGACGGGCAGCTGCTCGGCGAGCATCGCGGTTCCCGCGTTTCCCGGCGCGCACGCCAGCGCGGTCACCGCGGGGTCACGGGACACGGCGAGCAGGATGGCGTGCTCGCGGGCTCCGGATCCGATTACCAGGACACGCACGAACAGCAGGGTAGCCGCCCCGCCCGCGGGGCCGGAGCGTGGGGATGTGTCACCGCGGATGGCAGCAGGCGGTACGACCGTGCTACACAGACACGGGATACCGCGAGTTCCGGAGGTTGTCAGTGGGCACGATCACCAGGTCGTGGCGCAGGTCGGCAGGAGCACTGGTTGCGGCGGGCGCGCTGCTCGCCGCAGCGTGCGGCGGCGAGTCGGCGGACGAGGACGACCGCACCGGCGACGACGGCGCCAACGGCGATGCCGAGCAACGCGAGGAGCAGCCGGAACCGGCACACACCGAGGAGCAGGCCGCTGTGGTGGCCGTGGCGCAGGAGTTCTACCTCGCCATCGACGAGGGCGAGGGGCAGCGCGCGTGCGACCTGCTCGTCGACTCGATGCAGCGGTTCTACGCCGAGGAGGCGGCGGACTGCGCGAGCGCGATCGAGGGCATCCACGACGAGCTCGGCGACACCCGCCTGTCGACGATCCGATTCGACGCCGAGGACGTGGTGGTCGATGGCGACGAAGCCACGCTGAGCGCGGCGGACATCGCCGAGACCAACGCGACCGACCCGGACAACGTGGACGGTTTCGAGTTCGTCAACGCCGACGGCGACTGGCTCATCTCCTACATCAGCTGAATGGCGAGCTGAACGTCACGTCGGTTCCGTAGAGGGCGCCGAGCGTCACGTTCGGCGCCCCACCCGCCGGTAGCTTTCCGGGGCGAACTCGTCTCGGGCGATATGTGCCCGCCTGGCGCGCAGGTACTGCGGGCCGTTGATCCGCAACGCACGCGGCAGCAGCGGCGTGAGCGAGCGCGAGACGGCCGCGATGGCGCGCAACTGCACCTGCCGCACCGGTCCCCAGCGCAGCCCCAGCCGCTGCCGGAGCAGCGGCGGCAGTAGGCCCGTGGTGGCCAGCCGGAGCACGTACGAGGCCGGCCAGCTCGCCACCCGCCACAGCGGTTCCGTCCAGCGCGGCAGCACAGGTGGCCGCGCTGGTCTGGCCAGGCTGTCCACCACGTCTACTGCCGAGGTCGTGCGCTCCAGCCGCCTGCTCACCATCTCGTCGAAGTACGCGTCGAACCCCTCCCAGTCGGCGGGCAGGTCACCCTGACGGATGCCGAGCAGCCGCGCCAACCCCAGCCACTCCTGGTACAGCCGCGCGTGATCCTGTTCGGTCATCGTGCCGATGAACCAGCGATTGACATCCACGATCGCCCGCACCAGGGTGGCCTGCACCCAGGCGTAGGCCTCCGGTTCCAGCGCGTGATACCGGCTGCCGTCCGGGTTGGCGCCCTTGATCCGCTTGTGCATCTCGCGCAGCTTGCGGGTCACCTCGACGGCGTCGTCCCCGCCGTAGATGGTCAGGTTGACGTAGTCGAGCGTGCGGAACAGCCGCTGCCACGGCTCGGCCTTGTAGTTCGAGTGGTCCCGTACCCCCGCGCCGACGGTGGGGTGGGCGGTCTGCAACACCAGCGCGTACCCGGCACCGAAGAACCCCCGGATGTCGCTGGCGTACTGCCAGGAGACCGAGTCCGGGCCGAGCACCAGCTCGCGTGCCCACTCGTCGGCCATGTCCGCGCTACCCATCGGCGTACCTCGCTCCCGGCCCGCTCACCACCCGTCGCGTTCACGCTAGATGTAGACAACGTGCGTTGTCGAGAATTCGGACTGAGAGACCGATGGGCACGGCGAACCACCGCCACACGGTCACCCCGGAGCATCGGGCCGATCACCCGGCGGGAGGAGAAGGTCAGAAGCATCACAGTTGTCTACCACCTGACCAGGTGCGACATGAGACCGTGGGAACCGGAACCGACATGCTCCCCACGCAATCCGCAACACCGGCCGCTCCGGCGGCGGGAAGGTCGTGATCCCCGCCATGAAAGGGCCGCGAAGACCCGGAGCCAACCGGGGCAAGCCACACATCATCAGTCACCGGGGCGCCTCCGGCTACCGCCCGGAACAGACCATCGCCTCGTTCGAGCTCGCCGCCCGGCTCGGCGCCGACTACCTCGAACCGGATCTGGTGACCACCAGCGACGGCGTGCTGATCACCCGCCACGAGCCGGTACTCGGCGAGACCACCGACGTCGCCACCCGGCCCGAGTTCGCCGACCGCCGCACCACCAAGGTCATCGACGGCGAAGTGCTCCGCGACGAGTGGTTCGCCGAGGACTTCACCTTCGATGAGATCAAGATTCTCCGCGCCAGAGAACCCATGCCCCACCTGCGCCAGCAGAACACCATCTATGACGGCCGGTGCGCCATCCCGTCGTTCGCGGAAGTCATCGACCTCACCATGCGGCTGTCGATCGAGCTGGGCAGGGACATCGGTCTCTACCCGGAGACCAAGCACCCCACCTACTTCCAGCAACTCGACCTGCCGCTGGAGCCTGCGCTGGTGGGGCTGTTGGAAAGCAACGGACTCAACCGGCCGGACGCCACGGTGTACGTACAGTCGTTCGAGGTCACCAACCTCGTCAAGCTACGCGACCAGCTCGACGTCCCGTTCATCCAGCTGACCTGCCCGGAGGGCGCGCCCTACGACCGGATACTCGCCTGTCACGGAGGAACCTACCGCGACATGATGACCCCAGAGGGCCTGGCGGGGATCGCCACGTACGCCCAGGGCATCGGGCCGGACAAGCAGGACGTCATTCCCCGCCTGCCCGACGGCAGCCTCGGCGAACCCACGTCGCTGATCGCCGATGCGCACGCCGTAGGGCTAGAGGTCCACCCCTACATCTTCCGCGCGGAGAACGCTTTCCTGCCCATCGAGCTCCGTTCCTCACAACGCCCGTCCGAGCTGGGTGACCTGTTCGGCAAGATCGAGACGTTCGTCGAGGCGGGCGTCGACGGGTTATTCGTCGACCAGCCGGACATCGCCGTCGAAGCGCTCGGCGGGCCTGGCAGGCACGCACCGCGGTCGCGCGACGCCATGCGGTGATGCCGCGCCGGAAAGTGGCGCCGCGCCCCTCGGGTTCGGGCTGTCAGGCCCCGGCGATCTCGTGACGGACGATGGTCTGCTCGCGGCCGGGGCCCACGCCGATCGCGGACATGCGGGCGCCGGAGAGCTCCTCGACACGCTCCACGTAGGCGCGGGCGTTGGCAGGCAGCTCGTCGAAGGAGCGGCAGTGGCTGATGTCCTCCCACCAGCCGGGGAGCTCCTCGTAGATGGGCACCGCGTGGTGCACGTCGGTCTGCGTCATCGGCATCTCGTCGTGCCGGAACCCGTCGATCTCGTAGGCCACGCACACCGGGATCGATTCCAGACCGGAGAGCACGTCCAGCTTGGTCAGGAAGAAGTCGGTGATGCCGTTGACCCGCGCGGCGTACCGCGCGATGACCGAGTCGAACCAGCCGGTGCGCCGGGACCGGCCGGTGGTGACCCCGTGCTCGCCGCCGGTCTTGCGCAGCCGCTCGCCGAGCTCGTCGTGCAGCTCGGTGGGGAACGGCCCCGAACCGACCCGCGTGGTGTAAGCCTTCACGATGCCGAGCACCGTGCTCAACCTGCCCGGCCCGATGCCGGCACCCGCGCACGCACCGCCCACCGTGGGGTTCGAGGAGGTGACGAACGGGTACGTGCCGTGGTCCACGTCCAGCAGCGTGCCCTGTGAACCCTCCAGCAGCACCGACTCGCCCCGGTCCATCGCGCGGTGCAGCTCCAGCCGGGTGTCGGCGATGCGGTGGGCGAACTTCTCGCCGGCCTCGAGCACCTCGTCGACCACCTGCTCCGGGTCGAGCGCCTTGCGGTTGTAGACCTTCACCAGGATCTGGTTCTTGACTTCGAGGGCGGCCTCGACCTTCTGCCGCAGGATCTTCTCGTCGAGCAGGTCCTGCACCCGCACCCCGACGCGCGCGACTTTGTCCTGGTAGCAGGGCCCGATGCCACGGCCCGTTGTGCCGATCTTGCGCGAACCGAGGTAGCGCTCGGTGACTTTGTCGATGGCCACGTGGTACGGCATGATCAGGTGCGCGTCCGCCGAGATCAGCAGCCCCGAGGTGTCCACCTCCCGCTCCTCGAGACCGGCCAGCTCGTCAAGCAACACCCCGGGGTCCACCACGACGCCGTTGCCGATCACGTTGGTGATTCCGGGCGTCAAGATCCCCGACGGGATCAGGTGCAACGCGAAGTTCTGACCGTCCGGCAACACCACCGTGTGGCCTGCGTTGTTGCCCCCCTGGTACCGCACGACCCACTGCACGCGATCGCCGAGCAGGTCGGTGGCTTTGCCCTTCCCCTCGTCGCCCCACTGGGCGCCGATGAGCACGATGGCGGGCATGTCACACTCCAGGTTGATCGACGGCAGGATGTACGCACCGAGCATATGGCACGCGCGGGCCGATACGGCCGATGTCCGAGGGTAACGGAGGTAGGTGGCGTGCGGGGAGCAGTGATCGCATGCGGGAGACGCATCCCACGGCTACCCGGAGTGGACGAGAGCCGCATCACGCACGTACCGCACCGGCCGGGTAAGGCCGACATCGACGCGCTGCTCGCCTCGGCGGCCGAGCACGCCGCCGAGGCGCCTGCCGAGCGCACCGGCGCCGACGTGATCGTCGCGGGCACCGACGCCGACCTCGCCGCCGTCGCGCTCCGGCTGCTGCGCACGGACCGCTTGGCTGCGGTGTCGTTGGGGTACGTGCCGACCGAGTCCCGGTCCGCGGTCGCCGCGCTGTGGCGGCTGCCCACCCGGCCCGAGCGGGCATTGCAGCTCGCCTGGCACGGGGAGATCGATCGGGTCCCGCTGATCAGGGACGACGTCGGCGGCGTGCTGGTCGGCAGCGGGGTCCTGACGAAGGTGCGCGGTGTCGGGTACTGCGATGACACGGTCGCGCTGCGGGGCATGGCGCGGCGGATCCACGCCGAACCGGACAATTCGGGTGGGGCAGGCCTGGTGGTGCACGTGACCGGCGGCCTGCTCGGCAGGCGGCGTAGGACCTTCACCGGGCGGGCGTTCCAGCTGGGATGCGACCCCCTGGCCCCGGTGGTGGACGGGACCCCGCATCCCCGCGAGATCACCCGATGGTGCTGGTACCGCCACACCGAGGACCTCCGGCTGGTCCGCGGCGTGGTCTGACGGCGGGGTCGCGAGCTGAAGGACTCCTCCGGTACCGGCTATAGCAACTATCGCGAGGTGCAGATGGTGACCGCAGCGTGGCTGTTCACTATCGAGCGAGCATAGGGGTGATCCATGACTGTCGACGCCGACACGTTCCTGTGCGGCCCCCTGGCCTGCGGGGTCTTGCTCGCCGCCCGTGACGCGGGGTATACGGCAGCGGACGTGGTGGAACCGGCGGTGTCGTTCTCGCTGGTGGTCGCGGCCCGGGCCGCGATCGACCCGTGGGACGGCGACTTCGAGTCGGCCGTCGCCGAGGTACTGGCGCAACGCGCCTCCCTCCGCTCCTTCGCGCGGGAGGTGCTGGCGCAGCCCGGCGTGTCCTGGTGGCTGTCACCCGTCGCGCGCGGCTCGCAGGTGCACGGGCACGGCGCTACAACCGGACCGACCACCACCCTCGGCAGCAGTGTCTACGCGCAGTCGCCGCGGCACGCGACGGTGACGTCCACCCGGGTCGGCGGCGACACGTGCCACGATGCGATCACCGCCCACCATCTCGGCGACGGCGAACCCGATCCGTCTCCGACACGCACGCTGCTCCACGCCGACCACGGAGCGCGGGTGTTCGAGATCAACTCCGCGGAGTCGTGGCACCAGTTGGCGCATCGCTACCCGCTGGCAGACGCGACACCGCAGCGGGAACGTGGGGGGCTGGCACCGGACTGGAACGCGGTCGCACGGGACTGGGACGGTGTCCACCTCTCGCTGTTCGGCTACCTGGCCGCCACGCATGTGCCACTCGGCAACGGCGACGACACCACCGTGCTGTGGACCTGGGACGGCGAGCAAACATGCTGGCTGCGCGATGTCCTGACACCGGCGGACACTGTACCGGCGGCCTCGGACGCTGACCGCATGCCGCCAGCCCGGCTTCGGCTACGGTCCCTCGACCACGCGAGGGACGAGACCGTACACAGTCGCCGGCTCAGGCGCTCGGATCGATGACGCGGGGATAGTCCGGGGCGCCGTGGCGGCCGGTCACGACAGCCCGGTGGCGGTCCTGGCCTCGGGGTCGGAGTCGTCCAGTAGCTGCACGCACCGCTGGTACTCGTCGATCTCGCCGACATGGTGGGCGGCCCGTGCCAGCGCCGCCACCGACCGCAGGAACCCCTGGTTCGGCCGGTGCTGCCACGGCACGGGGCCATGGCCCTTCCAGCCTGACTTGCGGAGGTGGTCGAGCCCGCGGTGGTAGCCGGTCCTGGCGTAGGCGTATGCCGCCACGTGCTCCCCGGCCTCCAGCGACCGCTCAGCCAGCGCCGCCCAGGCCTCGCTGAAATCGGGATGCTCGGCGGCCACTTCGGCGGGCGAGGTGTCGGCATCCATCGCGGCCTGCGCGTCGGGGCGGTCGGGAAGCAAGGTGGGCTCGGGACCGAGCAGGTTGGATTGGGTCATGGTGCCTTTCTGTATGACAGCAGTCGGGGCGCGAGCGGATCACCCCGGTGGCCGCTGGTGGGAGCAGTACCCCGGGGAGGCTCACCAGGCGCTTCAGAGGAGCATGGTCACGACCACGCTGGCCGTCGACAGCACCAGTGCCGCCGCAAGTACCCCGGCGACCAGTCGCTTCGGCATCATCGCGGAAATTCTCCCCTCCGGGTCGTTCCCGTTTCGTACGGCGCCGGGATGTGGCCCGGCAGTGGCCCCACCCCGACGCCACGAGCTTGCGGTCAGCTCAACTTCTTACCGGCCGACTTGAGGTCCTCGGCCGCCTTGACGACACGCTCGGCCATCGAGCCCTCGGCCTGCT
Source organism: Haloechinothrix sp. LS1_15 (assembly GCF_033042135.1). Taxonomy (NCBI): domain Bacteria; kingdom Bacillati; phylum Actinomycetota; class Actinomycetes; order Pseudonocardiales; family Pseudonocardiaceae; genus Haloechinothrix; species Haloechinothrix sp. LS1_15. Next base: position 331,124 of record NZ_WBXM01000001.1, on the reverse strand, counting down.
TGAGGTAGCTGCGCGGGTCGTAGGTCTTCTTGTTGCCGACCTCGCCGTCGACCTTGAGCACGCCATCGTAGTTGCGGAAGAAGTGGTCGGCGATGGCGCGGGAGTAAGCGTACTGGGTGTCGGTGTCGACGTTCATCTTGATGACGCCGTAGGAAACCGCCTCGTGGATCTCCGAGAGCAGCGAGCCGGACCCGCCGTGGAACACCAGCTCGAACGGCTTGGACCCGGCGGGCAGGCCGAGTTTCTCGGCGGCGACCTCCTGGCCGCGCTTGAGGATCTCGGGCCGGAGCTTGACGTTGCCCGGTTTGTAGACACCGTGCACGTTGCCGAAGGTGGCGGCGAGCATGTAGCGACCCTTCTCGCCAGCGCCCAGCTCCTCGACGGTGCGGACGAAGTCGCCCTCGGCGGTGTAGAGCTTCTCGTTGATGTCGTTGGCGACGCCGTCCTCTTCACCACCGACGACGCCGATCTCCACCTCGAGAATGATCTTGGCGGCCTTGGCCTTTTCCAACAGCTCGGCGCCGATCCGCAGGTTCTCCTCCAGATCGATGGCCGAACCGTCCCACATGTGGGACTGGAACAGCGGGTTCTGACCGCGGTTGACGCGCTCCTGGCTGATCTCAAGCAGCGGTCGGACGAAGCCGTCCAGCTTGTCCTCCGGGCAGTGGTCGGTGTGCAGCGCGATGTTGACCGGGTACTTCTCGGCGACGATGTGGGCGTACTCGGCCAGCGCCGTCGCGCCGGTGACCATGTCCTTGACCTTCTGGCCGGAGGCGAACTCGGCGCCGCCGGTGGAGACCTGGACGATGCCGTCACTTTCGGCCTCGGCGAACCCCCTGATCGCCGCATTGAGGGTTTCCGAGGAGGTGACGTTGATGGCCGGGTAGGCGAACTCCTGCGCTTTCGCGCGGTCGAGCATCTCGTTGTATACCTCGGGCGTGGCGATGGGCATCGTTGCTCCTCCTCGCGGCTGGACTGTGGTGCAGCGAGCACCGCATGCACTGCGGCACTGGGGTCTCTGGTTGCCATCCTACGAAGCCGCCACGATCGTGACACCGCCCGTATCGGCAGGAGCGGCAAGCAAGCCAGTCGTGAACTCGAGTAACAGTTACCTGTGGTTATATTACTTCGAGTAAGTTATGCTGCTGTGCTACAGCGGCCGTTCCGCATCGCTCATCAGCTGGAGGCACCATGCCGTTCAACCCGCTCGCCGCGCTGCGGCGACCAGGCTCCGTCGAGGGCAAGGTCGTACTGATCACCGGAGCCGCGCGCGGCATCGGCGCGGGACTGGCCGAACGCTTCGCCGCCCGCGGCGCGAAGGTCGCTCTCGTCGGACTGGAACCCGAGGAGCAACAGGCGGTGGCCGACCGCATCGGACCTAATGCCGCTTCGTGGACGGCCGATGTCACCAGCTGGGACGATCTCGAGCAGGCCACGGCTGGTGTGGTGGAACGCTTCGGCGGGATCGATATCGTCGTGGCGAACGCAGGCATCGCGACCACGGGCTTCGCTCGTTCGATCGATGTGAGCGCCTTCGAGAAGGTGATCGAGGTCGACCTGCTCGGGGTGTGGCGAACCTTCCGCGTGGCAATGCCGCATGTGCTCAAGCGCGAGGGGTACCTGCTGACGGTGTCCTCGCTGGCCGCGATCACCCACGCCCCCGGGATGGCGAACTACGCCGCGGCCAAGGCCGGGGTCGAGGCGCTGTCCAACAGCATGCGCGCCGAGCTGGCCCACCTCGGGGTGAAGGTCGGGGTGGCACACCCGACCTGGATCAAGACCGACCTGGTGGACAGCGCCGACGCGCACCCGGTGTTCGGCAAGCTGCGCGCGGGTATGCCCGGGCTGCTCGGCAAGACCTACCCGCTGGAGGTCGCGCTGGATCACCTGGAACGTGGCATCCTGCGGCGGGCACGGACGATCCACGTCCCGCGCTGGGTGGGTGCGCTGAAGCTGATCCGCTCCTTCCTACCGCCGGTCATCGAGCTCGGCGGGCGGTTCCAGGGCGTGCCCGAAGCCGATCGCGAGGCCCTTGAGGACATCGCTCGCCGCGGCGCCACCGAGGCCGCGATCACCGGCCACGGCGGCCGCGCCGCGACGCTCCGCGACTCGACCCGGTAACCTCGCACCAAACGTTTGCTCGGGTGGGGGAGCTGAACGTGACGTTCAGCTCCCCCACCCGAGACGGAAAGCGCGTCGGTGTCGAGGAGGCCGCATGTCCCGCCGTGACCAGATTCGGATGAGCCCACCCGAGGTCCGTGATTTCCTCACAGAACAACGGGTGATCAACGTCGCCACGATGGGACCGAACGGTAGGCCACACCTGACGCCGTTGTGGTACGTGCCGAAGGACGGCGACGGTGACGACGGTGTGCGCATCGAGACGTGGACCTACGGCAAGTCCCAGAAGGTGGCCAACCTGCGCAGGCTGGCGCAGGCCACACTGCTGGTCGAGTCAGGCAAGGACTACGAGGAGCTCCGTGGGGTGTCGATGGAAACCGACGTCGAGCTCATCGACGATGACGACCGGGCGCTGGCCATCGGTGCCGACCTGATGCGCCGCTACACCCTCGGCGGCCCCGAGGCCGAGATCGGCGAGGACTTTCTCGAGATACTGCGGGTACAGGCGACCAAACGCACCGGCCTGGTGTTCACCCCGACGAAAATCATCAGCTGGGACCACAGCAAGCTCGGCGGCGCCTACTGACGCGCGGGTTGCGAGCCGAAGGGGTCCTTGAGTACATATCGTGCACCGAAGTGGCCCTTCGGCTCGCACACCATCACGGCACCCAGGAACCGAGCACGGGCTTGTACTCGCGGATCGAGCGGTGCGCGATCGCGTCCTCGGTGTAGTACGGGTCGGTGTCGATCACGGCGTGCAGATCGTCCAAGTCATCGGCCTGCACCAGCATGATGCCGCCCGAGTCGTCGGCCAGCGGGCCCGCCACCGCCACCCGGCCCTGCTCGGCCAGCTCGCGCACGAACTCCCGGTGCCTCGGACGCACCTCGGCCAGCTTGTCCTGCACGTACTGGATCTCGACCAAGTACCACGCCATTGACGCCTCCCTGCGGAACTTCGGTGTGCGCCGTGACGGTACCGCGCCGGATCTCCCGTGCGGTTGCGAGCCGAAGGGCCCCTTCGGCTCGCAACCGCCACCCCCGAACGTGGTGCCGTCCGCGCAACCAGCTCCGGGCGCGTAGCGCCAGCTCCTGCAGGCGGTGCGGGCGGGGCGGGAGAGGGGCGGGATGGCGGCGCAACCGCTAGGCTGGGTCGGGTGCAGGAGCGTAGTGCGGAACGGTCCGTGGAGCGAACACTCGGGCATCTGCGCGCGATCGACGCCCCCGATCCGCACGCGGAGCCCGCCGGGCCGCTCACACTCGAGGACCTGTACCGGAAGCACCGCATGCAGCTCGTGCGGCTGGCGGTGCTGCTGGTGGACGACCAGGGCGTCGCCGAGGACGTGGTGCAGGAATCCTTCGCCGGGCTGTACCGGAGGTGGTCGCAGCTGCGCGACTCCGCGGCCGCGCTGGGCTACCTGCGCTCGGCAGTGGTCAACCGATCCCGCAGCGTGCTGCGCAAACGCAAGACCGCGCGAGAGTACGTGGCGCCCCACGGGGTGACCTCGCGCTCGGCGGAGAGCATCGCGATGCTCAGCAGCGAGCATCAGGCCGTGGTCGACGCGCTCGCCGCCCTACCGCGCAGGCAACGCGAGGTGCTGGTGCTGCGCTACTACGGTGGGCTGTCCGAAGCGGAGATCTCCGAAGCCACCGGCATCTCCCGAGGTACCGTCAAGTCCACGGCTAGCCGCGCCCTCGAGGCGTTGCAGCGGACCATGCAGCAGAACACGACCTGACCACACCCCATGTCCGAATCCCCGCACGAACGCGAGTCCCTGGTAAGCGAGGCGCTGCAGGCACACGCCGAACGAGCGACCTACGGTCCGGAGCCCGCAGCGACGCCCGACCAGCGACGCAAGGTCGGCATCCTTGTGGCGCTGCTGATCTGCGGCGCGTTCGGCCTGCTCAGCGGAGTCGTCGCGGCACTGATCACCCTGCTGTGACGGATTCCCCCGCGGTGGCGGGTTCCCGCAGGGAGAACATCGAGTTCGGGTTGAACAGGTTGTGCGGGTCGAGCGCCGCCTTGATCTGCCGGTGCACCCGCATCCCGACCGGTCCGATCTCCCGCTCCAGCCAGTCCTGCTTGATCTTGCCGATGCCGTGCTCGCCGGTGACGGTGCCACCCAGCGACAGGCCGACGGTGAGGATGTCGTCGAACGCCCGGTGCGCGCGGGCGGTCTCGTCCGGGTCCGCAGGGTCGTACACGATCGTTGGGTGCATGTTCCCGTCACCCGCGTGACCCACCACGGCGACGCGCAGCCCGACCTCCTCGCTGATCCGCTGGCACCCGGAAATCAGTTCGGCGATCCGGGTGCGCGGCACGGCGACGTCGTCGGTGAGCCAGGTGCCGTACATCTCCAGCGCCGTCAACACCACCCGTCGCGCCTCAAGCAGCATGTTGCCCTCGGCGAGGTCGTCGGTCGAGTACGTCATGGTGGCGCCTGCGTCGGCACACATCTGCTCGAGTGCGGTGATCTCACGGCGCGCCACCTCGCCGCCGGAGTCGGTCTGGCACAGCAGCAACGCCTGACAGTCGTCACCGGTCCCCAAGTCGGTGCGCAGGTAGTCCTCGGCGGCGGCGATGGAGGAGGCATCCATAATCTCCATCAGCGAGGGCACCAACCCTTCACCGACGATGCGGCGCACTGCGTCTCCGGCGGCCTCGGTGCCTGCGAAGCTGGCGACGAGCGTGCTCGGTGCCTGCGGCAGCGGGCGCAGGCTCACCGTGGCCTGGGTGATCACGCCGAGGGTGCCCTCGCTGCCGATGAACAGCTTCGCGAGGTCGTAGCCCGCCACGCCCTTCACCGTGCGGCGGCCGGTGCGCAGCAGCGAGCCGTCGGCGAGCACCACCTCCAGCCCCAGCACCGAGTCGGTGGTGACGCCGTACTTCACGCAGCACAGCCCACCCGCGTTGGTTGCGAGGTTACCGCCGATCGTGCACCAGTCGTAGCTGGACGGGTCGGGCGGGTAGAACAGGCCGCGCTTGCTGACGGACTCCCGGAAGTCGAGGTTGACCACCCCGGGCTGTACCACGGCGAGCCGGTTCGCGGCGTCGATCTCCACGATCTCGTTGAGCCGGGTGGTGACCAACACGACGCAACCGTCGATGGCGTTGGCGGCCCCGGTCAGCCCGCTGCCCGCGCCGCGCGGCACGATCGGCACTCCGGTGTCGGCGCAGGCCCGCACGCAGGCTTGCACGCCCTCGACGTCGCGGGGCATGACGACCGCGAGCGGCTGTCCCGACGGGGCCAGCGGCATCATGTCGCGCGAGTAGCTACCCATCACATCGTCGTCGGTCATCACGGCGTCGGTACCGACGTCGGCCCGCAACCGCTCCAGCAGCTCGGTGGTCATGCCTCCACGGTAGTGGCAGCTGCGCGGCGCGTCTGCATCACATTCGCCGCGATCAGCGCACTCGCGACGATCACGGCACCGACGACCATGAGCCCGATGGTGGCGGCCACGTCACCGGTCGGAGCGAGCAGCGTACGCTCCTCGGCCTCCCACGGCTGCCATGGCCACAGCGCGCGCAGCGAACCGGCCATCAGACCGGTCATCACCACCAGCGTGACGTGGTGGTGATGTTCCAGCAGCCACTGCAGCAACTTCACGAACAGCGCCAGACCGACGAACGCGCCGAACGCGAACGTGGCCAGGTACGCCACGTCGCCGTCGTTCACGGCGTTCAACGTCGCGGTGTACAGCCCGAAGGTCAGCAGCAGGAACGAGCCGGACACCCCGGGCAGCACCAGAGCGCTGACCGCCACTGCCGCGGCGAGCACCACGATCAGCGGGTTCGGTCTCACCTCGGTCGGCGGCAGCCCGGTGAGCACGAACGCCGCCGCGCCCACCGCCAGCGCCAGCAGGTAGTGCACCGGCGACCAGCGCCTGCCGGAGCCGCGGTAGGGCACCCACAGCCCGGCCAGCACGAGCCCGAAGAACACCGCGTAGGCGTACTGCGGGTGGTTCTCCACCGCGGGCGCGAGTAGCCGGGCGGCGAGCACGATGGCCACCGCCATCCCGGCGAGCGCGGCGAGCACCACCGGCCAGTCCGCCCTGCGGAACTCCGCGCCCGCCCGCGCGGCGCCCCTGCCTCGCGCCAGGTCTGTCGCGGTGATTCTCAGCCCGCTGACCACATGCCCGGCGGAGATGATCAGGCGGTCGTAGATGCCCACGATCAGCGCGACCGTCCCGCCGGAAACGCCGGGAACCACTTCGGCGGTGCCGATAAGGCCGCCTCGGAACGCGTTGAACAAGTGAGTGCCCGCGGATTTCGCCACGCGCCCAGCCTACGACCCGCCCCGTGAGGCGCCGGAGCGTCCCGCCTCCTTCAGGACGCGGGCACCGGCGCGTCGGCGGCCAGCAGGCCGTCCCGCCGGAGGGCGTCCCAGAACTCCGGGGGAATGGTGGCGCGGGAGGCCGCGACGTCCTCGCCGATGCGGGTCGGCCGTGAGGCGCCGGGAATCACCGCGGCCACAGCGGGATGGGCCAGTGGGAACTGCAACGCGGCCGCTTTGAGGTCCACATCGTACCGAGCGGCGATGGCCCTGAGGCGTTCCACGGTGTCCAGCACCTCGCGGGAGGCCTCCTGGTACTCGAAGTGCCTGCCGCCCGCGAGCACGCCGGAACTGTACGGCCCGCCGATCACCAGTTCGGCGCCCTGTTCGGTGGCGGTGGGCAGCAGGCGCTGTAGGGCGCGGGCGTGGTCGAGGAGGGTGTAGCGCCCGGCGAGCAGGAAACCGTCGGGCTGCGGTTCGTCCAGTTCCAGCGTCAGCTCGCACGGTTCGACCCGGTTGACGCCAAGGCCCCATGCGCCGATGACTCCCTCCTCCCGTAACCGGGTCAGTGCCCGGAACGCGCCGGTCCGCGCGGTTTCGAACACGTGCAGCCAGTTGTCGCCGTGGAAGTCCTGCGCCACGTCGTGTACCCAGACGACGTCCAGCCGGTCGGTCCCCAGCCGCTTGAGGCTGTCCTCGATCGAACGGAGGGCACCGTCAGCGGTGTAGTCGTCGAGCACCTTGTTGGGGCGCCCTTCGGCGAACAGCCCGTCCTTGCTCTCGGTCTCGTCCAGCACCAGCCTGCCTACCTTGGTGCTGAGCACGTAGTCGGTGCGCGGCCGCTCCGACAGGACCGCGCCGAGCCGGATCTCGGAAAGCCCGGCCCCGTAGAACGGGGCAGTGTCGAAGTACCGCACGCCCTCATACCATGCCGCCTCGACGGTGGCGGCGGCTTCGTCCTCGCTGATCGCACGGAACATGTTGCCCAGCGGTGCGGTGCCGAATCCCAGTGTTCCCGGTAGCAGCGACGTGATACGCACAGCTCTCCTTGTCGTGGTCTCCTGTGGTTGCTGTCGGCACGTGCCCGGCCGGCTCTCGCGTGCACGCCAGGCTTTCCGCTGGCCATGCTAGGTGCGGCCGGGCGTCTACGCTCCCGGTCGCGTCATGTGCCACACCCGATGGCGTGACGGCAACGTGGTGCATATACTTGTATCGCTCAACTAGTTGTTGAGGACAAGAAGCTTTCTGGACGAGGACGACGCCATGGCATCGACAGCGCAACAGGCCTCCAACCACGAGGACCTCGACACCGCCGATGCGCTGGGTACCCAGCTCATCCGGTTCGTGCGGCTGCTGAACCGGGCCACGGCGCAGCTGGCCAAGGCGCAACCCGACGGCATCGAGCAGGGCACCTTCGCCATCCTGGGCACGCTGGTACGTTCCGGGCCGCAACGCACCTCGGCGCTGGCAGAGCTGCTTCACACCGAGATCTCCACGGTGAGCAGGCAGACCGGCGTGCTGGTGCAGCACGGGCTGCTCCAACGGCAGGCCGATCCCGACGACGGCCGCGCCTGCCTGCTGGCTCCGACTGACAAGGGATTGCGGGTCTACGAGGGGGCGCGAGCGGCACGGAACCGGTGGCTCGCCGCCACGGTTCGCGAGTGGGATCCGGCCGATGTCGAGCATCTGATCAGGCTGCTCGACCGGCTGAACTCCGACCTGCTCGACAACGATCTCAACGCGGTGCCGCTGGTCGACGGCGCCGACAGGCCCGCTACTAGCGGAGAGGCAGGCGGGGGTAACGACCGGTGACCACGACCCATTCCCGCCAGGATGGTGGCGCGCACGAAGCCTGGTACTCGCCGCTGAGCCACAAGCAGATCTTGACCGTGCTGTCCGGCCTGCTCATGGGCATGTTCATGGCGGCGCTGGACAGCACCATCCTGTCCACTGCCATCCGAGTGATCGCCGACGACTTGCAGGGTCTGAGCATGCAGGCCTGGGCGACGACCGCGTACCTGATCGCGGCCACGATCGCCACCCCTATCTACGGCAAGCTCTCCGACATCTACGGCCGCAAGCCGCTGTTCCTGATCGCCATCCTCATCTTCCTGACCGGCTCGCTTGCCTGCATGCTCGCCCAGTCCATGTACAGCCTGGCCGCTTTCCGTGCGGTGCAGGGGCTCGGCGGCGGCGGGCTCATGTCGCTGTCGATCACGATCATCGGCGACATCGTGGCGCCGCGCCAGCGTGCCCGGTACCAGGGCTACATCGTGGCCATGTTCGCACTGGCCAGCGTGCTCGGTCCGGTGCTCGGCGGGTTGTTCGCGGGCATCGACAGCATCGCGGGCGTCGACGGCTGGCGGTGGGTGTTCGGCATCAACCTCCCTATCGGGGTCATCGCGCTGTTCGTGGTGTTCAAGGTGCTCAACGTGCCCCACACCCGGCAACAGCACCGTATCGACTGGCGCGGCGCGGCGAGCCTCGCCAGCGCGGTGTTCCCGCTGCTGCTCGTCGCCGAGCAGGGGCGCGTGTGGGGCTGGGATTCGGCTCCGGCGATCGCCTGCTACATCATCACCGTCACCGGTATAGCGCTGTTCATCCGGACTGAGCTGCGGATGGGCGACGCCGCGCTGATCCCGATGCGGTTGTTCCGCAACTCCACGTTCAGTGTGGCCATCGTCGGCAGCACCCTGGTGGGCGTCGGGATGTTCGGGTCCGTCTCACTCATCCCGCAGTACCTGCAAATCGTGCACGGTTACAGCCCCACCCAGGCCGGGTTGCTCGCGGTACCGATGATGGCCGGGATCATGACAGGCACTCTCATCACCGGTCGGGTCATCGCGGCGACCGGCCGGTACAAGGTGTTGCCGGTGACCGGCACGGCGACGATCGCGGTCGGATCGTTGCTGTTCGCGCAGGTGAGTTGGGACAGTCCGCTGTGGCACCCGCTGGTGGCGATGGCGACCATCGGGCTCGGGCTGGGCGGATGCCTGCAGACGCTGGTGATCACCGCGCAGAACGCCGGACCTCGTTCGGACATGGGCGTATCCACGGCCTCGGCCACGTTCTTCCGGCAGATCGGGGGCACGCTCGGCGTGGCGGTGTTCCTGTCGATCCTGTTCAGCACGCTCACCCGCAACATCCACGACGCTGCGGCGAGCCTGGGGATCGCACCCGAGGATCTGGCCAACGGACAGGCCGACATCATGCGGGATTCCTCGTTCCTGAAAGATCTGCCGCTCGCCGAGGCACAGCCGTACCTGATGGGTTTCTCCACCTCGGTCAGCCTGGTGTTCTACGTCGCGGCAGGTGTCGCATTCCTGGCGTTCACGTTGCTTCTCTTCCTGCGCGAGTTGCCACTAGCTGACGCGAACAACCCCCGCGACGCGGGCGCGAACAGTACAGTCGATCAGTAATGACGCTGGCGACCGTGGAGTACTCCGACATGGGTTTCGACCTGCTCGCCGGGGTGGGCACGGTCATGCTGTGGCTGATCGTGCTCAGCTTCATCTACGTGCAGTGCGGGCTGGTCATCGGGTTGGTGCTGCCTGGGGGAACGCTGCTGTTCCCTGCCGGGGTCGTGCTCGCCCAGCAGGGCGCCGACGTGCAGGTGTGGCTGCTGGCCGCGGCGACCACCGTGGCGGCCTTCGCGGGTAACCTCACCGGGTACGTGATCGGTCACAAGGCGGGCGCGATGGTGTCCGCTCGGCGAGGTGGCACCGTAGTGCGCCGGGATCGGCTGGAACGCACCCGCGCCTTCCTTGACCGCAACGGCATCGTCGCGGTGATCGTCGCGCGGTGGGTGCCGTGGGCCGGTCCGCTCATCCCACCGATCGCTGGTGCCGCAGGCATGGACCGCAGGCGGTTCGCGTTGGGTAGCGCCCTCGCGGCCCTGCTGTGGGTTCCGGTGGTGCTGCTCGCCGGCTACTACGCGGCGGGCCTGCTCCGGCTGGTGCCCGGCTGGCTGGAGGCGACGGCGGTGTGGGTGATGATCGCCCTGGTCGCGGTGGGCACGGTCGCGGGCGTGTGGCGCTACCTCGTCGAGATGCGCAGGCCCGCCGAACCCCTCGACGTGGCGGACAGCGAGGGCGTACGGGGCAACGTCACTCCGACCGGGGCCACAGGCCAGCATTCCCCCGACGGGGCGTGACGCGCGGTGCCCCGGCTGTCGGGGGCCGGTGCGATGATGCCGGGGTGTACAACGAGCGGCGATCGATCGTGCCGGGCGCGGTGGTGTGGTGCAGCGCCACCTCCGGCCCGTTGGACGTGCTGCCCGACGGGTGTATGGACCTGATCTGGATGAAGGGCGAGCTCGTCCTCGCCGGTCCGGACTCGCGACCGTACCGGGAGCATGCCCGCGCGGGCGAACGGTACACCGGACTACGCTTCCCGCCGGGGATGTTGCCGCGACTGCTGGCGGTACCGGCGAACGAGCTGCGCGACAGCCGGGAGGCGCTGCGCGACGTCGCGGCCACGGATGCCGTGAAACGGCTCGTCGACCGCCTCGGCCACGGGGACGATCCGGCGGCCTGTCTGGAGTCCTTCGCCCTGGATCAACGCCACGCCCAGCCGGACGCCCGGACCTCGACAATCGTCCGATTGATCGCCAGCCACGAATCTGTGTCCACTGTGGCTGATCACGTGAACGTGAGTGAGCGTCAACTCCACCGCTGGAGCCTTCGCCTGTTCGGCTACGGCCCCAAGACGCTGGCGCGGATACTGCGCTTCCAGGCAGCACTTCGCCTGGCGAAGGCGGGGCATTCGGGAGCCGAGGTCGCGACACGGAGCGGGTACGCCGACCAGGCGCACCTGCTCCGCGAGACGCGGCAGCTGGCAGGCACCAGCTTCGCGCAGCTGACAGGCGCACGGGCCGTGGCCTGAGCCGTATCAGCCGGGGAGCGCGGCGAACATGTCCACCGGGTTCCCGTCGGGGTCGGTCACGGTCGCATAGCGCTGGCCCCAGAACGCATCCCACGGCGCGTGATGGCCCGGATAGCCAGCAGCCGTGAGCTCGGCGTACGCGCGATCCACCTCGGCCGGTGTCCCGCAGTCGAAGGCCAGCGCCGCACGATGCCCACCGGATGGAGGTGTCCACCCGGGATCGATGGTGCGCACGGTGGCCATCGAGTCCCACATCAACCGCACCCCGCCTGCCACGGTGACCTCGACGTGCTCCTCGGCGTCCGCCTCGGCGGGGATGTCGAACCCGAGCAACCGGTAGAACGCGAGTGTTTCCTTCATGTCGCCTGCGATCAACCCGACCGCACTGAACCTCATCGTCATGTGTCGAGGCTAAGCGCCGTGACGGAGGATCACCTTGAACGAATCGGACACCTCGCACTCCCCCGGTGAGCGGCGTTCGGCAACCGCTGCACCCCAGCTTTCTCGCCGTTTCTTGACGCGACGCCAGCAGCACGGCCTAGGCTGAATCCACCCAGCCAGCCATCCCCGCGAGGTGATCCATGCGTACCGCCCACGTGACCTGCCCGCTCTGTGAAGCCACCTGTGGCTTGGACGTCACCGTCGACGGTGACACGGTCACCGAAGTACGCGGCGACGGGAAGGACGTGTTCTCGCGTGGCTACATCTGCCCGAAGGGTGCCTCGCTCGGCGCGCTGCACCACGACCCCGACCGGCTGACCTCCCCGCTGGTGCGCCGAGGCGGCGAGCTCGTCGAGGCCACCTGGGACGAGGCCTTCGCCGAGATCGACGCCCGGCTGCGCCCGATCCTGGAGCAGCACGGGCCGGACGCGGTGGCCGTCTACGCGGGCAACCCGGCGGTGCACAACATCTCCACCGCGCTGTACGGCCCTCCGCTGTACCGGGCACTCGGCACGAAGAACTTCTACACCGCAGGCACCGTGGATCAGATCCCGAAGCACTTCTCCTCCGGCTACCTGTTCGGCAACGCCTTCACGATCCCGGTCCCGGATATCGACCGCACCCAGCACCTGCTCGTGCTCGGCGCGAACCCGCTGGTGTCGAACGGCAGCCTGATGACCGCCCCGGACGTCCGGCGGCGGCTGCGCGGTATCCGTGAACGCGGCGGCAAGCTGGTGGTGATCGACCCGCGCCGCACACGCACGGCCGCCGTTGCCGACGAGCACCACACGATCCGGCCGGGCACCGACGCGCTGCTACTGTTCGCGCTGGCGAACGTGCTGTTCGACGAGGGTCTCGCACGGCCAGGCGCGCTCGCCGCACACACCAGCGGGCTGGATGAGGTGCGCGAGCTGGCGGCGCCGTTCACGCCGGAGGCCGTGGCCGGGCCGACCGGCATCGACGCGGGCGAGATCCGCCGCATGGCCCGCGAGCTCGCCAGGGCCGAGTGCGCGGCGGTCTACGGCCGGATCGGCACCACCACGCAGGCCTTCGGCACGCTGGCGAGCTGGCTGGTGGACGTGCTCAACGTGCTCACCGGAAACCTGGACCGGCCGGGCGGGGCGATGTTCACCGCCCCGGCGGCGGCGCTGCCTGCCAGCAGCAGGCCGTTCCGGCACGGCCGCTGGCACACGCGGGTGCGTGGGCTACCCGAAGTGTTCGGCGAGGTGCCGGTGGCCACGCTGGCCGACGAGATCCTCACCCCCGGCGAGGGGCAGGTACGGGCGCTGCTGACGGTGAGCGGCAACCCGTGCCTGAGCACGCCGAACGCCGAGCGGCTCGCGGGCGCGCTGCCTGAACTGGACTTCATGGTGTCGCTGGATGTCTACGTCAACGAAACCACCCGGCACGCCGACGTGATCCTGCCAGGACCGACGCCGCTGGAACGGCCGCACTACGACGTGGCGCTGTACCAGCTCGCGGTCCGCAACGTGGCGAACTGGAGCCCGGCGGCGCTGGAGCCCGAGCTGCCGCAGGAGTGGCAGACGATGCTGCGGCTGACCGGCATCGTCACCGGGCAGGGACCTGACGCCGACATCGCCGCGCTCGACGAGTTCGTGGCTGGCGAGGTCGCCAAGCGCAAGGGCATCGATCTCGCCGAGGTCACCGACCGCTCGGGCCCGGAACGGATCATCGACATCCTGCTGCGCTCGGGGCCGTACGGGCTGACGCTCGCCGACCTGGAAGACGCCCCGCACGGTGTGGATCTCGGGCCGCTTCAGCCACGCATCCCCGAGGTGTTGACCACCGCCTCCGGACGGATCGAGTTCGCCCCGGAGGCGATCACCAGGGATGTGCCGCGGCTGGCTGCGGAGCTGACCCGGCACCGCAACGGCGGCATGGTGCTGATCGGCAGGCGCCATCTGAGCTCGAACAACTCGTGGATGCACAACCTGGAGCCGCTGGTGCGCGGCAGCAACCGGTGCACCGCGCACGTGCACCCGACCGACGCGAGGCGGTTGGGGCTGGTCGACGGCGGGCTCGCCACCATCGCCTCCCGCGCGGGTGCGGTCGAGGCCCAGGTGGAGGTGACCGAGGACGTCGCGCCGGGCGTGGTCAGCATGCCGCACGGCTGGGGCCACGGGGTGGACGGTGTGCGCACCGAGGTGGCCGCCGCCCATCCCGGCGTGAACTCGAACGTGCTCGCCGACGAACAGCTGCTGGACGAGCTGTCCGGCACGGCCGTGCTCAACGGCATCCCGATCGAGGTGGCGCCTGCGGGGTGAGCCGAAGGGCTCCTCGGGTACCTGTCCTGTACCGAAGGGGCCCTTCGGCTCGCCTACCCGGAACCGTCACAGGCTCCGGAGCACGGATACGACGATGCCGAGCACTACAGCGTTGTCGCCGTCGATGACCTCGTAATCGGGGTTGCGAGGTTCGAGGTAGACGTGGCCGTGGCGGCGGCGGAACACCTTGACGGTGGCCTCGTCGTCGATCAACGCGGCGACGGTCTGGCCCGAATGTGCCTCGGGCTGCTGGCGGACCACGACCATGTCACCGTCGTGGATCCCGGCGTCGATCATCGAGTCGCCGCGTACGCGCAGCCCGAAGACGTTGCCCCGACCGGTCAGATCGCGCGGCAACGTGAGGATGTCGTCCACGTGCTCGTCGGCGGCAATGGGCGATCCCGCCGCGATATCGCCGACCACCGGCACGGTCACCGCATCGTCGGAGGCCTCACGTGTGGTGGTGTCCTGCAGGAACATGCGCACGTCGATCGGCCGGGAGACGGTGGAGCTGCGCCGGAGGAATCCCCGCTCCTCAAGGTCCTTCAGGTGCTTCGACACCGACGACGAGGACCGCAGCCCGACCGCGTCACCGATCTGCCGCGTGCTCGGCGAGTACCCGTACCGGACTACCCAATCCCGGATCGCGGCCAGGATCTGCCGCTGACGGGGCGGCAGCGTCGAGGTGTCCGGGAGGTCGGCGAGGTCGAGATCGTCGTAGGCAGTCACGCGCGGAATGGTAGAGGTCACCGCGCCCCGCTGGACCGCCGGGATGGCACAGCCCCCATCTCGATCACGAGACTGCTTTCCCGGAACCAGGAGGTCGGTGTCGAATTCAGCGGTGCGCCGTAGCAGGGCACGGCCGCCTGCGGCCAGCGCCTGGCACCACCGCGCGGCGTGTCCGACAGCTCCGCGAGATCACCAGCGGCCCGTGCCATCCGTAGTGACGACGCCTCGCCCCGCGCCGACCGGATCGTTCCGAAAAAATCCGTCGACCGTGTCGATCGGCGCCTGCGCGGTTCGACCTTGGGGTGACAGGATCAGAGATTGATTCGGACACCGAAGGAGCAGCGCAATGCCGAAGTACATGATGATCATGCGGGCCACCGATGAGACCCACGCCGCCTACGAGGGCGTCGACTTCAACGAGATCATCGAGCAGATGGGCCGGTACAACGAATCCATGATGAACGCCGGTGTCCTGGTCGCCGGGGAAGGTCTGGCCGAACCCACCGACGGCGTCGTCGTCGACTATTCAGGGGATACTCCGGTCGTCACGGACGGCCCCTACGGCGAGACCAAGGAGCTGTTCAACGGGTTCTGGATCATCCAGGTCGGCTCGCTCGAGGAGGCCACCGAGTGGGCGAAGCGGGCCCCGATGCAGGGGCCAGGGAGCAAGATGGAGGTACGCCGGGTGCACGAGGTGGACGACTTCCCGGCGGACAACGAGTGGATCCAGAAGGAGAAGGAGTGGCGCAAGCAGCTGGGGACCAGCTGACGCGCAGCTGCCATGCGTGATGCCCAGGAGGCGACCGACGCCGCGCGGCGGTCCGTGGAGGCGGTCTGGCGGATCGAGTCCTCCCGGATCGTCGCGGCGTTGGCGCGCTACACGAACGACTTCGCCCTCGCCGAGGACGTCGCCCAAGAGGCGCTGGCCGAGGCGCTGGTGGCCTGGCCGCGCGACGGGCAGCCGCGCGACCCGCTGGCGTGGTTACTGTCCGTTGGCCGGCGCCGCGCGATCGACACCTATCGCAGGCGCAACTCGCAGGACGGCGCGTACGCCGTAATCGCGGGGGATACCGGCGCCGACGACCTGCCGGACTCCGACCCGGACCTGCTGTGGGATCCGGATCGGATCGAGGACGACCAGCTCGCGTTGATCTTCACCGCCTGCCACCCGGTCCTGTCCAAGGAAGCCCGCGTCGCCCTCACACTGCGGGTGGTCAGCGGGTTGACCAGCGACCAGATCGCCCGCGCGTTCCTCATCCCGCTCCCCACGCTGCAAGCGAGGATCACGCGGGCGAAGAAGACGCTGGCGGCGTCGCGTGTCGACTTCGCACTGCCACCGGTCGAGGATCGCGGGGAGCGCCTCGGATCAGTGCTCAACGTCCTGTACCTGATCTTCACAGAGGGTTCGACCGGGTCGACGGGAGCCGAGTGGATACGCGCCGACCTGGCCCGCGAGGCAATCCGGCTAGCCCGGATGCTGATGCAGCTGGTGCCCGGCGAACCGGAGGCGCATGGCCTGCTCGCGCTGATGGAGCTGACTGCCGCGCGCTTCCCGGCTCGCACCGGCGCCAACGGGGAGCCGGTTCTCCTCGCCGACCAGGACCGCGGCCGTTGGGACCGGTCGGCGATCAGACGCGGCCGGGCCGCGTTGGCGTCCGCGACCTCCACCGGCCGTGGCCTCGGGCCGTACGGCTTGCAGGCCGCGATCGCCGAATGTCACGCAACCGCCTCCTCGGTGGACGAGACCGATTGGGAGCGCATCTGCGTGCTGTACGAAGCGCTCGGACGGATCGCGCCCTCGCCGATCGTCGAGCTCAACCGTGCCGTCGCTGTCTCGATGGCGTACGGCGCCGAGCGGGCCCTCCCGATGGTCGACGAGCTGGCCGCGACGGATGCACTCAGTGGCTCCTACCTGGTCCCGAGCGTCCGAGGAGAGCTGCTCGCCCGACTCGGTCGCAACGACGAGGCCCAGCACGAGTTCCGGCTGGCGGCCAACCGCTGCGGTAACGAGAAGGAGCGCGGCGTGCTCGAACAGAAAGCCGCCGCCCTCGACTGATCCCGCGACGTCGGGATCGACGCCGCAGATCGTCCGTGCCGAGGGGAACGCGGCGGAACCGCCGGGACGGCCAGCACGTCGCAGGGAAAGGCGTGGCCGACTGTCACCGTTCGCATCGACGTCGCTACGCCTAGCACGCGATGTGGGTAACGTGGCGGTCTGGCCGTCGTACTGTTGAGGGAGTGGGGTTGATGGGTGGCGCGCTTCGGAGTCGTCTAACCGTGGTGTCCTCGCTGGTCACAGGAGTGGCGTTGCTGCTTGCGGCTTGCTCGTCGGATGCGACGGCACCGGAGCCGGACGATGCCGACCAGGACGCGACGCATGCGGAGCAGGAACAGGATCCGGAGTTCGAGGTGTTCGAGCCGCCCACCACGTTCGACGAGGACGCCGAAGTCACGATCGAGGAAGCGTTGCCGGATCCTTACGTCACCGGGCACAGCGTGACGGCGGCGCACTTCTATGAACTCGGCGAAGGCGACGACGTCGTCTACTACTCGAACACCGACGGGTTACGCGCGCACAGCGTCGTGCGGGACACCGAACTGTGGGAAGTCCCGACCGAGAACGCCGTGACAGAGGCGCAGTACGGTACCGGGGTCGCGCTCGGTGAAATCGATGGGGAGCCGGTGGTCGCCGGATCGTTCGTCACCACGACGCCCGGCGAAGGAACCATCGCGGACCAGTACCACCTGGAGACCATCGCGGTCGACGCCCAGACCGGAGATGTGCGCTGGCACGTTGTACAGGATCGTGACGGCACTCGGAGCGTGCCCGTCTTGGTGGCCGGTGTCTCCGATGCGGGCGTCGTCGTCACCTACGGCGGAACCCACGGCCTGGATCCGGCCGACGGCAGCACGCGGTGGACCGACGAGGATACGACCTCCTACGGCATGGATGGAGGACTGGTCCTCGGACGCGACCGTATGGGCCGTGCTGATGTCGCCACCACCCGAGTGGTCACGGCTGACACCGGTGAGGAGCAGTGGCGAACCGACGGGCTGCCCCATGCGTGGCTCGCCGGCGAGGGCAGGCTCCTGGTAACGCATTCCTACGGCAGCGACGGCGGGGCACGCGGGGAGGTTCTGGATATGGCCACCGGAGCCGTCCAGCACGAGTTCCCCGCGCCCGAGGTGAGTGGCAACACGCAAGGAGTCACGTTCCAGTGCGCTGCCGATCACCAGGACCTCGTCGCGTGCTGGGTGCGCGGCCGCGGCCATCTGACCGCCTATGACCTCGACAGCGGAGAGAACCTCTGGACCCTGTCACCGGAGGCTACGCCCGACCGGAACGCGCCGAACGACGCCGACATGGCGCTCTGGCACGGCGCCCTGTACAGCGACCTGAGCGTGCTCGACCTGCGGGATGGCACCGATATGGAGCTGGAGCCAGGCGTCAAGCCGCATGCCACGAACGGCGTCATCGGGATCCGAATCGAGAGGGAGAATCTGGCGGCGTACCCCGCCATCGGATGAGCGGAGCGCGTAACGCGGAACCGCCGGGACAGCTGGCACGTCGCAGGGTAGGCCCACTCGGTCGAGGCGGTCCGACCGCTGCATCAACTGGTGAGGAACAGCTCATGCGTAGCGCACTTCAGAATCATCGAACCGCCGTGTTATCGCTGGCCGCAGGGGTCGCAATGCTGCTAGCGGCCTGCTCGTCGGACACGGCGACACCGGAGCAGGAAGCCACCGACGAGGACGCCACTCCAGCGGAGCGAACACCAGAGCAAGAGCCGGAGTTCGAGTTGTTCGAACCGCCGACCAAGTTCGATGAAGACGCCGAGGTCACGATCGAGGGCGTGCTGCCGGATCCCCGCTACATGGGCGGCGGCGCGACGGTGGCGCACTTCTACGAGCTCGGCGAAGGCGACGACGTCATCTACTACTCGAACAGCGACGGGTTGCGCGCCCACAGTGCCGTGCGGGACACCGAGCTGTGGAAAGTCCCGACCGAGAATGCCGTCACGCAGACGAAAAACGGAAACGGTGTCGCGCTCGGTGAGATCGATGGGGAGCCGGTGGTCGCCGGATCGTTCGTCACCATGACTCCGGGTGAAGGAACCGTCGCGACCCAGTACCACCTGGAGGTCATCGCGGTCGACGCCCACACCGGGGATACGCGCTGGCATGTCGTTGATGATCTGGCCAAGCGCCGCTTGGTGACCACGGCCGTGGCCGGTGTCTCCGATGCGGGCGTCGTTGTCGGCTTCGACGGCACCTACGGGCTGGATCCGGCCGACGGCAGCACGCGGTGGACCGATGAGGACATGACTCCCTACTTCATGGACGGCGGTCTGGTTCTCGGGCGCAATCGCAGTGCGGACCCCGAGGAGGACATGACCCGGGTGGTCGCGGCCGACACCGGGGAGGAGCGGTGGCGGAGCAACGAACTGTCCGGTACTCAACCGGCAGGCGAGGGCAGGCTCCTGGTGTCGCATTCCTACGGCAGCGACGGTGGGCCCCGCGGGGAGGTTCTGGACATGGCCACCGGAACCGTCGAACACGAGTTTGCCGCGCCCGAGGTGAGCGGCAATATGCAAGGAACGACGTTCCGCTGCGCTGCCGATCACCAGGACATCGCGATCTGCTGGGTCCGGAAGCACGGTCACTTGGCGGCCTACGATCTGGACAGCGGAGAGAGCCTCTGGTCCATGTCCCCGCAGGCCACTCCCGACCGGCGCGTGCCGACCAGCACCGACTCCGGTTTCGCGCTCTGGCACGGCGCGCTGTACAGCGAGTTCGGCGTGCTCGACCTGCGGGACGGCACCGACATGGAGCTGGAACCGGGCATCAAGCCGCATGCCACGAACGGCGTCATCGGGGTCCGCATGGAGAACCGGAGCTTGTCGGCGTACCCCGCCATCGGGTGAGCGGGACGGCCCCCGCAGCCGCGCGAGCCGTACCTACCTGGGGCGTACCGGTTCAGCTGGTGCCATGGTGCTCCGGTGGCGTCACTCCCGCCGGTGAGCCGCGCAGAAGGCGCGCCAGGCGGTGGCGTCGAGGGTCAGGATTCCGCTGTCGGGCGCCTTGGAGTCGCGCACCGCCGTGACCCGCTCGGTCACCGCGACCTCGACGCAGTTGCCGTCGCCATCGCTGTGGCTGCTGGTGCGCCACCCGAAGGCGACCTCGACACAGTTGTGGTCGGCACCGCTGTAGCTGCTGGTGCGCCAGCTGGCGCGGGAAAGATCCGGGGCGTTCATGGTCGGCTCCTCGCACTAGGTCAACTCGCCTGCGAGCTCGGCAACGAGCCGGGCCGACTCCTCCGGCGGCAGCGCCACGGCCCGTAGCCCTCGCCACGTCAGCCTAGCGCGCTGGATGACCGGTTCCTCCTCCAGCAGCCCGCTGATCGACCGCGCGTCGAAGGACACCAGGGTCGGTTGGTCGTCGAAGTCGAGCATCGTCAGCGATCCATCCAGTCCGGGATGCTGTTCGGTGGCGAACGGCACCACCCGGAGCTCGACCTTCGGCCGCTGCACCATGCCGAGCAGGTGCTGGAGCTGCCCGTACATCACCCCGGCCCCGCCGACCGGGCGGCGCAGCACCATCTCGTCCACGATCACGCTCAGCGTCGGTCCCCGGTACTTGGACAGCACGGCCTGCCGGGACATCCGCGCAGTCACCATCGCGTCCACCTCGTCCTCGGACAACATGGGGTTGCCGGTGCGGATCACCGTGCGGGCGTAGTCCCCGGTCTGCAACAACCCCGGGATCAGCAGCGACTCGTAGTTGTACAGCGCCACCGCCTCGTTCTCCGCGCGGATCAGGTCCTTCAGCGGGTCGGGGAGTTTGCCACCGATGTGGACCAGGTTGCGCTGCGCGCCGTTGCGCACCAGGGTCAGCAGCTCCTCCCGCTGCTTGGTTGGAACATGCAGCACCCCCAGCACGGCGGCGACATCGTCCACATGGAGCCCGCGGATCCCGGTCTCCATGCGGCTGATCTTACTGATCGAGCAACCCAGCGCGTCGGCCACGTCCTGGCAGGTCAACCCCTGTTCCTCCCGCATCCTGCGGAGCTCGGCCGACACCCGCCGCTGCCGGATCGACGAACGCTTCCCTCCAGACATGCGCACACCCTCCGTGGTTGTCACGGCGGCAAGGAAGTCCCCTCACCCGATCGGACAGTTGCTTGCACGAGCGGAGCACGGCGACCGTAGCTGGGCACACCGACAACGGAAGGGAGATGGGCCGTGGAGAAGACGCTGACCATCAACGGGGCCTTCGCGGAATGGACGGTCACGGTAACCGTCGCGCCACCCGAGGACCCGATCGACGCGCCGATCACCGACTGGCCACCCGCGATGGACCGGGTGACGCGGTACTTCTACGACATGGTCAACTACACCGAGAGCGTGCGTGACGCCGAGCTGGCCCGGGGCGACGGGCGGTGATCACCAGCCGCCGTCAGCGCAGCGCCGAGAAAGTCGCGGTCCAGCAGGCGGAGTACCGGTAACCGCGCGTGCACCGGTTCACTCCCCCTCCACGGCGACATGGTCCGCCTCCGACAGCAGACCCAGGTGCAGGGCACGCAGCACCGCGCGGGTGCGGTCCCGCACGCCGAGCTTCTGCAGCAGGTTGGACACGTGGTTCTTCACGGTGCCCTCGGCCAGGTGCAGCGCGGCGGCGATCTCCCGGTTGGCGTATCCGGCCGCGAGCAGCCGGAGGATCTCCCGCTCGCGCCCGGTCAGCGCCTCCGGTGCGGGATGCTCGGCGAACTCCTCCTGGGCGGGCAGGTCTGTCACCGACCGGGCGAGCCGCTCGGTCATCGTCGGTTCGACAAGCGTGCCACCGGTGGCCAGCGTCCGGATCGCCCCGACGAGCTGCTCGAGCGTGACGTCCTTGAGCAGGTATCCCCGCGCGCCGCCGCGCAACGCTCGCAACACCAGCTCATCGTCGTCGAACGTGGTCAACACCAGCGTGGGCACCGCGATCCCGCGCTCGCGCAACTCCGCCAGCGTGGTAATCCCGTCGCGGCCCGGCATCCGCAGGTCCAACAGCACCACATCGGGCTGCTCCCGCGCGATCACCTCCAACGCCTCGTCCCCGTCGCCCGCCTCGGCCGCCACAGCCACGTCGGGCGCGAGCTCCAGCAAGCTGCGGATGCCCTGCCGCACCAGGGTCTGATCGTCCACAACGCACACACGGATCATGGCACGGGCACCTCCGCGTTCACCCGGAAACCGGCGCGGGACTCGAACGTGACCGCGCCACCCAGCTGCTCCACCCTCTCGCGCAGGCCGGTGAGCCCGTTGCCGAGCCGCAGCAGTGGCGTGCCACGACCGTCGTCGCGCGCCGTGAGGGCGACCTTCCCTGACTCGCCGGACCCCACCGTGATCCACAAGTTGTCCGCATCGGAATGCCGGATCGTGTTCGTGATGACCTCCTGCGCGCACCGGATCAGTGCCGATGACTGTTCCGCGGACAGCTCCAGCGAGTCGTCCACGTCGAGATGCACCCTCGGGTGGGGAAGGTCGGCGACCATCTCCCGCAAGGCGTCCCGCAACCGGGGCGAATGCGCGCGCAGCTCGCCGACCGCGGCGCGGACCTCGGCGAGCAGGTCCTTGGCCAGTCCTCTGGCCCGCTCGACGTGCTCGCTCGCTGGTGGCTGACTGCGGTGTGCGGCCACCTCCAGCTCCAGGTTCAACGCGGTGAGCTGGTGGCCGAGGGCGTCGTGCAGGTCGCGGGCGATGCGCGTCCGCTCGCTCGCCCGGCTGGACTCGGCCAGCAGCGCGGTCGCCGCGCGCAGTTCGGTGTTGACGACGCTGAGCCGCTCGCGCGCCTCCGATTCCCGCAGCTGGAGCCACACCGCCCACACCGTGCAGGACTGCAACGCCGCGTAGATGAACGCGCTGACGATCACCTCCATCGCCGGGGCGCCGATCAGGTACACGACCAGCGCGACCAGCGCGGTGTTGGCCAGCAACAGCGCGATGACCGCCCGCCGCGACAGCAGGTATGCCGCGACCGCGGTGGTGAAGACCAGCAGGATCTGGGTCCAGACCGAACGGGGCGCGAGCAGCACCACCCCCGCACCGCACACGACCACCACGGCCAGTCCCAGCCGTGCGGTCCCCGGGCGCTGCTCCATGGTCAGGATGATCGACGCGTACCCGGCGAGGTAGCCGAGGTAGCAGGCCCACCACAACCACACCGGACCCGCGACGAGGTCACCAGCGGTCAGCAGCATCGGGGTGCCGATCAACACCCACACCGCCAGCATGCTGCCGAGCGCCCAGTACTCGCCTCGCCTATCGCTCATGCCAGCAGGTTACGCGCCGTCGCCTGCCCGGGCCCCGTGCCAGAAGTCATGGGTCAAGGTCATGACCATCGGCACAGGACTGGGGCCTTGTCCAGCCGTACCGTCGTCAGCGCAGGAGGGGAGCTCGCGCGTGTCGGCTCGCACCGGACCGACCAGCGCCCGACGAAAGGACGATCATGCCAGTCATCGAGGTCGAGGGGCTCCGTAAGCGCTACGGCGACACCGTGGCCGTCGACGGGGTGAGTTTCGCTGTACAGGACGGCGAGATCTTCGGGATGCTCGGCCCCAACGGGGCCGGAAAGACCACCACTGTGGAATGCATCGAGGGAGTGCGTCGCCCGGACGAGGGGCGGATCCGGGTGCTGGATCTCGATCCGTCCCGTGACCGCGCCCGGCTTCGCCAGCTGGTGGGCGTCCAGTTGCAGCGCGGCATGTTGCCGGATGACCTGCGGGTCGGTGAGGCGGTCACGTTGTACCGCTCGTTCTACTCCGACGGCGCCGACCCCGAGCGGCTGCTGCGCGAACTGGGACTCGACGGCAAGCGCGACACCCGGTTCAAGGACCTCTCCGGTGGGCAGATGCAACGGTTGTCCATCGCGTTGGCCCTGGTGGGCAATCCGCGGGTCGCGGTACTGGACGAACTCACCACTGGCCTCGACCCGCAGGCTCGCCGCGAGGTGTGGCAGGTGATCGAGCAGATCCGCGAGATAGGGGTGACCGTGCTGCTGGTGTCGCACTTCATGGACGAGGTCGAGCGGCTGTGCGATCGGGTCGCCATCCTCGACAGGGGCCGGGTCGTCGCGCTCGACACGCCGGGCGGACTGATCGCCAAGGCGGGCACGCCCACGCGCGTCCGGTTCCGCACCCCGGACGACGTCGACCTGAGCATCCTCACCGCGCTCGATGAGGTCTCCGAGGTCACCACCGATCGCGGGGAAGTCGTGGTCAGCGGCGAGGGGGAGTTGCTGCACGCGGTCAGTAGCACGCTTGCCCGGCACGGCGTGACGGCCACCGAGACCCGCATGGAGCAGGCCAGCCTCGACGACGCGTTCCTCGCGCTCACCGGCCGCGCCTTCGACACCGAGGACACCGAGACCGACCAGGAGGAACGTCGATGAACGAGACGACAACAACGCGCGCGACCCACCGGCCGGGCATCAACGCGTGGGCACGGATGACGTGGACCGAGGGCAAGCTCGTCGCGAGAGACACGGCCGGTCTGATCATCCCACTCGGGCTGCCGCTGCTGATCATGATCATGCACGGTCTCGGTTCGGACGGGGCCGGTGTCGAGGAGTTCGGTGGGCTTCCCCCGATGGACGCCTACGTCGTCCCGCTGGTGCTCGTGATGGTCACCGCGATCGTCGGCATGGTGAACATGCCCTCGTTCCTGGCGACCTACCGCAAGACCGGCGTGCTGCGCCGCCTCTCGGTCACCCCGGCGCACCCGATCATGGTGCTCGTCGCGCAGGTGCTCGTCAGCCTCGCGCAAACGCTGGTCGGCGTCGCCCTCGCGGTGGTGGTCGCCGGGTTCGCATTCGATGTCTCGGCACCGAACCACCTGGCAGGCGCGATCGGGGTGTTCTTCCTGGTGTGCGCGGCGATGTACGCGGTGGGCATGCTGGTGGCCGCGATCTCGCCGACGACCAACGCCGCGCTGGCGATCGGGCTGGTGCTGTTCTTCGGCAACCTCGCGCTTGGCGGTGGATTCGGGCCAAGAGAGAACCTGCCGGACGGGCTGGCCACGATCGGGGAGTACCTGCCCTTCGGGGCCGGGGTGGATGCGCTGAGCGCGACCTGGATCGGTGAGGCGCCCGACGCCTTGCACCTCGGCGTGCTCGCCGGGATCACGGTGCTCGCCGGGGCAGCCGCGACCAGGTTCTTCCGGTGGCAGTAGGCAGCGCGATCACCAGGCGGCGTCGAGCTGGGCGTGTTGACGGATCCAGGTGTGCATGACGATGCCCGCCGCCACTCCGGCGTTGATGGAGCGGGTGGACCCAAACTGCGCGATGGACACCAACATCGCCGCCTGCCTGGCCTCGTCGGTCAGTCCGGGGCCTTCCTGGCCGAACAGCAACAGGCACTCGCGGGGCAGCTCGACAGTCTCGATGCGGTGCGCGCCGGGAGTGTTGTCCACCGCCACGATCACCAGGCCGCGCTCGTCGGCGAAGGCACGGAGCGAGGCGACGTCCGGGTGGTGATGCAGGTGCTGGTACCGGTCGGTGACCATCGCGCCGCGCCGGTTCCAGCGCCGCTTGCCGACGATGTGCACCGCGGCCGCGGCGAAGGAGTTCGCGGTGCGCACCACGGTGCCGATGTTGTGGTCGTGCTGGAAGTTCTCCATCGCCACGTGGAACGGGTGGCGAGTGCGGTCCAGGTCCGCCACGATCGCCTCGCGACGCCAGTAGCGGTAGGCGTCCACCACGTTGCGCCGGTCCCCATGCGCCAGCAGCTCGGGGTCGTAGCGTTCGTCCTCGGGCCAGGGACCTTCCCACGGGCCGACACCGACCGCGCCCGGCACCTCCCACTCGGTCGGTCCGGGCTCGCCACGTGCATCGTCCTGCTCAGCCACAGCACGTACCGTACTGGGCCGCGGCAGGCCGAGTTCAGTCCACCACACTCGGTACCCGGTCACGCTCCTGCAGGAGGGCCTTCCACCGGAGGTACGCGCCGACATAGGAGACCACCACGGCGACGATCGCGCCGATCGCGACCACCGGCAGCAGCGAATACGGGACGATCGTGCCGTAGATGTAGTGCTCGTTGAACCCGCCGGGCAGCGGACCGAGGCCTTGCGCCGCGCGGAACCGGTCCTCCACCCAGGTCAGCGGGCAGATCAGGTCGAACGCGATGACCGCGAAGCCCCACAGCGCGAACGGGATATGGGGGAAGATCGCCCACGGCCACCGCCAAGCCAGGAACCCGCCCAGCCCGATGTACAGCAACGCGAGGAAGTGCACCCCCGCGGTGATCGTCGCCAACGCCGAGTACACGCTCTGCATAATCGGCTCCCGAGTCGGCCCCCTCGGTAGCCTCCAGGATACCGAACAAAGCGGACACCATGCAGGTCAGGCAAGTCCCAGGTCGTCACGGCCGAGCAGGCTGCGGTACTCGATGCCGCGCTGCTGCACGGCCTCCCGGGCGCCGGTGTCGCGGTCCACCACGGTGGCCACGCCCACGACCGTGGCACCCGCCTCGGTGAGCGCGTCCACGGCCGTGAGCACACTCCCGCCGGTGGTGGAGGTGTCCTCCACGGCCAGCACCCGCTGGCCGGAAACCTCGATGCCTTCGATACGGCGTTGTAGGCCGTGCTGCTTCTCGGACTTGCGCACCACGAACGCGTCCAGCACGATCCCTTCGGCTGCCGCCGAGTGCATCATCGCGCAGGCCACCGGATCGGCGCCGAGCGTGAGCCCGCCTGCCGCGACGTACGACCAGTCGGCGGTAAGCTGCCGCATCAACCTGCCGATCAGCGGCGCGGCGGCGTGGTGCAACGTCGCGCGCCGCATGTCCACGTAGTAGCTCGCCTGTTGCCCCGAGGACAGCGTCACGGTGCCGTGCACCACCGCGAGCTCGTCGATCAACCGCGCCAGCTCGGCTTTCGCGGCACCATCCACAGCCGGGATCTCAGCAGCGTCGTCCACGGCCCGTAGCTTCTCAGGGGGTGCGGCCGAACGTGACATCGGGTGCCGTAGATGGAACGGACGTCACGTTGGGTCCGTGACATGACCCTGCTCGCGCTCGGCTTTCACCAGGATCAATCGACTGCAAAACCACCCTCGACGGCGGTCAGCTATATGATAAGGGCTGCTCCGATCAACATCACCAATACCAGCCCGGCGAGCAACGCGATTAGGATCAAGTAGCGCTCGCCGCCGGCCTTGTCTACCGCCATCTCGAATTCACTTCCGTAAATGAAGTAGTTCGAGCGCCACAGCCAGCTGCGAAGCGCCCCGAATGCTGCGATCAGAGTGCCCACAACAACAAGCAGCAAGACAGAGTATAGCCCTGCAACACCGGAGATCTCCGGCCGATCCGGACTACTCGGCGACGGACTCGCCAGTGCCGCAAACAAAATGACGAGAAGGAAGAAAAAGACAACTACCTGACTCAAAAAAATGCGCGACATTACCTTGGTCCAGCGTACATCTGCAATACTCAAGTACCCTGTGGATACACACGAACGCGCACCAAGAAACGTCGCGGATAGCGCATACATGAAAAATATGAGAACAATGGAAAATACGCTGGCCATGATTCTCATGGGATGGCTCGGAAGAGCGTTGACCGGCACCCAAACGACTAAAGGGCTGGTAGCAAGGACGAGAACGAGCGCTATGCAGCCAAAGGAAGTCGACCGGACTCGCACTTGTCGAACAAGCTCTGGTGGAACGGTAACATAGCGGCGAATATAAGGCCGATCTCGCAACACTAGAAAGGCTCCCAATTATCTATATCCGATAGATCAAACGATGAGGTAGCCCACTCATCGCCAAGTGCCTCAGCCTTCTGCACTATCGATTCTTGTGCTATGCTTTCCTTATCCATGAGCGCCTTGATCTCAGTTACAGCCACTCCGGCAGACGCAATCAAGGCAGATACACCACCTGCGGCCGCTGCAATTCCCGCCGGTATTGTGACGACGCCAGCGAGACCTGCAATAGCGCCGGTAATCGCAACAAGGGCCGATGCAACCGCGAACGCCACCGCTATCCAGAATGTTTCTATACCATTAGCCAGCGACCTCAAAGAGTCGCGAATCTCGATTGCTACTGACTGAATCTTCTCGAGTAGTTCGCTTTGACGGGGAACGTTGGCCTTATACGCTTCTGCAGCCCGGCCAGTCCATTCGATGTTGGTCCGCATGTGGTCAAGTTTTACATTGGCTGCTACATTCCCGACAGGATTCCCGATCGCATCTGACCACTCATCTGCAAATCTGTTCAGCTTGTCCGGATCCCCGGAGTTATCCAGAAATTCGTTAACCTTACTCCACAGCTCGTCAATTTTCTGGCGAAGTCTATCAAGGCCGTCCCGAATCGGCTCGATGAGGTGCTCGAACTGCCCTGGGACCCAACTTAGCGCATCGTTAGCCTTGTCAAAAAAATCTGCTACTCGTTCTTCGAGTTCGCGAAATTTGTCCTGAGTATCACCGATAACCTCAGATGTCATTCCCCATCCAGCACCTTACCGATAGAGTTAAGATTCGACGAAATTCCTTCCTCCTGCGGCGTAATCCGACGCTACCTGGCGAAGCGTTGACGCCAACTTGAAAAAGTAATCGTTCGCTTGGTTCAACATATCTTGAACTTGAACTCGTACTTGATTATACTTCTCGTCGAGTCCCGCGCTCATGCCGAATGGCATAATATCTTTCGGACCGCTAATCTCAAGTGGCCAGATCGAGTAGCTTGGTCCAGTTAGATCTTCAGCGACTTCCTCCCATTTTTTTGCATCGTGAACGAGCGCTTCGAATGCCGCTTCCACATCCGGGTCACCGTTTCCCGACATTTTCTACTACCCCCTGCTAAGATGACGGCCTGATACGCTGTATCAAAGATTCCGGGTCCGCTGTCAAGGCCAGCAACTCAGATATTGCCTTGCTCTTTGGCCCCTGGGCGAGACCGCCCAGGGAACATTCGGATTCCTGCTGCTGAATCGCGTCTAGGATCTCGCTCTGGATCTACGTGTGGCGTACTTGCGAGGCCCAAGCTAAATCGACCGATACGGCGGAAATCTGACCTTGCTTCGACGTAACGTTTACGTGTCCGCCTCCACTTTCTACAGTAAATTCCCGACTGATAACCCTAGTAACCTCATCAAGGTAGTTACCGAGATCAGTCGAAACCGCGTCAAGGAGTCGCATAGCGTCCTGCTTGGTGATCGGCGAATCGTTTTGACTCGTTTCCTTCAACCACGATGCTGGCGCTTGGGCGTGTACGTCCTGTACAGTCTCCTCCCCACTCATATCCGTTTGCTCAACTTGTTTGGCCAGCGCGTGCATGGTGGCCGCGTTCGCGGCCTCAAGAACGCTTGAATCGAGAGCGCGTGGTGCGATCGACGACCTCCACGCTGGCTCAAGGTGAACTAACACGACCTTGGCTTGATCGGTGACGGTTACCGTCACGATGCCGTGCGAATCTTGTCCGTGCAGCAGCTCATCGTCGTCCGACGAGTCGTCGACATGTGCCGACTCGTCTTCTTCGTCCCACTCGTCACCTTCGACGAATCCCCACCGTGGTCGCATGGGAACTAACCGTAGCAGACCTGCACGAGGGAGGCGGCTGATTCGTCCCACTCCATCCACTCAGGTGCGGGTGTGGCCGCCAGCGATCGTTCGCTCTGCGAAGCAGAGCACCGGCGGAGAAAGCATCCTGCCGCCATCGGCTACGTTCAGTCATGCTGCGGCTATATCTTCCCGGTATCGATCTCCGCGAACGCCGAGTTCAGCCCATAGCGCGACGGTCCAGGTAGGTCAACACGGCACGCACCCTGCGGTGTTCCTCGGCGTCGCCGGGCAGGTCGAGCTTGGCGAAGATGTTGCCGATGTGCTTTTCCACAGCGCCGTGCGAGACGACGAGGCTGCGCGCGATCGCGGTGTTGGACAGTCCCTGCGCCATGAGCCGCAACACCTCGGCCTCGCGCTCGCTGAGCCGGTCCAGCGGGCTACCGGCACGCCGGGCCATCAGCTGCGCGATCACCTGCTGGTCGATGGCCGTGCCACCACCGGCGACCCGGCGCATCGCATCGAGGAACTCGTCGACATCGGCCACACGCTCCTTGAGCAGGTAGCCGACCCCGCCCGCGCCGCCGGTGAACAGCTCGACCGCGTAGGTCTCCTCCACGTACTGGGACAACACGAGAACGGGGAGCCCCGGCACGATCTCGCGGGCGTGCAACGCCGCGCTGAGGCCCTCCGCCGTGTAGGTGGGCGGCATCCGGACATCGACCAACGCCAGGTCCGGCCGGTGGTCCCGAACCGCAGCCAGCAAGTCCGCGCCGTTGTCGACGGCCGCGACCGTGCTGATTCCTGCGTCGGCCAGCAAGCGTTCGAGGCCGGCCCGCACCAGCGCGGCGTCCTCCGCGATCACCACACGCATGGCAGCACCGCCCTGATCACAGTGGGACCGCCAGACGGGCTGTGCACGGTCACCGTGCCCTCGATGGCGGCCGCGCGATCGGCGAGTCCCGACAAGCCACTACCGCCCCGCAGCCTCGCCCCACCGACGCCGTCGTCGGTGACCTCGACGATCACCGTGTCACCCTCCCGCCGTGCGTGCACCCGCGCGCGGGTGGCTGCCGCATGCTTGGCGACATTGGTCAGCGCCTCCCCGACGAGGAAGTACGCGCAGGTCTCGACGGCACTCGGTGGGCGGGGCGTGACGACCTCCGGCTCGACGTCGACATCCACCGGCGCCGGGCAGCTCGCTGCGAGGGAGGACACCGCGGCGTCCAGCCCGCGATCGGCCAGCACAGCCGGATAGATCCCACGAGCGAGGTCGCGCAACTCGGTGACAGCGGTCTTGGCGTCAGCGTGCGCGTCGGCGACGAGCTCGCCCGCCGCTGCGGGATCACTGGTCATCTTCGATCTCGCCATCCCCAGGTTCATCGCCAGCGACACCAGCCGCTGCTGCGCCCCGTCATGCAGATCCCGCTCGATGCGCCGCCGCTCGTTCTCCGCCGCGTCCACCCCGCGCGCCCGTGAGGCCTGCAACCGCTCGGCCTGGGCGGCCAGCCGCCGCGACTCGTCCGGGCCGAGCAGACCCATGGCCATCCTGCCGTGCAGCCACGCCAGGCCCGGGGCCACCCAGATGCCGACCGGCACCAGCACGATGCCCACCAGCCCGACGACCAGACCGAGCACGCCCAGCGGGAACGCCAGGAGCAGGTAGCCGAGATCACGCCAGGTACTCGGGTCGGTGAGCCGCACCCGCCACCGCCGCACGTGTCCGCCTGACTCGGGACTGCGGACGGCGGGTGGCAGCGGCGCGCCGAGCATAGTGCGAATCCACTGGCGTTCCCGGTCGCCGAGGTAGCGCACGAGTGCCGTGATAACCATCAGGATCGGCACGCCGATCCAGACGACCGTGGTCGCGATACCGACCAGGGTGAGCACCACGACGGCGACGAACTGCCCGAGCCGGATCGGGAAGCTCGCGATCAGGAAGACGATCGCGCGGACGGGCCTCGGCCACGGCAGCTGCCCGTGATGCGGGGCGGTCACGCTGCCCTGCCGAGCATGCCGAGCGCGAACCTGGCGTGTGCTGCGCCGAGCGCCCTGGTCAGCGCGATCGCCAGGAGAAGGGCGAGCACACCCGCCGCCGCGAACGGCAACGCGGTGGCGACCGAGTCGACGGTGAACCACGCGTGATCCGGCTCGTAGGTCGGGAAGTGGTAAGCCCCGCTCGGCAGGAACCGGTAGTAGATCGGTAGTCCGAGCAGCGCCAAACTGGTCGACCAAGCCGTCACCATCAGCACGAACTCGACGATACCGGCGGGCAGCAGCACGAGCAGATACCCGAGGTCCTTCCAGGTGGCAGTGTCGCGCAGGCGTGCCTTCCAGCGCACCGACTGCCGGTCGTCCGGCAGCTCCCGGTACGGCTCGGGGATGTGGCTGCCCAGCATGGCGTGCGCCCGCGCCCGTTCGATCGTGGCCGCGCCGCGCCACAACAGCACGGTGAAGGCGCCAGTGGCCAGGCCGACCCAGATGATCGCGGTGCCCGCGCTCACCGCGATCAGGGTGACGAGCAGGCTGAACCAGAAGATCCCGAGCGGCAGGTTCATCAGCAGGTATCCCAGCGAGCCGAGCATGGGTGGGCGCTCGGTCCGGGCTGGCGCCGGTGATTCGGTCCGGGTCATGGAGCAAGTCTCGTTACCGGGCGGTGCGATGGCCATGCGGCTCACCGGCCTTCACCGGGTGGGGCTGTCCCTACCTCGCGCAGCGGCGCGCCCGCATCGTGCAAGTGCCGGAGGGCCTCTTGCCAGGACCGCAGCAGCCCCACCTCGTGGTAGGAGATCCCGAGACGCGCGCAATGGTCCCGTACCAGCGGACGCGCCGCGCGCAGGTTCGGTGTCGGCATGCTCGGGAACAGGTGGTGCTCGATCTGGTGGTTCAGCCCGCCAAGGGCCAGATCGGTCAACCGTCCGCCGCGGACATTGCGCGTTGTGCAGACCTGCTTGCGGAGGAAGTCACTGCTCTCAGGTTCCGGCATCCCCTTGTGGTTGGGCGCGAAGATGACTCCGAGATAGACGCCCCAGAGTGCCTTGTGTACCGCGACGAAAGCGATGGCCTGCGGTAGCGGCAAGACCGTACCCACAACCGCCAGGTAGCCAGCGAAGTGTGCCAGCAGCAGGCCCGCCTCCAGGCCGCGCCGTCGCATCCCGGGCTCCAGCACAGCCCGCACGCTGGCAACGTGCAGGTTCAGGCCTTCCAGCGTGAGCAGCGGGAGGAACAGGTACGCCTGCCACCGGCCGACGAACCGCGGGAGACCGCTGCTACGCGTCGCCTGCCTGCGGGACCACACCAGAACCGCCGGAGCGACGTCGGGATCGAGGTCCTCGTGGTTCGGGTTGGCGTGGTGACGGGTGTGCTTGCGCATCCACCAGCCGTACGACATGCCGAGCGTCAGGTTGCCGAACAGCAGGCCTGCGATCTCCGCCGATCGCCTGCTCGGGAAGACCTGCCGGTGCGCGATGTCGTGCGCGAGGAGGGCGACCTGCCCGCTCAGTGCCGCGAGTACGACCGCGATCAGCGGCCACCAGGTCTGTCCGAACAGGGCGAACACTGCCCATGCCGCGACGAGCGCGGTGGTTACGACGGCGATGCGCGCCGTGTAGTAACCGGGACGGTGCGCCAGGAGTCCCGCCTCGCGGATGCGCCGGGACAGCTCGGTGAAGTCACTCGATCCCATGCGCGGAGTCGCTTCCGGCGACGATGTGTGGCTCATACGTCGAGTCTCGGCACCGGCCGGCGTCACTGGAATCCAGCGCGCTCCCGCATCTCAGCGGGGGTTTGCCCTACCCTGTCCGGGACACAATCGTCTCGCCATTGGCTGGGACCCCGATGTCGGACCCGTCGGCGGATTCGAAACGGAAAGGAATTCCCGCCGCTCCTGCGCCCGGTCTGTCTTGGAGCTGGAAATGCACATGTGGCTCCGTGCTGTTCCCCGAGTTTCCGCACTCCGCGAGGAACTCGCCCCGCCGCACATACTGACCGAACTGCACGCCGGCAGAGTTTCGTCGAAGGTGAGCGACGACTGCGTAGACCGAGTTTCCGGCGTCGATGACAATATGATTACCCAATACGCGAGACCGCCCGAGCAGCGATCGCACGATATTTTCGATCATGAAGTACGCGAGCCCGGCGATCGAGTCACGCGAGCGGTGGTCCCGGTCCCAGCGATCCCGAGCCACAACCACACGGCCGCTGACAGGTGCGATGACGGCGGCTCCGAACGCGGGGTACTCGCGCGGCTTGCGGAAACTGACGATCCGGATCCTTCGGGAGGAACCTTGCTCGGGTTCATCCGCGATTCTCACGAGATCGATGGCGAACGTCTGGGCGTAGTCATGAACTCCGTGGCTGGGAATCTTCGTCCCCGGACTGTTGAGGGCGCGCCAGGTGCCCGCGACGGGCACACCGACAGGCACCGGCGCAGCTTCGCTGTCGCCGCGGGGTGCGATGAACAGCAGTACGACACATCCCGCGAACAACGGACCGGCGAGGTAGCCGGGTGGCCCGAACCCGGCGACCGCGGTCACCAGCGCTAGTCCGGTGATCCAGACTGCTGGAAGGCTGATCCGACTGGCGAATCTCGCCAATACGCGCAGGATCGACTCGCGGCGAGCAGGGGCGGTCAAGATCGGCCTCCCTGTCGAATGGATCGGATGCCGTCATGCGCACGGCTCGGGACGGAGCCGAACGGGACACCGGTGCCGTAGAGGGCGCCGAACGTCACGTTCAGCTCCCCAACCCGCCCCGTCAGGTGCGCGTTCGGCCGCCGGAGATCTTGCGTTCGGCGAAGCGGAGCACCGGTGGGGGCAGCATCCTGCCGACGCCGGTGACAAGTTTCCAGCGCTTGCCGGGTACCGAGATGCGCTTGCCCTTCGCCAGGTCGTCCAGGCACTCGCGCACCACGCGGTCTGCCTCCAGCCAGAGCCAGCCGGGGATGCGGGAGACGTCGTCGCCGGACCGCTGGTGGAACTCGGTCCGGGTGAAGCCAGGGCACAGGGCCAGGACCCGCACCCCGCTTTCGGCCAGCGAGGCGGCCATACCCTCGGAGAACGCGGTGACCCACGCCTTGGTGGCGCCGTAGGCGGGACCGGTTGACGGGAAGTATCCGGCGACGCTGGATACGTTGACCACGGCCCCGTGGCCACGCCGCACCATGCCGGGCACGGCTGCTCTGGTCAGCCGCAGCACGCTGGTGACGTTCACGTCGAGCTGCGCCTGCAGCTTCTCTGGGTCGACCTCGGCGAACGCCGAGTTCAGCCCGTAGCCCGCGTTGTTGATCAGCACGTCGACCGGGTCGTCCGCGAGCCGCTTCTCCACCCGCTCGCGGTGCTGCGGGTCCGACAGGTCCGCGGGCAGCACCTCGGTACTCACCCCGTGACGCCGCTGGAGCTCGTCGGCGGCCGCGTTCAGCCGGTCCTCGTCACGAGCGACGAGCACGAGATCGTACCCCTGGTCCGCGAGCTGCCTGGTGAACTCCGCGCCGATACCCGCAGTGGCGCCGGTGACCAATGCTGTAGCCATATCGAAAACGCCCCGTCCCGTTTAGATCTCGCCGTGCGGCCTCTCGTGCATGGTGTCCACGGGGCGCACGCCTTCCGGTGGGTTCTGCCAGATGTGCTTACCGTCCGGACCCTCGTCCTCGTCGGCCGGATCGATGATGTCTGCGATCTCACCGACATCGCGCAGCAGCCGTTCCAGCCGGGACGGCCCCGCGTTCGGTGAGACGGCGGCGAGCACCCAGTCGTGCTCGACCCACACCACGCTGACGTCGCCACCCAGCTCGTCGGCAGCGTCCACCAGGTCCTGCGTGACCGTTTCCCTGGCCTGCTCGACGTCGTCGGTGAACGCGTAGCGTTGCCCGGCAGGGCCGAGCAGCTCCGGCATCTCCGCACGCTGGAACGGCACGCTGGCCAGCCACAGCTCCAACAGCACCGGGTACGCCTTGCCGCACCGCACCGCCACCACGATCGCGGGAATCTGCCGATCGGTTTCGAGATCGAAGATGTACACCGAGCGCCTGCCCTCGCTGGTGAACGTGGTACCCGCGACCACGTTCACGGCGGCGTCGGCGCCGAAGTAGCCCATCGCGCCCTCGGTCCAGTGGCTGACCATCCGCGGGTCCTCCTCCGCGAACTGCCAGCCACGCAGGTCCGCCCAGCGCAACCGCTCCCGGTTGCGCTGGCCTTCGCGCGCGCGGTCGGTCGCCAGCAGCGCCAGGCCCGACACAAGGGCGACGAAGGCGATCACAAACCAGATCCACGCCGGTATACCCACGCGTACACCCTATCGCGCACCCCCCGGGTACCACGATCACCGCAGCGTGTCGCTGCCAGATCGGGGCGAGCCGAAGGGCCCGTTGGGTACCTATCCGGTACCCGAGGAGTCCTTCGGCTCGCCCCTGCCCACCGGTTCCGGCGGCCCAGCAGCGGCTACCGGCCAGGCCGTTAGCCGTCGACGCGGGTGACGGACAGCCGGGTGGCGTTGTCGGCTTCCGGGACGTCAACGCGGACGGTGTCACCGTCCTTGATCTCGCCTGCGAGCAGCTTGCGGGCCAGCTCGTCGCCGATCGCCGACTGCACCAGCCTGCGCAGCGGACGCGCGCCGTAGACGGGGTCGAACCCGCCGACGGCCAGCCACTCCTTGGCGGCGTCGGTGACGTCCAGGGTGAGCCTGCGCTGCGCCAGCCGGTCCGCCAACCGACCGATCTGGATATCCACAATGGCAGTGAGCTGCTCGGTGTCGAGCGAGTGGAACACCACCATGTCGTCCAGCCGGTTGAGGAATTCCGGCTTGAAGTGCTGCCGTACCACGCTGAGCACGGCATCCCGCCGCTGCCACTCGTCCATACCGGCATCGGCGATGGCCTGCGAACCGAGATTCGAGGTCAGCACCAGGATGGTGTTACGGAAGTCCACCGTCCGGCCCTGGCCGTCGGTGAGCCTGCCGTCGTCGAGCACCTGCAGCAGCACGTCGAACACGTCCTGGTGCGCCTTTTCCACCTCGTCCAGCAGCACCACCGTGTACGGTCGCCTGCGCACCGACTCGGTCAGCTGGCCACCCTGATCGTAGCCGACGTAGCCGGGTGGTGCGCCGACCAGTCGCGCCACGCTGTGCTTCTCGCTGTACTCGCTCATGTCGATGCGCAGCATGGCGCGCTCGTCGTCGAACAGGAACTCCGCCAGCGCCTTGGCCAGCTCGGTCTTGCCGACACCGGTGGGGCCGAGGAACAGGAATGAGCCCGACGGGCGGTCCGGGTCAGCCACCCCGGCTCGTGCCCTGCGCACCGCGTCCGAAACCGCGCGCACCGCGTCGTCCTGGCCGACGACCCGCTGGTTCAGCTCGCTCTCCATGCGCAGCAGCTTGCCGGTCTCGCCCTCCAACAGCTTGCCAGCGGGGATACCGGTCCACGCACTGACCACATCGGCCACGTCGTCGGCGCCGACCTCTTCCTTGAGCATCACCTGCTCCTGCGACTCTGAAGCCTCGGTCGCGCTGTCGAGCTCCTTCTCCAGCGAGGGGATCTTGCCGTAACGCAGCTCGGCGGCCCTGCCGAGGTCGCCGTCCCGCTCGGCGCGATCCGCCTCGCCGCGCAGCTGTTCCAGCTGCTCCTTGAGATCACGCACGCGGTCGATCGAGCTCTTCTCGTTCTGCCACCGCGCGGTGAGCGCCGACAGCTTCTCCCGCTGCGCGGCCAGTTCCTGGCGAAGGTTGGCCAGCCTCTCCCGCGACGCTTCGTCGTCCTCCTTGGACAGCGCCATTTCCTCGACCTCGAGCCTGCGGACGACCCGCTCGACCTCGTCGATCTCCACCGGACGCGAGTCGATCTCCATGCGCAGCCGGGAGGCCGCCTCGTCGACCAGGTCAATCGCCTTGTCCGGGAGGAACCGCGCGGTGATGTAGCGGTCCGACAGCGTGGCAGCGGCCACCAGCGCCGAGTCGGTGATCCGCACACCGTGGTGCACCTCGTAGCGCTCCTTGAGCCCGCGCAGGATGCCGACCGCGTCCTCCACCGACGGCTCGTTGACGAGCACCTGCTGGAATCGCCGCTCCAGCGCGGCATCGGTCTCGATGTGCTCGCGGTACTCGTTGAGCGTGGTCGCTCCCACCATGCGCAGCTCGCCGCGCGCCAGCATGGGCTTGATCATGTTGCCTGCATCCATCGCGCCCTCGCCGGTCGCTCCCGCACCGACGATGGTGTGCAGCTCATCGATGAACGTGATGACCTGCCCCTCGGAGTCGGCGATCTCCTTGAGCACGGCCTTGAGTCGCTCCTCGAACTCGCCCCGATACTTCGCCCCAGCAACCATCGAACCGAGGTCGAGCGCGACCACGCGCTTGTTACGCAGCGATTCCGGCACGTCACCAGCGACGATCCGCTGCGCCAGGCCCTCGACGATGGCGGTCTTGCCCACGCCGGGATCACCGATGAGCACCGGGTTGTTCTTGGTCCGCCGGGACAGCACCTGCACCACGCGGCGGATCTCGGCGTCCCGGCCGATGACCGGGTCGAGATCACCGGAACGGGCACGCTCGGTCAGGTCGAGACCGTACTGCTGCAACGCCTGGTAAGTGCCCTCCGGGTCGGGGCTGGTAACCCTAGCTGAGCCACGCACCGCGGTGAACGCCTCCCGCAGCGCGTCCGGCGTAGCGTGGTGCCTGCGCAGCAGGTCGGCCACCTTGCCGCCCTCGGCGGCAAGACCGACGAGCAGGTGCTCGGTCGAGACGTAGTCGTCGCCAAGCTCCGTGGCCAGCTGCTGCGCGTGGGTCAACGACTTGACCGCTTCGGCGTCGAACTGCGGGCTCGCTACCCCGGAACCCGTCACCGACGGCAAGCCTTGCGTGATCGATTCCAGCTCCGACCGGACCTGGGCCGGGTCGGCCCCCACCGTGGTCAGCAACGGCTGTGCGATCCCCTCACTCTGCGCCAGCAGCGCTCCCAGTAGGTGCGCGGGCGTCACGTCGGGGTGCCCGGCCACGGTCGCCGCTTGCACTGCCGACGAAATCGCCTGCTGTGTCTTCGTTGTCGGGTTGAAAGCGTCCATCCCTCACCTCAAGCTCGTTCTCGCGCCACACCCTCGGTGCACACGTTGCGCCTGTGTCCTTCATCACGTCATCGGCCGCCGGTACCCCCGGGGATCCAGCGCCTGCTCCTGACAATCCAACGCAAGAAAAGTTGAGTTTGTTCCGCTCAACTCTATCGAATCAGGAGCGCGCGGGAGGCCAGGCCAACGGTATGCCCAGCGAGGTCGTGCCACATAGTCGAGGATGCCGCCCGGAACCACACCACTGCATCACAAAGACCAGAGCACTCGCCTGAACAGTGGACAAACTGGTACGACCGTTCAGCTGTGTGGAACATCACTGTCCGTGGTCCTCAGGGCAAAGACACCCTTGTCCGCGCCCCGATCTTGTTGTGCACTACGACACCATGTCCACAACCAGTACGGATACGTTGGCCACCAGCCAACCCGATAGCGGTACTCCGCTCCTGGCCCAACCGGCCGACGGAGCCGAGACCGAGTTCCTTGCCCGTATCGAACAATCGATCAACAACCTCTTCGACCCCATCGCCGCAGGGCTGAGCTCGTTCGTCTTCTACGAGGTGTCCCTGTTCGGCGTGGAGTTCCCGTGGATCGTGGCCTGGCTCGTGCTCGCCGGGTTCGTGTTCACGATCTACTTCGGCTTCATCCAGTTCCGCGGGTTCAAGCTCGCCACCGAGATCGTCCGCGGCAAGTACTCCCGGGACAGCGACCCCGGCGAGATCAGCCACTTCCAGGCATTGAGTTCGGCCGTGTCCGGAACCGTCGGGCTCGGCAACATCGCGGGTGTCGGCGTCGCGGTCACCATCGGCGGCGCGGGCGCCACGTTCTGGATGATCCTCGCCGGTTTCCTCGGGATGTGCACCAAGTTCGTCGAGTGCACCCTCGGCGTGAAGTACCGCGAGGAACATCCGGACGGGACCGTCTCCGGCGGACCGATGCACTACCTGCGCAAAGGGCTGGCCGAACGGCTGCCCGGCAACGTCGGCAAGATCGCGGGCACGACACTGGCCGCGCTGGCCTCCGTCATGATCCTCGCCTTCGCTCTCGGCGGCGGCAACATGTTCCAGGTGAACCAGACTGTCGCGCAGCTCCGCGACACCACCGGCGGCGAGGACGGACTCCTCGCCGGTGACGGAGCCGCGCTGATCTTCGGACTGGTGCTCGCCCTGATCGTCGGCGCGGTGATCTTCGGTGGGATCAAGTCCATCGGCAACGTCACCAGCAGGCTCGTGCCGTCCATGGCGCTGATCTATATCAGCGCCTGTGCCGTGGTCATCCTGTTCAACATCACCTCGGTGCCTGACGCGTTCCGGCAGATCTTCGAGGGCGCGTTCACCGGCCAGGGCGTCGTCGGCGGCGCGATCGGCGCGCTGATCGTCGGCTTCACCAGGGCCGCGTTCTCCAACGAGGCCGGGCTGGGCTCCGCCCCCATCGCACACTCGGCCGTGAAGACCAGGCACTCGAGCACCGAAGGCCTGGTGGCCACGATCGAGCCGTTCATCGACACGGTGGTCGTGTGCACCATGACGGCACTGACGATCATCATCGCCAGCCCGGCGATCTGGCATGAGGGCCAGCAAGCGGTCTTCGAGTCCGGCGACCGCAGCGAGGCACCGGACGGCGTGACGGTCACCTCGCACGCCTTCGAGACGGTGTTGCCCTGGTTCCCCCATGTGCTCACCGTCGCCGTCGTACTGTTCGCGATCTCCACGATGATCACCTGGGCCTACTACGGGCAGAAGGCCTGGACCTACCTGTTCGGCAAGAGCAACTTCAGCGAGAACCTCTACCGACTGGTGTTCTGCTTCTTCATCGTGGTTGGTGCGGTGCTGACCTTCGGCAGCGTACTCGACTTCGTCGACGCCACGCTGTTCCTGCTCGCGCTGTTCAATATCATCGGCCTGTACGTGCTGGCACCGGTGGTCAAGCGCGAGTTGCGGTCGTTCATGACCTGGGTCCGTTCCCGCGAGGTCGAGAAAGTCGACTGACCTGCACGTCCGTACCAGTTATCACGTTGGTCCCGCCCGCGACCTCGCGGGCGGGACCAACCTTTGGTTGGGGGCTGACCGGTGGAACGGGCACCGCTAGTCTGACGACGAAGCGGGTGACGGGCGCGCGCGGCCGCGGCGTGCCACACAGTGGAAGATTGCCCCGAACGACGAATTGGATCGGTGTGGATTCGCACCCAGAGCACAGCTCCGCTGCGGTCAGCCCGGTGCCACAGTCGCAGCTGTCCCGCGAGGCCCCACCCGCGGTGGCCGCTATGGTCCAGCTGATCAAGCGAACCTGGGCGGTGGTGGAACCGGAGGTCGCCGACGTGTCGGTCACGTTCCATGACCTGCTGTTCCGGATCGCACCCGATATCCGCGAGATGTTCCCGGTGAACATCGAGGTGCGACGCGCCAAGCTGGTACGCGGTATCGCGCACGTGGTGCAGATGGTGGACCGGCCGGACGACCTGGTCCCGTTCCTGAACCAGCTCGGCCGGGACTACCGGAAGTTCCACGTACGGTCCCGTCACTACGAGGCGATCGGTACCGCCATGCTCGGCGCGCTCCGCCACCACCTCGGGCCGCGCTGGACACCCGAGGTCGAGCGCGCCTGGGCTGAGGCCTACACGGTGGTGGCTCGCTCGATGCAGGACGCCGCCGAAGCCGACCCCAGCCCCGCGGTGACCACCGCCACCGTCGTCGATCACCGCAGGCTCACCTGGGACCTGGCGCTGATTCGGGTGCGGCCGGAGAGCCCGGTCAACTACCGCGCGGGCCAGTACATGAGCGTCGAGGTGCCGCAGCGCCCCCGCCTGTGGCGGTACCTCTCACCGGCGAACG
Source organism: Haloechinothrix sp. LS1_15 (assembly GCF_033042135.1). NCBI lineage: Bacteria > Bacillati > Actinomycetota > Actinomycetes > Pseudonocardiales > Pseudonocardiaceae > Haloechinothrix > Haloechinothrix sp. LS1_15. Next base: position 289,972 of record NZ_WBXM01000001.1, on the reverse strand, counting down.
CGCCCCGGCGCGACGGGATCATCGAGTTTCACGTGCACGCCGTCGAAGGCGGCTGGGTCAGCAGGGCGCTGGTCAGCCACACCCAACCCGGCGACGTGTGGCGCCTCGGGCCCCCGCTTGGCAGGCTCAGCGTGGACCGCGAATCCGGCAGGAACGTGTTGATGATCGCCGGAGGGACCGGGCTCGCCCCGCTACGGGCACTCCTGGACGACCTGTCGCGCTGGGGCAAGAACCCGGCCGTGCACCTGTACTACGGGGGCAGGACCGCGGAGGACCTGTACGACCTCGCGGACCTGCGCGCGCTCGCGGCGACCAACCCGTGGCTGCGCATCACCCCGGTCACCGAGGACGGCAGCCTGCCCGGTGCGGAGCGGGGCACCCTGGCCGAGGTCGTCACACGGCACGGCGCGTGGCCGGAGCACCACGTACTCGTCTCCGGATCCCCCCAGATGATCAAAGCGACGATCTCGCGGCTGCTGGTGGCTGGCAGCAGCCTCGACCAGATCGCCTACGACCCGTTCGCGCTCGACTGATCCGCCTGGCACTGCGTCCGGGTGGCCTGGTTGGCCAGAGCGGTCTGGTCGGCCTGTTCCTCCCGCTGGTTCCGGCGGACGTTGAAGTAGTCGCCACCCTTGCGCTTGGTGTCGTCGGTGCCCCACGCGCGCTGGCGCTCCATCGGCACGAGTCGCGGGATGTGCTTGCGGCAGTGAATGTAGGCTTCGGCCACCTCGACGACGACCCACCGCTCCGGGACCCGACCTCGCACGGTCTCGGTGGGTATCCCGGAGAACTCGGCCCGCATCTGGTCGTCCTCCACGATGCGGGCACGCCCGTTGATGTGGAGCCCGATCTGATCGCGAGTGAAATCGAGCAGCATGACGCCGATGTGCGGGTTCTCGGCGATGTTGCCGAGACTGGCCATCACGCCGTTGCCCCGGTACTCGGGGTAGGCGATGCGCTTGTTGTCCAGCACCTGGATGAACCCGGCGGGACCGGCCCGGAACGAGCAGTCGGCCTCACCGTTGGCGTCGGCCGTAGCGACGAACGCCATGTCCATCCGCCCGACGAACTCCATCATGTCTTCGTTGAGGTGATCGAGCATCTGGTCGTTGTAGAACCGATCCGCCCGCTTCGTCGTGCCGTAGGCCTGTTGGAGCTGATGTTCACCGGTCGAGCCCGGCTTGTGCTCGTCCGGGTGCCCGAGCTGCTCGTGCTGGCCGAGTCGGTCGAGCTGGTCACCGCCAGCGGCGCACGAAGACTCCTGGTTTCCCTGCTGACTCTCCGCAGGCGACTGCTGTGGATAGTGCTGTGGATAACTGGGGGACGGGGGTGCCGCGTAGGTGTAGGGCTGGTGAGGTTCCGGGGCGGCGTACTGGTTGCGCCGAGACACGCGGGATCGCCGCTCCCTTCCAGTGTGCTGCGAATCACCATCGGGAGGCGTCAGCTCCCCCGAGGCCATCCGTGCCAGCCTGCGCGAGTGTTTCAGGTCCACGACGTTCCGTACCGAGGTCGGGGGCACAATCCGTATGCTGTCGTTCCGCACCACGTTGCGATAGCCGGGATGACGGCAGACCGCAATACTGTGCCACGACACCGGGCGAGCACTGGAACCCGTGAGACGGAAATTACCTCGAATAGCCCAACGAGCTTCTACATTGCGCCAGCCTGCGACTACGGAGCGGAATCCACTCGGAGAGCCCAACGTCAAGATCCACAATCTTGGGGATAATCAGGTTACGCTCGGTCGGCAGGATCCCGCCCGACCAACGCGGCTGGGCACGGTGCAGCACCGCGCCCGGTCGAGATGACAGGTACCCCACTGGAGCCCCGCCCGCCGATGACAGCCAACGCCGCGCTCGACGACCCGGGGGAGCACGAGAACCCGTACGCTGCCCAGCAGCGCCGTGCGGCACGCGTCGTGCACCTGATCCGGGACAGCTTCGCCACCGTCGAACCACGGGCCGACGAGGTCGCGCGGTACTTCTACGCTGTGCTGTTCACGATCGCACCGAACACCCGCGATCTGTTCCCGATCAACATGGAGGTCCAGCGCAGCCGGTTCTTCCACGCGATGGTGCACGTCGTGCAGATGATCGACCGGCCCCAGGAGTTGGAACCGTACCTGCGCCAGCTCGGCAGGGATCACCGCAAGTTCGACGTGGTCAACGAGCACTTCGAAGCGGTCGGCACGGCGCTGCTGGCCGCGTTGAAGCACTACCTCGACGAGGACTGGACAGAGGAGCTGGAACGGGCCTGGGCTGATGCGTACGCCGTGGTCGCCCGGACGATGCAGGAAGGCGCGGCTGATGCCACCGGCCCCGCGTGGTGGCCCGCCACCGTCGTCGACCACCACAGGATCGACCGCTCGGTCGCGGTGATCCGCGTCCAACCCGACGAGCCGGTGCCGTACCGGTCCGGGCAGTACGTCAGCGTGGAGATCCCGCAGCGCCCGCGGCTGTGGCGCAGCCTCTCACCAGCGAACCCTCCCCGCGACGACGGCATCATGGAGTTCCACGTGCGCACCGTGGACAGCGGTTGGGTGAGCCGCCCCCTGGTGCACCACGTGCAGATCGGGGACCGGTGGCGGATCGGGTCTCCGATGGGAAACCTGTGGATGAACCCCGCAGCCGATCGGGACATGCTGCTCATCGCGGGCGGAACCGGGCTGGCACCGATGCGCGCAGTGATCGGCGAGCTCGAACAGCGCACGAACACGCCCAACGTCGAGCTGTTCTTCGGCGGCCGGACCGCGAGCGATCTCTACCAGCTCGACGAGCTGCGTCAGCTGGCAGGCCGGTACCCGTGGCTGAGCCTCACTCCGGTCACCGAGGACGGCTCGGTTCCCGGTGGATTCGCCGGAACCCTGCCCGAGATCGTCACGTCCTACGGACCATGGACCGGATACGACGTGCTGATCGCGGGGTCGCCGGAGATGATCCGCGCCACCGTGTCCCGCATGCTGGTCGCAGGCACCACCTTCGACCAGATCTCCTACGACTCGTTCCCGACGGACTAGGCACGCATTCGCTGCACGTGCAGCGGCGCCGAACCGGGATGTGAGTTGGACTGAATCGATTGCAGGCCCTACGGGCCATTGCTAGCTTCAACACAATGTGATGTGCCGTCGACGCCACTGGGGCTGCGACGCCGGTAACGCGTAGTTGGGGAGTGACCACACCATGGCCGGAAGCCCGCCACCGCTCGAAGACAGGCCAGGCGCGCGCCTGTACAACGACAACGACGACGCTGGCAGCCAGGACGAGCAGGCCGCCAACCAGAACGAGGCCTCCGGCAGCCAGACCGGCACCCTCGACCGCAAAGACCTCGAACACATGCCCATCGTCGGCGACTACTACAAAGCCATCAACTACATGCACGAAGCCCGCGCCCGCGCGGAACTCTCCGGCAAAATCGGCGACATCGAATTCACCGAAGAAGGCATCGACAAAATCATCCAACGAGTGCGCGGAATGCTCCAGCAGCTTGAGACGGCCCGCGAGGCTACCGGATATCTGCATGCGATCGATGGTGGACACGAGTACGCCAGTCAACAGTACAAGCAAACCGCAGAAACCATGGCATACGACTACGAAGACTTCCACGACAAGGCCATCACTGGCTACCTCGAATTTCAAAAAATGCTCGAACTAGTCAAGGACGACTATGTGGCGCATGAGCAGAACATCGCCAGTGACCTGCGAGGGACTCAGCTCTGATGAAAAGCGCCCGAACGCTCGCTGCCACTGCCCTGGCAACGCTACTACTAGCGGCCTGCGCCAACGATACTCCTGGAGAACCGGAGCACACTGACGGCACGAACCAGGAGGCAAACGCTCAAGAGCCAGCGGATGTGGATCTGCCACACAGCGGCGCACCGGCAGTCGACGATCCGATCACCGAACTTGAATCATTCCAACGAGATCCCTGCTCGATCTTCTCCGAAGAAGAACTCGCTGAAACAGCTGGGTACCCCGTGGCTGACACGAAGTCGGACGCCGACGGGGCGACAGGTCTGCGATGTCGCTACTCGCTCGCCAGTGACGATCATCATGCTGGCGGATTCAGTGCAGTGCTAAGCGAACCTGGGTCCGAAGGTTTAAGTCACATCTATTCGCTGAACGAACAGGGAACCACTGAACTGTTCGCCGAAGCCGAGGACATCGACGGCTACCCAGCGGTCTTCGCCAGTAAGAGAGATCGACGAGACCTCGGTTACTGCGATGTCTATGTCGGCATACAGGACGACATCACCTTCACCATCCAGCTCTCCGCTAGTGACGACAGGAACGCGCACCACGACACACCCTGCGAATCGGCGTACGAACTCGCTGAACTCGGTATGGAAACACTTCACGGAGGGGCATCATGACCGGGGCTGACCCGCAGTGCTACAGCGGAAGCGCGATCTACCGACTCATGCACCAGGGGCACAGGCGTGCCCGCCTCGCTTGTGGAGGGGCAGGATGCTTCCCGGAAGCTGCGTGACGAGCACGACGAGCTGATGACCGAGCTGGCGGCGCTGGAGATGTCGGTGGACGACTCCTGGCGAGGGGAGACCGCCGAGAAGGTCAAAGGGGGCATCCACCAGCTGTTCGAAGCCGCAGGCACCGCCTCGTCGAACCTCGATCCGGCCGGGCGCAGCATGAGCAACCAGTCGCACGCCTTCGAGACGGCGCGGAACAAGATGGAGGACGTTCCAGATGAGGCGCCGGAAGCCGGGTTCTGGGGCACCTACACCCCGTTCGGGACCTCCCAGGAGGAGCTCAACGCCGAATGGGGCAAGAAGAACATGCAGAACATCCAAGCGTACGAAGAATACGTCACCGCCACCCATCGGAACCAGCCGCCGCTGCAGGCGAGCTACGGCGACATCACTATCCCCGAGCTCGGCGGTGGCTCGGGTGCAGGCACCGGCGGTCCCGGCGCGGTGGGGGGCTCCGGGGCTACCGCCCCGTCGGCGGCCGCTGGCATGGGCGCCGGTGGTGGTGCCTACGGCGGTTCCGGGGCTGCGGGTGCGTCTGGTGGTTCGGCGGTGGCGCCGGGGGTGCCTGGTGGGGCTGCTGTTGGTGGTGCTGTCGGGGGTGGTGCTGGTGGTGGCACCGGGGCCGGGGCTGGTGTTGGTTCGGGTGCGGTGCGGTTGCCGGATGGCAGTATCCGGTATCCGGACGGGTCGATCCGGCGTCCGGATGGCAGTTTGGTGCGGCCGGATGGCACGGTGATCCCGCCGAGTGGCACGAGCGCTTCGGGAATCGGTGGTGCCGCAGGCCGGTCGGGCGGTGATTTCGGGCCGGTGGGATCGGGGGCGGTCGCCGGGGGTGCAGGTATGGCCGCTGGGGGTCTGGCCGCAGGCGGTGCCGCGGGCGCACGACCCGGTGGCGCCGCAGGCGGCGCTGCTGGTGTCGGCGGTGTGGCTGGTCCCGGCGCGATGAGTGGGCAGGGCGGCTTCGGCCCGACGGGCTCGGGCGCGGCTGGTGCGGCCGGGGGCGGCGCGGGCGGTGGTGCCGCGGCCGGGGCGCGGGCGCCGATGGGCGGCATGATGGGCGCCGGAGCTGGCGGTCGTGGTGGCCAGGGTGGCGAGGACGACACCCACCAGCGCAAGTTCATCCAGGACGAGCAACTCGACACCGGCCTGCCGGTGGTGCGCGACGAACACGGCGAGAAAGAGTACGACCCCGTCACCGGCATGGTCATCATCGACGGCGTCATCGGCGAATGAACCGGTGAGTCCGAGGGGGAGCAACATTCGTGATCACGAAACCGATCACCATCAGCCTGGAGACCTACACCACCCTGCTCGACAAGGAGAATCTGGGCGAACCCCACCCAACCCTGGTCGGGGGCGAGCTCTGGTACCCGCCGGAGCTCGCCCGAGAGCGGGATGTCCGCATCCTGCACGAGTTGCGGGAGCAGGGCCTCACCTCGGGTAACCGGGTCAGCGAGGACTTCCACGACACGCTGCGCCTCGTGCAGCGCCCTGCCGTGGAGTACTACACTTTCGCCGTCTCACCCGAAGGCGACCAATGGACCGCACGCACCGCCATGATCGGACGGGACGCCCTGCTGATCACCAAGCACGGTGCCGACATCCATCTCGAACCAATCCCACATGAACAGCTCGGGGTACGGCTAGCGGCCGCGCTCCCGGAAACACCCCCGGCACAGCTGAAGTCGATCACTTGCTCGGTGGCCGAGCTGGAAGCGCTACAAGCCGGAAAGTCGCTACCGCCCGGCCCGTCGTCCAGTGACGCCAAGCGCATGCAGCGCTGGCTCGACCTGGAACGGCAGAGCGCGGGCCAGCTGTACGCCGCTATCCGTGACGGAATGAACCGTCGGCACACCACCACTGCACCCATGCCGTGCTGGATCGACACCGAGTCGGGGAGGCTATTGCTCACCCCCGACGGTTCCGGCTGGTGCACCCTTACCGGAGGTGACACGATGAGCATCGCGCAGAAACTGTCCGCGCTGGAGGAGAAGCTGCGCGGCTGAAGCCCCGAGTCGTCGCGCGAGGGCTACCGCCGGTTCGGCGGGCGCCACACCACCAGCGCATCCCGTTTGCGGAACGGCACCAGATCCCTGCGGTACGAGGCGTGCACAGCCGCCGCGGCCTGTTCGGCGGCGGCGTAGGCTGAGGCAAGCTCCTCGTTCAGCCGGGCCACCTGGTCCCGCAACGACTCGATCTCGTTCTCCAGCTCGATGATGCGCTTGATTCCCGCGAGGTTGACACCGTCCTCTTGGGACAACCGCTGCACCTCGCGCAGCATGGCGATATCACGCACCGAGTACCGCCTGCCGCCGCCAGCGGTACGGCCCGGTGACACCAACCCCATGCGGTCATACGACCGCAGTGTCTGCGCGTGGAGGCCGGACAGCTCAGCGGCCACCGAGATCACGAAGACCGGTGTGTGCTCGTCCGCGCCATGGGGAAGTTCACCGAACCCTATCGCCATCGCCATCACCGCTCCTTCAGCATCCTCGTGATCTCAGGACGCGGATCATGATCAGCCATCTCCTCGGTGTAGGTGCGCAGCGCCGAAGCGGCCTTCTCGCTCAGCGACGACGGAACATTCACTTGCAGCGTGACCAGCAGGTCACCCGTGGATCCGTCCCGCTTCGCGATGCCCTTACCGCGCACCCGCAGCACCTTCCCGCTGTCGGTCCCCGGAGGGATCTTCACCGACACCTTGCCCTCCAGGGTCGGTACCGAGATCGTGGCACCGAGCGCCAGCTCGGAGAAGTCAACCGGCACTGTGATCGTCAAGTTGTTACCCGACCTGCCGAAGACCTTGTGCGGCGTGACGTGCACACGCACGTACAGATCACCCGCGGCCGCTCCGCCGCGTCCCGGCTCGCCCTGCGCTGCCAGCCGGATCCGCTGGCCGTCGGACACCCCCGGCGGGATCCTCACAGTGAGTGTCCTGGTCCGGGTGCTCGTACCTGCACCACGACACTCGGTGCAGGGAGAGTCCACAATGGTGCCGCGACCGCGGCACTCGCGGCAAGGCTCCGAGAACGCGAACGAACCCTGGCTGGTGCTGATCAACCCGACACCGCCGCACAACCCGCAGGTGCGCGGCGACGTTCCGGGGCGCGACCCGCTACCACCACAGGTACCGCAGCTCGCCGGGCTGGTGAGCCGCAACGGGACTGTCGCGCCTTTGACGGCCTCGGCGAAATCGATGCGGACGTCGGTCTCCACGTCACTGCCGCGCTGCGCCATCGTGGGACCCGCAGTGCCGGTGGTGGCACCACCGCCGCCGCGCCTGCCGAACAGGCCGCCAAGGATGTCGCCGAGGCCCCCGAATCCGCCGGGCTGCTGGCCACGACTCGCGCCACCGAACAGATCGGTGAACTCGAAACCTCCACCGTCGGGGCCGCTCCCGGCGCCGAAGGGGAAGCCACGCCCGCCTGCACCAGCCCCGCTTCCGGCGCCGGCACCGAACAGGCTACGGGCCTCGTCGTACTCCTTGCGTTTCTCCGGGTCGGAGAGCACCCCGTAGGCTTCCGAGACCGCCTTGAACTTGCGCTCGGCCTCGGCGTCTCCCGGGTTGGCGTCGGGATGGTTCTCCCTGGCGAGCTTGCGGTAGGCCTTCTTGATCTCTTCCTGCGACGCGTCGGGGGAGACGCCCAGCTCGCGGTAGAAGTCCTTGCCGATCCACTCCCGAGCGCTCACCGGACGTCCCCTCCTTCCGCGTCAACTCGATCAGTTCTGCTGTTCCTGCTCACCAGATGATGTCCCGACCTCCTGGTTCGGCTGGCCTGTCTCGCCGTCGACGGTCACGTCACCCGGAACATCGGGTGTCGCCGAATCGCTATCGGTCACGGCCACCATCGCCGAGCGCACGACCCGATCACCCATGCGGTAACCGCGCCGCAGTACCGCGGTCACGGTCGGACCGTCCACGTCGCTGGACGTGGTGTGCTGCACGGCCTCGTGCACGCTCGGGTCGAACGGCTCGCCCTCCTCGCCGAACGGCTCCAGCCCCGCCTGCTGGAGGGTGCTGATGAGCTTGTCGGCGACGGCCTTGAACGCACCCGTCAGGTCGCCGTGCGACTCGGCGCGCTCAATGTCGTCGAGCAGCGGGAGCAGCTCGCCCATCAGCGAAGCCTTCGCCGAGGCGATGACAGCCTCCCGGTCCCGGTCGACCCGCTTGCGGTAGTTGGCGTACTCAGCCTGGATCCGCTGCAGGTCGGCGGTCCGCTCGGCGAGCTGCCGCTCCAGGTCACTGACCTGCTCAGCGTCCCCCGTCGAGGTGGCGACCCCGCTCGGTCCAGCGAGGTCGTCACCACCGGCGGTCGCCTCGTGAGCGAGATCGGTCTCCGTGGCCTGCGTCCTGAGCTCACCCGTTTCCGGGTCCACTTTCCTGCGGTCACGCACGACGACGGGCTCTTCCGGTTGGTCGCCTGTTTCCTGCTCTCGTGCTGTCACTTCTTGTCGTCCTCATCGACAATCTCGGCGTCCACGACGTCCTCCTGGCCCGACTGGGCGTCCTGGCCCGAGTCGGCAGCGGTCTCGCCAGCACCTGCCGCACCGGCAGCACCTGCCGCACCGGCAGCGCCAGCCGCGGCACCCGTGTCCGAGTACAGCGCCGAGCCCATGGCCTGGGACTCGTTGGTCAGCTTCTCGATGGCCGAGCGGATCGCCTCGGTGTCCTCGCCCTTCAAGGCTTCGTTCGCCTCGTCGATCGCACCCTTGACCTTGGTCTTGACCTCGTCGGAAAGCTTGTCCTCGTTCTCGCCCAGGAACTTCTCCGTCTGGTAGACCAACGTCTCGGCCTGGTTGCGGGTCTCGGCCGCCTCGCGACGCTGGCGGTCCTCCTCGGCGTGCTGCTCGGCATCCTTGATCATCTGGTCGATGTCTTCCTTCGGAAGCGCGGAACCCCCAGTGATCTTGATGCTCTGCTCCTTGCCCGTGCCGAGGTCCTTCGCGGTCACGTGCACGATGCCGTTGGCGTCGATGTCGAAGGTGACCTCGATTTGCGGAACACCGCGCGGCGCGGGCGGGATGCCGGTGAGCTCGAAGCTGCCGAGCTTCTTGTTGTGCGCGGCGATCTCCCGCTCACCCTGGAAAACCTGGATCTGCACCGAGGGCTGATTGTCGTCAGCCGTGGAGAAGATCTCGCTGCGCTTGGTAGGGATGGTGGTGTTGCGCTCGATGAGCTTGGTGAACACGCCACCCTTGGTCTCGATACCCAGCGACAGCGGGGTCACGTCCAGCAGCAGGACGTCCTTGACCTCACCCTTGAGCACACCGGCCTGCAGAGCCGCACCCACGGCGACGACCTCGTCCGGGTTGACGCCCTTGTTCGGCTCCTTGCCACCGGTCAGCTCCTTGACCAGGTCGACGACGGCAGGCATCCGGGTGGAGCCACCGACGAGCACCACGTGGTCGATATCGCCGACCGAGATGCCCGCGTCCCTGATGACGTTGTTGAACGGCGCCTTGGTGCGGTCCAGCAGGTCCGAGGTGATCTTCTCGAACTCGGCCCGCGACAGCGTCTCGTCCAGGAACAGCGGGTTCTTGTCCGCGTCGACCGTGATGTAGGGCAGGTTGATGTTAGTGGTCGATGCGCTGGTCAGCTCGATCTTGGCCTTCTCGGCGGCCTCCTTGATGCGCTGCAGCGCCATCGGGTCCTTCTTCAGGTCGATGCCGTGCGAAGCCTTGAACTTGTCGACCAGCCAGTCGACGATCCGTTCGTCCCAGTCGTCACCACCGAGGTGGTTGTCGCCGCTGGTCGCGCGAACCTCGACGACGCCCTCACCAAGCTCGAGCAGCGAGACGTCGAACGTTCCACCACCGAGGTCGAAGACCAGGATGGTCTGCTCCTTCTCGCCCTTGTCCAGGCCGTAGGCCAGCGCTGCCGACGTCGGCTCGTTGACGATGCGCAGTACGTTCAGCCCGGCGATCTGGCCCGCTTCCTTGGTGGCCTGCCGCTGGGCGTCCTCGAAGTAGGCCGGGACGGTGATGACTGCGTCCGTGACCTCTTCGCCGAGGTAGGCTTCCGCGTCCCGCTTGAGCTTCATCAACACGCGCGCGCTGATCTCCTGCGGGGTGTAGTTCTTCCCGTCGACCTCTTGCTTCCAGTCGGTGCCCATGTGGCGCTTGACCGACCGGATCGTCCGGGCCGAGTTGGTGACAGCCTGGTTCTTAGCTGGCTGACCGGTGAGCACCTCGCCGTTCTTGGCGAACGCCACCACCGAGGGCGTGGTTCGCGCCCCCTCCGAGTTCGCGATGACCGTCGGTTCACCGCCTTCGAGGACGGCGACGACCGAGTTGGTCGTACCGAGGTCGATACCGACCACTCGCGACATGTGTGTATCCCTCCTGGCTCTTCGCTTACATAGCCCGGTTGAGCATGCTTGACTCAAGTCGTACCGACTTCAGCATACCGCCGTCAAACCGACCTTGAGTCATGCTCACTCAATATTCCTTACCGGGCAACGCCTGCGCTGCATCGATTGTTCCCCGAAGCGCTCGGCACGTTGAGGAGTCGCGGATCACAAACACAACGAACAAGCCCCCTCGGCTCGCTCCCACCGGAGCGGTGGCTCACCTGATCAGGCTTGGTCGGCTCACTACTAGGCTCGCTGGACGGGGAGTTCCGAACGTCGTACGAGAACCAGGAGGAACGATGGCGCAGCCACCCAATCCCTATGACTTCCTGCCGCAGCTACCCGGTTTCACCCTGACCAGCACCGACCTCACCGATGGCTCGCCGCTGGCTACCGCCCAGGTCTCCGGGATCATGGGCGCCGGCGGCCAGGACGTCTCGCCCCAGCTGAGCTGGTCCGGGTTCCCTGAGGGAACCAAGAGCTTCGCGGTTACCTGCTTCGACCCGGACGCGCCGACTGCCAGCGGCTTCTGGCACTGGGCCGTCTTCGACATCCCGGCATCGGTGACCGAGCTACCCTCCGGCGCGGGTGACGACAGCGGCAGCGGCGTGCCGTCCGGTGCGGTCACGCTGCCCAACGATGCCGGTGCCCGCCGTTACATCGGCGCCGCCCCGCCACCGGGGCACGGGCCGCACCGCTACATGTTCGCTGTGCATGCCGTGGACGTCGAATCGCTCGGTTTCTCCGACGGCACCCCGGCGTTCCTCGGCTTCAACCTGTTCAGCCACGCCATCGGGCGGGCCATCATCACCGGCATCCACGAGCGCTGACCAGTGGGGGAGCACCCGGCGCCGGGGCGTGGCCCCGTGCCCCACCGGCCCCGCCCCGGCGCCGTTGCTTACTATACCGTCCGGACGGTATAGTATCACTATGGCCAGGCCGTCCTCCCGCGATCGCATCCTGGACGCGTACGAAGACATCCTCATCGAGCACGGTCCATCCGCCGTAACGCTGGAGTCCGTCGCCGCCAAGGCATCGGTGTCCAAGGGCGGCCTGCTCTATCACTTCGGCTCGAAGGACGCGCTGCTGAACGGGCTACTCGAACGCTGGTCGCAGCTGAACGAGCGCGAGATCGAGCACGCGCGACGAGCACCGGAAGGCATCGTGCGGTACTACCTGCACAGCTCAGCCACCGACGTCGGCGCTGACGCCGCACTGCACCGTACGACGATGGCCGCCGTCCGCCTGGTGCTGTTCGACGAGCGGGTCGCCGAAGTCTCCCGCGAAGTGTTCGAACGCTGGCGTACCGTGCTGCGCGAGCACACCGCCGACCCGGTGCTGGCCGAGCTCGTCGCTACCCTGGGCGATGGGGTGTACCTACGAGCCGCCATCGGCGGCAACTCCGAGCCTGCGCTGCACGACCTCGACGCGGCCCTCGAGCGTATCGGCCTGTAGGTAACGGCCACACCGAACGCGCTCGACACCTCGACACTCTGTCTCCGCGTCGTACCCTGGAGGTTCCCGGCTCCGTAACCCCGAACCGGCCCCAGCCGGAACAATCGGCCAGTCGAGGAGTGAGGAGGTGCTGCGTGGTCACACAGGCCGAGACGACGGATACGACCGTCCCCATCCCGGAAACCCCGAGCCCGCAGAGCGCGCAGCTCGTCGACATCTACCGGCGCCAGGTCCGGCCGCGTGTGGACCTGTGGCGCCCCCACGGCATCCGGCTGCACGCGCTACGCACGCTCACCGACCTGGTCGGGCTCGCGCGGCTCGACCGAACGGCCACGACCTGGACCGCCCGCCACGGCACCATCGGCGGGACCTGGTTACGCGCCACGGACGCGCATGCGGCCAACGGAGTCGTGCTGCACCTGCACGGTGGTGGCTTCGTGTTCGGCTCCCACCGCTCGCACCGGGTGCTCGCGCACGAGCTGTCACGGGCGAGCCGGATGCCGGTGTTCCTGCCGCACTACCGGCGTGCGCCGCGGTACCCGTTCCCTGCCGCCGCCGATGACGCACTGACCGCCTACCGAGAGTTGCTGGATCGCGGGATCGCGCCCGAGCGCATCCGCGTCGTCGGTGACTCCGCAGGCGGGCACCTGGCGGCATGCCTGCTGGCGGACCTGGCACGCAGCGACCTGCCGATGCCCGCCGCCGCCGCGCTCTACTCACCGCTGCTGGACCTGAGCTGCACGCGGCTGCACGAGCTGGACGAGAAGCACACGGACCCGTTCATCTCACCGCTAACGACCCGGCGGGTGTGCGAGGCGTACCTGCAGGGCACGGACAGTTCGGACCCGCGGGTGGATGTGCTCGGTGCCGACAAACGCGACTGGCCGCCCACCCTGATCCAAGTCGGCGACACAGAGTGCCTGCGTGTGGATGCCGAGCGGATGCTCGAGTCGCTGCGGGCCGCGAACATCCCCTGCGAGCTGCAGGTCTGGCCGGGGCAGATACACGTCTTCCAGGGCTGGGCGAATCTACCGGAAGCCCGCGCGGCCAACGACTACACGGGCCGTTTCCTGCGCGCCCACGGCGCAGACCAGGTCACGACCCACCCAACCGGCGCCAACGCGCGGTGACTGCCCGCCAGGTGCGAGCCGAAGGACTCCCTGGGTACCGAATATGTACCCAAGGGCCCCTTCGGCTCGGGTCCGGACAGCCGGACCACCGCTAGTGGGGCTTGAGCAGGTACTCGACCACGGGGCGGAGCTCGTCGGCGGTCGGGGGCTCGTCGTCGATCAGGCCCTGGATGAGCAGCCCGTCGATGCCCGCCAGAAACACCCGGAAAGCGACCTCGTCGTCGTGGCGCACCATCGAGGTGAGCACGTCGAGCCAACGGCGCGCCGCCGGTCGCAGCTCCGGCTTGCGCGCGGCCATCAGGTAGAGCTCGTACTCGGCCATGGTCCGGCCACGCTGCGGGCCGAGGGCCTCGGCGAGCAGCCGGGAGACCTCGTCGGCGGCGCTCGCCCCGCCACGCCCGCCTGCTGCGGTGCGACGTAGACCTTCCCGGGATCGGGCACGGTCGATCATCCAGTACACCTCGGTGGCCATGTCGCGCGCGCACGAGATGAGGGTGGCGATCAACAGGTCGTCGAGGGTCGCGTAGTGGTAGGTGATCGAGGCGGACGGGACTCCCGCTTCCCGCGCCACGGTGCGGTGAGTCACGCCCGCGACCCCATCCCGCTCGATCACTCGCAGGGCAGCATCGATGATCTCCTGGCGGCGCCGCTCGCCGCGCGCCTTCCGCCCGTCGACATGGGATCGCTGTGTCATCGAGGGAACCTCACCCTCTCGAGGAATCTCCGCCCGTAGCGCCGCTACCGGACACCGGACCACCCGCCGGATAGGCTGGTCGGGCTAACAGCACAATACCTGGACTATCGTACAGATATGCTGCGAGTCGTATACCACATCGGTGGGACTTAGGGTTCGCTCATGAACTACTGATCGGTAGGAAGCGTTACGCTCCAACCCACCACGAAGCCATCAAGCCCGAACGAAAGGCGCCGCCCCATGGGTGCTGTAGAGATCACGCTCGGCGGGATCGCTGTCGCGGTGAGCATCGTCGCGTGGGCGATGTTCATCGGCGCGATCATGCGCATCGTCCGCACGATCAAGCTCGGACAGCCGGACTCCAGCCGTAACGGGCCGTTCCTGCCGCGGCTGCTGAACATGCTCAAGGAGTTCGCCGCACACACCAAGATGAACAAGCTCCGCCACGTGGGTCCGTGGCACTGGCTGGTGATGTGGGGCTTTATCCTCGGCGCCATCGTGCTGTTCGAAGCCTACGGCGAGGTCTTCTACCCCGAGTTCCACTGGCCGATCATCGGCGACTGGGCTGTATGGGGCCTGATCGTCGAGCTGCTCGGCATCGGCACCGTGGCCGGTGGTGTGGCGCTGGTCGTCATCCGCCAGCTCAACCACCCACGGCGCGCCGACCGCCAGTCGCGGTTCGCGGGCTCCAACTTCTGGCAGGCCTACTTCGTGGAGGCCGTGGTCATCATCGAGGGGCTCGGCTTCATCGGCGTGCGGACCTTCCAGTTCGCCTCCGGGATCAAGGACCAGCCGCTGTGGAGCAGCTTCCTCACCCAGCCGCTCTCGGAACTCATGCCGTCCGACCCCGTGTGGGTGTCGGTGGCCGCCTTCGTGAAGTTGATGAGCGGCATGATCTGGCTGATCGTCGTCGCCCGGTTCCTCACCATGGGCGTCGCCTGGCACCGGTTCAGCGCCTTCTTCAACATCTACTTCAAGCGCGAGGACGACGGCAGCGAGGCACTCGGCAAGCTCAAGCCGATGCTCTCCGGCGGCAAGCCGATCGACTTCGAGGAGGCCGACCCCGAGAAGGACGTCTTCGGTGCCGGTCAGGTGGAGGACTTCAGCTGGAAGGGCTGGCTGGACTTCACCACCTGCACCGAGTGCGGCCGGTGCCAGGACCAGTGCCCCGCATGGAACACCGGTAAGCCGCTGTCGCCGAAGATGCTGATCACCCAGCTTCGCGACCACGCCTACGCCAAGGCGCCGTACCTGCAGGCTGGTGGCAAGAAGGACATGATGGGTGAGGAGATCGGTCTCACCCAGGGGAACGGCCACGAGAACATCGACGCGCTCGCGCTGGCCGAGGCGGAGCGCCCGCTGGTCGGTGGCCCCGAGGAGATGGGCGTGATCGATCCCGAGGTGCTGTGGTCCTGCACCAACTGTGGTGCGTGCGTGGAGCAGTGCCCGGTGGACATCGAGCACGTCGACCACATCGTCGACATGCGGCGCTACCAGGTGATGATCGAGTCGAACTTCCCGACCGAACTCGGCGGGATGTTCAAGAACCTGGAGAACAAAGGCAACCCTTGGGGCCAGAACGCGAAGGACCGGTTGGAGTGGACCAAGGAGCTCGACTTCGAGGTGCCGGTGTTCGACGGCGAGTGGGGCGATGCCGAGTACCTGTTCTGGGTCGGCTGCGCGGGCGCGTTCGAGGACCGCGCGAAGAAGACCACCAAGGCGGTGGCCGAGCTGCTGCACATCGCAGGTGTGAAGTACAAGGTGCTCGGCGCGGAGGAGACCTGCACGGGTGACCCCGCCCGCCGCGCGGGGAACGAGTTCGTGTTCCAGATGCTGGCGCAGCAGAACGTCGAGGTGCTCAACTCGGTCTTCGAGGATGTGGAGCCGCTACAGCGCAAGATCGTGGTGACCTGCGCGCACTGCTTCAACACGCTGGCCAACGAGTACCCCGAGCTGGGCGGCCAGTACGAGGTGGTGCACCACACGCAGTTGCTCAACCGGTTGGTGCGGGAGAAACGCCTCACCCCGGTCGCCCCGGTCTCCGAGGGCGTGACCTACCACGACCCGTGCTTCCTCGGCAGGCACAACAAGGTCTACGAGGCGCCCCGCGACCTGGTGGAGGCCTCCGGCGCGCAGTTCCGCGAGATGCCGAGGCACGGCGACCGCTCGATGTGCTGCGGTGCCGGTGGTGCCCGCATGTGGATGGAAGAGCACATCGGCAAGCGCATCAACGTGGAACGAGTCGACGAGGCACTGGGCACCGCGCCGTCGAAGATCGCGACCGGCTGCCCGTTCTGCCGGGTGATGCTCGGCGACGGCGTGACGCAGCGGGAGAACGAGGGCACCGCAGAGAACGTCCAGGTCGTCGACGTTGCCCAGCTGCTGCTGGAGTCGGTGAAGCGAAGCGAGCAGCGCGAGGCGTCAGTGCCCACCGGTGCTCCCGACCTCGAAGCAGGCGGCGGGGACGGTTCAGCTACGACGACCTGACCGCCAACCCCAGCGAACAAGGGGCGCGTGGCAGGCCTTACGGGCCACCACGCGCCCCTTGTTTTCGCTTGTGAATCCCGCTGCGGGTCGCCGCGCGACTGCGCTACTGCCTCTCCTGCCTGCTGGTGTCGGAGCGGTGGAAGTTCTTGTAGGCCCTGCTCGGGGTTGGTCCACGCTGCCCCTGGTACCGGGAACCCGCCTCGGCCGTGCCGTACGGGAAGTCGGCGGGGCTGGACAGCCGGAACAGGCAGAGCTGGCCGATCTTCATGCCGGGCCACAGTGTGATCGGCAGGTTCGCCACGTTCGACAGCTCCAGGGTGATGTGCCCGGTGAAGCCCGGGTCGATGAAGCCAGCAGTGGAGTGGGTCAGCAGGCCGAGCCTGCCAAGGGAGGACTTACCCTCCAACCTGCCTGCCAGATCGTCGGGGAGGGTGACCTGCTCGAATGTCGAGGCCAGCACGAACTCCCCTGGATGCAGCACGAACGGGTCGTCGCCCTCCTGCTCGACGAGGGAGGTCAGCTCGTCCTGCTGCAGCGCCGGGTCGATATGGGTGTACTTGGAGTTGTCAAATACCCGGAAGTACCGGTCGAGGCGCACGTCGATGCTGGCAGGCTGCACCATCTCGGTGTCGTACGGGTGCAGGCCGAGCCTGCCTGCCTCGACTTCCTTGCGGAGGTCGCGATCACTGAGCAGCACATCAACTCCCTGGTGGGGTGGAGCCGAACGTGACGTTCAGGGCCGTAGACGGAACGGACGTCACGTTCGGCTCCCTAGCCTGCCATATGGGAGGCATAACTCTGATCGAGGTCCACCAGTCTGCCCAGCTGGCGGGCGTACTGCGTCCGCGCGATCGCACCCACCTTCTCCTGCAACAACGTCGCGCCCGGTACCCGCTTGCGCACCGTCTCGACCACGAAGTTGGCCGAAGCCAGACCCAGCACCACCACCTGCGCGAGCGGCTGCTTCGGCAGATCGAGGTAATCCGCGTTGCGGTCACCGATGAGCATCCGGCTGATCGCCGAATGCAGCGCGATCGACGCGCCTCCCACCAGCTCGCCGAGCGCGCCGAAGCGCTCAGCGACGCCGCCGTGTGTCTCCAGCAGCGCGCTGGCCAGGCGCTTGGAATCGTCGTCTGGGATGAACTCTGTCGCAGCCAGCAGCCACAGCATCCGCCAGGCGTCCTCTTCGGTGGCGGGCAGCAACCCTTCGTCCACCCCCATCAGCCACCCGATGTAGCGCCACAGGTGGAGGATGTCGTCACGCTCCCGCTTGCTGTAGCGGATGCCGAGCATCTGCGTACCGAGCACGAACACCTGGGAGAACAGTAGCAGCGTGCCAACAGTCTGCACCTGGTTGACGGGATGGTCCCAGGCTTCGTAGTCCCAATCCTTCCGACGCTGCATGGCCGCGCGTACATGTGCGTGCACCAGCCGCACGCGTAGCGCGGAGCAGTACCCGATGGCGCCGTGCCGCATCGCGCCCGGAGTCGTGACATCCAGCCACCAGGTGGCGGTCTCGATCAGGCGTTTGGGGGCGGTGTACTCCAGATCGCCGGTCGCGACCAGCGTCTTGGCGGCGCGCGAGGCGAGATAACCACCCATGAGCGACATGTCGGCGAGCGGGAACATCCCCAGCAGTCCGGTCCTGGTGATGGCGCGCGCTCCCCGGTCAAGGCGTGCCGGATCCACCCAGTACGGGGTGGCCTCGACATCGGCGAAGAACGCCACCAGCTCGTCCGGCGCGTCGTGCACGCTGGCGATACCTTGCGTCAGTGCCTGCTCGAACAGCGCATGACCACGCCCGTGCGGCATCGCATCAATCATCCGCACGAGCGCGTCCGCAGGCGGGTCGCCTGCCTCGGCATAACCGCGCAATCGCCGCAGCTGGGCAGGCTCTGCGCGCAGATCACCAGTGCTCCACAGCGCCTTCGCCAGGCGCAACGGACCCTGCCGGAACAGCTCGGGGTCCGGCAGCCGCACGTCAGAACCACTCCCCGCAACAACCTCGGTGACCATCGCACGACCTGCCTTCCGCGACACGATTCTGCTTGAGACAACAAGTGTTGTCACTTATCGAGTCCAGGTCAAGACGTGAACGAGTTCTCACCGGGGAGGGGGTTGATCTCCGGGTCGCCGAACTGTGTATCCTATGGGGCGACGTGCGGATGTAGTTCAATGGTAGAACATCAGCTTCCCAAGCTGAGAACGCGGGTTCGATTCCCGTCATCCGCTCCACCACAAAACCCCCAGGTCGGAAGGTGTCCACACCAGACCTGGGGGTTTCGTTTGTGCACTGCGACGGGTGCCCCACGCGCCCCGCTGCGCCGTCCTGCGCGCGACCGCAGAGCCGGGCAGCACGCAGGCGATCGCTTGTCGCACACTGACCGCATGGACGATCTCGCAGTCCGCCCTCCGAACGACGATGAGCTCGCCACGCTCGCCGAGTTTCGCTGGCAATGGGACTTGGAAAACGGTCGAACACCTACCATCAACCACGACGAGTTCGTTCACAGCTTCGTGCTGTGGGCCCAACGGAACCGGCGGTCACACCGGGCCGTAGTCATGCTTCGCGGCAGCGAGATCATCGGCATGGCGTGGTTGGCGATCGTTCCGCGCGTACCGACCCCGCGATCGGTCGAGCGCTCATCCGGCGACGTACAGAGTGTGTACGTGGTCCCGCACGAGCGGGATCGTGGTCATGGCGGCCGGCTCATCGAAGCCATCATGCGGTTGGCACGCGAAGCCGGGGTGGAACGTGTCACCGTCCACTCCAGCGACCGGGCGGTGCCGATGTACGAGCGGCAGCGGTTCGTCAACTCCCCTCGGCTACTCCAAGCCGAAGTGCCACCATCATCCGGCCGGATCGCAGGGTAGGTGTGACGGACCCGCTATCCCTCCTGCCCAGCCTGTGATGGGTACGGCCACGGTTCGTCGGCGAACACACGCGCCCACCAATGCGGTTGCAGCGCCCGTAACGGCATCATGCGGTACCGCGTGACATCGTCCGGCTCGGGAACCGCCACCTCGACGTCGGGACCGTATGCGAACAGACGCTCCTGGCAGAGCCCGCACGGGCTGAGGATCCAGAAAGCGGCGTCAGGTTCCGAGCGGACGACGCACACCGAGGCCACGACGGTGCGCCCTCGTTTGTACGCCTCGCACAGCGCACCCACTTCGTGACACACACCGACCGTGTCCGCGTGGCCATCGACCCCTCCTCGAACCCCAGCTCCGGATAACTCCGGCGAGCGGCGGCGATCATCTGTGGTGACAGGTCGATACCGAAGGTCGGTACCCCGAGCGCGTGCAGGTGCGCTGTGATGCGCCCTGGGCCGCAACCGACATCGGCGACCGGCCCCGTGGCGTCCGCCCGCACGAGCTCGGCGACACAGCCGAGCAGCGCCCGGTCCATCGGCTTGGCATCCAGCTCGTCACGGAAGTGTGCCGCGTAGTCCGCAGCCAGCGTGTCGTAGGACGCGCGGGTCCGGGCAAGAAAATCAGCCTCGCTCACGCTGGCTCATCGTACGCGGCCACCCGCTCCGAGGAGGCCGGATCATAACGCTCCACTACCCACGACCTCCACCCGCGATCGCCGTTGCACGGATTTCACCCCAGGCTCGGGTGGGGTTGACGCGCATCACACCTGCACGCTGCCGCGAGCCACGTATAGTCGCTGTCGATACTCCACACACGCTGAGCAGGGATGACCGGGGATAACGCTGTCGCCGGATCGTCGCGAAGGGGCAGCGGCCGAGCGGCGCACGTTGCCTGCGGCGTGTGGTCGAGACCGGACCGCGATAGGGCCCTCGAGTGATCGCTGACTTCCTCGCGTGGCTGGCCAGCCTGCCGCCGAAACTGCTGATCCTGGTCGCTGCGCTGCTCGTGGGCGCGGAGACGACCGTGGGCCTCGGCATGATCGCGCCGGGCGAGTCGGCCCTGCTACTCGTCGGGACGACCGCCACCAGCCCGGAGCGGTTCATCGCCACGTGGATGGTGACCTCGATCTTCGCGGTCGCCGGGTACTGCATCGGGTACGCGCTCGGTTACTTTCTCGGTCCGCGCATCCGCCAGTCCACGCTCATCCGCCGCTACGGGGCGGGCAGCTGGGACAGCGCCACCGCTTTCCTGCGCAGGCGCGGCCCGCTCGCCGTCATGATCGCGATCTACCTGCCGGTGATGCGCTCGCTGGTGCCTGCCGCCGCTGGGGCGGCCGGGCTGCCGCTTCGCCGGTTCCTTCCCGCCGCCACGCTCGCCGGTGTCAGCTGGTGCGCGCTGCACATCGCGCTGGGCGCGCTCGCCGGGGCCGCTGCCCGCCGGATCGAGGAAGCTCTGGAATACGGCAGCCTGGTTGTCCTCGGGCTGATCGTCATCGCGGTTGCTGTCCTCGTTGTCCGCAAACGACGCAAGCGCCCAGTGACGCCGGCGCCGGAACCGCAGCACGTGCCGTAGCAGCTGCGGCTGCGCGCCCGGTGGGGGCACCACATCCCGAAATCGCGCCCGGACAGCCTTCCTGTGGGCAAGAATGCCCTTATGACAAGCCATATCGCCGTGATCGCGATCGATGCCGTACAACCCCGCCCGGTCGCTGAATTCTGGTGCGCCGTGCTCGGCTGGGAGGTAGTGGAGGTGGCCGAAGAGGGGATCGGCATCGCCGCAGCCGACGGGAGCTGGCCCCGCATCGATGTCCTCGCGGTCCCGGAACGCAAGGAGAGCAAGAACCGGCTGCATCTCGACCTGCGGGCGGATGGCAGCACCTTCGACGAGGAACTCGCCAGGCTGGAGGCGCTGGGCGCGCGCCGGGTCGATGTCGGTCAGGGACCCGATGTCAGCTGGGTGGTCCTCGGCGATCCCGAGGGCAACGAGTTCTGCCTGCTCTCCCGGACGGTGCAGGAGGTCTCCTGATCGCCAGGCACCGCACGGGAGCGGCGTAGGCTGATCAGCATGCACGTGGCGACCGCGCAGCTTCCGGCCATCCACGACAGCGACGACAAGATCTTCACGGCAGGGCACGCCGTGGTCGTGCTCGACGGGGCCTCGGCGTTCCTGCCGGTTCCCGTACCCGCCTCGGTCTACGCCGACCATCTGGGCAGCTACCTGCGTGACGCGCTGAACGCCGCGCCCGACGCCGATCTGCGCAGGCTGCTGGCCGACGGGATCGAGCACACCGCGCGCCAGCTGGACCTGACTCCCGGCCGGTCGCCGTCGAGCACTGTCGCCATCGCCCGCGAGCTCGACAAGCGGGTCGAATTCTTGCTGCTCGGTGACAGTGTGATCGTGCTTCCCGAGGAGGTGCTCACCGACGCGCGGATGGACGACCTCGACCTCGAACCCCGCAGGCGGTACCGCGAGCGGCTTGCCGCCGGGCACGGCTACGACTCCGAGCACACCGCGCTGCTGCGGGAGCTGCAGGAGCAGCAGGCGGCTCGCCGCAACCAGCCGGGCGGCTACTGGATCGCCGAGGCGGATCCGGTGGCTGCCGAACACGCCCTGGTCGCCTCGCATCCGGTCAGCACGGCGCCGTGGGCGGTGCTGCTCACCGACGGTGCCTACACGACGATGGACCATCTCGGGCTCGACGACTGGCCGCACCTGGTGCACTCGGACACTGGAAAGCTCGCCGACATGCTGCACCATTGCGAGGCGTGGGAGGCGCACGGCGATCCCGATGCCGGGGAGCTACCGCGCGCCAAGCGCCACGACGACAAGAGCCTCGCGGCCGTCCGGTTCACCGCCCTGCCTGCCTGCATCGCGGGCAGCTCCGACCAGTAACGGTCACCCGTCGCGGGTGGCGACGACGATCAGCTCGGGGCTCCACGGAGTCACCGGCTCACGGCCCCAGTCCCCGTAGACCTGCTGGACCGCGAAACCCGCGCCTGCCAGTGCTCGGGTGAGTTCGGCCCGGCTGCGGAACCGCAGCTCGGTGGTGGAGGTCAGCGTGTCGCCGGTGGCGGTGAGGGTGTAGGTGAGCTGCGAGCGAGCCAGGTCGCCGCGCGGCGCCAGCTCGCGCAGCCGCACCGCCACCCGCCCCAACACAGGATCATCGACGTATCGACACGACTCCGGGGCCATTCCGCCAGCGGTCCATCGCGACGCGTCCGGGTTACGGGACTCGAATGCCAGCACACCACCGGGTCGCAGCGCTTGCCAGGCAGCCCGCAGCGTGCGGTGCCACTGCCAGTCATCGACGATCACCTGTGCCACGTGGCCGGTCATGACCGCCAGGTCGGCGCCAAGCTCGCCGACCGTGCCCGCGTGGCCCTCGACCCAGCGCACGGCCGTACCTCCCGGCCGGTTCCGAGCGAACTCGATCATGGCAGGTGCCGGGTCGACGCCGGTCACCTCGCACCCGAGCGCGGCGAGCTCACAGGCGAGCCGCCCGGTGCCACAACCGATGTCGACGACCCTCCAAGCGGCGTATTCCCGGGCGAGCCCGAGGTAGAAGTCGATATCGTGGCGCCCGGAACACACCGCGTCGTACAGCCGGACGAGCCGGGGATCGGTGTACTCGGCGAACCTGGTCACCCCAGGCACGTTAGCCGGGATCCACCGCAGTGTCGCCCGAATATCCAGGCAGGCGCACACGTTTCGCGGGCGGAAAGCGACGATGTCGGTCGGGGGACCTACCCTCCCGTCATGACTCAACCGCGACCCACCCACTCCATCGGAGACGTCGCCACCGCGGGCGAGCGGGCGACGCTAGACGCGTTCCTCGACGACTACCGGGACACCGTCGTCGGCAAACTCGCCGGGGCTTCGGAGCAGGACGCACGTCGCAGCCTGGTGCCGTCGGCGACCAACCTAGGCGGCATCGTCAAGCACCTTCGTTGGGTGGAATACGGCTGGTTTCACCAACTGGTCGGCGCGCAGGCAGGAACCAACGTGCGCGACCACGACCGAGCCACCGAGTTCCGGCTCGACGAGAACGAGACCGTGGCATCCGTGATCGCTGACTACCGCGCCACGTGCGCGGCGTCCCGAACCGCGGTCGCGGAGTACGCGCTCGACGACACCGTCGAGCACCACGAGTTCGGCCGCGTCTCGATTCGCTGGATCTACGTACATCTCATCGAGGAAACCGCACGCCACGCGGGCCAGATGGACATCTTGCGCGAGCAGATCGACGGCAGTACCGGCTAACTCACCGGCGCTCGAACAGACCTGGAGATTTCCTTCCGTCCCCCTGTAGGGGGTCGTGCACCCCACAAGATTGACATAAACATATACGCATACAAGTATCGGTGTTGCTTGCTGTTAGCCGAGACCTGAGGAGGACTGCATGGCGACGCCCACCCAACACCGACCGGCCGAGGAGCATGCCCACACGCACGGCCCGGGCTGCGGACACGCATCGGTGATCCACGGCGACCATGTGGATTACCTGCATAACGGGCATGTGCACCGCGAGCACCGCGACGAGAACGGGGTGCACTACGACGAGTGCACCACCTGCTCGTGCCCGAACTGCTCGGATTCCTGTGCGCTCTGCGACTGCGCCGACTGCACCTGCCCCACGTGTAACCACGCGCAGTGCCAGTGTGCGAGCTGCAACGATGCTTGCAGCAGCTGCACCTGCGTCGACTGCACCTGCCCGACCTGCGAACACGCCGCGTAACACCATTCCACCCGCCGGGCGGCGCGCGCGGTTCAGTGGAGCGCGTCGGGATCAGCGATCAGCGCGTCCACCTCTGCCGGGCTTGCTCGAGTCACGTACGCGGATGGATCCCGGCCCGAACCACCGGTCCCAGGTGTCGAGCACGAGCTCGCACGTCATCGGCCGACCAGTCAGGATCAGCACCGCGAGATCCCACGCTTCCGGGTCGTACTCGTCCTCCCGGCACCCGTGCGCGAGCAAGCCTTCCGGGTCGTGCCAGCAAAGCACGGCCCGCACCTGAACAATCAACCGGTCGACCCGGTCGTCATCCGTCGCCATATCCCCAAACTTAATTGACCACATCTACCGGGCCGATACGGTTGGCCTCATGGACTCCGCAGAGCTGTCCGGGATTCTCGAGTTCCTCAAGCGGACCGAGCGATTGAAGGACACCACGCGTACCGCGCACACGTCGCAGGGTCGTCAGGAAAGCGTCGCCGAACATACCTGGCGGCTGTGCCTGATGGCGAGCCTGTTGCACGAGCACCGGCCGGAGATCGATCTCGCCAAGCTGCTGCGGATGTGCCTCATCCACGACCTCGGGGAGGCGGTCAACGGCGACATCCCTGCCCCGGAGCAGGCAGCAGGGAGCGCGAAGGCGCAGCACGAACGCGCGGACCTGCTGCACCTCACCGGTTCGTTGCCGTCGCGGCTTCGCGAGGAGATCGTGACGCTGTGGGACGAGTACGAGGCAGGCGCGACGCCGGAAGCCGCGATGGTCAAGGGGCTGGACAAGCTGGAAACGATCTTGCAGCACGTCCAGGGCCGCAATCCCGAAAGCTTCGACTACCGCTTCAACCTGAGTTACGGCCAGCAGTACACGGCTCACGACGAGGTCATCGTGGCGCTGCGCCGCACGCTCGACGGTGAGACGGCGAACCGGGCGGCAGCGGCCGAGACAGGAGACACGTGAAACCGGCGTGGGCCTGTCGCGTCGCCGGATGAGGACCGAGCAGGTCGGGACGGGTCAGTCGCGCTCGCGACTCCGCGAACCGCGGTACACGCCGTTCGTGGAGACCGGCGCGCCATTCCGGGTGGCCCGGTCGCGGAACGAGCCGACCATCGATTCTCCCCACCGCACCGGGTAGGTCAGCACCTGCCGCCGAGCCATCGCGGCGCGCACACCATCCCCCGCATCCGCGCGCGGTGCCGGGCTCGGAACCGGACGGATCCGGTCATCTCCCGCAACGGCGGGGGAGGGACGCCGCTGCTGGGCGGCGGCGCCCTCACGCCACGGCCACCAGCTCCTGGTCCGTCCTGGTGGGACGGTGCGGTCGAGCACGATCACCAGGCGCAGCGTCAAGCCACCGGCGATCATGCCCGCCACCAGGTCGGTGAACCAGTGGAACTGCATGAAGACCGACACCGCAGTCTGCACGACAGCGATCGCGACGATGCCGTAGATGAGCTTCCTGACAAGGGGCTGCGCGATGAGCTTGTAGCGCATCAGCAGGTACACGATCAGCCCGTAGAACATGATCGCGTTCGCACCGTGCCCCGAAGGAAACGCGATGCCCTCGCCGTCGGAGAAGTACGTCGGGTCGAAGGTCTTGGGGTGGTGCCTGGCGAGCAGCAGCTTCAGACCCCACACCAGCCCGCTCATGCCGACAACGCCAGCGGCGCCAAGGATGAGCGGGCGCCAGCTCCGGAAGCGGTGCGCCAGGTACAACGCCACGATCCCCAGCGCGGGGATAGCGACGAACCTCGACGCGATCTCGTCCGGGCCGTAGTCGAGGAAGAGCCACGTCGCGCGGCTGATCTCCGGACGCGGGAACTCATTGAAAAAGGTGTCCACGAAATGCAGGGGCCCAGCCGCGAGAACAGTCATCAGCACGAACGCCCCGGCGAGTACGATCGCGGGCCCGTCGGACAGCATCGCGCGTGTGATCTCCCGCAGGCGCGGCCAAGTCACCAGCGCCTCGCGCGTGTCAGGCGTACGCCCTCCCGTCGACTGCCGTGCCGCGACGGGGCTCCGGTCCCGTTCGCCCGAACGGCACCGGGATTGTGTGGACGCCGACCGCGACGTCGCGTCCGTCCGTGATGTATCGGTCATACGGTCGCCAATGCTTCGCGAATCACGGACCCACGTGGATACACCTGGATCACCAGACCCCCTGCCGACAACTGGTCACCCTGCCTTTATATCTGATCCGTGTTTCGCGCCTACCATGCACCGGGGTTAATGCGATACTCTGCTTGGTTTCCGCTGGCCACGTCGCCCGGAACAGCGCCATGGGCAGCGCTCCGACCAGGAAAAACGCCGTCGTGCGTGAGAGTCGCTACAACCCCATGCTTGACATCACCAAAAGTACAGGCGCGGAAACGCTTCGTGCGCGATTTCCGACGCGGCAACCTGATTACTATGTATACACCTCGGAGCCGTACTAATCCGGACGAGATTCCCGGAACGGCTCGCACCGCACCCACCTGGCTCGTATGCTGCGGTGCAACAACGAGCACGGGCTCGCAGCGTGCGAGGTCACCGCGCAGGAACTCACGGGGGAGAAGGACGGCGAGCAGCATGACGATGCAGCGAACCATCGGCAACGTGATCCTCGAAGTCACCGAAGGCGACATCACTAAACAGCACGACATCGATGCCGTAGTCAACGCGGCCAACGCGGAACTACGCACGGGGGGTGGGGTGGCTGGTGCCATCCATCGTGCCGCGGGTCCAGGCCTGGCAGAGGAGTGCAAGTCGCTGGCACCCATCCGGCCGGGCGACGCGGTGATCACCAGTGGCCACGGCCTTCCCAACAGCCACGTCATCCACTGCCTCGGCCCCGTTTTCGGGGTCGACACCCCCTCCGACGAACTGCTGGCATCCTGCTACCAGCAGGCACTCGATCTCGCCGAGCGGAACCAGCTCGGCAGTGTGGCCTTCCCTGCCCTGTCCACAGGAGCGTTCGGCTACCCGTTACCGGAGGCGGCCCAGATCGCGCTGGCCACGGTGATCCAGGCAGCCGAGGGACTGCGGTCGGTGCGCCGCGTCCGCTTCGTGCTGTTCGGGCGTGAAGCCATGGAGGCGCACCGACAGGAACTCGAACGGTTACTACCGGAGACATAGCGCTGCGTCGGGGTATCGCCTTCGAATGAGCAGCTGTCCGCAATTCGGCGGTGCCATCGGGGTGACGAGCGTGCTAGGTTGCGCCGCATGGTCCGGCTTCTCGCCGTCGTGTGCACGGTCGCGTTGTGCTCACTCGCCGCACCCGCTGCGGCGGCCTCGCCGCAGCACGGCTACTGGTTCGGCGAGAACCCCTGGCTCGACCGGCAGGTGCTGCACATCGCCCATCAGGGCGGCGAGATCGAAGCCCCGTCAAACACCCTCTACGCATTCCACACCGCTCTGGTCAAGGGCGCGGACATGTTGGAGATGGACATCCACGCCACCGCCGACGGCGAGCTAGTCGTGATCCACGACGCCACGGTGGACCGCACTACCGACGGCAGCGGCCGGGTCGACGAGCTCACGCTGGACGAGATCCGGCAGCTGGATGCGGCGCACTGGTTCGTTCCCGGTTGCGGGACCTGCCATGGCCAGCCGGAACGGGATTACACCTACCGAGGATTCGCTACCGGAGACCGCACGATCCCACCCGCGCTCGGTGATTTCGAGCCCGCCGATTTCCGCGTCCCCACACTGCGAGAAGTGCTCGAGGAGTTCCCGGACACCTACCTGACGATCGAGATCAAGGCGACCGTTCCGGACACCGAGCCCTACGAGGAGGAACTAGCCGCGCTGCTGAACGAGTTCGACCGCGATACCGACACCATCGTGGCCTCGTTCAGCGACCTCGCATCCGAGCGGTTCAAGCGGCACGACACCGAGGTCAGCACCTCCCCCGGCACGTTCCAGGCCGCGCTGTTCTGGGCAAGCGTGCAGGGACCGCTGCCCGGCCTGCCGAACCCGCGCCACCACGCGCTGCAGGTACCGATCTCGTTCGAGGGGATCGACGTGGTCGATCGGAACTTCATGGCTCGCGCCCATGCCAACGGGCTCGCCGTCCACGTCTGGACGATCAACGACCGCGAAGAAATGGAGTGGCTACTCGACATCGGGGTGGACGGCATCATGACCGATCGCCCTACGATGCTGCAGGAACTTCTCGACGAACGCGGAGTCGGCTACCCGGGCTAGCCGGAACAATTATCTGAACCTCTCAAAAATGAGCATTTCTCATTTTTCAATCTGCATGTTGCAGGCTATTCTCGCCCATTCGAGTGAGAAGTGCGTCATGATTCCCCATGCCACACCTGTGTCGTGTGGAATACGCCCCTAGCAGGGGTACACCGGGCTGGACAGGCGCGTGAGCTGTCCTAACAACCGACGGGACGATACGGAATAGGAAAACCGCGGTGAGCAGTATCACGGCAGGGGTCCGTCACGTTGGCAACGGCCCGCGCGTCTCACCACAGTCAGGGGAAGTCGCGGAGAGGGAGACAGCATGACTCGTAGTATCGAGCCCCGCAGAGTCGGGCAACATCACGAGCGAAACGGAACGGTGCAGCGGCAGCGCACGCTGTCACTCGGTCTCGTCGATACCGTGCCACTCTTCCGCGACGGCATCACCGCGCTGGTGGACAAGACACCGTGGATGAGCTTCACCGCACACGCGGCGAGCAGGCAAGGCGCCGCTCACATGGCCGAGCAGGTCAAGCCCGACGTGATCCTGCTCGACTCGGGGCTCGACCCCAACTGCCAACTCACCCAGCAGCTGGTGACCGCGAACCCCTCGCTAAGGGTGGTGCTGCTCATTCGAGACGCGGAGCGCACCTCGGGCTACCTCGCCGCCGCCATGGCCGCGGGAGCACACGGTGCCACCCCGCGCTGTGTGGAGCCGCACCGCGTACTGGAGGCCATCAAACACGCCACACGCGCACGCCGGTATCTCGACCCGGCGCTGGCCGCGTTGATTACCCAGGCCCATGACCGTGAGACGGCGACTGTCAGCGCCCCTCCCGCCACCGCTACCGCGGAGCAATCCCGCGTGCGGTTGTCGCGCCGGGAGCTGCAGGTGCTGCAACTGGTAGCCGAAGGCCTGGAGAACGCCGCGATCGCCAAGGTGCTCTTCCTGTCGGTGGAGACCGTCCGCACGCATGTCAAGAGCATCCTGCGCAAGCTGTCCGCCCGTGATCGCACACACGCGGTCACCATCGCGTTCCGCACGGGCCTGCTGGCGCTGACACCGCCGGAGAACGAGCCCGCGGTCAAACGAGCAGGAGTGACCCCGGCAGAGCAGTGCGCAACCGGCGCTACGGGCGCGACCGGCATTCCGGTGCGCCTTGCCGCCTCCGGCGCTTGAGCTCGCCGAACCGGCACCGACTCCTCACCCAGAGTCACCCCGGTACGCAGCAGCTGCCGCTGGGCGAGGGAAGCGTTCGTCACAACGGCCTTGCTGCTCTTGCGGCTCATTACCACTCAGTAATACCGTTATGTTACTGGCCAGTAGTCTGGGTCAGTAAGAGAGCACGGTGCGTCACAGGCGCCGCAACGAGCTGTCCAACCAGCCGTCCGGGCCCGCGCCCCGTCAAGACCTCGTCGCGAAGCCACGAACAACACGGAGCGAGTCGACATGGGCCACTACAAGAGCAACATCCGTGACCTGGAGTTCAACCTTTTCGAGGTCCTGCGGATCCAGGAACACCTCGGTACCGGTCCGTTCGCCGAAGCGGATCAGGACATCACCCGGACCGTGCTGAACGAGGTCAACAACCTGGTCTCCGGCGTCGTGGCCGACGCCTTCACCGACGGTGACCGCAACCCGCCGGTCTTCCACCCCGAATCGGCCGACGTGACCATGCCCGAGTCCATGAAGAAGGCCTACCAGGCCACCGTGGAGGCAGGCTGGGACCGCATGAGCCTGCCGACCGAACTCGGCGGATTCGGGATCCCGCCGACGGTGGCGTGGTCCATGTCAGAGCTCTATCTCGGCGCCAACCCCGCGCTGTTCTTCTACATGGCGGGCAAGACCTTCGCCCGGATCCTGCACGACAACGGCAACGAGCAGCAGAAGCGCTGGGCCGAGATCGCCATCGAGCGAGACTGGGGCTCCACGATGGTGCTCACCGAGCCGGACGCCGGTTCCGACGTGGGCGCGGGCCGCACCAAGGCCGTCAAGCAGGAGGACGGTTCCTGGCACCTCGAGGGCGTCAAGCGGTTCATCACCGGTGCGGCGCAGGACGACATGACCGAGAACATCTTCCACCTGGTGCTCGCCAGGCCGGAAGGCCCGGACATCGAGCCGAAGCCGGGCACCAAGGGTCTCGGCCTGTTCTTCGTCCCGGCACACCACTTCGACCACGAAACCGGCGAGCTGACCGGTGAGCGCAACGGCGTGTACGTCACCGGCGTCGAGCACAAGATGGGCATCAAGGCCTCGACCACCTGCGAACTGACCTTCGGTCAGCACGGCACGCCCGCCAAGGGCTGGCTGGTCGGCGACAAGATCGACGGCATCGCGCAGATGTTCGACGTGATCGAGCACGCGCGGATGATGGTGGGCACCAAGGCGATCTCCACCCTGTCGACCGCGTACCTGAACGCCCTGGAGTTCGCCAAGGAGCGTGTCCAGGGCCCGGACATGACGCAGATGGTCGACAAGACCGCCCCCCGGGTGACCATCACCCACCACCCGGATGTGCGCCGCGCGTTGATGACGCTGAAGGCCTACGCCGAGGGCCTGCGCGCGGTGTACCTGTACACCGCCGCCTACCAGGACAAGATCGCCCTGGGGAGGGCCAACGGCGAGGACGTCGAACTCGCCGAGCGGGTCAACGACCTGCTGCTGCCGATCGTCAAGGGAGGGGGCTCGGAGCGGAGCTGGACGCTGCTCGGCACCGATGCGCTGCAGACCCTCGGCGGCTCCGGGTTCCTCCAGGAGTACCCGATCGAGCAGTACATCCGGGATGCCAAGATCGACACCCTGTACGAGGGCACCACGGCCATCCAGTCGCTGGACTTCTTCTTCCGCAAGATCGTCCGGGACAAGGGTGAGGCCCTGACGCACCTCGCGGGCGAGATCACCAGCTTCATCGAGGCCGAGGACGGCAACAGCAGGCTGAAGGAAGAGCGCGCGCTGCTCAAGCAAGCGCTGGACGACGTGCAGGGCATGGTCGGCGCGCTGATCGGCTACCTGACGGCCTCGCAGGAGGAGCAGGAGAACATCTACAAGGTAGGCCAGCACTCGGTGCGGCTGCTGCTGTCGACCACCGACCTGATGGTGGGCTGGCAGCTGCAGAAGCAGGCCGAGATCGCACTCAGTGCGCTGGATGCCGGTGCCACCGAGAAGGACCGGCCGTTCTACGAGGGTAAGGTCGCGGCCGCGTCGTTCTTCGCCAAGACTGTGCTGCCGGAGCTGTCCGGCAGGCGCCGGGTCGTCGAGTCCGCCGACAACGAGCTGATGGAGCTCGACGAAGCGGCGTTCTGATCCCCTTTGCGGCTACGGCCGCATCCCCGCAAGCCGTTCCCGCGGCGTCACACGGCGGCGGCCCCCTTCCCGGGGCCGCCGCCGACGTGTATGGCGTGGGGGTTGGACTGAACGTGCCGTTCGGCTCCCGCAACGGAACGGACGGCGCGTTCATCACAGTCACGCTGGTTCTCGCCGAATACCCCACGCGTCGCGCGGGACAGTGCTAGAGTAAGGTGGCACGGCATTGGCTACCCCACAAATCCGACGGCCGGATGGCTCTGGTGGCGACGCCGGGAACTTTCCCGGGATCGGCTTCGATCCGGCTCACGGGGATGTGGGAGTTGTCGACGAATTCGCTACCCAATTCCTCTACACTGCGGAATGCGCTGGTCGCGCGCACGAAGCGATGAGCTCGGTGCTCCGTGGCCAACACGATGTGTGGTTCGGTCAGGCGGCGGCCGCTTTCGCCGACGAGCTCGACGACCTGCCACGTTATATCGACAAAGCGCGCGAATCACTCGAGCTAGCGGGCAAGGCGCTGCTCGCCTGGAGTGATCAACTGCGTCAACACCAGTGGCGTGCGGTCGAGATCGAGGGGGAGATCCAGAACCTCCTGCGCAAGTTCGATCAGGCCAATGACTACCTCGAGCGGACCCGACAGCACTGGAACGCCCAGCCGGACGACCCGTCCGCCGCCAGCGCGTTCGAGACCGCGCTGCGGAGCGCGAACACCATCGCCGACCGTATCGAGCAGCTCCGCAGGGAAGCACGCGACGACCTCATGGAGCGCTGGCGGGACGACGGTACGCGCTGCGCGAGGGCTCTCGACGAAGCGGGAGCGATCGCTCCAGACGTCGGCCGGTTCGAACGATTCGGGGATGCGTTCCGGGGCATGATCGGCACGATCGGCGACGTCGCTGGCATCGTCGCCGCGATCGCCGGAGTGCTCGCCTTCATTCCCGTGCTGACGCCGATCATGGCACCGATCGCACTGGTAGCCGGTGGTGTCGCGCTGGCAGCGAACGCGACGGACATGGCACTGAACGGGAACTGGGATGATCCGATGGCCTGGGTGGGACTCGGTGGTGACGTCCTGGGCGTCGTACCGGGCGTTGGCGCGGCGATGCGGGGCGCGCGGTGTGCACCGGGCAGCGGACGTGGCTACCGACGGCGCGCAGACGGTGACGCGTGGCGTCGAAGCCGCGAGCAGACTACCGACCACTTCGCGAGCGCGGGCAGCATTGGATGCGGTGACGGACTCCGCGCGGCCCGGCGACGCGTTCTCCAGGGTGACGACGTCACTCGAGGTTCCGGCGGCCATCGCCGGGGCCAGCGACAACGACGTGGTATCGGGAACCGGAACCGTGTCAGGAACGATACTCAGCGGAATCGGGGTGCTGCGCTGATGACGACAGCAGGCGAAGAGAGCGTTGACCAGCTCTACTTCACCGTTCCTGACGTTTTCCGGGAGATTGAACTGGACGGCGACCCGGAGGATCGGGTTGCGCGCACCTTCGACCGACTCGGCTCAACACTCGGCGGTGCCACGCCGGAGCAGTGCGGTTCGCTGACGGTGCAGCAGGAGTTGGCCATCGCCCAGCTACGACAGCACAGCGCGGTCTACGCCGCGACCTGCCTGGTTCGCACGGAGGATGAACCACCACGGTTGAGCACGGCACAGTTCACCTTGTGCGTGCGCGAGGCGAAGCTGGACGGTGAGCGTCCGTTGATCGCTCTCGCCGACGGCCTACGGCTTCCCGGCTCTGCCCGCGAGGTAGCTTTCGCGGACTTCCCGGCAGGCCAGGCGGTACTGGTCGGTGAGGAGGTCGAGGTGCACATGCCGTACTCGGTGGATGGCAGGGAAGAACCGCGAACCCACCGGATACGGCAGGCGCAGGTGATACTCCCGCTACCAGGCAACCGGAAAATCGCCGTGTTCGGGATCGCCAGCCAGTGCCTTCACGAGTGGAGGTACTACGCGGCCATGCTGAACGATATCGCCTACAGTGTGGCTTTCACGCCGCCAACGGAGCCGGGGGATTCGTCGATCTCCGCCGTTCTCGGCTGAGCCGCGCGGCGACACCGGATCGTCCGGTCGGTGGAAAGGTGGCGTTGTGGAAGCGTTCGTGATGACGCTGGGATTCGCGGTGCTTCCGTCGATCGTCCTGTACCAGTATCTCCGTAGGTACCGGCTGCGCAGGCGTTCACTTCGGGAAGGACTCGCCGCGTTCGACACGCAGTCCAGCCCCTCCGGCTGCGCTATCGACGTGACGGAGTGCTACCCGCTGTCCGAGCACATGATCAAGGAGCTTGCCGTGCGGCGAGGCTTGCGTTACACCGGGCGAGCTCGCGACGGCCACCGGCTCGGCCCGATGCACTTCGCGCCGGATCGTGAGGTGCGGTGATGCTACCGACCTTGGCACTCAGCGTCGCGGTCACGCTCAACGTCGTGGCTATCGGAGCGATGTTCCACATCGGCATCACGCCCTCCTACGGCAGCGTGCGGGCTCGGCGGCGCGCCCGCGCGCGGCAGGTGGAGTCGTTGCGGGCTGTCCACCAGCATGCACGCGGTGACGTGCTGGAGCTCGACCGTGCGGCCTACCGTGAGGTACCCCGGTGCGAGTTGATCGAGCTGCTCGCTCGGAACGGCTGGCACTATACGGGCGAGCACCTGGACACTGATTCGTGGCTGATCCGGTTCAACAGGGTCGAGCAGGGGGGACCCGTGCCTGTCGTCGATGCAAGGACGCGGTTGCGTCAGGAGCTCGCGACCGCGAGGCCGGACGTGAACGGCATGTACCGGCTCGATCTGAACAACTACCTCAACCTCCCGCACGACGAGGTCCGCGCGCACGTGGGGGCCGCGGGCTGGCGCGTGTGCGCTACGGTACCCGACTCGCCGTCCGACGGCCTGCTCATCGCACCGGCATGGTCGGGCCCCGTCGGGCAGCAACACGGCCACGGGCCCGTCGCAGCAAGCGGCGGGCGGAGCGGAGATCCCATCGGCGACGTCGATGTCGAAGCCATGCGGTCGGACAGAACGGTGGCGCACCGAGCGGTCGAACTGCGACGCGAGCTCGGCTTCGACCCGCTGGACGCGAGGAACCTCGAGCTCCTCCGTGCCCGCCACCGCGCGGTACAGAAGCGGATCGTGGTGCCAGCGAACGTGGCGGGTCTGCTCTTCCTTGTCGTCGCGACCGGACCGCTCGCATGGCTGTTCTACGGGCACTTCGCGGACAACCTGCCCATCGTGTTCGCGATCAGTGGAGTCGCGGCAGTTCCGTGCCTGATACTGCTCGCCTGGTGCCTGGTGCTCGTCAAACGGCGTAACGACGAGCTGGGCCCGGCGATACGTGCCTACCGGGAGCTGCGGCAACTCGCCGAGGACCGGCGGCGGCTCACGCAGTGGTTCCGTGATTGATGCCGCTTCCTGGCTGCGACCGGGTTTTTCGGAGCCCGGTTCGCGCTGCGGTTCGCGGGCAGCCGGCAGCTTTCCGGGAGCCGAACGTGGCGTTGGTTCCGTCTACGGCACTGAACGCAACGTTCGGCTCCCCACCCCGCTGGGCGTGGATCAGTCCCCGTCCTCACACACGATCTCGGGCTTGGGGTTGTAGGTCACCGTCTGCGGCTCGCGGCGCACGACCTCACCGGTATCGGCGTCTCGCAGGATCCTGGTGTCGGTGATAGTGAAGCCCTCGATGCCTGAGGACGGGACACAGTCGTCGTCGTCGACCCGTCGCACGGACGGCTCCACGACGTTGGTCCGGTCACCGGTAACGGACTCGACCTCGTAGCGCTTGGTACCCCAGATCCGCACCGTGATGCTGCTCGGCGTCCAGTGCGTCTGGATGGCCACGCCGGTATCGGCATCGTTGGTGAACGCCAGGTCGATCCCACCACCGGCGGCC
Organism: Haloechinothrix sp. LS1_15; assembly: GCF_033042135.1. Lineage (NCBI taxonomy): Bacteria > Bacillati > Actinomycetota > Actinomycetes > Pseudonocardiales > Pseudonocardiaceae > Haloechinothrix > Haloechinothrix sp. LS1_15. Next base: position 254,405 of record NZ_WBXM01000001.1, on the reverse strand, counting down.
TGGAACACCGTCGCCTCCCGCGCGGGCGGGTAACGGCTGATGTAGTAGCTGTGTGGCGTATGCCCGGCGTCCTGCATCCCCGCGAAGTACGCCGCGTTGTACAGCGTGGTGGCGAATTGCGAGATGCCGCCACCGACCGCGCGGCCCGGCAGGCCGTCCTCGATGATGCCTGCCTCGACATAGCCCTGGCTGGCGGTACGCGGACCGGTGTGCTGGTTGAGACGGAATGTCTCACCCGGCTTGACGATGGCGCCGTCGACCTGCTCGGCCACCCGGCGGATGTTGACCCCGGAATCCTCCGCGAAGTCCTCGGTGGTGAACTCCCCGATCACCTCGTCGATACCGAGCGCCTCGGCCTCTTCGGTGGTGACCTCCGGCTCGTCGTCGGTGTAGATCACCTCGATAGTGCGGTCGTTCGCGGTGACCACCACGTCCATGAACGGTTCGAGAGTGGGCTCCCAGTCGATGACGACACCCTCCTTGGAGGGCTCGACCGTCGGTTCCCCGCCGGAGAACACGATCTCCGCGTCACGCCCCTCCTCCTCGGTGTCGGCGAGCTGCGGCTGCAGCGCCTCTGTGAGGGCTTCCTCGTCGGCCGAGGCCTCCAGGGAACCGTCCTCTTGAGGTTCGAACTCCAGCGCCTCACCGATCTCGACGGGGCGCAGCCGGGCGTCGGCGCCGTCACCTTCGAACACGACTGGAGCTGACACGGCGGGCTCGGCCACGGATTCCAGGGCCCGCTGCACCCCTTCCTCGGAGACCATGACCGGCTCCGTGGTCACCTCGAGCTCCACGCCCTCCTCGTCCAGCCACGACGTGCGGACGGTCTCGCCAGCGGCTTCGAGGTCGACGAGTTCCTGCCCCGCCCTCGGTGCCACCGCAATGGCCTCGACCTCGCCGTCGGTATTCGGGATGGGCTCGAACTCGATATCGCCCTCTTCGGTCTCCCGGTTGAGTTCCTCGTCGGCCAGCTCGTCGATGGCCGCGAGCAGTCGGTCGTCCTCGGCGTTGCCCACCACACCGACCTCGCGGGTGGTGAAGAACGACGCGACCCGGGTGAACGGGTTCAACGGCTGACGTCCAGCCTGTTCCAGGGTCTCGCCCCAATCCACGGACAACCCGGCCGCCTGCGGATCCAGCTCGGACTCAACCGCTCCCGCGGTGATATCCACCGGCTCGGAGAGCCTCGGGCCGAGCTCGGACTGCAGCTTGTCCTCGGCTGCCTCCTCGCTCATCCCGCCGACACTGACGCCTGCGACCGTCACACCCCGCGGCACGTCTCCAGCGCTGAGCAACACATCGGCGCCGTAGATCAGGCCGAGCGCCGCCAGCACCCCGCCCGCGGCCAGCAGCGGCTTGCGCAGCCTGCCCGTCCCGTCAGGCGCTTCCTCCCCGAGGTCACCGCCGTCGCCACCGTCACCGCCATCGCCGGAACCAGCGGCCTGGTGCGCCCCGAATGCGGTGAACTGACTCGTCTGCGCGATCGGCGGGTCCGCGGGCACGGCGGCGAAGGCGTCGGTCGCGCGGTCGTCGACACCTCGGTCGGTGTCGTGGCCGGTAATCGCGGCGAACGTGGTGGTTTCCTGATCGTCACGATCACCCTGCGCGCCGTGGCCAGGATGCCTGTGCCCCGGGAGATCCGGCGGCACCGCCGACATCGTCTGGGTGGCATCCAAGTCGTGCGGCACCCGCACAGGAGTCAGCGACACCGTGGTCGGCTCACTGTCGGCGTAGGTCGGGGTGTGCTGATCGGTCGGCGCCTCATCGGTCGGCGCCTCATCGGTCGGTGTCGTGGCCGCGGGCGGCCCGGCAGCGGCCTGCGCGGACGGTTCGCCGGGACCCGCAGGCTCGGCCTCCGTAGGCTCGGTCGATCCGGCGGGCTGGGCGGACCCCGTCGACTCGGCGGGTTCGGCAGGCTCGGCGGGCTGGAAGAGCGCACCCGGGGCGCCGGTCCCGGCGGGAGCCGTGGTCACGGTGGGCTCGTCAGGTTCGCCTGGCAGCTCCGACAGCTCGGCGAGCTCGGGATCCTCCGGCCAGTCGGACAGCTCGGGAAGGTCGTTGGCAACGTGGCCCTGGCTCGCCACGTCCTCATCCGCGGCAGGCCACCCACTTGCCGCCGATGGTTCCTCCTCGGATCCCGGGGCCTGCGAGCCGACCTCAGACTCGGTGGGCTCGGCGGGCTCGGCGGGCTCGAAAGATTCCGGAGGCTGCTCGGGCTCGGCCTGCTCGGCCTGCTGGTCGGCGTCGGCGGCCTGCTCGGGCACAGGAGCCTCAGTTGTGGGCGCTTCCGACGCCGTGGCAGGCGTGGCGTCGCCCTCCGGAGCGTCGTCGGCGGGCTGTTCCCGATCGTCGCCACTGGCATCGGCCACGGCGTTCACCGGGGTGAACAACGTCTCGTCAGCAGCTGTCCCAGCTTCGGCTTGATCCGCCGTCTCGCTCTCGGTGGCATCCGGTTCCGCCGCAGGCTGCGGGGTATCCGGCTCACCCGCGTCGGAGTCCGCCGCCGGCCACTCGTGTTCCTCCGGCACCGAATAATCCTCCCGCGCTACAAGTACAAACCAGTGCCGTGCTCGGTGCGCTCACTGGCGATCGCGTGCACGTCGCGCTCACGCATGACCAGGTACGCCTTGCCGTGAATCTCGACCTCGAGCTGATCCTCAGGATTGAACAGCACTCGGTCATTCACCTTAACGTTCCGGACATTGTTCCCCACACCGAGGACATCCCCCCATTCCAGGCGGCGGGCCATCTGCGCCGTCGCCGGAATCACGATCCCGCCACTGCTTCGACGCTCGCCCTCATCCTCAGGCACGTGCACGAGCAAACGGTCGTGCAGGAGCTGGATCTCGAGCTTCGAATCCCCGCTGGGAGCGAGATGAGAGTCGGACACGACGGCCATGCTACTGGCATGCATCGCACCGCATGTCAGGAGGCTCCAACCGGCTCGGGGTCAGGAAACGACACCCCGCCCCAACCCCCGGTACGTCCACCCTGCGGCCTCCCAGCGCCCGACGTCCAGCGCGTTACGCCCGTCGACCACGTACCGTTGCGCCACGACCTCCCCGAGTTGTACCGGGTCGATGTCCCGGAACTCGCGCCACTCCGTCAAGTGGAGCACGACGTGCGCACCCCCGCAGGCAGCCTTGATCGAATCGGCGTAGTCCAGCGTAGGGAAGTACCGAGAGGCGTTCGTCATGGCCTTGGGGTCGTACACGCTCACCTGCGCCCCCTGTAGCTGGATCAGCCCTGCCACGTTCAGCGCGGGGGAGTCGCGGACGTCATCGGAGTTCGGTTTGAACGCGGCACCCAGCACCGCCACCCGCTTGCCGACGAAGCTACCGTCACAGCACTCCCGCGCCATATCGACGGTGCGCGTGCGCCTGCGGATGTTGATCGCATCCACCTCTCGCAGGAAGGTGAGTGCCTGGTCTGCGCCGAGCTCGCCCGCCCGGGCCATAAACGCGCGGATGTCCTTCGGCAGGCACCCGCCACCGAACCCGATACCGGAGTTCAGGAACTTCCTACCGATACGGTCGTCGTAGCCGATGGCGTCGGCGAGCATGGTTACGTCCCCACCCGCGTGCTCGCACAGCTCGGCCATCGCGTTGATGAACGAGATCTTGGTGGCCAGGAACGCGTTCGCGGCCACCTTCGACAGCTCCGCCGTGGCGTAGTTGGTCACCAGGAACGGCGTACCCGCGGCGATCTGTTCGGCGTATACCTCACGGAGCACCTGCTCGGCGTGATCCGAGGAGACGCCGATGACCAGCCGGTCCGGTTTGAGGGTGTCCTCGACCGCGAAGCCCTCCCGGAGGAACTCGGGATTCCAGGCCAGCTCGGCCGCGGCACCGGCAGGCGCCAGCTCGGCGACACGTTGCGCGAGATGATCAGCCGTGCCGACCGGCACCGTCGACTTACCGACGAGCAGGCACTGGCGGCGCAGGTGCGGCGCCAGCCCTTCCACCACGTCTTCCACGTAGCTGACATCGGCGGCGAACTCACCCTTGCGTTGCGGTGTTCCCACGCAGATGAAGTGCACATCGCCGAAGTCGGCTACCTCGGCGTACGAACTCGTCAACCGCAGCCTGCCGGACTCGACGTGCTTGCGCAGCAGCGGCTCCAGGTCCGGCTCGTAGAACGGAACGTACCCCTGCGACAGTTTGGTGATCTTCTCGGTGTCGACATCCATCCCGACGACCTCGAAGCCGAGCTCGGCCATACACACGGCGTGTGTCGTACCGAGGTATCCGGTACCGATGACGGAAATGCGCTGTGTCACGTGGGATCCCTCACCGATCAGCAAACGGCGTCGACAACGACGACAGGCATGCTACCGGTCGGTTCAGCGCTGCCCGCGCCCGGAAGTAACTGGAGAGTACCTTTCCGGTGGCATCCAACACACGGCTCCGCTCGCGGGATCTCGACGCTCGTCCGCGATGGGTAAACTTCACCACACTATGGAACCAACGTCGGCGCCGTCACCGAGTCAGCACTCCGGTACCAACCACCCCGGCATCTCGGTGATCATGACTGTGCTCAACGAGGAGCGGCACCTGCGTGCTGCCGTCACTGCGATCGTCGAACAGGACTACCCGGGTCCGGTCGAAGTGATCTTGGCGCTCGGACCGTCCTCGGACGGCACCGACGGTATCGCCGCCGAGCTCACCGCCGCCGATTCCCGCGTACGGACCGTGCCGAACCCCGAGGCGACCACCCCGCGCGGCCTCAACATCGCGTTGAAGGAAGCCACCCACGACATCATCGTTCGCGTCGACGGCCACTCCGTCCTCCCGGCAGGCTACTTGCGTACCGCCGTGGAAGTCCTGGAGGAAACCGGGGCGGACAACGTCGGCGGAATCATGGCGGCCGAGGGCACCACCACCTTCGAAAAGGCCGTGGCGTGTGCGATGAACAGCTGGCTCGGTGTCGGTGGCGCGTCGTTCCATCTCGGCGGCGAGGCCGGTCCCGCGGAAACCGTCTACCTCGGCGCCTTCCGGCGCTCCGCGCTGGAGCGGGTCGGCGGGTACGACGAGGCGCTCTCGCGCGCCCAGGACTGGGAACTGAACTACCGCATCCGACGCTCCGGCGGCACCGTGTGGTTCACCCCGCAGATGCGGGTGTCCTACCGGCCGAGGGGTGACCTGCGCGGATTGGCCAAGCAGTTCTTCCGCACCGGCCAGTGGCGACGTAAGGTGATCCGGCTGCACACCAAGACGCTGAGCCCTCGGTACCTGGCGCCGCCGCTGGCGGTGGTCGGTATCGCGGGAGGGCTGGTGGCCGGGGCCGCCGGTTTCACCCCGGCATTCGTGCTGCCCGGCGGGTACGTGCTGGTGATCCTCGGGGGCTCGGTACTCACCGGGCGCGGCGAGGCACTAGCTACCCGGGTACTACTACCCGCGGTGTACGCCGTGATGCACACCGCCTGGGGGCTGGGCTTCCTGTTCAGCCCGCGAAAGGCGGGGTAGGTGAGCCGAAGGCCTCCTTGGGTACCGAATGTGTACCGAAGGCCCCCTTCGGCTCAGCTGCGAACCGTGCGTTCGGTGCTTTCGCTGCACGGCGCGGTCCGCTCACCGATGAGTTCCCGCCGCGTCGGCGGTCCGTACCGGTGACAGCATCACGACGACAACGGCAACGACGGAGTGGGAACGAGCGAGGTCATCGCCGACATGGCGATCTCACTGGACGGGTTCATCGCGGGGCCGAACGCGCGCCCTGGCAGCCCGTTGGGTGACGGCGGAACGCGGTTGCACGAGTGGACGTTCGGCTTGCGGAGCTGGCGGGAGCGCTCTGGCCTGCCAGGTGGCGACAACGGCCGCGACGATGATCTGGTCAAGGAGACCTTCGACCGAGTCGGCGCCTACATCATGGGCCGCCGGATGTTCGATGAGGGCGAGGTCGGCTGGCCGGATCCACCACCGTTTCGGGCACCGGTGTTCGTGCTGACCTCCACGCCCCGCGAGCCCTGGCCCCGCACGGGTGGCACGACCTTCAGCTTTGTCACCGACGGCATCCACAGCGCTCTCGAGCAGGCGAAGGAGGCAGCGGCCGGTGCGGACGTGCAGGTCTGGCGGCGGGGCCAGTACCATCCGGCAGTTCCTGCGGGCCGGGTTGCTCGACGAGACCCAGCTCCACCTGACTCCGGTGCCGCTCGGCACGGGTGTCCGGCTGTTCGACGGTCTCGATCCCGGCACCGCCCCCTGGCGGATCGACCGGGTCGTGGAGTCACTGTCGACGTCGACCACACACCTGCGCTATCGCGTCACCGCGTAGCTGGCTCCCCGGCCGGTTCGAGTGGCCACCGGCGCCGTGAACGCGCATCCACCTCGTGTGCGGGTGGCGGCGTCGGTCGGGCCAGCTCAGTGCGCGCCGCGCCCCTCGCTGTGTTCCCGGCGCGTCAGCGCACACTCGATGCCCTCCATCGATCTCGTCGTCCGCACCAGCAGACTCACCACATAAATCAGAACGCACACGATCGCCACCATGAATACGACAAGCGCGATCAACCGAACGTCATCCCCCTGACTGCCCATCGACGAGTGTGTACTTCTCACCGCGCACAGCGGTCGAGTCTCCCGATAACGTACTTCATCAACCCGGCGATCACAGGCAGAATCGCTTCACGCGGTTCGGGACGCGATCTTGCCCGACGCCCCGCTGGGTAGTGGAGCCAGAGGGGCCGTTCGGTACCGGACACGTATCGAAGGAGTCCTTCGGCTCGCCCCTGGCGGCTACCGCGTCCAGCGTTCCAGGTTCGCGACGAAGTCGCGGGCGTGCACCGGCCAGGCGTACTCGGCCAACGCCGCCTGGTGTGCCCGCTTACCCATCGCCTCGCGAAGCTGGGCGTCCTGGCGCAGCCGCAGCACGGCATCGGCAGCGCCGTCCGGGTCGCCAAACGGCACGATGAACCCCGCTTGGTGACGCTCCACGATCTCCGGCGCGGGCGGGGTGGGGGTGCTGACCGTGGGGATGCCCCTTGCCATGTACTCCACCGCCTTGGTCGCCCACGAGTTGCGGTAGTTCGCCTCGTCGTGCCGCAACGAGAGCCCGGCCAGCGCGCCCTCCACCATGGGCAGCGCCTGATCATTCGGCACGAAGCCGTACCAGACCACCGCCCCCTCGGCGTGTGCCTGCTCGACCAGCGGCCGCATCTCCGCATCTGCGTCGCCGACCAGCTCCACCCGCACGGTGCCGCGCAGCCGCCTACCAACGGCGACCATTTCCTCGGTACCGCGCGCCCTGGTCAGGTGCCCCACGTAGATCGCCCGATCCGCGCCGGGCGGCGGGACCTGCTCCGGCACGTAGGTGGTGTTCGGCACCACGGGGTGGTCGTTCCGGAACAACTCCCGGTAGCCGGTGTCGGCCAGCAGCAGGTGGTAGCGCCGCTCGGCGAAACGCTCGATCAGCTTCGCCGCGCCCACCGCGACCGGCCGCAGGGCGCGGGGCAGCCACGGCTTCAGCGTCATCGTGGCGGCGGTGTCCTCATGCACGTCCCACACCACCGGCGGAAGCCGCCGCAGCCCGGCCACCGCGAGAACCAGCTCCGGGTCGTGCATGAGCACGATGTCGGCGCCTGGAGCGTGCGCGGCGACCGCCGCTCGGACCGCCTGGAGCGCCCCGAGCCGCCTGCGTCCCACCGCACGTGGCACCGATACTCCCGTCAGTCCCGTCACCTCGACGGGCAGTGGCGTGTCGAAATGCTCGAACGGCGCGATGTAGGTGACCTCGTGCCCGGCTTCCAGCAACGCGGGGATCTGCCGGTAGCGGATCCGCGCGTCCCTCGGGTTGTGCACAACGGTGACCACCAGGACACGCACGCGCGGACCTCCTAGGAGTTCTCGTCGAGATAGGCCTGCACCACGGACTCGGGATCGCCGTCCATGCGCAGCAGCCCCTTCTCCACCCAGATTGCCCGGTTACAGGTCCTGATGATCTGCTTCATGCTGTGGCTGACCAGGAACACCGTGCCCGCTTCCTTCCGCAGTTCCTGGATGCGACGCTCGCTCTTCTTGCGGAAGTCCCGGTCACCGGTGGCCAGCGCCTCGTCCACGATGAGCACGTCGTGGCTCTTGGCGGCGGCGATCGCGAACCGCAGCCGCGCCCCCATACCGGTGGAGTAAGTGCGCATCGGCATCTTGATGTGCTCGCCCAGCCCGGAGAACTCCACGATCTCGTCGTGCCGTTCCCTGGCCTCCTCGCGGCTCATCCCCATCGCAAGGCAACCCAGCTCGATGTTGCGCTCACCCGTCAGCCCACTCATCAGCGCCGCGTTCACCCCAAGGAAGGACGGCTGCCCCTGCGCGTACACCGCGCCGTTGGCTGCGGGGAGCAAACCCGCGATCGCCCGCATCAGGGTGCTCTTGCCGGAGCCGTTGCGGCCAACCACGCCGATCGCGTCGCCCTCGTAGGCGGTGAACGAGATGCCGCGGATCGCGTGCACCTCCTTGACCGACGGCTGCTTCTGCCGCAGCAACAGGCGCTTGAACGCGGTCGCCGCGTTGCCCTTCTCCTCCTTGTTGCTGGCACCGATCACGCGGTAGACGACGTGCAGGTCGTCCACGATCACGGTGGGCTGCCCGGTCGCGGCCGCGCTCACCGGGCTCGGGTCGGGTTCAGCCACGGCCGTACACCTCCTCCTTGCGCCAGAAGAAGAGGAAGCCTCCCACCAGGAATATTACGGCCCAAAGCACCGCTGCCGCCCAGACGTTCAACCCGAGCGGCAGGTCCATCGGGACGTGACTCTCGATCAGCACCGTGCGGTACAGGTCCAGGAACACCGCGCCGGGGTTGAGCTGGATGATCGGCATCATGATCTGTTGCAGCCACTCCTGCTCGATCCGCCCGACCCATACGTCGATGCTGTAGAACACCCCGGAGGTGTAGAACCAGAGCCGGGTCAGCACCGGCAGCACCTGGTTGATGTCCTGGCTGACCGCGCCGATCCTGGCGATCGCCAGGCTGATCCCGATGTTGAAGACCATGTGCAACAGCAGCACCGGCAATACCAGCAGCCACTCCCATCGGATGGTGTCTCCGGTGCCTACGGTGATCCCGGTGATCGGGATGATGACCAACAGCGCGCACATCGAGATCAGCATCTGCCGTAGTTCGACCAGCACCGAGGACAGCGGCAGCATCGCGCGCGGGAAGTGCAACGCCCGCACCAGCGCCAGGTTGTCCCCGATGGATTTCGCGCCGTTGTTCAGCGAGCGCTGCATGAACGTGAACGCGAACACGCCGGTGACCAGGAACGCGGGGAAGTTCTCGACCCCCCTGCTGAGCTGGAGCAGTACCCCGAACAGCAGGTAGTACACGCCTGCGTTCATCAGCGGGGTGGCGAGCTGCCAGACCTGGCCGAGCCGGGACGCCGAGTACTGCGCCTTGGCACGCGCGCCAGCGTAGGCCTGAATGAAGTGCCTACGCTCCCACAGCTGCCGGACGTAGCCGGTCAGGGTCGGCCGCGCGGTGGTGTCGTGTAGCCCGTACTGCGCGGCCAGCTCGGCCGCCTGTCGGCCTTGTGGCTGGCTACCCGTGGAACCGGTCATACACTCTCCACGCGAAACCGTCACCGGCTGCGGCGCCGGCCGCCACCCGGCGCGGCCCCTCGTCGCGCTCGCTCATGCGATGCACTGTACGGGGTTGCCGCACCGGGGATGCCGCCACCCGCTGCGCCTCATGTCGCGTCACACACCCTCCTGTACCCGGTAGTAACGCCGCGCGATCCGTAACCGCCGGTGCCGGTACCCCGAGCTCGCGCCGTCGATCAGCTGCTCCACCGGATACCCCGACTGCAACAACTCGTTGTCCAGTTCCTCCGCCAACACCAGCGGGGTGGCGGCGGCCCCAGTGGGAGAGTTGCCCTCCTGGCGAGCCTCCACCAGCCGCACCGGCATCCGGCCCGTCGGACCGGGGCTGGGCGCGCGCCCGAGTGCGCGGCGCACCATCGCCGTCCCGCGCGGACCGAGCGCGCGCATCGCGGCCAGCCGCGCGCGCACCTCCACCGAGTGTGTCCGCGGTCGCGGTCGGCGCTCACGCGGGTCATCCAGCAGCCCCATCAGCCGGGTCGCCGCCGCGGTGCCACCCGTTGGCCGGTCCAGCGCCGCGCACGCGTCGGACAGCTCGGCGCGCACGGTGGCCTCCCGCAGCCGCCCAGCCTGGGTCCGCACAGAGTCGAGGTCGGCTTCCTCCGCGTGCAGCGCCATCCCGGCCCCGGCCAGCCACGTCACCCGCGCCGCTTGGTCATCGGTGGCGGCGAAGCGGTTCGGTACCAGCAGCGTCGGCACCCGCGCGTAGAGCAGCTCGTGCACCGAGTTGTACCCACCGGCCGAGACCGCCGCGTCCACCGCGTTCAAGTACTTCGCCAGCGGGTAGATGCCCTTGAGCTCCACGCAACGGGACGCCTCGGCCAGCTCGATGCCTTGCTGGTTGAGGGCGCTGCGAGTGACGACCACCTGCCACTCCGGGTCGGCCAGCAGGGCGTGCAGCGCGGCGGCACCGGGGGCGATGACATCGTTGACGGTGCCCGCGGCCAGCGTCACCAGCGCGGTCGGCCGGTCCGGGTCGATCCCCATGGCCGCGGCCGCCTCCTCACGCGGCAGCGGCCGGAGGTGCTCCAGCAACGACACCGGTGGCAGCCGCACGGCATCACCCGCATGCGCGGTCGCCCCGGTATCACCCTCACCCGCTAGGTCCCCTGGCTCCAGCACCAGGTCGAACAGCGCGGCCGACCGCAGCGGCGTGGTGCGCGCGCCTGCTCGCCAGTAGCCGCGCCGCATCCACACGAAGGCCACATCGGGCATGGCCAGCCGGGCACGCAGCAATCCCAGGTAGGGCACGACCCCGTCGAACACCACAGCCCGCGCGCCCGTCTCGGCGACGAAGGCGCGCAGCCGCTCAGCCAGGTAGTCGTGCCAGCGGGTTTCCGGGATCCAGCCGCGTTCCCGGCTGGGGCAGTACTCGCCGCGGAACCCGTAGTGGTTGATCACCCCGGCGGCGCCGGACAGCGAGAAGAACACCGGCTCCACGCTGGGCTCCAGCGACAGCGCAACGCAGAGCTGTCGGGTGAGATGCCCCATCCCGGTGCCGTTGCTCGTCGCGAGCACAACCCGGTCCACTGGCTGATCCGCAGCCACCGTCGCGTTCTCTCCTCGTCGGTCGTCGTGGGCGCCAGAGCGTGAGGCAGCGCGCATCACCGGCCCGGCACACCGGCCGCCCTCGTGGCGGCACTACAGCCGGGCGACGTTGTCGTCCTCTATCTTGCCCCTGGTGTCGAACAGCAGCGCGGCCTGCTTGGCGATGCTGGGCAGGTCGTAGCTGCTGTGCGGCTGCAGCAGCACCGAGATGTCGGCCGTAGTCAGCTCCGTCTCCAGGTTCTCGGCACGCCGGATCGTGGCCCCGCCCACCGTCCACTCGGGCACGTACGGGTCGTGGTAGACCACGTCGGCACCCCAGGCAAGCAGGTACCGCGCCACGTGCGCGGCAGGTGACTCCCGCTGGTCGTGGACATCCGGCTTGTAGGTCACGCCGAGCAGCAGCACCGTCGACCCGCGCAGCGGCCTGCGGTGCTCGTTGAGCAGGTCCTGCACCCGACGCACCACGTAGCCCGGCATGCTCTGGTTGACCTCCTGCGCCAGCTCCACGAACCGGAACGAGTAGCCGAGCGTGCGGACCTTGTAGGACAGGTAGTTCGGGTCGATGGGGATGCAGTGCCCACCCACGCCTGGCCCGGGATAGAACGCCTGGAACCCGAAGGGTTTGGTGGCCGCACAGCGGATGACGTCCCAGATGTCCACTCCGAGTTCCTGGCAGAACTTGGCCATCTCGTTGACCAGCGCGATGTTGATGTGCCGGTAGGTGTTCTCCAGCAGCTTGGCCATCTCGGCCTCGCGGGTTCCCTTGGAGATCACCACGGTGTCTACCACGTGCCGGTAGAACGCGGCACAGCGCTCGGCACAGCTTTCGGTATGCCCCCCGACGATCTTGGGGGTGTTGCGCAGGCCGTAGGTGGGGTTGCCGGGATCGATCCGTTCCGGGGAGAAGGCCAGGTGGAAGTCCTGGCCCGCGCGCAGCCCGCTACCTTCCAGGATCGGGCGCACGATCTCCTCTGTCGTGCCCGGGTAAGTGGTGCTTTCCAGCACCACCAGGGTGCCGGGTCTCAGGTGCTCGGCGATGGCGCGCATGGCCGACTCGACCGCCCCGAGATCGGGTCCACCGTCGTCGGCCAGCGGGGTAGGGACGCACACCACTACGGTCGAGGCCTCGCCCAGCACCGTGGGATCGGTCGTGGCGCGGAATCCGGAATCGACCGCGGCGGCTACCTCACCGTCGGTGATGCCGTCGATGTGCGACCGCCCGGCATTGAGGTCGGCGACCGTATCGGCGTCCCTGTCCAGCCCGGCCACCGGGTACCCGGCCTCGACGGCACCCATCACCAGCGGAAGCCCGACGTAACCGAGCCCGACGACGACGACATTCCCCGACCGCGGCGCGGGAGGTGCGCTCGCCGACATAACGGGCGGGTTGGCAGGTGGATCGGAAGGCACGGCCGGATACTACCGTCGTGCTGAGGTGAACACGTAAGCGGCAACGGCAGCCCGCACCGCGGTAGCCCTGCGGGCACCCGCGCGCGGCTACGCTGACATCCCGTGACCGACGCCGACCGACCCCGCGTGATCCTCGCAACCAGCAACGGCACCGGCATGGGCCACCTCGCCCGCGCCGCCGCCACCGCGCTGGCCTGCGAGGACATTGAACCGATCATCTTCTCGCTGTCTCGCGCGCTGCCGTTGGTCGCCGGGCTCGGCCTCCGGTGCGAGTACTGCCCAAGCCGAGGCCCCACCGGTATGACCGATTCCACCTGGCAGCACTACCTCGCCGCCCGGCTCCAGGCACTGGTCAACGAGAGCGGCGCCCGCGTGGTCGCCTTCGACGGAGCATGGCCGTACGCAGGCCTGCAGATCGCCAGAGCGCGGCTCGCCGGGGTGGCGTTCGTGTGGATACGACGCGGCATGTGGCAGCCGGGAGTGAACGAGAAAGCGCTGCGCCAGCGGCGGATGTTCGACCGGGTGGTCGAACCAGGGGAGCTGGCAGGCGCGGCGGATCACGGCGCCACAGCGGATCTCGGTGACGCGCTGGTCGTCTCGCCGGTGACGCTGCTTGAGCGGGTCACGCGGTTACCCCGACAGCAGGCCGCGCGGGAGCTCGGGTTGGATCCCGGCAAGCCGACGGCGCTGGTCACGCTGCGGGCAGCGCCCGGACCGGCGGGCGGGACCGATGATGCCGACCCGGGGGCCGATCCGGACGCGGCGCGGGCGGCGGTACGCGCGGTGCTGGCCACGCGGGACTGGCAGGTGGCGATGACCTCCACCTCGATCTCTCCTGGTGAGCTCGGTGTCGACGACGAGCGGGTGGTCACACTGCGCGGGGTCTTCCCGCTGGCCCGCTACCTGGCGGCGTTCAACGTCGCGGTGACCGAGGCCGGGTACAACTCGTTCCACGAGGTACTGCACGCCGGGTTGCCCTCGCTGATCGTGCCGACCCGCGCGGCCGTCACCGATGACCAGACAGGGCGGGCACGCTGGGCCGAGCGCGAAGGGCTCGCGCTTGCCGCGGCGGAGAGCGAGCCGGGGCAGGTGGCCAACCGTGCCGACCACCTGCTGCTGCCGGAGACCAGGGAGAGTCTGGCTGCCCGGTGTGCGAGTTTGCCCGCGCCGCGCGGGGCAGCGGAGACGGCGGCGGAACTGGCCGCGCTGGCCGAGGAGTTCACCCGGCACCGGTTCAGCACCGCCGAACGGTCACGCACCGCGCGGCTGCACCTGCGTCCGCTCGCGGTGCGAGCCGCCTCCGCGCTGCCCGGCGGGCTCGGTAAGCGGCTCGCGCGCTCCCCGGCGAACCCGGCTGCCCCGGAGTTCACCGGCGACCTCGCCGAGATCGAGACCGCCACGGAGCACATCCCGCCCGGTGCCTCGGCCACCTACCGCGCCACGCGGGAACGCATCGCCGCCCACTACTACGGCGCCCTCGGCAGCTGAACGTGCCGTTCGTTCCTTCTACGGCGCCGAACGTTACGTTCAGCCCCACCCCTGCCGGGTAGGTGCCGGGTGCGGCGTCGGGGCCACGCACCGGGCGGCAGAATGGCGGAGTGGACGGCGAGCAGGCGATCGGGCCAGTACCGCACGCGGCGTGGCCGGTGAGGTGGTAGGCGAGATGACCGGGGCGACCGGGGAACACCAGACCGAGCAGGGGCCGTGGCTACGGGTGTGCGGCAGCCTCGGGGGCCCGGCCGACGACCGGGTGGCCGCCATGGGGGCGCTGCTCGGCGAACCACCGTCCCTGATCGACCGGCAGGGCGGCAGCGTGCGCGGCAATCACGGCACCCCATGGACCGAAGGGGGGACCGAGGCGGTGTCCTGGTCACCGAGCCCGCTACCCGGCTCGTTACCCACCGACGCGCGGGAGATCGCAGAGCGCCACGACGCCGCCACCCTCGCCGTCCCCGACTCCGGGACGCCGTACCTGCACGCAGGCATCTCCGGCGCGGCGCCGCTGTACGTCGACACGGCGCCGGTCCGGGCAGGCAGCACCAGCCACTTCTGCTCGCACGTCGACCCGCTGGCCCGGACCCGGCGCGGCCCACTGCGACCCGACTGGGACGCGTGGGCGCAGATCATCGCCATGGGCGGCCCGCTGGAGGGCCGCACTCCGTTCGAGGGCATCCGCAGGCTCGCACCCTACGAGCGGCTCACCACCCCAGCCGAGCACCCGCAGGGAGGTATCGCCGATGGCTGGCCGTGGCTGGAGGTGACCAGCAGCGGCGACGCCACGCTCGATCCGCTGCGCGACGCCCTGGTGGAGGCCGTCGCCGCGCTCGGTGGGCGTACGCGGCTGGCGCCGCTGCTCAGCGGCGGCTGGGACTCCCGGATCCTGGCGAGCCTGGCTGCCCACACCACCGGCGACACCACCGGAACCGCGCCTGCGGCCTGGACGACCTCCTCGGACACCGGCACCGTCCTCGAGGAGCTGGTGGCTGCGCGGGTCGCGGGCAAACTCGGCCTCGCGCACACCATCGTCGCGCCGCGCCGCGACGAGTTCGCCCGCGACCTCGACGAGTTCGCCAGGGCGGTGGACTACCAGACTTCCTTCCACGTCTGGCTGGTTCCGCTGGCCAGGGCGCTCGCCGGTAACGGGCGCACCGTGCTCGACGGGCTCGGCGGTGGCGTGTTCGTCGGCGGCGCGTTCGCCGACGACGACAGCGACCGCCCGGCGGTGGAGAAGCGGTTCGCGCTCATGGCCAAGTACCTCGACGCGGTGGACGTGCTGCTGCACCCCACCGTCGCCAGGCAGATCCGCAACCGCACCAGGGCGGCCTTCGAGAACGCGGCCACCCCGCTTGCCGACCACCCGTACGGCAACACGTTCACCGCCTACCTCACCAGGACGCTGCCCGGCATCAGCCTCGCCCCGTTCGGCCTCGTCGCGCGTGGCAACCCGGTGGCAACCCCCTTCCTCGCCGACAGCGTGGTGCGCGCCGCACTGGCGATACCGCCCGAGCGGCACGCCGACGGCGCCCTGTACGCACCGCTGCTGCGGCCGCTGGCGCCGGAGGTCGCGGGCTTGCCTACGGCGGCCGAGACGCCCCAGCCTCGCCGCCACCACCGCAGACGAGTGGCGTCGGCCGAGGCCGCGGAACGGTTCCGTACGCTGCTGAACCGGGAACCGGTCCGCGGACTGCTGTCGCCCCGCTTCGCCACCGAAAGCTCCGGCACGTGGCGATGGATGCTCAACCGGACCGGCTACCAGCATGTGATCCGCAGCGTGGCGACGCTGGCGCTGTGGTTGGAAAGCTACGGCGACCTGCTCGACGACACCGGTACCGGCGAGTTGCTGGAGCGTGCGGCATGACGATCCGGTTGTGGTTGCGCCCGGCCAGCCACTACACGCGGCTGCGCCTCGGCTCGCTCGGGACCGTGCCCGGCCCCGTTGGCGAGCTGGTCAGCCAGGACCTGCTCGAAGGGGAGGCGGGCACGTCGATGCCGGACCTGGTGCTCGTGCCGGGAGCCAGCCTCGACGGGCCCGACGGGCTGACCGAGCCGGTTGTCGACGCGCTGATCCGGTGCGAGCAGCACACCGTGCCCACCGTGCTGATCGCAGGCGAGCCGGACGACCTCGACACCCCGGTCGCCGCGGTGTGCCGGGACGTGGCCGCCACCGGCACGGAGGTGATCGACCTGGCGCGGGGCTCCTTCGGCGCCGACCGGGCGCACCTGCTTCCCGCCCCCGCACGCCGCGCGCTGCCAGGGGCGCGTCACCGGCACCCGCGCACCCACCTGCCGCTGTTGAAGGTCCTCGCCAGGGGGGTCGGCCTGGTCACCCCGCGCTCACCGGTGGCCTCACTGCGAGCGAGGCTCGGGTTGGCTGGCAGGATGCGCTCCGGAGCGGGCCGTACCGGTCGGTAGCGCGTCAACCACGCAGAAAGGTCCCGGAAAGATCGGCATGACAGGCACGCACGTGGCATACGACATCCTCATGGTCACCGACTGCCG
This sequence comes from Haloechinothrix sp. LS1_15, assembly GCF_033042135.1. Lineage (NCBI taxonomy): Bacteria > Bacillati > Actinomycetota > Actinomycetes > Pseudonocardiales > Pseudonocardiaceae > Haloechinothrix > Haloechinothrix sp. LS1_15. Next base: position 237,867 of record NZ_WBXM01000001.1, on the reverse strand, counting down.
GTTCCCCGGCGGGAACACATCGAGCGTGGTCGAGGAGATCCACGCCCAGCACCGCGCCGGGTACCGTACCGGCATCCTGCACGTGCCCTCGCCGATCCTGGGGGCAGCCCGCCCGTTCGCGCGGAAGATCCGTGACGTGCTCGACGCGGGCCTGGCCGAGCTGGTGGTCGGTGCCGAGCAGGTGGACACCAAGTTGCTGCTGGCGCGGCATCCGAGCGTGTTCACCGAGCTGCCGGAGGGCCTGCCCGTGGTCCGAGCCGACGAGGTGTTGCTGGCGGTCAACCAGGTGCCCACCGACGAGCGCGGGGTCGAGCCCTACTACGACGTGCCCCACGTGCAGCGCCAGATCGAGCGCCTGGTCGGCACCGGAGCCACCTGGGCGCCCATCGGCCCACGCACCAGGGAAGCGTTGCTTGAGTACCAGGACTCGGTGCCGCTGCTGCCGTGGGACTGGGAGAACGTCATCGACGTGGCGCAGTGGCGTATCGCCCGCGAGGGCTTCGTCGCCGACCGTCCCGTGCTCGGCAGGCACAGCAGGGGCCACTGGTCCAAATGGCCCGAGGACCCGGCCGACATCCTCGCCGCCTATCCCGACGACCCGGGCTACGAGGTGCGCATCCTCGGCGGCACCGACATCCCAGCCGAACGGCTCGGGTACCTGCCTGCCAACTGGGTGGATTACCCGTTCAACTCGATCCCGGCCCGCGAGTTCCTCGGCTCCATCGACTTCTTCGTGTACTTCCACCACACAGGGCTCGTCGAGGCCTTCGGCAGGGTGGTTCTGGAAGCCCTGGCCGCGGGGGCGGTGGCGATCGTTCCCGGCTACCTGGAGCCACTGTTCGGCGATGCGTGCCTGTACGGCACGCCGAGGGACGTGCGCGGCTACGTCGACCGGCTCTACGACGACTGGGACGCCTTCGCCGCCCGCTCGGCCGCCGGGGTCGAGCTGGCCGAGCGGCGGTTCAGCTACGACACCCACGTGCGACGGCTGGCCGAGCTCATCGGCCCACCGGCCGAGCATCCCACCGGGGCCGCGGCGGTCGGTCCGCAGGTACCGGCAGCGGCCTCGCAGACCTCGGACCGGGTGCTGGTGGCCGACCTCAGGCGGGAGACCGACCACGCGGTGGCTCCGGCGACGCTGAAGGCGATCCAGGAAACCGGCGCGACGTGCACGGTCGCCGTACCTGCCTGGCACGCGCGCTACCTGCCCTCCGGGGTGGCGGTGGAGACGTTCCCGCGCGTGCTGGACAGCCTCGCCGAGGACGAGCGGCGGCGTTACCTCGCCACCCGGCTCGGCGACATGGTGGCCACCCACGGCCCCGCGCACGTGGTGGTGCTTGACGACGGCAGCGCGGGCGCGGCCGCCGCGCGGCTCGCCGCAGCGGAGCGGTCGCGGCTGGACGTGCTCCGGGTCCACCGGGACCCGACCGCGGGCACCGCGAGCGGCCAGCTGGCCGAAGCGATCGCGGCGTCGCTACCTGAGGGGTGGGGGGTTGCGCCGGTAACGGCCACCGCCCCACCACGCGCGGCGTCGACCAAGCCGTCGCGCCTACAGCGGCTGATCGACCGGCTCCCCGAGTCGTGGCACCTGCACACCCGCGCCCGACGCAAGGCGTGGACGCTGCGCCGCGAGCACCTCAACCGCGAGATCGACAACGCGGCCGACATCGACGCGGTGGTCTTCGAGGCCACGGACGCGGAGGTGAGCTTGCCGGTGCCCGCACGGGTGACCCACCCGATGCCGCAGCGGCTGCCCGTGGCCCTTGTCGTGGTTACCGGGGAGTCGCTCGAACCGGCCGCGACCATCAGGGAGCTGCTGCAGCGCCAGCAGATCACCAGCGGTTTCCGGCTCGCGTTGCTCGCCCCACCCCGGTGGGAGCCGGAGGCAAGCGCGCAGCGGTTGGCGATCGAGACGCTAGTCCCGGAATCGACGTGGCAGTCGCTGCACGGCCACGGGTGGTCCGGCTACCTGCGCAGGCGGGTGCACGAGGCGTGCCTGTCGTTCGGGCCCCACACAGTGGTCTTCGCCGACCGGCCGGTCGGCGAGTCGGGGGTGCTCGAGGTGCTGGAAGCCGCACGTACCCGGCGGCGCATGGAAACCCTGTACCGCCGCCCCAGATAGGCTGGCGGCACGTTGCGGAAGGGAGCGATCGATGAGCGGCCTGCGGCCACGGCTCGCGTGGGCGAGGAGGAAGGCGGGCGGCGCCGTCCGCCGCGCTCGCAGGCTGCCCAAACGGGTGCGGCAGAAATACCGCACCGGTCGCCTGAAGTGGGCAGCGATCCGCAAGCTCGCCAAGCGCGAGCGCGAGTGGCAGGTGCCGCTGCGCAACCGCCGGCCGCGCTGGTGGCTGCGCGGGTACCTGTCGCGCAGCGTCGTGCTCTACGACCTCGACCGCCGCGGCGGTGACAACTACATCTCGGACCTGCAGCGCGTGTTCCGGCTCAAACGCATGGTGCACCCGCTGCTGCAGGACGTCATCAACAACAAGCTGACCACGCACCTGCTGCTGAGCATGCTGGACGTGCGTTCAGCGAAGCTACTCGGGGTGTACTGGCGTGGGGCGGTGCACGCCTTCCCCTCGGAGGGCAGGGAGCCGATCGCCGAGTACCTGCGCGGGCTGGATACCGGCAAGCCGGTCTTCTTCAAGGTGCTTGCGGGCGCCGAGGGCAAGAACCTGGTCAAGCTGCAGCGGGACTCCGCCGAGCAGTGGGAGGTCAACGGCGAGCAGCTCGGCCACGAGGCGGCCTGTCGCGTGTTCGAGGAGCAGCAGCATCCCATGGTCGTGGAGGAGGGCCTCGACCAGCACCCGAAGGTGGACGAGCTGTACCCGGGCGCGGTGAACACGATCCGGGTGCTGACCATGCTCGATGTCACCGATCAGCAGCCGTTCATCGTCATGGCTGTGCAGCGGATCGGCACCAGCCAGTCGCAGCACGTGGATAACTGGAGCAGGGGCGGACTCAGCGCCAGGATCGACGTCGCCACCGGCAGGCTCGGCCCGGCGTCCCGGTTGCCCGCAGGGACCGAGCTGGAGTGGTTCGACGCGCACCCCGACACCGGCACACCGATCAACGGCGCCGAGGTCCCGTACTGGGCTCAGATCCGCGACACTGTGCTGCATGCCGCGCGGATCCTGTCGTTCCTCGAGTACATCGGCTGGGACATCGTGGTGACGCCGGACGGCCCGGTCATCCTGGAAGCCAACATCAACACCGGCATGAACGTGCTGCAGGTGCACCAGCCGCTGCTCGCCGATCCCCGCGTCCGCGCTTACTACGTCGAGCGCGGCGTCGCCCCCGAAGCCCCGGACACCCAAGACCCCGCCGCGGGCGGCGGCCCGGTTTAGGTGACGGCTCGGTTTAGGTGACGGCCCGGTTTAGGTGGCGAGCCGAAGGACTCCTCGGGTACAGCATGTGTACCGAAGGGTCCCTTCGGCTCCACCAGCCCGCGCGCCGGGTCCGAGCCGAAGGGCCCGTTGGGTGCGTATCCGGTACCGAAGGAGTCCTTCGGCTCGCACCCGTGACCTGAGAGCATGCCCGTCGTTACCACGATCGGGGGGATCAGTTTGGGCGTGCTTGACTACCGATCGGTACGGTTCGGGGACTGCCGGGCCGCCGCCGGGTGGGCAGGCGGCACGCGGAGCTAACCTGGTAGGAGGAAGCCCAACCGGGCCGTCGCGTCGGCGAACGATAGGAGAGTTACGTGGTGATGTCGCCGCTGCTGGGGGTATTGGGCGGTATGGGCCCGGCCGCGACGAACAGCTTCCTGGCCGCCCTCGTCGAGCACACGCCTGCCCGGCGCGACCAGGAGCACCTCGCCACGATCGTCTACTCCGACCCGGCCACCCCCGACCGCTCGGATGCCATCCTGGCAGGCGGCGCGAGCCCGGTGCCTGCCATGGTGCGGGGAATCGAGTTCCTCGACCGGTCAGGGTGCGACCTGATCGCCATCCCGTGCAACACCGCGCACCGGTGGTTCGACGAGCTGGCCGCGGCGGCGGACACCCCGATCCTGCACATCGTGGACGCGGTGCTCGACCGGATCGAACAGGACGCCCCGGCGGTGGGCACCGTCGGCATGATGGCCACAGAGGGCACCGTGCACGCGGGCATCTATCACGAACGGCTCGCCGCGGCTGGCCTCGACGTGCTCGACCTGAACGATCTCGGCAGCGACAACCCGGTCATGGCCGGGATCCGCGCGGTGAAGGCGGGCGAGCTCGACCAGGCCAGAGCGTACCTGACGAAGGCCGCTGAGATGTTGGTCACTCGCGGTGCACAGGGGCTGATCTTCGGCTGCACCGATGTCGCCGCGGCAGTCGGCGCCGGGGTCCCCGGAGTCGACGTCCCCGTGTGGGACTCGTCCGACGCGCTCGCGGCCGCCTGTCTTGCCCGGATTGGCACCGAAAATGCTGATCAGGGCGTTACACGCGGCAAGGAGGTCCACGCGGGCCAGTAAGAGGGTCTCTACAATGTGCTGCCGCACACCCGAACGCCGTGCCCCGGCCGGGCGCGACGAGAGCTGCCTCGGGTGAGCACGCACGGTAACGCGGAGAGAGGAACTACATGGAGGATCCAGGGCGAGCGCTCACCGTCACGCGGGTGCAGGCGATCGCTTATCAGGCACGCGCGTCGGGCAGGAAGGTGAACGCGCTCAACCACCTGGTCAAGCTCGGTGCCACGACTCGTGACGGCAAGCAGCTCGTCGGTATCGGCGAGGGCCAGCTGCGTACCGCCGCGACCGGCGACCGCAACGAATCCTCGTGGAACTTCCTCGTCGCGTGCCTCCGGAAACTGCACGAACGCGAGATCACGGTCACCGACCCGAGCACGGCGGTCGCGACCGTGCGCGAACTGATGGGCCAGTTCCGGGAGCTGGCCGAGGATCACCACAGCCAGGGGCACATCGATTTCCAGGTGCCCTTCCGCGGCACCCTGCTCGGTCTCGAGGTGGCACTGCTCGACCTGTTCGGGCGCGCGCTGGACGTCCCGGTCGCCGAGCTGCTCGGCAGGCGGCGTGGCAGCGCGCCCGCGCACCCGACAGGGGCGCCCCCGAGGGAGAGCGACAACGCGCTGCGGCAACGCCTCGAAAGCCAGGCCGACGGCTTCCCAGCCAGCCACCTCTCCGGCCTCCACACCGTGGAGGAGAACCTCGAACTGCTCACCTCCGCCGCCGCCGTCAACCGCTCCGAGGCAGTCGGCCAGCCGGGCAAACCGCTGTGGATCAACCTCAAGGGCGCGTTCGACACGAAGGAGGCCACCCGCTTCCTCAAGGCGGTCGCAGGTGCGATCTCCGAAGGCAAGCTGCCACGCGAGATCTACGTCGAGCAGCCGGTTCCCACCAGGGAGCGCTACTACCTGCCGCTGCTGCAGCGCACCGCCGACCGGATCGGGGGGGTGCTGCCGCGCCGGGGCGCCGACATCCGCATCGTCTCCGACCAGGCGGCGTGGAACACCGAGACGGCGGGTCGCCGCGCCCGGTACGTCGCACGGTTCGGCCGATGGGCCGGGCTGCGCCCGCCACGTGCCGCGCACATCAAGCCCGCGCAGGTAGGCGGGTTGCTGGCGAGCATCGAGATGGGCGAGCGGCTGCGCAAATCCCACCCGAAAACCCGGATCTACCTCGGCGCCGCCGAGGGCGCGACGACCGTCACCGGAGCGGCCATCCGCAACCTCACGGCCGCGATGCCGGAGCTCGACGCGGTGGTCGAGGGCACTCTCGCCGACGAGTCAGTGGTGGCGGCGCCGACCGAGCCGGGTCTCGGCGTGCCCATCCCCTACGAGGAGTTCGCCGGGGACGCGGAGAACACCTTCAGCGTTCCCGAGCCGGTGGTCGCCACCCACGACGGCGCATCGCCGAACGTCTACCCCGAGGTCACCTACCTGCAGCCGCTCGGCTCGAACGGCACCAAGGGGCACCTGCTCGAACGCGAAGCGCTGATGCTCGGGCTGGACACCGTCCGCTACAACAAGGGCGCCTTCATCGCCACCGACGGCGACCACGAGCCGCTGAGTTTCAAGTGGAGCCGGTCACCGCTGTCCAGCGCGGTGTCGCTCGCCCTGTGCACGCACAAGGAAGCGACCCGGATGCGGCTGCGCCGGGCGGGTGTCCCGGTGCCGAAGGGCAACACCTTCGCCAAGGGCGACTTCGACGCCGCCCGCGAGTTCGTGCGACGTATCGGCTACCCCGTGGTGGTCAAGCCCGCCATGGGGGTCCGCGGTATCGGTGTCGTCGCCGACATCCGCGACGACGAAGCCCTCGAGCAGGCCTTCCGTCACCTCTCGGACAGCACCCTCGGCGACTCCGACTTCATCGTCGAGCAGCACGTCCCTGGGCGGGACTACCGCATCGTGGTCATCGGGGACGAGGTGATCGGCGCGATCCTGCGCGAACCGGGTTCGGTCACCGGCGACGGGGAGAGCACGGTCGCCGAGCTGATGATCGCCAAGAACGTGGCGCGGCGCGGCAACCCCCATCTGTGGGGCAGGCCCATCAAGTACGACGACACCGCCCGCTTCCTGCTCGAACGGTCCGGCATGACGTTGAGCTCCGTGCCGGAGAAGGGGCAGCGGGTATTGCTGTCTGGTTCGTGCAGCCTCTCACAGGGCGGCGATTCGATCGACGTGCTCGGCGAGATGCACCCGTCGATCAAGCAGGCCTGTGTGGATGCGGTGCACGCGGTGCCCGGCCTGGCGTTCTGCGGTGTCGACTTCCTGCTCGAAGACCACACCAAACCGCTCGACGAGCAGCACTCCGGCATCTGCGAGCTCAACGCGCACGCCGCCATCGGCAACTGCGAGTACCCGCTGTACGGGCAGGGGCGGGAAGTCGCCAGGACGCTGATGAACGAGTGCGTCTCCCGGTTCGGGCTGCACACCACCGAGCGGCGGGACAACCTCGCGCTGCACATGATCGTCCGTGGCCGTGTCACGGGCGTGGGCTACCGCGCATGGATCCGGCGACACGCCGAGGAGTACGGCCTGACCGGCTGGGTACGCAACGTGCAGGACCGGATGGTGGAGATCGTCGCCGCCGGGGACTCCGAGCCCGTCACCGCGCTCGCCGCGCTGGCCGTGCTCGGCCCGAGCAACGCCGTGCCGACCGACGTGACGACCACCCATATTCAGCCGCCCGACGTGTCCGGGTTCGAGGCCGTCGAGGCTGCCCCGAAGGAGATCACCCATGTCCGCTGACGTGGCGACCACGGAATCGACCGAGATCGGCCCCGAGCTCCGGGACGGGTTCGAGGTACACCGCGCCGCGCTGAGCCGCGGTCTCGACGTCGTGCAGTTCCCCAGGCAGGTCATGATGGCCAGCCAGCGGGGGGCCACGCACGACAAAGAACTCTCGTTCGTGCACGGCGTGCCGCGCACCTCAACGTTGTCCGCGGTGACCTACGCGCAGGACAAGCGGATGCGCCGCGCGCTGCTGACCAACGCGGGCCTGCCGATCCCGAAGGGCGGTTCGTACTCGGTCGGCAAGGGATTGGAGTTCGCCAAACGGCTCATCGAGCGGATCGGCTACCCCGTGGTGGTCAAGCCCGCCGTCGGCGACAACACGATCGAGGCGCGCACCGGGCTGCGCGACGAGCAGGAGCTGGTCGACGCGATCGGCTACCTCCGTACCCCCACCACCGAGCGCCCGACCTACACCCGAGCCGCCTACTCGTTGACCCTGCTGGCCGAACCGGAGGAGCTGGACGGTCGTGTCATGATGCCGTCGAGCTACCGGTTCCTGCTGGAAAAGCATGTGCCGGGTCAGTACCTGCGGTTCTTCGTGATCGGCGACGAGGTCCACTCGGTGGTGCACTGCCAGGGCGGCCCGTGGGGCGAGGGCGAGCAAGCCCACCGGGACGTCACCGCGGCGACCCACGAGAGCCTGCGCAAGCTGGCGCTGGACGCGGTGCGGGCCGTACCGGGTCTCGCGCTGGCCGCGGTGGACATCGTGACCGCCGACCACACCGTCGACACCGCGGAGCAGGACCCGCGCATCGTGGAGCTGTCCGAACGCCCATGGCTGGCGGTGCAGGGCAGCGTGGCGCCGGAACTCGCCCAGCGGCTCGGGGACGCGATCCTGCGCCAGCACGCCGACGAACTGCGGGTCGAGCTGGCCGATCCCGCCACGGACGTCACGGTGGATGTCCACCTGGAGGGGGTGACCGACCCGGAACGTGCCATGGCCGCGTACGCCGAGGCAGGCAACGCGCGCGGGATACGCGGGTACCTGACGGTCACTGACCCCGTGGAGGGAGTCGCCGACGGCGTGCTGCGGGGTGCGCCCGAGCATCTCGCGTGGCTCGCCGAGACAGTGCTCGACGGCAAGCTCGATGGCGGCTACCGGGCGGCGCTGGTGGAGGAACGCGCGAGCACCGTGGCCGACGGCGAGGGGCTGGCGCCGCTAGCGGTGCGCGGCTGACCGGCTGGGTCGCCGACCAGCGACCGGTCGCGGTCAGCGCGGCATGCCTGCGACGAAGCGGGGGCGCAGCTCACCAACGGAGCCGTGCATCAGCTCGGCCGCCAGATCGGCCAGCGCGGCCGGGGTGGCGCGAACCGCCACGGTGCACTGGGTGCCCGAGGCGTCCCACCGGCGTTCGGTGGCAACCACCCGATGAGCGGGCATCGCTCCGGCTAGCAACTCCCCATCCCTGCCCGAGTCGAGTCCGGCGATCGTGAGCTCGACATCCTGCTCGGCGCGGCCACTGCCTACGCTGATGCCCGCCTGACGTGCGTAGCGCTCGAGTATCGCGTGCGCCAGGGTCGCACCGGTTCCGGGATCGGCCTGGTCGAACAGTCCCAGCCGCGGGTGCGGCTCGATCGCGGTCACGGCGTGCGGCTGCCGCCGCACCGATTGTTCCGGGTCGTCCACGGCCACGGTGACGGTCGCGACATCGAGGCCGTCCACCGCGTCAGCGGCGTGCTCAACCACCTGCCGCAGCCACCGGTGGGGCGCTATGGCGCGGCACGCACCGTCCCGCGCCATTGCCCCGGTCGCGGGTCGGGAAACCCCCGCCACGCAGCGACCCGCGACCACCAGCGCTCGCGTCTCACAACGGGCGGGCACGTGCTCCACCAGGTAGCGACCGCGCACGCGCTCGAACTCCGCGTCACCGGTGTCGAACGCCGCAGCGAGCGCGGCGAGTGCGGCGCGCAACGACTCCTCGTCGTCGGCAGGGAACGCCAGCGCCGGGGCGTCGGGACGCCTGATCCCCCACACCGGGCGCACGGCAACCGGATAGCCGAGCTGCCCGGCTGCGGCGACCGCGGCATCCGCACCGTCGGAAAAGCGCAGGGTACGAGTTTCGGGAACCGGAACCTGGCGATCCGCGAGCATCGCGCGCAGCGTGTCGGGCTCGCGGGCCAGCGCTGCCGAGGCTTGTGTGGTACCGGGGCCCACACCTTGCGCCACGCACAACTCGGCAGGCCCGCCCGCCTGCCCGACGAATACGGCGTCGTTGGCAACGAGAACGAAACCGAGGCCGCGAGCGACCGAAGCCTCGATCAGGTAAGTGCCGTCGCTGCGGGTTCGTCGCGGCTGACCATGACCCGTTACCGCGCTCACCGTTCCCCCGTTTCGGATCCCTCGCTGTTGACGGGCCGCGTGGTGACCGAGCGCGGGGACGCTCCGCCGGGGCCGCCGATCGCCAACGCCGCCAGCGCGCTCGCCGGGCCCACCTGCCCCCGCACCCGGATATTGACCTGCTCGCGCCCGCAGGTCGGCTCCGCCGCGGCGAGCCCGAGCTCGGTCGCTCGCGTATGGAGCCACGCACCGTACTCCTCGCCCAGCGCTTGCCCCTCCGCGTCCAGCGCGAGGCACAGCTCGGTAGCGGGCTCGGCTGTCACCACGACCCCATGTTCCCTCGCCGTGGCGTGAAGCAGCTGGCGCGCGACATACCGTGGCGCGCCCGCGTGCGGGAACTGTGGGGTCAGCAGCCCTGGTCCGGCGTTGAGTTCGCAGATCCCGGCTGCCTGCTCGGGCAACGGACAGCGGTGGTCCTCGAGGATCATGTCGATACCGCAGAACCGCATGCCGGGAAGCGCCCGTACGGCACGAACCGCCTCCGCGGCGATGGTGTCGTGGAGCTCATCGAGGACGTCGGTGACCTCGCCGCCGTGGGTACCCGAGGTTTCGCTGCCAACGACGACGCGCTGCCCTTTGTCGGGCACCTCGTCCATGCTTGGGTCTTTCTCCCCCAGGTGGGCCAGCACCCCTTCTCGGATAAGCGGGAAAGCGTGCGACAGGGGGTTCCGTGCCCGGCTACTGTTGCTCGCGATGATCAGCTCGGCGAGCGTGAGTGTGCCGTCTCCCGTCACCGAAGGCGGCTCACGTAGCAGCGCCGCCACCACGGCACCGTCCAGCACCACGATGCGGTACACGCGCCCGGGCAGGTGGCGCTCCACCTGCACATCCCCGTGCGCGAAGCGACTGGCGTGCACCGCGCCGAAGGCGGCGGCGAGCTCCGCGTCGCTGGACACGCCGGTGGACACCGCTGTACCTCCGGTCCCGGCGACCGGTTTGACGACCACGGGATAACCAAGCGACCGCGCGTAGACGGTGGCGCCGCGCAGGTCACCCGGGGCGAACACCTGGCCGTCCGGCACCGCGACGCCCGCACGTGCCAGTACCGCGTAAGCCGCGCCCTTGTGATGGTCGGCCACCATGAACGACGTCGCCGATGACAGCGACGCGTGGGTACCCGCGCCGAACTGCAACCGGCCACCGCTACCGTCTCTGGCGACGAACACTTCCTGGCTGTACCGGACGGTGGACAGGCCGTGCGCGAGCGCTTCGCGCTCGACGAGGTGGCTGCGGACGGCCAGGGTTCGGAGGCGTCGCGTGTAGCCCGCCTCGGGGTAGGAGTTCCCCGCCTCCGGCGCGGCCGTACCTGTCACCACGGGGTCACGTCTCCGGTAACGCCCGGCCGCATCGATCAGTTCGGCGAGCGACACCTCGCACCCCAGGCCCGAGCCAGTGGTAGCCGGTAATGACTGGACCGACGTGCCCGCGGTGTGGTCCACCCGCGGCACCGCCATCGCGAGTTGCCGCAACGCGGCACCGGTCACCTGGTGGTGCGGCTCGCGACCACCCAGCACCAGAGTAGTGTCCGGGGCGCGCCGAAGCGCTGCCTCGGCGAGCTCGCGGGTGGCCAGCAACCCCCCGATCCGCTCGGGATTGAGCTGGACCGCCCGGCAGCCGCCGCCGATCGCATCGTCGAGGCGGCGCATCGACGTGACGCTCGATCCTGCCATCACTCGGAGGTCGGCCTCGCTGCCCGCCAGCAGCCGATCGGCAAGCCGCTGCAGGTCGCCGAGGTGTGCGCGCTCGGCGGTACGCAGCACCTGTCCCAGCACCATCCGCCGAGGCAGGCTGCCTCGCGACATCCCGGTGGCGAGCTCCAGTACCAACCGCTCGGCATCGGGGTAGGAAAGATACCCGCGCGGGTCCAACCACCATGCCGCCCCATCCCGGTCCACGCTGTGCCCGGTCGCGGCGTGTACAGCTGCCAGATCGGCCGTGACCTCCCCGCTGAGCTCCAGCGTGACAAGTGTGGCGTCGAACCGATCCGTGTACCGGCCGAGGATGTCCGTGACAGGGACGTCCAGCGCCCCGCCTACGAGGTCGAGCAGCGCTACCTCGATCCCCAACAATGCCTTGCGGGCCGCGATACGGCCGTGGTTGTCCGGTACCTCCCGGCGCACGTCCCGCACGAGGCCGCGTATCGCGTCCCGAGCCTCGGTCGTTGTGGTGCACGGGAGGTGTTGCCCCTCGATGTGCCGGACCGCCGAGACCAGATACCGCCACGCGGCATCCGGCTCCCCGCTGCCACGCCGTGCTCGCGTGAGTGCTTCGCCCCAGCCGGTACAGCGCCCATGGGGCGCGTCACCCTCCAGCCGTATCAGCACGTTTCCCGCCGCCGCACGCCTGCGGGTGGTTCCCACCAGCACGGCCGGGTCGTACTCGGCGAGCGTGCTGCTCGCAACCCTGACGGTGCCCACTTGCCGCACTCTAGGCCACAGGACATCTTCGCCGACATCGGGCATGCGTGCCGAAGACGCCCGGGAGCGCAGCCGGGGGAAACTGCGCATCCGGGATGAACGGATCGCTGGCATCAGCCCGAGCTGCGTGGGGGCGATGTACCAGTAACGATGTGTGAGTGATTGCGGGAAGTATGGACGAGTGCGACCTCGTACTCACCGGGGACATGTCCTTCGGTGAGGGGTGCGGGCACGACGGCGGATCCGGCGGACTGCCGTCCGCCGACGGTGTCGCGCGGCTGATCGGTGACGACGACTTCGTCGTCGGCAACCTGCGTACGGTACTGGCCGACGAATCGACCAGCCCGCCACACGACCCGCACGACCAGTTCACCCGGGACGCACCCGAGCACACAGTTGTGACGCTCCAGCGGCTCGGCGTGGATGCGGTGAGCCTGGCCAACACCCACACCATGGGGTACGGCCGCGACGCTCTCGCGGGTACCGCCGAGTATCTCCGCGAGGCAGGCGTCCAGCCGTTCGGTGCGGGCGACGGCGCCGAGCACGCCGCGCAGCCGCTGGTGCACCGTGTCCACCTCGCCGGTCACACCAAGAACGTGTACCTGCTCGGCGCGCTCAAGAACTCGGCGAGGCTGCGGGAACGAAGACAGGTGTTCGCGTCCGAGGAGGCGTGGGGGATCCATCCGCTTGCCACGCAGGGCATCATCGACCAGCTCACCCGGCTGCGCGCCGTGGACCCAGCCGCACTGATCATCCTGTACCCGCATTGGGGTCAGCCCTACACGTGGGCTTCCGACCTGATGCGGCGCACCGCACCCCGCTTCCTCGCAGCGGGCGCCGACCTGATCGTGGGGCACGGTGCGCGCATGCTCCAGGAAGTTCACCACACCGAACACGGTTCGACCGTGTTCTCCGCCGGAACCTTCCTCGATGCCGTCGACGGCGACGGGGCGGGTGGCGACGCCGCGCCGTACAGCCTCGTAGCCCGGGTCCGGCTGCGCGTATCCGACGGGGACTGGCAGGCATCGCTGCGGCTGTACCCCATCGTGACCGGCGCCGCTGGCCAGTCCCGGCCGGTCACGCGTTCAGAGGCCTATTCCGTGTTCCGGCTGCTGGCCAAGCGATCCGGCGGGGCGCGGTCGTTCAGTCGCCGGTTCGCGCTCGACGTCGACGCCCGCGGTTGGCACCTGCTACAGGTGCGGCCGATCAGCCCACGCTTCGCCCCCGTGTCACGCCCCGCGCTGGCGGGGCGGTGGCGCGCTCGGCTCGCGCCCGCTGTCGCACGGCGGGTCGCCACGACCGGCACCACCCAGGATTCCGGCCCCGGGCAGCGGAACGGGCACGGCACCATCGGTCCGGCAATCACTTCACGGGGCTTGCGCTACGGGGGCACCGATGATCTGTACGCCGCGGCGCTCGAAGCCAGGGGTATCGACTACACCAGCGGCATCATCTCCCGTGGCGATCATCGGCGTACCGCGCTCCGCTTCACCATCAACGGCGTGCACTACGCCGTCGCGGTAGCGATGATCTACCTGGTGCGCGAGGACGGCACGGTGCTGCGACCGCTCGAGAAGGGCGCCGCGCGGGCGTTCGACCGCAAGGACCGGATCACGAAGCACCTGCGCGAGAACTCGTTCCGCGTACCGAGGGGAGAGATCTTCGACCGCGCGAACCGGGACCGGGCGCGAGCCTACTTCGCCGGGCACAGCACCGAGTTCGCGCACGGCTTCTGCCTCAAACCCGTGCACGGGCGTCACGGCCGTGACGTGCACACCGGAATCCATACCGCCTTCGAGTTCGAGGCGGCTCTCGACGCCATACTCGCTGGCAACGACGAGGTGGTCGTGCAGGAAATGCTGCCGGGCGAGGTGTACCGGTTCCTATGGATCGGCGGCAGGGTCGCCGCGGTTCGCGTGGGTATCCCCATGAACGTCCTGGGAGACGGTACGAGCACGATCACCGAGCTGGTCGAGGCGAAGAACGCCGAGCGGCGAGGCAACCCCGTGCATGCCAGGTACCCGCTCACGCTCGGGAAACGCGAGCTGGATCGGCTCCGGCGTGTCGAGCTGACGCCGGAGTCGGTGCCACCTGCCGGGGAGATGGTCTACCTGTCCGGCACCTCGAACTTGCACCAGGGCGCCGACATCGTCGACTGCACCGGCGAGGTGCACCCCAGCCACCTCGCTGAGGTGGAGCGCGCGGTCGCATCAGTGCCGGGAATGCTGGTGTGCGGCGCCGACGTCATCATCCGCGACCATCGGCAGCCCGCGGCGCGGGATAACCACGGGATCATCGAGTTGAACCGCGCACCCGGCATCCGCGGGCACCATTTCCCCTGGTCGGGAAGCAGCCGCGACGTGGCTGGCGAGATCATCGACCTGCTGTTGAGCCTCGGTCCGGCGGATCACGAGGAGGAGCGGACGGTCGAGGCCATGCGGCGCTGACCGCCAGGCGCGGTGACGGGATACCGGGGTCAGCACCGGACAATGATCACGAAAACTCAACACAACCGTAATCCCTGACGATGCCCAGAACCACGCACATCGGACAGCGATCGGCTATGCTCGGCGCTCGAAGCACAGCGGGTCGAGGCCGTGCCACCTCGGGGCGTTGGGGGTCGAATACGCCCGGCGCTCCGCGCAGTCGTCGCACGCGGCCTGCCCCACGAAGACCGGCGCCCCGGTACCGCGGCGCGGGAGCGAGGACGAACGAGCATGGGGCCAATCGCACATCGGGTCACCAGGCGGGCCCGGCGAGTGATGCGGCGCGCGCGCCGCGAGCCGGCACCGCACCAAGTGATCGTCGAACGAGTGGAAGCACATCATTACCGCATGCCGCTCAAGCGGGCCTACGGCACGGCAAGGGGGGTGGCCACCGCAGGCAACAACTTCCTCGTCCTGATCTCCGCCAGGAGCTCGGACCGGTCGATCACCGGCATCGGCGAGTGCCAACCGCGCCACAAGCTGACCGGTGACGGCGACCGGAAAGGCGACACCGCGTGGGAGTTCCTGCGGGCCGCCTGCTCACACCTGCACCACAGGAGGCTGCGCTTCGGCAGCGCCGATGAGGCGGCACGCGAGGTCCGTACGGTGATGGGCGAGCTCGAGAAGCTGGCCGCCAGCCACGGCACAAGCGAGCACGGTCCCCGGCCGTTCCGGGGCACGCTGCTGGGGATCGAGGTGGCACTGCTCGACACCGTGGCGAGGACGCTCGCGCTATCCATCGCGGAGCTGCTCGGCAAGCAGCGCGACGACATCGGTATCAGCATCTCCACCATCTCCTCGGAAGCCACGGACATACCCGCCGCGGTGATCAGGCAGGAGCGGTACCCGATGACCAGGGTCAAGGGCCTCGGGGACCTCGAACGCGACTGGAACCTCCTGGAAACCGTGACGCGCGCGAACCGCTCGGTCGAGCGCGACAAGCCCCTGTGGATGGACATCAACGAGGCGCTCACCGTCGAGGACGCCGTCAGGTTCATCGACGGTCTCGTCGAGCGCATGAGCGACGGCCGCCTCACCCGCTCGGTGGTGCTGGAAGGCATCCTGCCGAAGGCCGAGTTCACCCGGCTGGCCGAGCTGCAACGCCACGCGGACACCATGGTGCGGGCCGTCGCGGGCACTACCGGCGAACTCGACCTGCGCATCATGCCGGACGAGGGCATGTGGGACGCGGACGATCTCGCAGAGCTCAACAAGCACGGCGGCTGCCGGGCGTTGAACATCAAGGCCCCCAAGGCGGGTGGGCTGCTGGCCAGCCTCGACCTGGCCCGCGCAGCGGTACGCGCCGATCCCGATATCCACATCTGCATCGGCGGGATGCTCGGCACCAGCGACGTGACCGCCTTCGCCCTGCACAATCTGGCCAGGGCACTGCCACGCGTCGACTACCTGACCTCGGTTCCACCGTCCAACGTCGAGCAGCGCATCACTCGCCCGCTGACGAGATACCGGGAACGCGGTAGCAACATCATCGCGCCCCAGAAAGGCAACGGCCTGGGCACCCGGCTGGTGCTGGAGCAGGTCGAGCCGTACGTACTGCGTAGCTACGACTCGGCGGCACCAGAATCCCCGCGCACTCCACACGAACGCCGGGTCGAAGCGATCGAACGGGCTAAGGAGTCCCTCGACGCGCTCATCACCACGGGACTCAAACAGAACCTGCACCGCGCTGCGATGCGGGACCGAGGCGACGAGCACCACCAGCGCGTGGCAGAGATACTGGAACACGCCGAGCCGCACCACGTGACCCACATGATGGCGCGGGAGCTCGAACGATACAGGATCCCGCTTCGCTCCGGCGTGTCGTTCCACGCGCAGATGATCGAGCAATCGCAAGCCAAGGAACTGCGCGCCTTCCGACCGGGCTGGCTGCTCGACGACAAGCTGAGCGCCTACCGCTTCGCCGACGAGCTCGGCTTACGCCGCCCTTACTGCGACCAGACGGTTTACCACTTCGAGGACATCGAGGTCCGACACCCGATCGCCATCAAGCCGGTACGCTCAACCGGCGCGCAAGGCGTGTACCTCGTGTTCAGCACTGACCGCATAGTGCACATGCGCGACAACAAGGAATTCTCGTCATGGGACGAGATGGCCGAGCACGCCACATGGCTGATGTCCGACCGCAGCCGGCGCACTTTGCCGGACCGGTGGATGGTCGAAGAGCTGGTCATCGAGGACAGCGAATCCATGCGACCAGCGGCGGATCTGAAGTTCTACGCGTTCTACGGGGAGATCCTGCTGATCCAGGAGTCACGCAGGGAAAGCGGTTTCGCGGTCCGTTACTGGAACCCGCAGGGCGAGCCGGTGTCCACCGGCCGCCACGAGGACAAGCCCCTCGCCGATGCGGTCGGTCCGACCGCGCAACAGCTCGAGACCGCCGCCGCGATCAGTACCCAGATTCCGACACCCTTTATGCGGATCGACATGCTCCGCGGCGAGAACGAGCTCGTGTACGGCGAGTTCACCCCGCGTCCGGGGTACTTCGACGAGTACTCCGCTCATTGGGACCGGGCGTTCGGTGAAGCTTGGGTCAAAGCCGAGGGACGCATCATCGCCGACGTGCTGGCTGGTAAGGATTTCGCCACGTTCGCCAAGGCGACGGGCACGGCACAGCGCGAGCTGGCCGTATTCACCGAGGCCGGTGGCTGATCCTCGATAGCTGCAACCCGGAGCACCGCGTGACCACCGGAGCAGCCGCGCGCCGGTCCCGTATCGCGCCCGGCCGTACCCTGAAACCGGAAAACCTGGCAACCCTCCGCAGGCGGCTCTGCGGCCTGCCGACATTCCCGGACGTGCTCAATGACTGACGAACCGGCACCTGGCCAAGCGGGTGCGCGCGGCGAGGCCGCGACGGACGCCGTCGAGGGGTCCTCGACCGACCGGTTCGAGCGGTTGATCGACGCGGCATTGCGGAGCCTGCCGAGTTTGCCGCCCCGGACCTACCGCTACGAGCACGACGAGCCCGAGCGGCGGGCCCTCGATGCCACGCTCCTGGCGGAAGCCGCGCGCGACCGTGGCCTCCAGGTCACTCGGCTGTCGTCGCTGCTGCAAATCATCAGCAGCGACACCCGTTCCCTCGGCTTCCTCAAGAACATGTGCCAGACATTGACCTCGCTGGACCGCCTGGTCAGCAACGACAAGGAGCTCACCAAGCGCGTCCTGGCCAGCAACGGACTGCCTGTCGCCGACGGGCAGGTCGTGCGGTCGGCCAACGCCGCCAAGCGCGCCGCGCGCCGGATCGGCGGGCCAGTGGTGATCAAGCCGTTGACCGGTTCCGGGGGCAAGGGCATCACTGTGGACGTCCGAAGCGACAGCGAGGTGGCCGATGCGGCGCGCGAGGCGCGGGCACGCAACCGGCGCTACCTCGTCGAGGAGAGCATCCCCTCGATCGACCTGCGGATCATGGTGATCGCCGGGCGTGCCGTCGCCGCGATGTTGCGCGTACCCGCCCACGTCACCGGCGACGGCGAGGCGAGCATCACCGAGCTGGTGGAGCGTAAGAACGAGTTCCGGTACGCCAACCCGTACCTGCGGCACTCTCCGATCGTCCTCGACGACGTCGCGATGGGCAGACTGGCCGAGCGCGGCCTCACCCCCGGCAGCGTGCCCGAGGCAGGCAGGCGGGTGTTCCTGCACTACAAGGCGAACCTCTCCTCGGGGGGAGACGGCATCGCCGTCACCGGCGATGTGCACCCCGAACTGCTCCGCCTCGCCGAACGCGCGGCGGCATGCTTTCCCAGCGCCCACCACTGCGGCGTGGACATCCTCGCCGAGCGGTTCGACGCGGCACCCGGGCAGCAGCGCTGCGTGGTGTGCGAGGTCAACTGCAACAACGACATGCCGATGCACGAGTTCCCGCTCTACGGCACCCCCGTGCCCGCCGCCGAGCTGGAGATCGACGGCTATTTCGGCAGCGGGTCAGGCCAGCTGCCCACCGCGGGGTCGGGCACGAAGAGCGCAGGGCGACGCGGCCTACGGGCCATGGTCGCCGGGCGACTGCGCGGCGCGTGGCAGGCACTGCCCACGCGCATGCCTGCGACGAGCCAGCAGGCGAACGTGCCACTGCCGCGACCGGAGGAACTCCGCGAGTTACCCCCGCGACAACTCGACCGCGACTACCTGGCCCGCGCTCTACAGCGGCACGGCCTGCGCGATGCGCGCGTGGCGGCAACGCTGATCCACGGCAAGCTCGCCGACCACGCCGTGGTCCTGGAACGCAGCGGGCGTTCGGTGTTCGCCGCCCGCCTCGGCAGCGACCGGCCTGCCCTGGAGTGCTTGCTCCAGCATGCCGAGGTCCCCATCACCGAGCAGGGCGACGCGGCCCGTGATACCGACCGCGCTCGCCAGCGACCGGATTCCCGGCAGCACACCTGGCGCCTGCTGCTGATCGACGGCGAGGTACGGGCATCGCTGACACAACTGGCTGACACCACCGCGACCACGCCGATCGACGAGGAGGGCGCCACGGTCGGGCACCGGGGCAGGCTCGACCGTGCGCTGGTGCGGCGGGCACGCGCCGTGGTCGCGTTGCTCGGTCATCCGCCACTGGTCGCCGTCTCGTTCGCCTGGCGACACACCGAGCTAGGCCCGACGTGGGCGGTGTCGACGGTGGATACCGATCCGCCGCTGGCCCCGTTCGCCTTCCCCACCGCGGGGCACGCCTTCGACGTCTACGACGACCTAGCCGCCGCGATCATGCGGTCCCGTCCCCGACGTATCCTCGGCCGGGCCAATGGCGGAACCGGCGCGGCGGGGGCCCCGAAAGGCGGGTGAACGTCCGTGGCCTGGACCCGGCGTCGCTAGCGCCACACAGTCACTACCGATCAAGCGTCACGATTCATGGGGGAATCACGCATGGCCAGCTACACTGCTGTTTTCGTCGGCGATGTCGCGTTCGGTGAGCAGGCCGGTACGCGACAGAACATCGACATCCTGACGCCACTGCTCGACGGAGCGGACCTGCTCGTAGCCAATCTCGAGGGAGTGCTGGCCGCCTCGCCTACCCGCCCGGCGGGACAGCCCGACCGGCACGGTCTGTGGAACGAACCGGAATCCACGATCTCCCAGCTGCGACAGCTCGGTGTGGACGCGGTGAACCTGGCCAACGATCACGCCATGGACTACGGGCCCGATCCGCTCGCCGCGACCGCCACGAGGCTCTCGGAAGCCGGTATCGCCCATTTCGGTGCTGGGCCGGACGCCGGTACCGCCGCCGCACCCCTGACCCGCCGGATCGCCCTCGACAGCACCGAGCGCAACCTGCACGTACTCGGGGCGCTCGAACCCACCGCGGAGCCGGGTGATGGTGTAGGCACCTTCGCCACCGCGGGCAGGTGGGGAGTGCACCCGCTGTCGGCCCGCGGCGCCGCCGCGCGCATCGGCGCGTTACGCAACGAGGATCCGGACGCGTTCACCGTGCTCTACCCTCACTGGGGTCGGGCATACGGGTGGTCAACCGAGACCGCGCACCGCACCGCCGACCAGGCGCTGTCCGCCGGTGCCGACCTGGTGATCGGCCACGGACCACACATGCTGCAGGAGGTGTCCGGCGACGGGCATCGTGCGGTGATCTTCTCGGCAGGTGCCCTACTGCCGCATCCCGCAGCGAAGCCCCCGCCCCGGCGCGCCCCGCCGTATAGCCTCGTCACCAGGGTGACGTGGCACGTGAGGCCGAGCGGGTGGGGCGTCGACCGCCGCCTGTACCCGGTGATCGTGGAGGACACGGCGACCGGCAGGCGACCACGGCCGGTGACCGGGACGGAGGCCGAGCACGTGCTGCGGCTCCTGGCCGGTCGCTCTGCGGATCCGGTCGCGTTCGCCGGGGACCACCTGGTGCGGCGGGACGCGCACGGCTGGCACATCCGGCGCGCCGACCCGGACAACGCTCACCTCGTGCGGTTACCTTCCCGATCGGGTGCGGGTCCCTCTCGCTCGGGCAGGTTCCTCCGGCCCGTCCGGCAGCGCCTTCGGTCGCCTGCAACCACCGCGGGCGCGGGGGGCGGCGCCAACAGACCCGCACCTGCGACGCCGCCGCGCCTGTCGAAGGACTTCGGCCCAGGAAGCACCCACGAATGCATCGCCGAGGCACTGGCGACCCGCGACATCCCCTACACGCACGGAACCGCGAGGGTCGCGGGCAAGACACGGCCGGTGATGTGGTTCCGCATCAACGACCAGCCGTACATCAGCAGCGGTGCGCGGATCTACCTCGCGCGGGAGGACGGCACCGCACGGCGCTCCATCAACAGGGGCGCCACCCGTGTGGTCGGGAGGAAGGACCTAATGGCCTCGATACTGCGGGCGCAGGGCCTGTCGGTTCCGGAGGGGATGACCTTCCGGCCCGACCAGCGGCGCGAGGCGCTGCTGTACTTCGACAGCCTCCGCGCCACCTTCGAGCACGGCTTCTGCGTCAAACCCGTGGTGGGCAAGCTCGGCCGTGATGTTCATACGGGACTGCGGACGCGCGAGGAGTTCGGCGAGGCCTTCGATGCCGTCGCCGCCACCTCGAGCGCGGTGTTGGCGCAGGAGGGCCTCACCGGCGACGTCTTCCGGTTCACCTGCGTCGACGGTGAGATCTCGGCGGTCGGTGTCGGGGTGCCGATGAACGTGCTCGGCGACGGCACGAGCAGCATCAGCGAGCTCGTCGAGGAGAAGAACCGCGCGCGGGACAGCAACCCGATGCACCGCCTCTATCCGGCGAAGCTCGGCACGGAACAGCTCAACCACCTCGCCGCCGGGGGCTGGAACCCGGAGGCGGTTCCCGCAGCCGGGCAGACCGTGTACCTCGCGAGCACGTCCAACCTCCATAGAGGAGCGGATTTCGTCGACAGGACCGACGACGTCCACCCCACCTACCGAGAGATCGTGACCCGAGCCGTCGCCGCCGTCGACGGCGTGCGGGTGTGCGGCGTGGACGTGTTCATCAGCGACCACGGTGAGCCCGCCAGGCACGGCAACCACGGGATTCTGGAGATCAACGTCGGTAACGGGGTCTCCGGGCATCACTACCCGTGGTGCGGTAAACCACGCGATACCGCGGGAGACATTGTCGACATGCTGCTGCGCACGGAAGCGCCGTAAGCGCAGGGCCGACCGTGCGACGCTTCACCGCACCGGCCGTGGCCGGTCCGTTCCGGTGGCTTTGGCGAAGGTGACGAAGCTCTTGCCGCCGAGCACGTCGGCGATGATGTTTCCCTCGGCGCGGACCCATGCCTCGCCGAATGCCCGGTCCCAGGTGCTGTTCAGCTGCTCGAAATTCCCGGGGCGCGGGGTGAACTCGCCGAACACCAGACCGTCCTCGCCGCGCAACATGTCGATACGCATAAACGGTGCCGGGATCTCCGTGCTGATCTCGCGCACCAGCTCGTGCTCGTGTTTCGGCACGCCGTCGGCACCGGCGAAGAAATGGTGGCGCTCACTGCCCGTGAAGGTGGGCTCGCCGTGGGAGTCCCAGAAGCGGACTTCCTGACTCCCGTCCGGCATCCTGCGGGACTCGCTGATCAGGAGGATCTCGCCGTAAAAGGTGTAGAACTTCACGTCCCGCGCCGGTCGCTGCGCCGCGGTGTCCTCAAGGATCATCTCCTCGACCATCCAGCGATCGGTCAGCGGGTTCACCGTCGCTGCCGGGGACATCAGCTCGCGCGCGTGTTCCAGCATCTGCTGCCACGAGGAGAACTCCGTGCCGTCCCGCAGATGCCGGATACTGTCCAGGCCGAACACCAGGTATGTACCCCGTGACCCCGTCGACCGGACAGGCTTGATGACCACGGGACTCACCGGCTCCAGCTCCCCGATCCGGTGCACCGCGCGGTCCGTCTTCGGGCGCCGCACGCCGAGCTCGTCCACGAACGCGTAGGCGTTCGTCTTGTTGTCCAGCAGCCAGCCCGCGCGGAAAGTGCCCGCCCTGCGCGCCTCCGACTGGGCCACCATCAGGGCCCGGAACGACAGGCCCGACCGGAGCGAGAGGTCGTTGCGTTCCAGACAGCGCACCATGGGATGGGTAAGGTGCCCCGGTTCCGCGGCATCGAGCAGCGCCTCGACCTGGCGCCGGTACTCGTCACCATTGTCACGCAACGCGCGGGGCTTCACCCACCGGCTCAGCTCGTCGGTGATCAACGCGTCCACGGATTCCTTGGTGTTGCGCAGCGACTCGATATCTGCGCTTGCCCGCTGGGTCGAGGCGTCCGCGGGTTCCGGCGTACTCGGATGCTCGCGGCTGGTACGGCGTAGGCGTCGCAGCAGCGCTTTCCCACCGCCGAGCCCGAGCGCGGAGCGGAGGGTGTCGCGATCCGGTAGCCGTCGCATGCTATCCATCTCCCGCGCTGGTTCCGGTTGCCTTGGCGAAGGCGCTGAAGTCCTTGCCAGCCAGTACGTCTTCAACGATCCGTCCCTCGGCACGGATCCAGCCTTCGGCGAAGATTCGGTCCCAGGTCGAGTTCAACTGCTCGAAGCCGCCGGGACGGGGGGTGAACTCGCCGAACACCAGACCGTCCTCCCCACGCAGCATATCGATACGCATGAACGGCACCGGGATCTCCCTGCTGATAGCGGCGATCCACGCCAGCTGTTCCTGGGTGGCGCCACGCGCCTCCGGCAGCGGTTCCTCGTCGATACCGACATCGGGCTCGTCACCGTCGGCGGTCCAGAACCGCACCGCCTGCTTGCCGTCAGCCAGCCTTCGCGACTCCCTGATCAGGACGATCTCGCCGTAGCAGGCGTAGAACTTCACGTCCGTCGCGAGCCGCTGCGCGGCGCTGTCCTCCAGGATCAGCTCCTCGACCATCCACCGGTCGGCCAGTTTGCGGGTCCGTTTCGGCGACATCAGGTGGTTGGCGTGCTCGACCATTTCCTCCCACGAGGACAGCTCCGTCCCGTCGTAGAGGTGACGGATCCGGTCGGGCGCCGTCACCGCATAGGCCCCTCGTGAGCCCGTGCCCTTGACCGGTTTGATGACGATCGGACTTGCTTGTTCGAGCTCGGTGAACCGGTAGGTGCGGAGGTCGGACGCCGGCCTGCGTACACCCAGCTCGTCGACGAACGCGTAGGCGTTCGTCTTGTTGTCCAGCAGCCAGCCCGGTCGGAACGCCCCGAGGCGGCGTGCTTCCGACTGCTCAAACATCAACGCCGTGAACGACAGCCCCGAGTGCAACGACAGATCGTTGTTCTCCAGCTCCCTGGCCATCAGGTGGGTCATGTGCCGGGGCTCGGCGAGCGCGAGCAGTTCCCTGATCTTCGCCCGGTACTCCGCGTCCGCCTGCCGCATGGCCTTGCGGTACAGCGTGCGCTTGAGCGCGTCGTGGATCTGCCTGTCCACGGATTCCTTGCTCGCCCGCAGCGCGTCGATGTCGATGTCGTCCCAGACAGCGCTGACGGCTCCGGTGGCACTGTGGCGCCGGTCGTTCGCCGAGTCGAACCGCCGCTCGACATGCGGCTCGACGGCGTCCGGCAGCGATCCGGCCCCGAGTCCCGTTCTCTGCTGCGGGGCTATCCGGCTGGTCTCGCGCCCGGCGTAGGTCGCAGCGGGGTCGGTGGTGCGGACCTTCGCGGCGGTCGGCGGCGCGACAGCCAGGTAGTCCAGCCTGGGAAGTGCCCTGGCGAGGTTGTGTAGCGCCCACACGGTCACATCGCTGCTGCCACGCACACCGTCCAACACCACGTGAACGTCGCTGCCCGCGGTGATCGCGGCATGGGCGAGTTCCCACGCGGCCAGCACGCCGCCCACCCTGGCTGGCTGGATCGACAGCGCCCGGCATGTGCCCTGCGCACACGCCTCGCGCAGGTCGTCGGGGGTGGTGGCCGCGCCGTCCAGCAGGATGCGCAGGTCCATGCCCGCGTCCCGGCAGGCGTCGTCGGCCAGCCGCTGCACGTGGGCGAGCTCGTCCACCCGCTCGGCGGGCAGGAGGCCACCGAGCAGGACGGTCGACGACAGCGCGTCGGACCGCATACGCGTAGCTACCCCCTCGACAAACCTCGTGGCGGTCTCGCCCGCATGCGCGCCATCCAGGTCCAGCCAGAGGGGCTTGTCCCACCCGGCGTCCCGGTTCGCCGCTGCGGCGACTTCCAGCCGGCGCCAGTCCGCGTCGAGCTCGCCGCTGGCCCGCAGTCGTGTCACCGGGAACCGACGCTGCCGCGCCACACGCCGGGCCAGCTCACCGGCTTCCAGCTCCGGCGCGAGCGGAGCCGCACTGACCTCGAGCTCCTCCCGGGCACCACCGAGCAGGTCACTGATCCGCAGTTGCAGCGATTGCGCGACGACATCGAGCAGCGCGACCTCGATGCCGAACAGCGTGCCACGGAACGGCGGCCCCTCGTGTCCGGGCGCGGTGTAGCTCGCCACGAGCTCGCGGAACTCGGTCATCGCCTGCCGGACCGCGTCGAGTGCCTCCTCGCGGCCGGTGGCAGGCAGTACGCGGTCGTGCAGCCGCCTGGCCAGTGACTGGAAGACGCCCCAGGCGGTGTTGGCCGCCCGGTCCCCGTCACCGGTCGTTCCCTGCCGCGGCTGGCATTCACCGATTCCCACGAAAGTGTGCTCACCACGGCGGGCGGTCACCCGCACGAGGAAATTATGACTCGCCTCGCCGTTCTCTCCGGTCGCTCCCGATGCGCGAGCCGCCGGGAATCGGTAATGTTGCGCTTCGACGCGCACGAGCCGCAGTTCGTCGCCGCTCCGGAAGCGGCGCTGTGTCAGCCGGTCACGGAGGCGGCGCGCAGGTCGCAGCCGCAGCGAACGAAGGGCGCTCATTTTTCCGAATTGTAATCGAGTCGTGTGAAGTCACGGTGACCGCATCCGACAAGAGCGCCACTTTACCTGCGCTTTAAGAAGGCTCTACTTTGCTTTTAATATTGTGCAGAGTGTAATGGATGTTGGTTTTGTTGTGGGTCGCCCGATCTTGAATTCCGAGAAGGCGATCAAGGAACGGGCGTAGCTTCCTAGGGCGATAATCCCACGTGCTCTCGGTGACCCGGCAGCCACCGTCCCCAGCGGGTTCGATCTCGTACCGCCAGTGGGCGGCCCGCAGCGGACCGGCGGTGACATCGAAACCGAACCGCTTACCCCGGTCGGCGTCGGTGATGCGCGCCACCGTCACCCAGCGTGCCCAGCTCTTCTTGTTGCGGCCCATGAAGCGCGCCCCCACCTCGGCGCGCTGCGCGCCGCCGAGCCAGCGGTACCCGGAGTACTCGCTGGCGCACTCCGCCAACGCGCCAGGGTCACTGATCAGGTCGTATACCCGCTCGGCCGGTGCGGCGATGTCGATCTGTCCCGATGCGTCCGGCTGTGTCTCCGTCACGTCGTCCCTCCACTGGTGCGATCCGGAAACCAACGGTATGCCACCGCGGGCGCCGCGCCAAGTGGCAGGCGTCACGTGCGCCGCAGCGCCCGCGTGAGACCCGCGGCCACGGTGGAGACCAGGATCCAGCCGCTGGCGGTGAAGCCGGTAGCCACCCACTTGTCCGCTCCGCCCATGTGCCAGCGACCCTTATGGCCGAAGTCCACGACAGGTACCAGCAGATCGGTCGTGTGCAGCACCGGGTTCCACTCCAGCCCGGTGTCGTCGGCGTTGACCACGCAGCGGGGGCCGTTCACCTGGAATCGCTCCGGTTCGTCCACGCACGAGTCGGAACCCAGCCCGAACCAGAGACTGCCTGCGACCAGCAGGGCCAGCAACCATGCCACGGCACGGATCGGTCGGTGGCCGTAACCGACCATCACACGCTGCATCCAGCTCCACAGCCGCATCCCCAGACCGGGGAACCACGAGGATTCCGCCAGCGCCTGGTAACGATACTGCTGTTTGCGCATCGACACGATGGCGGCATGCTTCTCGTTCCCGCTGGCGCGCAGCACGGTGGCGAGCTGGTCGTACGGACCCGGCCGGTAATAACGCTTCATCCCCTGCCGCAGCCAGTCGATGCGCTTAGTCACCGTGACACCGGGCTGCTGGGCGGCGGCATCCGTCTCGTCTTCCTGTCCCGAGGCGTTCTTCCGGTTCACGAGTGTGCGCAGCTTCTCGGGTGTAAGCAGCTTCTCGGACGCGCGCAGCTTCACAGGTGTGCGCAGCGTGTCGTAGCGGAAGTCGTCCAGCTCGACCCAGCCGTCCGGGTGCCACAGGAACTCGTTGTCATCCAGCATGCCGCAGTGCGCCCCCCGCAGCACGACCCGCCCAGTCGGTTCACGGTCCAGCGTGAGCACCAGCTCTTCGCAGACCACGGAGCTGGCGTCCAGTGCGATGTCGCTCCGGCTCAGCTGCCCGTCGCGCAGCGAGCTCAACCACGCGCCAGCCAGGCTGAGGCGGCGCCGTACCGACGCCCCGTCGAGGTTGACACCGCCACAGGCGGAGAACTCATTCGAGCTCGCTCGGACTATCAGGAGATCGCGACCGACGCTAGCGGCACTCATGTCGAGCGAGTAGCTCCGGGACCGCCGCTTCGCAGGCAGGGTCAGCCGGCAGCCCGCCAGCTCCACAGTGAGACCGACCTGGATTCCCTGCATGTGCACGGTCCCGACGATCATGCTGGCGCTGAGGTCGACGCTGCCTTTGACCGACGCAC
Source organism: Haloechinothrix sp. LS1_15 (assembly GCF_033042135.1). Taxonomy (NCBI): domain Bacteria; kingdom Bacillati; phylum Actinomycetota; class Actinomycetes; order Pseudonocardiales; family Pseudonocardiaceae; genus Haloechinothrix; species Haloechinothrix sp. LS1_15. Next base: position 210,817 of record NZ_WBXM01000001.1, on the reverse strand, counting down.
GAGGAGCGGCCACCGCGTCCCGATCGGGATGGTTCAGTCGCATCCCTTTCGCCAGCAAGTTCCCACCGATCTCCAGATCACCGAGCCGCAGCTGGCCTGCCGCGACCAGGCTGGTGGCCTGGAGATCACCACCGATGGTGCTACCGTCCAGATGCACCGCGCGGTCGTAGTACGGCGGCAGCTTGCCGCGACGGACCATGATCCGGCCACGTGCCAGATGGAACGAACCACCGACGATGGCGTTGACCATGCGCACCGTGCCGTTGCTGACGAAGCCCTCACCACACTCGACGTTGCCGTCCACACGCAACCGGTCGGCCGCGATCGCGGGGCGCGGATCCAAGTCCGGATCCCCCGCGGCGACGGCATCGTTCCAGCTGCGCGACGGCGGATCCCCTGCCGGGTCGATCGTCAGCCGTGCACCCCGCAGCAGCAGGTCACCGTGCACGCGGGTGTGTTGGAGGAACACCGCCCCCCACGTGAGGAACGGGTGCTGTCCGCCACCCTGCGTTGCCACCTCCCCGTTCCCGTCGTGCTGGTGCGGCTCGCAGATCAGTAGCCCGCCCACGCTGGCGCCGCTCGCGTCGAGCGCGACCCTGTCGAGGCTGTGCAGCTGCGCCCCGGACAGGTCGATGTTGCCGCCGGTACGCACCCCCGGCATGCGGATCTCTCCCCGGCTCATCAGCCGGTTCGCCAGCAATGCCCCGCTGACCCGCAGGCGAGCGGCGTGCATCGCCACGTTCCCGGTGTTGTGCAGGGAGCTACCGGTCAGCACCACCGACCCATCAACGGCCGCGTCGGTAAGGTTCACCGCTGCCGCCTGTGGACTGCGTGAGGGCATCGACTCGCCCTGGCCCATCGCCGTCATCGCCCGGTCGTCCGCGGCGACGACCTGGCAGTCGATCAGCCGCACATCGTTGTGGCTGCGCAAGTTCCTCGCCTTGAGCGCAGGCAGCCAGCAGCGCTGGAAGATCAACCCGAGCAGCCGCGCCTCGCGAACATCGGGCGGGTTCTCGAAGCGGCAATCGTGGAACCGCAGCAGCACATCTAGATCGGCCCCGCGTAGATCCAGCGTGCCGGTGATGTAGCACCCCCGCCGCTCGAAAATGGGCGCGTTGGTGTCCTGTCCCCGCCTGCGCAGCCAACCGCCCGACTTCGGGTCGGTCAACTCCGCGACGATGTCGGAGGCCTTGACCTCGAAACGGACGTCCGGCCCCGCGAACGGGTCGTACCGCTCCACCTCGCCGTTGCCCGCACCGACGGGTGTCGTGTCGTAGTCACTCGCCATGCACGCTCGCCTCCGATCCGTCACAAAGCTATGGACGGATGCGCACGTGTCCCGGTTCCCCGCGAGTGAGTGGCGAGCCGAAGGACTCCCCGGCTACCGCATATGTACCGAAGGAGGCCTTCGGCTCGCACCCGACGCCTACTCGTCGACGTGGGCGGGGTCGAGGACCCTGGCGAGGAAGGTGCGGGTGCGTTCGTGACTGGGGTCGCCGATCACACGCGAAGGCGGACCCTGTTCGATGAGCATGCCGCGGTCCATGAACAGCACCCTGTCGGCGACTTCGCGGGCGAACTGCATCTCGTGGGTGACGACCAGCATGGTCATGCCCTCCTCGGCGAGTTGCCGCATGGCGCCGAGCACGTCGCCGACGAGCTCCGGATCCAGCGCCGAGGTGGGCTCGTCGAACAACATCACCTTCGGGTTCATCGACAGCGCCCGCGCGATCGCCACCCGCTGTTGCTGGCCTCCGGACAGGTGCGCGGGGTAGGCCGAGGCCTTATCCGCGACCCCGACCTTCGCGAGGTTGTCCATCGCGATCCGCTCGGCCTCGACCTTGCCGCGGCGCAGCACCTTGCGCTGCGCGATCGACACGTTATCCAGCACGCTCAGGTGCCCGAACAGGTTGAACTGCTGGAAGACCATGCCGAGCATCCGGCGGGCGGCGTCGATGTCCACGTCGCGGTGGGTCAACTCCACCCCAGCCACGAAGACGCTCCCCTTGCTCGGTTGCTCCAGCAGGTTCACGCATCGCAGCAACGTCGACTTACCGGATCCCGACGGTCCGATGATGCAGACGACCTCTCCGGTATCGACGGTCACGTCGATACCGGAGAGCACCTCGAGGTCACCGAAGGATTTGGACAGCCCGTGCAGCTCGACCATGTGCCGTGGTTGCAGCTCATCGTAGGTGGCGGTCACCGGCGCTCCCTTGCTTGACGTGCTTCCAGCGTGCGCACCGCGTAACCGAGCGGCACCGTGATCGCCAGGTAGCTCACACCCGCGAGCAGCAGCGGCGTCGAGGTCGCGAACTCCATGGACACGTCGCGTCCGAACTTGGTGAGCTCCACGGTGGACGCGGTCACTCCGAGCACGAAGATCAGCGAGGAATCCTTGAACAGCAGGATCAGCTCGTTGGTCAGCGGCGGGATCACGATCCGGATCGCTTGCGGGATGACGATCGTGATCATGGCGCGGGTGTAGGACATGCCCAGCGAGCGCGCCGCCTCCATCTGCCCCTTCGGCACCGCTTGGATGCCCGCACGGAACGTCTCGGCCAGGTAGGCGGCCGCCACCAGGCCAAGCGACAGCGTCGCCGTGCCGTAGATACCGAACGGCAGCGAGAACTCCGGGAACGCGGTCGGCAGGCCGAAGCCGATGATCACGAAGACCAGCAGCGCGGGCACCCCGCGGAAGATCTCGATGAACACCAGCGCCACCAGCCGGTTCGGCGCCGCCGACGACAGCCGCATCATCGCGACAACCAGGCCGAGTATGAACCCGAAGATGTAGCCGCAGATCGTGTAGATCACGGTGTTCCGCAACGCCACCGTGAACAGCTCCGGCAGCATCGCCGCCGCGGAGGTGCCGTCAAAGAACCCCTGCTGGATCCGCTCCCAGTCGGCGACCACGACCAGGGCGAACACCACGGCCACGAAGGCCGCGTACTGCACGCCCTGGCTGATCTGCCTGCGTTTGCGCGGGCTGAACCGGGCTTGCCCGGGCAGGGGGTGCCCGCTCGGTTCAGCGAGTGTATCCGAGCTCGTCATCCGGCTAGCGCCTTACTCCGTGGGAGGAGCGCCGAACCAGTCCTCGAAGATCTCGGCGTAGGTGCCGTCGTCACGAGCCTCGGCGAGCACGTCGTTGATCACCGCGAGCAGTTCGGGGTTGCCGTCCTTGCGCAGCCCGAAGCCGTACTGCGCGTCCAGGTCGATCACCTCGGCCAGCTCGAACTGCTCGGCGATGTCCGGGTTCTCCAGCCAGTTGTTCTCCACCACCGGCAGGTCCTGAAGTGCCACGTCGATGGTGCCCGCCTGCAACGCCTGCAACTGGGCGCCCGCGTTCGGGAACTCGTGCGGCTCGAAGCCCTCCTCCTCGGCGTGGTCGAGGCTCGTGGTGCCCGCCTGCACGCCGAGCGTGAGCTCCTGCTCGCGCACGTCGTCGAGGCTCGTCACGTCCGAGTCCTGCGCGACCATCAGCCCCAGCACCTCGTCGAAGTACGGGTCGGAGAAGTCCAGGTTCTCCTCCCGCTCCGGCAGGATCGTCATGGCGGCCGCACCGACATCGCACTGGCCCGCGTTCAGTGCGGCTCCACTCTGGATCATGTCGAACTCGATGTCGACGAGCTCCTGCTCCACGCCGATCCGCTCCGCGACGAGGTCCATCAGATCCACGTCGAAGCCGACGATCTCGCCGTCGGACTCGAACTGGAACGGCTCGTAGGGCAGGTTGGTGCATACGGTGAGCTGCCCAGGGTTGACCAGGTCGATCTCCTCGGCAGCCGCGTCGACGTCGTTATCAGCGTCCTCGTCGGTGGCATCCTCGCCGCACGCGGCCGCGGTGACGGCCAGTGCGAACGCCGGTATCAGGGCAAGTCTGCGGAGCAGGATGTTGCGCGTCACGGCAGTACTCCTTCTCGGTGAATATTCGGTAGACAAATCCTGCCATTCGCCCTTATCAGGGGGTAAGGGCCGTGTCCCAGTCGCAACCTGTGCCACCCCATCAGGCCGTAGCGTGCGCGTGCAGCAGGTGGGCCACGGCCTGGGTGACTCGCCTGGCCTGGTCGAGGTGCAGTGACTCGTCCGGCACGTGCGCGTTCGAGTCGGGTCCGAGCGCTCCGGTCACCAGGAACTGCGCCCGTGGGTACCGCTTGCCCAGCATCCCCATGAACGGGATGGATCCGCCCAGCCCGACACCGAGCCACGGCTCGTCGAACACGGCGTCGCTGACCCCGTCCAGCGCGGCCGACAACCACGAAGCGGGGGCGGGAGCGTCCCAGCCGTCGGCGTGCTCCCCGCCGGAGAGCTCGACGACCGCGCCGTACGGCACGTCCGTGGTCAGCGCCCGCTGGATCGCGGCGAGCGCAGCGGCCGAGTCGGCGGTGGGCGGTAGTCGGAAGCTCAGCGCGAGCGTGGTCTCGGCCCGCAGCACGTTGCCCGCCTCGGCGGGTTCGGGCAGGCCACTCGCACCGATTACCGAGAGCGTCGGCCGCCAGGTGGTGTTCAGCAGCAGCTCCACCTCGTCGCTGGTCACCAGCCGCACACCCGGCGCCAGCGGCAACGCGCCGCCAGCGGCGCCCGGCACCGCGGCGACCGCCCGCTCCGCCTCCTTCCTGCGATGCTCCGGGATCGTCACGTTCAGCTCGGACAGGGTGATCTCGCCGGTCTCCGCTCGCTCGATGCGCTCGAGCAACGTGCGCACCACCCGGAACGAGCTCGGCACCGCACCGCTGGCCAGCCCCGAGTGCTGCCCGGAGTGCAACACTCGCACCGTCACGGTCTGCTGCGCCAACCCACGCAAGCTGGTGGTCAGCCACAGCCGCCGGTAGTCACTGCCTCCCGAGTCCAGGCACACCACCAACCGCACGTCGCCGAGGCGGTCGGCGAGGTAGGTGAGGTAGGCGGGAAGGTCCGGGCTCCCGGATTCCTCCGCGGTCTCCAGCAACACCACCGCACGCGCGTGGCTGCCCGAGGCCTGCCGCACCGCCTCCAGCGCGGCGACGGCCGCGTATCCCGCGTAGCCGTCGTCGGCCGCACCCCTGCCGTAAAGCCTGCCGTCACGCAGCACCGGCGTCCACGGGTCCAGGCCCTCCGACCACTGTCCGCCGGGGGGCTGCTTGTCCAGGTGGCCGTACAGCAGCACGGTTCCCGCCGCCCCACCGGACTGCTCGGTGGCCCCGTCGGTGGCGGGCACGTCGAGCAGCAGCACGGGGGAGCGTCCGTCCAGTTCGATGATCTCCGCGGTCGCCCCGGGGATCTCGCGCGCGGCGAACCACGCGCGCACGTGCTCGGCGGCCGCCCTGAGATGGCCGCCGGCCGCCCAGTCGCCGTCGAACGCGGGCGACAACGCGGGGATGCGGATCAACTCGCTCAGGCTGCCGACGATGTCGGAGTCCCAGACCTGGCGCACGTATCGCTCGACCTCACCGTGTTCCACGGGCTCGTATGGTGCCATACCACACTCCAGCGCCAATGAGTGATGCAAGTCACATCATCATGCGACGGTGCATCCACGGATAAGCGCTGCCGGGGCGGGGTACAGGCGGGTGACGCCACGTCTTCCCGGACGTGCGGCACGCTCACCCGCAGTGATCAGCACTCTTCACCGTGTCGAGCACTCGGCACTCCGACGGTCGCCGTAGCGAAGCTCGGTAAACCCATCGTCGGGAATCCGACTAGTTTGCGCTGCTCACAGACGAGCTTCGGCAACGAATCCATGTCAACTACTGCCCGCATACCGGTCACTCATGCCAGGATGTGAGCCACAACCCCATAACCGAATAGTGGAACCCGGTCTCGGCGAGCGACCGGGGCACACGAACCGTCAGCGTCGGCGGGCCGCCCGCGGGCCGCCGAGGGCCTTCCACCTTGTTCCCGAACACCCAACGGGACATCACAGGGGGGCTCACGACACAGTCACAGCGCCTGCCACAAGCGGGCGTGCGACCGGTGGCAAAGGAGATCATGCATGTCGTCCCCTGAGACGTGGACGCACCCGGAGCCAGGGGCGGTGCCAGCCGCCACAGCGGCTCAACCGACCCCCGAACAGGTGATCGCGGGCTTGCGTGCAACCACAGAAGGTGGCACCGAACTCACACAGCTACTCACCCCGGAAGGGGAACGAGTCGCCTCTCCGATCTTCGACGGCTTCATCACGGACGTCGATGCCGAGCAGCTTCGCGGGCTCTACCGCGACATGGTGCTCGTGCGCAGGGCGGACCGCGAGGCCAATGCCCTGCAACGGCAGGGACAGCTGGGGATCTGGGTCCCGTTACTCGGCCAGGAGGCCGCGCAGATCGGCTCGGGCCGTGCGCTGCAGCCCCAGGACATGGCCTTCCCGAGCTACCGCGAGCACGGAGTGGCGTGGGCGCGGGGCGTCGACCTGAAGGAGATCCTCGGCATCTTCCGCTGCTCGGACCAGGGAGACTGGGACTTCCAGGGCAGCAAGCTGCATCCCTACACGATCGTCATCGGCAACCAGGTCCTCAACGCGACCGGCTATGCCATGGGGCAGAAGTTCGACGGCAAGGTCGGCAACGGCTCCGATAACGGCGCGGGCGGTGCTTCGGCGAGTACCGACGAAGCCACCATCGCCTACTTCGGCGACGGCGCGACCAGTCAGGGCGATGTGCACGAGGGCTTCGTCTGGGCCTCGGTATACGACGCCCCTGTGGTGTTCTTCTGCCAGAACAACCAGTGGGCGATCTCGGAGCCGACCGAGCGGCAATCCCGGTTGCCGCTGTACCAGCGCGCCAGAGGGTACGGCTTCCCCGGCGTGCGGGTGGACGGCAACGATGTGCTCGCTTGCCTCGCCGTCACCCGCTGGGCGTTGCACACCTGCCGCAACGGCAACGGCCCGGTGCTGATCGAGGCGTTCACGTATCGCATGGACGCGCACACCACCTCGGACGATCCCACCCGTTACCGGCTCACCGATGAGCTGGAAGCCTGGCGGTTGAAGGACCCGATCGAACGGGTACGCGCGCACCTGAGCCGCACCTCGGGTGCGGACCAGGACTTCTTCGACGCCATCGACGCCGAGGCCGACGAGTTCGCCGCCGATCTGCGGGATTACTGCGTGAACATGGCCGACCCGCCGCCGGAACGGATCTTCTCGAACGTTTACGCCGACCCATCCCCGGTCCTCGACGCGCAACGTGACAGCTACCTGTCTTACCTCGCGGGATTCGCGAGCACGGCAGGTGAGGAGTGATGACGGCAACCATGTCACGTACTGCTCAGACGACAGAACAGGGCGCGCAGCAGGCGGTGCAGACCCTCACCATTGCCAAAGGCCTCAACCTGGGGCTGCGCAGCGCGATGGAGTCCGACAACAAGGTCGTCCTGCTCGGTGAGGACATCGGCAGGCTGGGCGGCGTCTTCCGCATCACCGACGGGCTACAGAAGGACTTCGGGGAAGACCGCGTGCTGGACACCCCGCTGGCGGAGTCCGGCATCATCGGCACCGCCATCGGGTTGGCCGTGCGCGGCTATCGGCCTGTCTGCGAGATTCAGTTCGACGGCTTCATCTTCCCCGGTTTCGATCAGATCGTCAGCCAGCTGTCCAAGCTGCACTACCGAACGCAGGGCAAGGTCAGGGTCCCGATCGTGGTGCGAGTCCCCTACGGCGGCGGGATCGGCGCCGTCGAGCACCACTCCGAATCCCCGGAGTCGCTGTTCTGCCACGTCGCCGGGCTCAAGGTGGTCTCGTGCTCGAACCCGGCCGATGCCTACTGGATGATGCAGCAGGCGATCGCGTGTGACGACCCGGTGCTGTTCTTCGAGCCGAAGCGCCGCTACTGGGAGAAGGGCGAGGTGGACACCATCACCGAGCCCGCCCCGCTGTTCGCGTCGCGGACGGTGCGGCCAGCCAACTACCAGGCCTCGCACACCGCCACGCTGGCCACCTACGGCCCGCAGGTGCGTACCTGCCTCGACGCGGCAACAGCGGCCGAGGACGACGGCATCTCGCTGGACGTCATCGACCTGCGCAGCCTGTCGCCGCTGGACCTCGAACCGGTTTTCGAGTCGGTGCGCCGTACCGGCAGGCTGGTCGTGGTCACGGAGGCGCCCTCGGAGAGCTCCATCAGCTCCGAGGTGGCGGCACGGGTGCAACAGGAGTGTTTCTACTCGCTGGAGGCACCGGTGCAGCGCGTCACCGGGTTCGACACCCCCTACCCTCCCGCCAAGCTCGAGGAGCACTACCTCCCCGATCTTGACCGTGTGCTGTACGCCGTCGATCAAGCACTTGCGTGGTGAGGGAGCGGGAATGTCCGAACTGAAGAGCTTTCCCCTCCCGGATGCCGGGGAGGGGCTGACCGAAGCGGAAATCCTCAACTGGCACGTCGCCGCTGGCGACCAGGTCGAGGTCAACCAGATCATCGTGGAGATCGAGACGGCGAAGGCCGCCGTGGAACTGCCCTGCCCCTGGGCGGGCGTGGTGGCCGAGCTGCTCGCCGAGCCCGGCCAGACGGTCGAGGTCGGCACACCGATCCTGACCATCGACGTCGACCCGGACGGCAGCGCCCCGCCGGGCTCGCAGAACGGCACAGCTGCGGGCGCGGCCGGAGCGTCCCAGGCTGGTGCGGCCGCGGCATCCGCCGAAGCGTCCGGTGAGGGCGGCGGCGATGGCGACAGTGGCGAGCAGGTGGCCACCCTCGTCGGCTACGGGCCCGCGAAGTCGACTGGCGTCAAACGCCGACCGCGCACCGATACGCCAAAGGGGCCAAGGGGAGCGACGAACGGGTCCTCGGCCTCGCCCGAGGCACCTGCCGACGGGGGCGCGGCCACCTCGACCACCGCTCCGACGCGGGGCGAGTCGACCGAACCCGACGGGACGGTCGAGTACGTGCCGCTGGCGAAACCCCCGGTGCGCAAGCTCGCCAAGGAGCTCGGCGTGGACCTGCGCCAGGTTATCGGGCACGGCGAAGGCGGCGTGATCACCCGTGAGGACGTCCGGCGCGCTGCCGAACCTGCTCCCACCCAGGCGAGTCAGGCTGCCCCGGCCGCGCAGGCGGCGCCTGCCACCCAGCAGGCACCGGCTGGCGATGCCGAGCGGGAGCGCCGCGTGCCGATCCGCAGTGTCCGCAAGGCCACGGCCAAGGCGATGGTGTCGTCGGCGTTCACCGCGCCGCACGTCACCGAGTTCCTCACCGTGGACGTCACCCCGATGATGGAGCTGCGGAATCGGCTGAAGAACCAGCCAGCCTACACCGGCGTCAAGCTGACCCCGCTGGCTTTCGCCGCGAAGGCGATGTGCCTGGCGGTCAAGCGCACACCCGAGGTCAACGCCACCTGGGACGAGGAGTCCGAGGAGATCGTCTACAAGGACTACGTGCACCTCGGGGTCGCCGCCGCTACGCAGCGGGGGCTGGTGGTGCCGAAGGTGCGGGACGCGGACTCGATGACCCTCGCTGAGCTCGCCGCTGCCCTCGACGACCTCACCGAGGCGGCACGCAGCGGTACCACGTCACCGTCGGACATGGTGAACGGCACGATCACCATCACCAACGTCGGAGTGTTCGGAGTGGACACCGGAACACCGATCATTAACCCAGGTGAGTCGGCGATCCTGGCGTTCGGTGCCATCCGCGACATGCCGTGGGTGGTCGACGGCGAGCTGGTGCCGCGCAAGATCTGCCAGCTGTCGCTGAGCTTCGACCACCGGCTGGTGGACGGCCAGCAGGGCTCGCAGTTCCTGGCGGATGTCGGCGCGCTACTGTCCGACCCGGCCGTGGCGATGACGTTCTGACGACGTTCCACGTCGACGGGCACGAGGCCGGGGCGGCGGAGATTGCCGCTGCCCCGGCCCGGCGCCCGGCATGATCAACTCTTGCTCGCGCGCTAGCAGGCTCAGTACACTCCTCGCGGCGTCACTGGGGAGGAGCGATGTCGGGATTCGAGGCCGAGACCGAATCGATCCGCGAATCCGGCACCGCCGCGCGCGACGTTGCCGACCACGTCGCCGAGGAGAGGGCGGGGAACACCGTAGCCGGGTGAGCAGACGCGATGCCCAGGCCGGAATCGGCCGAAGCGGCATCGTCGCTGGCCGAGGCGTGGCACGCGGAGCTCGCCGCGTGGGTGAAGGATATGCGGAGCTACGGCGACAAGTTGCACGACAGCGCGGACACGTACGAGGCGAACGAAGCGGCTGCCGAGCGCGCGTTCGGCGAGGTGGCCGTGGGCGATATGAGGCCGACCTGATGATCGCCTGGGCCGAGGTGAAGACATGGGCCCCACCAGGATCGGCTCGGTGGCAGACGGGCTGAAGAAGTACCGTGACGCGTTGGTCGGGCTAAACAGGAAGTCGAAACCACCGTCACGCCCAGCAGTTGGGTTGGGGAAGCCGCCACAGCGGCCAGGGGGAGCTACGCCAGCACATCACGCGACTCGAGGAGATCGTCGCCGAAGTATCGGCAGCTTTCGCCGGTACCGCCGAGGCGGAAACCGCAGTCGAAGGGATCAAGCGCTCGACCCACGAGGCCGAGGAACTCGCCGCGCGATACGAGTTCACCATCACCGACGCCGGTGAGGTGGCCTCGCTCCGCGACTCCTCGGACAGCGTGCCGTTCGCCGAACAAGCCCATCGCAGCATGATCGAGGCGACGCTGGTGCACCAGGTCGGCGAGATCCTTGACTCGGCCAGCGAGCTCGACAGCAACCTGGCAGACACTCTCCGGAGGGCCGCAGCCGGCCAGATCGATGCCGAGGGTGATTCGCTGTCCGAGGTCGCCGAAGCCGGAGCTGGCCAGGCGGGCAGCCCTCACGACGAGCTATTGGAGCAGTACAACGTCGCACCCGACCCGGACGGCATAACCGTCTACCCCCGGACTGGGTGAACTGGACGCCCGGCGTTCCGGAGGTCGCCATGACGGTGACCGAAGCCGACGTGCTCGGCGAGCTCCAGTTCCATCAAGGGGTTTTCGCGGTCCACGATGCCTACGACATCTACCAGGATTCCCTGCACCAGAGCGGGCTCGTGTTCGACGGTCAAGGTGAGACGGACGGGCATGCAGACGCATTTCGTCACGCGTACTGGAACGCGCAGCTGACTCAGCGGTTCGGCGAGGAGTGGACCGAGGAGTTCACCACCGCCCACGAAGGGGATCCGGACAATCATCCGACACCGGTGGCGATGGACCAACACAACAACGAGGTCGGCAGGCGTATCGCTGTGGAGAACCCCGACGCGAGCCAGCAGGAGCTGCGAGAGTTGGTGGAGCAGGCCGTGCGGGACGGCGAGATGGTCGTCATCGACCAGAACGAGCGCCTCCAGTACAGCGACCAAGTCGACCTGGACGATACGCGCCCCACGACGCCCGAGAACCCCTGGCCTAGGGATAACCCCGAGCGGGAGGAGCACGCTCCGTTCCCGGACTCCGAAGCCTACCCAGACAGGCGGTACTGATGCCTCTTCGATGCCTTCTCGCCAGCGCTACACTCGCGCTCCTCGTCGCCGTGGGAGGCTGTGCCATGTTCGGAACCGTATCCGTGGAGTACGACGAACAGCTCAACGACGAGCTCACCAACCTACGAGAGGCCGGTGAGTCGAAGCCGTTCAAGGAAGTCTTCCCCGGCGACTGGGACCAAGCGCACGGGATCGTCGGCCCGACGACCGAGGAGCACATCAACGAGATCACCGGACTCGATGTCGAGCTACGCGGCTCCGGAATCTACCGCGACAGCTTCATGAACGACGGCAACCTCATCATCTTCACCTCCGGCGACGTCGTCCGCATGGTCAGCACCGGCAAACGGCATGTTTTCCCGCACGGCACCGTCCCGCCCGACGCGGTCCTGCAGGGCGAACCCGACCCCGGCCGGATCAGGATTGTCGACCCCGATGGGTGACGACGCCGTGCCCGGCGCTCCGGCACACCAAGCCGTCCGATGCGGTCTACGCGTGACTCGAAACGCGGAGGCGCGGTCAACAAACGTCACCCGGTTCAATCCGACAACCGTACCTGCGGCAGGAATCCGCTACCCACTCTCGCGCACCTCATGGGCGGGAGAGCCGGACAACGTTCGGCATGCAGCCCACCCGAATACAAGATCAACTCTTGTGCGATGCGCGGGCTCCTGATTAAGATCATTCAGCTACAACTCGGTGGCTACTGGGAGGAGACTGGGGAGGGTTCGTGTCCGGGTTCGAAGCTGAGACGGAATCGATCCGCGCGTCGGGTGATGCCGCGCGCGCCGCCGCCGATGAGGTCGCGGAGGTGGATGCGGCGGCCACTGTCACCGACCTCAGATCCGCGATGCCGGGATCAGAGTCAGCCGAGCTCGCATCATCGCTGGCTGAATCGTGGCGCACCGAGTTGTCGTCGTGGGTCGCCGACATGCGGACATACGGCGGCAACCTGCACGACAGCGCGGATACCTACGAAGCGAACGATGAAGCCGCCGCCCGCGCATTCGGCGACATCCCGCTGGGCGCCGCGAGGCCGATCTGATGGTTTCCTGGGCGGACGTCAAGCGATGGGATCCCGCCGCGATCGGCTCAGTAGCCGACGGGCTGCGCAACGACCGCGATGTGCTGGTCGGGGTGGAGCAGGAGGTGGCCGATGCCGCCGCCCCCAGCGACTGGGTCGGTGACGCGGCACAGGCTGCGGGTAACCAGTTGCGCAGGTATGTCAGCAGGCTCGAAAGACGTGTCGCCGAGATGTCTGCCGTTTTCGCGGGCACGGCCGAGGCGGAAACCGCTGCCGAGAGCCTCAAGCGCGCGATCGGTGACGCCGAGGAGCTCGCCCAGCGGTACGAGTTCCGCATCACCGACGCAGGCGAGGTGGTTCCGCTCGCGGAATCCTCGCCAAGCACGCCCTTCGCTGTACTCGACCACCGCAGCATGATCAAGTTCCAGCTGGAAGCGCAGGTCGGTCAGATCCTCAACGCCGCATCCGAACTGGACAGTGGGCTGGCCGCCACGCTACGCCAGGCCGCGAACGGTCAGATCGACGCCGAGGGTGAGTCGCTGGCCGAGGTGGCCGAAGCCGCTGAGGAGCAGGCGGACGGCGGGCTGCACGAGGAGCTGCTCGAGCAGTACAACGTCGCTCCTGACCCGGACGGCATGACCATGTTCCCGCCGGAATGGATGGGCTGGATACCCAAGGTGAACCCAACCCAGATGACGGCCACCGAGGCCAGGATGCTGGAGAACCTGATGGTTCACGAAGGTGTCTACGGCGTGTACGAGGCGTACGAGATCTACCGGGACTCTCTGCACCAGGGCGAGACCGTGTTCGACGGCGCCGGGGTCACGGATGGGCACGGCGACGCGTTCCGGCATGCTTACTGGAACGCGCAGCTGACTCAGCGGTTCGGTGAGGAGTGGACCGAGGAGTTCGCCACCGCGCACGAGGGCTCAGACTACTCGCATCCCACCCCGATTGCCATGGACCTGCACAACAACGAGGTCGGCAGGCGTATCGCTGTGGAGAACCCCGACGCGAGCCAGGAGGAGCTGCGAGAGTTGGTGGAGCAGGCCGTGCGGGACGGCGAGATGGTCGTCATCGACCAGAACGAGCGCCTCCAGTACAGCGACCAGGTCGACATAGGCGACACACGTCCCACGCGGGAGGAGGACTTGGAGTGGCCGGCGGACGAGATCGACCGGGACGGTCACGGGCGGCCTCCCGAGCCCGAGGCCTACCCGGAGAACCGGTACTGACTACGCTTCGCAGCGTACTCATCACCGGTGCGCTGACCCTGACTCTCACATTAGGAGGCTGTTCAGCGTTGACAAGCGTATCCGTGGAACACGACGGTCAGCTCCACGAGGAACTCACCACCCTCCGCGACAGCGGTGGGTCGAAGCCGCTGAAGGAGATCGCGCCGGGCGACTGGACCGAAGCGCACCTGGTGATCGGCCCGGCGAGCGAGCAGCGGATTCGCGAGGTCACCGGCCTCGACGTCGAGCTACGCGGGGACGGGACCTTCGAGGGCAGCTTCGTGCAGGACGGCAACCTCATCATCTTCACCAGAGGCGAGGACATCGTCCGGATGGTCAGCACCGGGCAGTACCAGGCTTTCAGGGAGGGAACTGTTTCGTCGGAAGCGGTCCTGCACGGCGACCCAGGTTCCCTCCAGATCCGGATCGTCGACCCCGACGAGTAGCGAGGTTCCCACCGGGTCGTTCGCGTGCGTCGCTGGGCTGACCGTGTGACTCTCACTGCCTCATACCGGTGAACTCCCTGATCCGTTTCTCGCACCCCGTGCCGGTGCGGACGATCTGTGCCACGATCGCCGCCGGGGCGGGAGATCCTGCTGCCTGATCAAGCGATCGCTGGGAGGGGAGACCGATGACGGCGCTGGAACCACGAACCGTGCCCGGCTGTGCCGAGCTCGCCGAGCGGTACGACGCGGTACGTGCCCTGACCGAACGGCTGGCGAGCCCGCTCTCGCCGGAAGATCAATCGATCCAGTCCGCCCCCGAGGTCAGCCCCACCAAGTGGCACCGCGCGCACACATCGTGGTTCTTCGAGACGTTCGTCCTCGCCGCGGCGCTGGCCGACTACCGGGAGTTCCATCCTCGGTTCGGCTACCTGTTCAACTCGTACTACAACACCGTAGGGGCGCAGTTCCCGAGGAATCACCGAGGCGTGATCTCCCGGCCGGGCGCGAGTGAAATCACCGAGTACCGGACCCATGTGGACTCCGCGATGCACCACCTGCTCGGCGGGGAGTCGGACGCGGAGACGTTGCGGCTGGTGGAGCTGGGTTTGAATCACGAGCAGCAGCACCAGGAGCTGCTGCTGATGGACATCAAGCACGTCCTGTCGTGCAACCCGCTGCGGCCGGGCTATACCCGGCAGAGCACCCCGGAGCCGACCGCGACACCGCCCCTGACGTGGTCTGAGCACCCGGGTGGTTTCGTGGAGGTCGGTCACGACGGTGTCGGGTTCGCCTACGACAATGAGCAGCCACGCCACCAGGCGTGGCTGCACCCGTTCGCGTTGGCCTCCCGCCCGGTCACCAACGGGGAGTGGCTGGAGTTCATCGACAACGGTGGCTACCGACGGCCCGAGTTGTGGCTATCCGACGGCTGGGCCACCGTGCAGTCCGAAGGCTGGCACGCACCGCTGTACTGGGAGCACCGGGACGGCGAGTGGCAGGTTTTCACGCTCTCCGGGACGCGGCCGGTGAACGCCGCCGAACCGGTCTGCCACATCAGCTACTACGAGGCCGACGCCTACGCCCGCTGGGCCGGTGCGCGACTGCCAACCGAGTTCGAGTGGGAAGCGGTCGCGGCCGACCAGCCGCTGGACGGCCGCCTGCTGGATCCGGACCGGCTGCATCCGCGCGCCGCCCCTGACGGCCGGGGGCCACGGCAGATGTTCGGTGATGTCTGGGAGTGGACCGGCAGCGCCTACCTACCTTATCCCGGTTACCAGCCGCCCGCCGGGGCCATCGGAGAGTACAACGGCAAGTTCATGGTCAACCAGCACGTGCTGCGCGGCGGCTGCTTCGCCACCCCACCCGACCACATGCGCGCCACCTACCGCAACTTCTTCCCACCAGCCGCACGGTGGATGTTCGCGGGTATGCGCCTGGCTCGCCCGCTGTGAAGTGACCAGGCCGGGCCACACCGACCCAGGGGAGGTCGCTGCCCACCGTCGCCATCGGCGTCGAGGAGTGCGGGCCACGACCCGCCGGGAACGAATCGGACCCGGGCGTACGTTGGTCGTAATATGGCTGTCGCACTGCTGCTCTACCTCATCGCCGAGATCGCCGCCGTGTGGGCGGTGGCTTCCGTCATCGGGATCGGCTGGACCATCCTCGCCCTGCTGGCCGGGGCCGTGATCGGCTCGTGGCTGGCACGCCGCGAAGGCGGCAAGGTCGCCAGGGAGCTGTTCACCGCCACCGGCGAGGGGCGCTCGGGACACCGCGAGATCACCGAGGGCATGCTGATCGCCCTCGGCGGCTTGCTGATCCTGCTGCCCGGCTTCCTCACCGACATCGCGGGCATCGTGGTGATCCTGCCGCCCGCCCGTGGCGCCATCCGGCGTTACTGGCTACGAAAGGTGGAACGCGCGGCACAGTGGGGGCCAACCACCCGTGGGCCCGGCGGGGCGGCCGGAGGTGTCCGGTTCCACCGGACCGTCGTGGTGGACGGCGAGGTGGTCTCGGACAGCGGCTACCAGCAGCGCGACGCCCGCGACCAGCAGGATCCCGAGGACGACGGCGAGGGACCGCGCCGCAGCATCACCCCTTGACAGTGGGTTTGGGGATGTCGAAGTAGCTGCTGAGCATCGCGGCGAGCGAGTAGTCGCCCTTCACCCGCACCCGGCCGGTGATGAACATCGGTGCGACGGCGGCATTGCCGGTGGCCACCCGCATGAAGTCGAGCGCAGACATCGTCAGCGTGGTGTCGGGGACACGCCCGAGATCCTCCCCCGAGACGCACACCCCGTCCTCGATGACGGTCTGGTACCGCTGGTACTCCCCGCCCTCGTCGGCGTCGTCACCGTCGGTGAAGCGCCACGACAGGGTCAGGCTGACACCCCTCGACTTGCTCTCGATGAGGTGGTCGGACATCCTCCGGAAGATTTCCTCGAGGAAGAACGTGCGCAGCTCGGTGTCCTCGGTGATCCGCTTGAGTTGATCCTTGGACGCCCGCGCCACCAGGTTGACGAACGATTCCGTACTCAACGAGCTCAGTTCGACACCGGAGCCGGACTCGCCGAGCATGTGCAACGCTTTGATCAGTTGCTCGAACTGCTCGGGCGAGAGCCTGCCCAGATCGATGCCCGAAGCCAGCGCATCCAGCGCACCACCGCGCTCGGCCGGAGGGCGGTGGTGGCGCACGGCGAAAGCGGGCATCCGCAGACGCCGCAACCACGCATTCGATCTCGACCTGGCCGCCACGCTTACCGATGCTAGCAAGAAGCTACCGAGGAGTAGTCAGTCGCGAGTATCCCCACGCGTTCGACACCTTCCGTGCTCCACCCTCGCCTGGCGCCCGAACCTACTGGCCAGTAGATTTTGATGAGTATCGTCCACGTCGAGACAGCGAAACTCCACGACAGAGGCCACGAGCCGGGAGGTGTGCGTGAACCGGGGCACCCAGCAGCCGAGAACGCGGCGACTGCCGAGGGAAGTTCGGGAGCGTCAGATCCTGGATGCCGCCGTGCAGGTCTTCTCGGAACACGGTTACCACGCAGCGGCCATGGACGAGGTCGCCGAGGTGGCTGGCGTGTCCAAACCGATGGTCTATACCTACCTCGGATCCAAGGAAGACCTCTTCACCCACTGCATCCGACGCGAGGCCAAACGGCTCATCGACGCCGTCACCGAGGGAGTGGACAGCGAGGCCGAGCTCGCACCGGACATGCAGCTATGGCTCGGCCTGCGATCGTTCTTCCGGTTCGTCGGCCAGAACCGCGAGTCGTGGACGGTGCTACACCGGCAGGCCCTCTCGGTGGGAGGGGCATTCGCCGCCGAGATCTCCGAGATGCGCAACCGCTCGATCGAACTCGTCGCCTCCGTGGTGATCGCGGCAGGTACCAAGCAGGGCATCGGCGAGCAGGCCGAGAAATCGGCGGCCGGGCTGGCCGCGGCGCTCGTCGGCGCCGCCGAGTCGATGGCCGACTGGTGGATCGACCATCCGGACATCAGCGACGGCACGTTGGCATCGTGGCTGATGAATCTCGTCTGGCTCGGGTTCGGCGACCTGGTGCAGGGAGCGGTCTGGCGCCCCGAGTGATTACGGTCGGGGTGGCCGGACAGGAACCGGCCACCCCGCGACCCGTCACCGCCTGCTGAACACCACGGGCAATTCAGGACAGCGGCGTGATCGTGCCGTCCAGGTGCGGCTTCGGCTTGCGGGAGTGCCACAACTCGAAGCTGACACCCTCGTCGTTCTGCCAGCTGGTGAACGCAACCGTGCTCGGCAGCAGCACCGGCTGCTTGAAGCGCACCGTCACCGTGAAGGCGTCCGGAAGCCTGCCCTCGAAGGCGCTCACCGCGTGCGCCTTGCTCCACATACCGTGCGCGATGGCCTTCGGGAATCCGAACAGTTTCGCGGTGGCCGCGTACAGGTGGATCGGGTTGTGGTCGCCGGAGACCTCCGCGTATCGGCGCCCCATATCACCGGGAACACGCCACAACGCGGTCGGTGTCGGGGCGGTGAGCTGGTCCCGCTTGCCGGAGGATCCGGAGCCGCCGCCGCGCCGCAGGTAGGTGCTGATGCCGGTCCAGACCGGATCGTTCTCGCCGTCGGGCACCACCTCGCTGACGAGGTCGAACTGCTTGCCCTTCTCATGCGGGCGCAGGTTGCCCGCGCTCACCCGGATCGAGAACCGGTCGGTCACCCGCAGCGGCCTGTGCTGCGTGATGGTGTTCGCGACGTGCACCAACCCCGGCAGCGGGAACGGGAACGTCGGATCCGCCATCAGCTTCACCTGTAGCGGGAACGCCAGGACGTGCGGGTAGGTCGCGGGGAGCTCATCGGCGAGCCGGAAGCCGCACACCTCGTTGTACGCCGCGAGGTGATCAGGGTCGGTCGTGACGCCGGTCCGGACGAGCTGCTCGTCTGGCAGCTCCGCGGAGCGCTTGGCCCCAGGGAGGAAGCCGGAGACGAGTGCCTTGGGGTACAGCGAGGCGAGGTTCGGCGCCGAGTCGAGTTCGGTGACTGCCATGGTGCTGACCTCCTCACGCGCCGATCATGGCTTGGCCACACACCCGGACAACGTTGCCGTTGACCGCGGCAGAAGCCGGATTGGCGTACCAGGCGATGGTCTCCGCGACGTCCACCGGCAGACCGCCCTGGGACAGGCTGGACAGTCGCCGCGCAGGCTCCCGGATGGTGGCTGGCATCGCCTGGGTCATCTGGGTCTCGATGAAGCCGGGCGCCACGGCGTTGAACGTGCCGCCCCGCTCGGCCACCAGCGGGGCGGTGGCGTCGACCATGCCGATCACGGCGGCCTTGCTGGTGCCGTAGTTGGTCTGGCCGAGGTTGCCCGCGATACCGGCGATCGACGACACCCCGACGAAGCGGGCGTTGTCCCGCAGCACCGTGGATTCCAGCAGCGCATCGTTGATCTTCAACTGCGAGTCGATGTTGACCGAGATCACCGAGTCCCAGCGCGAGGCGTCCATGTTGGCGAGCTTCTTGTCCCTGGTGATCCCGGCGTTATGCACCACGATGTCGAGGCCGTCGTGCCGCTCGGCGCAGTAGTCGACGATGGTGCGCGGGGCGTCGTCGGCGGTGACGTCCAGCTGTAGCGCGGAGCCGCCGACCGCGTTGGCCACGCTGGACAGGTCGGCTCCCTGCGCCGGGATGTCCACCGCGATGACGTGCGCCCCGTCCCTGGCCAGCACGTCGGCGATGGCCGCACCGATACCCCTGGAAGCGCCGGTGACCAGCGCGACCTTGCCGTCGAGCGGCTTGGCCCACTCCGCTGGTGCGCTGACCGCCGCACCGTCGGAGCCCGCCGTGCCGATCCGCACGACCTGCCCGCTGACGAACGCCGACTTGGCCGACAGCAGGAAGCGCAGCGTCGACTCGGTGGCGCCCTCGTTGCCCGGGGCAACGTAGACCAACTGCGAGGTCGCGCCGCGCTTGAGCTCCTTGCCCACTGACCGGGTGAAACCTTCGAGCCCGCGCTGCGCGACCCGCTCGCGTGTCGTACCGGCCAACTCGGGGGGAGTGCCCAGCACGATCACCCTGCCGCAGGTACCGATCTGCTTGATCGTCGGCTGGAAGAACGCGTGCAGCTCACGAAGCTGCTGCGGGTCGGTGATGCCGGTAGCGTCGAACACCAGCGCGCCGTAGGAGACATCGGCACCGTCGGCGGCAGCCGAGGAGTGGAGCTCGACCCCTGCCGCGCGCAGTTGCTCGGTGAGGGTTTTCTCCAGGCGCCCGCCTGGCGCCGCGCCGAGCAATGCCGGACCATCGAGCAGAGGCTGCCCTGGTTCGTACCTGCGCAGCGGGGTCGGGCTAGGCAGGCCGAGTTTGGGAACGAGGAACTTGCCAACCGAGGAGTTGGTGAACTGTTGGTACCTGTCGGCCATAGGAGTCCTCCTGGATTCTCAAAGCGCCTGCCGGCTCGGCTCTTGGGCGGAAGTCACCACACAGCTTAACCTACTCGCGGGTAGGTTAGTATCGCACGAGGAGGTACGCCCTCACGGCCCGCTACTGTGCATACTCACTACCCGCTCGCGTCTCACGGTACGGCAAGCAGCCAGCCAGCACCGGTACAACGCAGCGCACCGGAGGACACCATGGCCACACCGAAGAAGTCCACAACCAGTTCGTCCAGCGGCACCGGCGCCAAGTCCGGCAGCACCGGCGCCAAGTCCAGCGGCACCGGCGCCAAGAAGGCACCGCAGAACCCGGGCGTTCGCAGGGTCGCCATCGTCGGTGGCAACCGCATCCCGTTCGCGCGGTCCAACGGCCCGTACGCACGCGCGTCCAACCAGGACATGCTGACCGCAGCGCTGGACGGCCTTGTCAGCCGGTTCAGCCTGCAAGGCGAGCGCATCGGCGAGGTCGCGGCAGGCGCCGTGCTCAAGCACTCCAGGGACTTCAACCTGGCGAGGGAAACCGTGCTCGGCAGTCGGCTGGCTCCCGAAACACCCGCTTCCGACGTGCAGATGGCCTGCGGCACCGGCCTGCAGTCGGTGATCAACGTGGCGAACAAGATCGCGCTCGGCCAGATCGACTCCGCGATCGCGGGCGGGGTGGACACCACCAGCGACGCCCCGCTCGCGCTCAACGACGACCTCCGCAAGATCCTCGTCCAACTCAACGCTGCCAAGACGGCGCAGCAGCGGCTCAAGCTGCTCGGCAAGCTGCGGCCGGGACAGATTGTGCCGGAGATGCCGCGCAACGCCGAGCCCCGCACCGGGCTGTCCATGGGTGAGCATGCCGCGCGCACCGCGAAGGCTTGGGAGCTCACCAGGGAGGAACAGGATGAACTCGCCGCGACCAGCCACCAGCGGCTCGCCGCCGCCTACGAGCGAGGGTTCTACGACGACCTCGTCACCCCGTACCTGAACCTCACCCGTGACCAGAACCTGCGCGCCGACTCGACGGCGGAGAAGCTGGCCAAGCTCAAGCCTGCCTTCGGCGGCGAGAACGGCACCATGACCGCGGGCAACTCCACCCCGCTCTCCGACGGCGCCTCCGTGGTGCTGCTGGCCACCGAGGAATGGGCCGCCGAGCGCAAGCTGCCGGTGCTGGCGTATCTGACGTTCAGCCAGACCGGTGCCGTGGACTACGTGCACGGCGACGAGGGCCTGCTGATGGCGCCGGTGTACACCGTGCCGCGCATGCTCGCCCGTGCTGGTCTCGGCCTCGGCGACTTCGACTACTACGAGATCCACGAGGCGTTCGCCTCCCAGGTGCTGTGCACGCTCAAGGCATGGGAGGACGCCGACTTCGCCAAGGAGCGCCTCGGTCTGGAAGCCCCGCTGGGGTCGATCGACAGGGACAAGCTCAACGTCAACGGCGGGTCCCTCGCCGCGGGCCACCCGTTCGCCGCGACCGGCGCGCGGATCGTGGCCACGCTGGCCAAGCAGCTGGACGAGAACGGCTCGGGCCGCGGTCTGATCTCGGTCTGCGCGGCGGGCGGTCAGGGCGTGACCGCGATCCTCGAGAAGTAACGTCCGACACACCCGGCGAAGCGGCGCCGCCCCGCTCATCCCCTGGTCCAGGCCGGATGGCCGGGGCGGCCTTTCCGCTCGTCCCGCCCTAGCTGTCCTTCAGGCGGACCCCTAGGGGAAAAATCCGGGGGACAGTGTCGGTGTTCGTTCCTAGCATGGTGGAGGCTCCCGCGGCTGGCCCACCCTCACCGGGTTCCAGCGTCGGGATCAGACTCAGCGGCTCTCTCTGCCGCACTCCACTGGGAGGAACGAATGACACCGCCACAACAGCCTGTCGCGGTACGCGCTGCCGGATTGACGAAGTCGTTCGGCAAGACGCGCGCGCTCGACGGCATCGATCTGGAGATCCCAACCGGGCACGTGCTCGGCCTGCTCGGCCCGAACGGCGCGGGCAAGACCACCACGGTCCGGATCCTGACCACCCTACTCAAGCCGGATTCCGGCACTGCGGAAGTCGCGGGCCACGACGTGTTGGCCGACCCGCAGGCCGTGCGCCGGTCGATCGGGGTATCGGGGCAGTACGCGGCCGTGGACGAGAACCTCACCGGGTTCGAGAACCTGTACATGGTGGCGCGGCTCTACGGCATGAACCGCGCCGCCGCCAAGGAGCGGGCACGGGAGTTGCTCGATCGTTTCCGCCTCACCTCCGACGGCGACCGGCCAGCCAAGGGTTACTCGGGCGGTATGCGCCGCAGGCTCGACCTGGCGGGCGCGCTGGTGGCGCGGCCATCGGTGGTGGTGCTGGACGAGCCGACAACGGGGCTCGACCCTCGCGGTCGGATGGAGACCTGGGACGTGGTGTCCAACCTGGTCACCGACGGCACCACCGTGCTGCTGACCACGCAGTACCTCGAGGAGGCCGACTACCTGGCCGACTCCATCGTGGTGATCGACTCGGGGAAGGTCATCGCGCGCGGCACCGCCGACGAGCTCAAGGCCAGGGTCGGCGGTGAACGGCTGGAGCTCGTCGTGCCTGACGCAGCCGAGCTGCCCACCGCCGCGGAGGTGCTGGCCGAGGTCGGTTCCGGCGAACCGGTGACCGATCCGCACACCCGCAAGGTGGAGGTGCTCGTCGACACCGGCCCCAAGGCGCTCATCGAGTCGCTACGTCGTCTCGACGGCCACGGCATCACCCCCGTCGATGTCGGCCTGCACCGGCCGACTCTCGACGATGTCTTCCTCGCCCTGACCGGGCACGCTGCCGAGGAGGTGCAGGCATGAACACCGCGACGAAGGTGTTCTCCGACGGTGGGGTCGTCACCTGGCGCAACCTCATGAACGTGCGGCGCAACCCGGAGTGGCTCATCGGCGCCACGCTGATGCCGATCATGTTCGTGCTGCTGTTCGCCTACGTGTTCGGCGAGTCCATCGGCATGGCGGTGACCGGATCGGCCGAGGGAGACGCGGGCGCGGCCTACCGCGAGTTCCTGATCGCGGGCATCTTCGCCCAGACGGTCGCCTTCAACTCCTCGTACACCGTGATCGGCTTCGCAAGCGATCTACAGAAGGGCATCATCGACCGGTTCCGGTCGCTGCCGATGTCCCGACTGTCGGTGATCCTCGGCCGCACCACGGCGGATCAGGCGCTGAGCGTGATCGTGCTGGTGGTGATGACCCTTGCTGGCTTGCTTGTGGGGTGGCGGATCAACGGCACACTCGGCGAGGCCGCGCTGGCGTACCTGGTGATCCTGCTGTTCGCGTTCGCCCTGTCGTGGGTGGGGGCGTTCATCGGGTTACTCGCCCGCAGCGTGGAGGTCGCCAACAGTGCCGGGCTGATCTGGATGTTCCCGCTGACCTTCGTGTCCTCGGCGTTCGTCCCGCAGGAGACGCTGCCGGGCGTGCTCGGCACGGTGGCGGAGTGGAACCCGTTCACCGCGGTGGTCAACACCGCGCGGGAGCTGTTCGGCAATACCCACGGCCCGGCGCTGACCGGCTGGCCAGCCGAGAACGCCCCGCTGTACGCGGTCCTCAGCTGTATCGCCATCATCGCGATCTTCGCCCCGCTGTCTGCGGCCCGGTACCGCAAGGTCGCCACCCAGTAGCGCCACCCGTGCGGCGGGCGGAGCTGAACGTGACGTTCGTTCCGTCTACGGCACTGAACGTCACGTTCAGCTCCCCACCTATGGCGACCGGCGCTGGACTGGCATCGCAGCTACGGTTCTCTCGCGTTGTATACCGAATAGGCAATAGAGCGAGATACAAGGTTCGAAAGCTGCGGTGCGGCGCCATCGGGGTTGCTCTGCGGTGGACGGTTGGGGAGTTGGACGTGACGTTCGTTCCGCCTAGGGCGCCGAACGTCACGTCCAGCTCCAACCCACATGGCCGGCGTGGCGTGGAAATATCGGTGTGAGGCTAGAAACATCGATACGGTTCCAGACATGGATCCTGTGCGGAATCCGTTCGCGCCGGGGGCCGGGCAGCGGCCGCCCGAGCTGGCGGGTAGGCA
The DNA here is from genome assembly GCF_033042135.1 of Haloechinothrix sp. LS1_15. NCBI lineage: Bacteria > Bacillati > Actinomycetota > Actinomycetes > Pseudonocardiales > Pseudonocardiaceae > Haloechinothrix > Haloechinothrix sp. LS1_15. Next base: position 186,765 of record NZ_WBXM01000001.1, on the reverse strand, counting down.
GCGCGAACTGCAAGCCTTCGAGGTGGTACTCGAGCGCGTGGCGCGGGGCCGTCCGGAACGCAGCCTCGTACTGATCGGGCTGCGCGGCGTGGGCAAGACGGTGCTGCTCAGCGAGCTGCGGTCGATGGCGATGCGGCGCGGCTGGGGCACGGGCAAGGTCGAGGCGCGGCCGGACGCCGAGCTGCGCAGACCACTGTCGGCCGCCCTGCACCGGGCGATCCGCGACCTGGCGGTGCGGCATCGTGCTCCCGACCGGGTGGACGAGGTTCTCGGTGTGCTCAAAGCATTCGCGCTACGCTCCAACAGGGCCGACGCGAAGCTGCGCGACCGCTGGCAACCTGGCATCGACGTGTCGGCGACGCAGGGACGCGCCGACTCCGGCGACATCGAGATCGACCTGGTCGAGCTGTTCACCGACGTCGCCGAGCTCGGCGCCGACGTCGGCACCGGCGTGGTCGTGCTGCTCGACGAGATGCAGGATCTCGGCGACGAGGACGTCTCCGCGCTGTGCGCCGCGTGCCACGAGCTGTCCCAATCCGGGGCGCCGCTCGTCGTCGTCGGCGCCGGGCTGCCGCACGTCCCGACGGTGCTGTCGGCCTCGAAGTCGTACTCCGAACGGCTGTTCCGCTACACCCGCATCGACAAGCTCGACCGCGATGATGCCGACCTGGCCGTGCTCGCGCCCATCGAACGCGAGGAAGCGGGCATCGATCACGACGCGCTGGATGCCCTGTTCGAGGTCTCGGGCGGGTATCCTTATTTCATCCAGGCTTATGGCAAGGCAGCCTGGGACGCCGCGCCCGCCGACCCCATCACCGCCGAGGATGTCCGTGTCGCCGCGCCCGAGGCGGAAGCCGAGCTCGCGGTGGGTTTCTTCGGCTCGCGCTACGAGCGCGCCACCCCGGCCGAGCGCGAGTACCTGCGCGCGATGGCCGAGATCACCGAAGGCAAGGACGAGCCCGCACAGAGCTCCGATGTCGCGGTCTACCTCGGCCGGAAGCCCTCGTCGCTGTCACCCGCGAGGGACAGCCTGCTGAAGAAGGGCCTAGTGTACTCGGCCGAACGCGGCCAGATCGCCTTCACCGTGCCTCACTTCGGCCACTACCTGCTGACCAGGGCCGAGGAGTAGCGCGCCAACCGGTGCGCTCCGGTAGCGACTCGCCGCTTCTTACGCTGTCTCGCGGTTTCTTACTCTGTCTTGGATGGTCTAGCAGTGATCCTATAGAGACTGATACAGCGGGAGAGTGAGTCGGCGCACGTGACGCGCCCCATATTATCCGGATCACGCGACAATGGACCGATGATTCGTAGGTGCGTGCTGCATTTCACCGATGATTCACTGGCCCCCTGCTGAGCGGTCCGGCATAATAGTAAGTGTCAGAGATCAATGCAAGGGGTGAGTACGAGATGGCCAATCTCGCAGCCAAGCTGCGTGCCCGTCGCGCCCGCAACCGTGCACGTAAAGCCGCGTGCCGGTCGCGAAGCAACGCGGTCGTCGCGACGGTCCAGCAGGAACTGCTCGCTGCCGCCGAATCGAGGCCGCGACGCGGGCAACATCAACGTGTGATCTAAGCCACTCTCCCGCTGTGGTGTAACACCTGGCCGAGAGGTGTCGATATTCCGGATGACCCCGTGGTGCTGGCGGACCCCCGACCTGGCAGCATCACGGGGTTTTCCATGTTCCGGCCCCGGCGCCGGACCGTTCGCCGAGCCCTGCCGTGATCCCCTGCTGTGAGCCTCTGTCCGGCCCTTCATCGTGACCCTTACGGGTGTCGCGTAACCGCACCGGCTTCCGGGTACGTAGAGTGATCAACTGACCTCGCGCCGTTGATCACGTATGCACCGAGGAAGCCATGCACCGATCCCTCACCGCGTCCATCGCGGCCGTCGCCACCGGCGCCCTGCTGGCCACAGCCGCGCCCGCGCTGGCCGCACCGGAGGCGCCCGCCCCCGCAACGGCGGGCGGCCAACCGGCTGCCCACCAGTACGCCTCGCAGACGCTGGACTGGCGGCCGTGCACCACCGACGACCTTCCCGGAACCCCCTCCGATGTCGCCGACCAGCTGGAGTGCGCGACCTACCAGGCACCGCGTGACTGGAACGAGCCCCACTCCGGCGACGACATCACCATCGCCGTCAGCAGGCTGCCCGCGCGGTCGACCGATGCCGAGCGGTCGGTGCTGACCAACCCCGGTGGTCCAGGCGCACCGGGGCGGTCGTTCCCCGCACGTTTCACCGAACGGCACGAGCTACGCGCCGAGTACGAGGTGATCGGTTTCGATCCACGGGGCACCGGGATGAGCGCCAACATCACCTGCGGGAGCGCCACCTCGAAACTCGACCCTCTCGACCCGCGCGACCGGAACCCCACCAACATCGAGCGCATCCTGAACACCACACAGCAGGCGGTGCGCGCCTGCCAGCGACACTCCGGCGAGCTCGGCCCACTGATCAACACGTTCCAGACGGTCCACGACATCGACCTGCTTCGCGGCCTGCTCGACAGGGAGCGCATCAGCTGGATCGGCTACTCTGCCGGAACCTGGCTCGGCGCGCACTACGCCGAGATGTTCACCCAGCACGCCGACCGCTTCGTGCTGGACTCCGCCGTGGAGTTCACGGCGAACTGGCAGGAATCCTTCGCCTGGCAACCGCGCGGCTTCGAGCGGCGCTGGAGGCAGGACTTCCTGCCGTGGCTCGCCGAGCACTCCGACGTGTACGAGTTCGGCCACACCGGCGAGGACGCGCGACAGACCTACGAGCGGCTGCGTTCTCGGCTGGCGGAGGAACCCGTCGAGCTCGAGGGGCACGAGGTGGGGCCTGCCGAGCTGGACGAGGTGATCGTGCGGGGCATGTATGACAAGCGGGCGTTTCCGGGACTCGCCGAGTTCCTCGCGGTCGTGCGCGAGCTGGTCGAGGAGGAGACCAGCACGGGCGAGGTCGAGATAACGATCGACGTCCTGGCGCACGCCCGCGCCACGGAGCCGTCGCCAGGGCCACGGCCACTGGTAGTGGGAGACCGGTACGAGGACGCCGCCACCGCCAGCTTCTGGACCATCCCGTGCAACGAGACGCGCTGGCAAGGCGACCGCACCAGCGTGCGCCACGACTCCGCACGCATCGGAAACCAGTACCCGCTGCTCGGTTGGGGATGGCTCAGCCAGCCGTGCATCTTCTGGCAGGGCGAACCCGTGGAACTGCCGACGCCAACCGGGCAAGGTGTGCCGCCGGTGCTGATCGTGCAATCCACCCACGATCCCGCCACACCCATCGAAGGGGCCATGCGTGCTCACCGCTCATTCGCAGGCTCGGCCATGCTCACCGTCGTCGACGAGGGCGATCACGGCCTCTACGCGGGCGGCAACACGTGCGTGGATCAGCATGTGGAGGACTACCTTGTCCACAACCAGCCCCCGCGGGACAGCGTCTGTCAGGGAACCCCGCTTCCCGACCCCTCCGGGTAGCGCCCTGCCGAAAGCCGGATCCTGTGGTATACAACACCAGTTATGCACTGTCCGTCCACCGGATGGAGCAGTAACTCCACAGGCTATGCACAAAGTTATCCACAGGGGGTGGATAACCCGTAAAGGGGACGGCACTGGAACGAACGTGGGGCCTGGGGACCGAGACGGTCCCCAGGCCCCACGTGACTGCGCGGTCGTACCCGCTCAGCCGAGGCGCTGCTTGAGCGCCTCCAACTCATCCCGCAACGAGGTCGGCAGCCGGTCGCCGATCTTGTCGAACCACTCTTCGATCAGCGGGATCTCGGCGCGCCACTCGTCCGCATCGACCCGCAACGCGGCCTCCACATCCTCCTTAGAGCAGTCGAGACCCTCCAGGTCGAGCTGATCCGCGGTGGGCACCCAACCGATAGGAGTCTCGGAAGCGGCAGCGCTGCCCTCCAGCCGCTCGATGATCCACTTGAGCACGCGGCAGTTCTCGCCGAAGCCGGGCCACAGGATCCGACGGTCGTCGTCCCTGCGGAACCAGTTGACGTAGAAAATCTTCGGCAGCTTCGTCTCGTCCGCGCTCTTGCCGGTGTCGATCCAGTGCTGGAAGTAGTCCCCGGCGTTGTAGCCGATGAACGGCAGCATCGCCATCGGATCCCGCCGCACCTCGCCGACCTTGCCCGCCGCGGCGGCGGTCTTCTCGCTGGACAGCGTCGCGCCCATGAAGGTGCCGTGCTGCCAGTCGCGCGCCTCGGTCACCAGCGGGATCGTGTTCGCCCTCCGGCCACCGAACAGGATCGCCGACAACGGCACACCGTTCGGGTCATCCCACTCGGGCGCCAGGATCGGGCACTGCGACATCGGCGTGCAGTACCGGGAGTTCGGGTGAGCGGCAGGCTCATCCGAGTCAGGCGTCCAGTCCTGCTTCTTCCACGACGTGGCGTGTGCGGGGGTGTTCTCCATCTCCTCCCACCACACGTCACCGTCGTCGGTCAGCGCGACGTTGGTGAAGACCGAGTTGCCCTTCTCGATCGTGCGCATCGCGTTCGGATTGGTCTTCCAGTTGGTCCCTGGCGCGACCCCGAAGAAGCCTGCCTCCGGGTTGACCGCGTAGAGCCTGCCGTCCTCGCCGAAACGCAACCACGCGATGTCGTCGCCGAGCGTTTCCACACGCCAGCCGGGGATGGTCGGCTCGAGCATCGCTAGGTTGGTCTTGCCGCAGGCAGAGGGGAACGCGGCGGCGACGTAGTAGACCTTGTTCTCCGGCGAGATCAGCTTGAGGATGAGCATGTGCTCGGCCAGCCACCCCTCGTCCCGGCCGATCACCGAGGCGATGCGCAGCGAGTAGCACTTCTTGCCGAGCAGCGCGTTGCCGCCGTAACCGGAGCCGAAGCTCCAGATCACCCGCTCCTCGGGGAAGTGCGTGATGTACTTCGTGTCGTTACACGGCCATGGCACGTCGGCCTGCCCCGGCTCGAGCGGCGCACCAAGGGAGTGCAACGCGGAAACGAAGTCACGCTCGCGACCGTCGTCGGTGTGGAACTTCTCCAGCGCTGACGAGCCCATCCTTGTCATGATGCGCATCGAGGCGACCACGTACTCCGAGTCCGTGATCTCGATACCCAGCTTGGGGTTCTCGTCGGAGAGCGGCCCCATGCAGAAGGGGATCACGTACATGGTCCGGCCACGCATCGAGCCCCGGTAGAGCTCGGTCATCGTCGCCTTCATCTCATCCGGATGCATCCAGTTGTTCGTCGGACCGGCATCGGCCTCGGACTGGGAACAGATGAAGGTCCGCTCCTCCACGCGAGCCACATCGCTCGGATCCGATGCGGCCCAGTAGGAGTTCGGTTTGCCCTCCAGCGGGACGAACGTACCCGCGTCAACAAGCTTCTTGTTGATCCACTCCGACTCCTCGTCCGAGCCGTCGATCCAAACCACACGATCCGGGGTGGTGAGCTCCGCGACCTCTCGCACCCACTCGAGGACACGGCTGTGCGTCGTGGGTGCGTTGTCCAGTCCCGGGATGGCTACAGCAGTCATCTCGTTCAATCTCCTGACTCCGACGCGACAAGCCCGCACCAGAACGGCACTGTCCTGGCGCGGGCTTCGTTGCCGGCGACCGAATAACTTCGCACACCCAGCAAGCGTCAGATTGCTGCGGCGGCGTGCTCGATTGCGGGATTCTTCGAGAGTAGCCCCGTTGAGCCGCGATGACGTCGGTGAGGCCTGTCGGTTCTCTCACAAGAACGATAAGGGAATCGATTCAGATTGCTCCATATCGGCGACCGGCGCTTCGCTCGCGATGCCACCGCTGTGCCGTACCGCACGCCCGGTCGATCCGGTGACACTCATCACCGGCGCACCACCCCGGGGGGTTCAGCTCGTGATCCACTGCCCCGTGGCGGGGTCAACGGTCGCCACCCCGCCGGAGCCCGTCGCGCCTGCCAGGTCCTCGCCGGTGTCGCCCGCCATCGACTGCCCATCACCGGAACCGGGGCCGTCGGCGGTGCGCTCCACCTCCTGCCACCGCCCGTCACCGGTGTGTTCCACCGTGGTGACCGTCCCCCCGGAGCTCATCACCACGGCGACGTCGGCCTCCCCGTCGCCGGTGGTGTCTGTGAAGTAGTACGTGGCGCCGTCCCGCTCCACGACCGCGGTGTCCGGTGTGCCGTCATGGTTGGTGTCCACCGTCGGCGGACCCACGTCCACCGGGCCGTCGGGGAACTCGGCGGTCATCGGCCCGGCGGCGGCCGCATCGGCCCCTTGGGCCGCCTGGTTCGAGCCTGCCGGTTCGTCGGCCACCCAGCGGCCCGTCGATTCCTCGTAGCCCGCCACGGTCACCGGCCTGCCCCGGTCGTCCAACGCGATGTACTCGTCGGCCCGACCGGACCCGTCGGTATCGACGAACGCTCGCGCCGAGCCGTCCTCCTCGCGGATCAACACCGTGTCATACGCGCCGTCACCGCTGGAGTCGAGGTTCATCTCGGCGGTGTACTCGTCACCGTCGACGTCGACCGTCATCTCCTTCTCGGTCACCAGGTCGTCGGTGCCGCCGGATTCGTCGATGTACATGCCAGCCACCCCTCATCGCGGGTTCCCGGGTGAAGATTCCTGCCGGGTGAAGGTGCGTGGTCACCCCCACAGCCGCCTGACCGCCGTGCGTCACGCGACATACGTGAGACTCACCGTAAGCCGCTTCGGTTCCTACGCCAACCGGACTGCCGCATTACCGGATTGCCCGGGCCACACGACCGGGCGAGTCACTCCGCGCCCGCACCAAGAGCCTTGCGGGCCCGCCGCAGGCACGCGCGCACGCGGGAGAGCTGCCGGTTCACCTCCGCGAGCCGCCCGGCACGCTCCTGCGCGCTCAGCTTGAGCGCCGTGTCGATCTCCGCCAGTTCCTCGTCGATGGCGTCGATCCGCTTACCGAGTGCGTCGTCCAGCGCCAGCGCCAGCTGCTGCTCCGCGTCGATGATCTGCTCCGACACCAGCTGATCCAGCGCAGCGCGGGTCTCGGCGATCGAATCGGTCAACCACTGCTTGTAGTGCTGCTTCTCCGCGGCATGCCTCCTTGTCCGTGCCATCCACCAGCCCGCGCCGAGTCCCACCGCGATCGAGGCTGGCAGCACGACCGGCCCCGCCACAGCCATCCCGGCCAGCGGCGCCGCCGCGATCTTGCTGATCCCGAACCCTCCGGAGATCCCCATGAAGACCAGCAGCTTGTCCTCCGCGCTCGGCGCTCGCCTCTCCGGCGGCCGCACCACCACCCGCGGCGTATCCCCACGCGCGAACTGCGCGCGGACCACCCGCAGCTCCTCGACCGAGAACAGCTCGGCCAGCACCGCGTCGGTGACCTCGTTCAACCTGCGGCCCAAGGTGTCCGAGACCCTGCCGGAGAGCACCCGCAGCGCCGCGTCCACCTCCTGGGGCAACGTGGTCAGCGCGTCGCGGTCGGCGGCCTCGATCCGTTGCCGGAACCAGGACTGCGCCTCCCGTACCTGCCTGCTGACTTCGTGGCTGCACTCCAGCCGTGCTCGCTGGATCTCGGTGCGCAGCGTGACCTGCCAGCCCCTTGTGGACGACCGGCGCTGCGCGGCGAGCGCGTCACGGCGCTCCCGCAGCGACCGCGCCTCGTCCTCGCCCCCCTCAAGCGAGCGGGACGTGCTCGCCAACGCGCTCTCCCTCGCTTCGAGAGCCGTAACCGCGGCCCGTACCGCGTTGGCGGTGCCGAGCTGCTCGGCGCGGCCCGCCACGAGCCGCTGCATCGCCGCCTGCAACTCGGCGATGCCGGACTGCTCCCGCAATACCCGCGCGGCATCGGCCGAGGGCGCGGTGACGGCGCGTTCGAACAGCAACGCCGACACCGGGTGGAACTCCGCGTCGGCGAATCGAGGGGCGTGTCTGCGCAGCAGCTCCCGATCGGCTTCGAGTATCTGCCGCCAACCCCGGTGGGTGTCGGTCTTGGTCAGCGCGAACAGCACCGTCTCGACGCTGTCCGAGACCGTAGTGAGGAACTCCAGCTCGGTCGAGGTCAGCGGGGCGGCGGCGTCGGCGACGAACAGCAGCGCGGTGGCCTTCGCCGCGGCCTGCCGCGCCCGCATACCGTGCATCGAGTTCAGCCCGCCGACGCCAGGGGTGTCCACCACGCTCACCCGCTCCAGCAGCGGGCACGGCCCGGAAACCTCGAGGTGATCGGGAGGCAGCGTGCCGGGCGGCAACTCGCCGCTGACCGAAGCCCAGCTCGCGAGGTCGCTCAGCGGGACCGGCACGTCGGCTTCCTGCCCCGGGTAGCATGCCCGTGCCTGCCACTGCTGGCCGTGCCGGAATACCAGGTAGGTGCCGGTGGCGAGCTCGGCATCCACCGGCGACAGTCCCTGATATGCCAGCAAGGCGTTGACCAGCGAGCTCTTGCCGCGCTTCGCCTCGCCGACGGTGACCACGCTCGGCGTGTCCCCTACCGCGGCGGCTGCCTCCCGCACCCAATGCGCTGCCCCGGCGTCGAGCTCGTCGAGCAGCTCGAGCGCGGCATCACGGGCACCGGCCAGCACCGCAAGCGGGTCGGGCTCGGCGAAGAACGGCGCCGTCACCGCGTGCCCTTGCCCGACGCCGTGTACACCGTCACCACCGGGGCACGCAACAGCGTGTCACCGTCGACGAAACCGGCGACCTCGGTTCCCGCGATCACGCCGTCCAGCGCCCCGTCGGCGGTCGGAACGGTACCGCCCGCCTCGTGCCTGCTCGGGTCGAACCGCTGGCCGTCCGGGCGTAACGCGACCACCCCCACCCCCGCTAACCCGTGTTCCAACCGCTCGGCCACCGCGCCGCTGCGGGCACGATCGAGCGCGTACAGGCAGAGCTGGATCAATGCGTGCCGCTGGGTTTCCAGGTGCTGCATACAGGGTTCCGACGGCGGAGTGTCCTCACCGGTTCCCGCAGCTGGCTCCGAGGCCCGTGGCGCGCTCACCGATCACCCCCGTACCGCGCTGTTCCCTCCTGCCCGGCGGGTTGCTGCCCGGTGGAACGTAGCTCCTGCCACAGCAGGAAGTAGCTGCGGTGCACCACGTGCGCGATCCTGCTCTGCGCCGGGGTCGCACCGAACGACGCGAAGGAGCGCCACCAACCCGCGCGCTCCAGCGCCTCGTCAGCCAGTTCTGCCAGGCTCGCCCCCGGCATGCCGAGCCGCGCCTCGGCGCCGCTGTTGCTTCCCACCCGCTGGATCTCCTCGCACAGGTCGTCCGGCATGTCCACGGCCCCGGACGCCACCAGGGTGAGCGCTTCCAGCATACGTAGCTGGTGCGCCTCCGGCCTACCGAGCAACACCTCGATCGCATCGTGCACGCGGGAACGTTCCACCGGGTCGCCTGAGGCGTCGGCGAGCGCGGTGACCGACGCCAGTGCCGCGGCTGCCTTGATCCCGTCGGCGCGGGCGGCGAACAACGTGTGCAACCGCGACCGCACCGCCTCCAGTCCGGAAGCGTCGACGATAGCGCGCCGCAACGCCCCTGTCGTGATCTCGGGATGCTCCCGGATCGCCGTCACGCACCGCTGGATGCCGTACAGGTCGAGCCGTTCGAGCAGCCGCGTCCTAGCGGCGGTTGGCACCTCGCACTCCCACGAGGTGAACAGGTCAGCCGACATCGTCAGCATCGAGAGGTCGTCATCGCCCAGCCCGGCCAGCTCCCGTAACGCCTCGGCGTCCGCCGAAGTGAAACCGCCGGTCTCCGCGGTCTCGGCGAGCAGCCCGATTACCGGGATCACGTCGGCGACCCGCGGACGCAACGCGGCGGCCTGCGCCTCGGCCAGCAGGCTCGCCGCCAGCCAAGAGTCGCCGTCCGCGCCGTCGACCGTCTCGGCCACCACGGTGTCGGCCTTGTTCAGCAGAGCGAGCGCGTTGACCGGGCCGGCTTCGCGGCTCGCCGTCGCCGCCGTGAACGCCGCCAGCGCCTGCTGGTCGTCCGCCCGCACGTGCTGGGTGACCACGTACAGCACCGCCTCGGCGCCTGCCACCGCATCCCGCGAGGTGCGGTCGAGCTCGGCGGCCTCGCCCCCCTCAGCCGCACCGGGCGTAGCCGCCGCACCGCCAGCACCGCCGAGCAACTCCTCGGTCCGCCGCGAAGAAGCGGCATCCAACGAACCCAGACCGGGAGTGTCGATCACGGTCATCCCCCGCAGCACCGCGTTGGTCAGGTACACCTCCACGTGCGACACCGACTTCGGGTCGACACCGAGCGAGGCCGGGATCATGCCGTCGGCACCGAACGGCAACACCGCGGTGGTGCCGTCGGTGCGCACCACTTCGATCCGGTCCACCGTGCCGTACTGGAAGCGCGTCACCAACCGGGTGCACTCCCCGATCCCCGTCGGTGCCACCCGCCGCCCGATCAGCGCGTTCACCAGCGTCGACTTGCCCGACTTGATGCGACCCGCCACCGCGACCTGCAACGGGGCGGCCAACCGCCGCAGCACCTCACCGAACCCCGCCGCGGTGCGGGGGCTGACCTGCGACTGCAGCCTGCGGCACAGGTCGGCCACCGATTCCGAGAGCGGACCAGCCAGTTGCCCCTGCTCGATCACGGCCGCCACGCCCCCATCCGTTCCTAGCCGAGGGGTGCCACCCTCGACCGCTGCGTTCGCTCGCCCCAGACCACACAGCATCCTGTCACGCCGGGAGCTCACCGGGTCGGTCCTCCCCCGGTCGCACCCGCCGTAATCCCCCGGGGTGACGCGCCAGGCCGCGTGATCACCCTAGGGTCGAGCCATGCGCCGGTTGAGCCTGTGGATGCGCGCGCATCCGATGGCAGGTGATAGCAGTCTGGCACTGCTGATCGCCCTGATCGATACCTTCTTGTACCTCAACGCGCTCTCGATCGACGGCGCGCCGGATGTGCCGGGCTGGCACATCGCCGTGCCCACCATCCTCGCCACGGTGGCACCGCTGGTTGTGCGACGCAGGTTCCCGCTGTTCATGGCCTACGCCATCCTGGTGACCGGCGCAGTGCATCTGGCGCTGAATTTGCCGCTGGGTGCGGTCCTCACCGCCGCTATCGCCGTCTACACCCTTGTGGTTTACGTCGGCAGGCGACACGCGGGCATCTACACCGGCGTACTGCTCACGGCCACGGTCGGGCAGATCATGGTGCAGTTCGATCATGAACAGTGGACCGTCACCATCGGGTTCTCGGCAGCCGTGTATGTGTTCGCCTGGATCCTCGGGGAGTTCCTCGGCGCGCGCCGCGCCTACCACGCCGAGCTCGAGGCGCGACTACACCTGTTGGAGACCGAGCGCGAACACCTGGCGAGGATCGCCGTCGCCGAGGAGCGCAGTCGTATCGCCAGGGAGCTGCACGACGTGGTGGCGCACTCGGTCAGCGTGATTGTGGTGCATGCCGACGGCGCGCGCTTCGCCGTCGACCGCGATCCCGACGCCGTCCGGCGCGCGCTGGGGACGATCTCCGACACCGCGCGCTCGGCGCTGGCCGAGCTGCGGGGACTACTCACCGTGTTGCGCGACCCCGACGCCGACACCGAGGAGCCGCTGCGGCCGCAGCCCGCGGCCGCCGAGCTCACCGAGCTCGTCGCGGACATGCGCGCTTCCGGTCTCGACGTGCGGATCGAGCGTTCCGACCCGCTCGACGACCTGCCCGCGGGCATCGCGCTCGGCGTGTACCGCGTGGTGCAGGAGGCCATGACCAACGCACTCAAACACGCCGGGCGGGACGCGACGGTGTGGATCGCGGTCGTGCGCAGCGGCGAGAGCAGCGACGGGGGCGACACGGTGGAGGTCACGGTGACCGACGACGGGGCGGGCAAGGCTCACCCTGTGGACTCGGACGCCAGCATCCCACCCGCCCGGCCCGCGCTGCCCGTCGGTGGCAACGGGATCATCGGGATGCGCGAGCGCGTGCACGTGTTCGGTGGCACCCTCTACGTGGGTCCGGAGCCGGGCGGCGGCTGGCGGGTGCACGCGGTGTTCCCGCTGCGCGAGACCGGGCGTGAGGGGTCGCGCGAACGCCCGGCCACCGAGCCGACCGCGCAATCGAGCGAACGGGGACGCGCATGATCCGAGTGCTGCTCGTCGACGACCAGGAGCTGATGCGCGCGGGATTCCACATGGTGCTCGGTTCAGCCGAGGACGTCGAGGTGGTCGGCGAGGCAGGCGACGGACTCGAGGCCGTCCGGCTGACCGGGGAGCTCGCACCGGACATCGTGCTGATGGACATCCGCATGCCGACCCTCGACGGGGTGGAAGCCACCCGGCGGATCGTGGCGTCCAGCCCGGCGCGGGTGCTGGTGATGACCACGTTCGACCTCGACGAGTACGTCTACTCCGCGTTGCAGGCGGGCGCGAGCGGGTTCCTGCTCAAGGACACCCCACCGACAGAGCTGGTCTCAGCGCTGCACGCGGTGGCGACTGGGGACGCGGTGGTCTCGCCGAGCATCACCCGGCGACTACTCGACCGCTTCGTCGACAGCGCCCACCCACCCCGCGACACCTCGCTGCTCGACGTGCTCACCGAGCGGGAGCGCGAGGTGCTGGCGCTGGTGGCACGTGGACTGTCCAACACCGAGATCGCCGAAAGCCTCTTCCTCTCCGAGGCCACCGTGAAGACCCATGTGGGGCGTGTGTTGTCGAAGCTGGACCTGCGCGATCGGGTCCAGGCCGTGGTGCTCGCCTACGACACCGGGCTGGTCCGGCCGGGACGGTAATGCCGCAGGGCCTACCGCGGAACTGATCGCGAGCCCGCCCCTGATCGTGATCAGGGGCGCATCGGGGGAGGTTCAGGGGGATCACCGATCCCGTAGGCCACCGGTCGGGCGTGAGACTACCTCCTGGGTAGCACGCGAAATCCATCCGCGGGTCGACGCGTGCGTACCCGCGAGCACGGCACGATCGTCCTGGCAACGTGATGCGATCACTGGGGAAGGCGAGGAGACACCATGATCGAGGCGAAAGGCCTCACCAAGCGCTACGGGGACACCACGGCGGTCAACGGGCTGTCGTTCACCGTCGAACCTGGTCAAGTGACCGGCTTCCTCGGCCCCAACGGGGCAGGCAAGTCGACCACCATGCGCATGATCCTCGGGCTGGACCGTCCCACCAGCGGCACGGTCACCGTGGCCGGTAAGCGCTATCACGAGCTACGCCACCCGCTGCGCACCGTGGGCGCGCTGCTCGACGCACGCTGGGTCCACCCGAACCGCTCCGCGGCCGCCCACCTGAAGTGGCTGGCCAAGTCCAACGACATCCCGCAGCGCCGAGTGGACGAGGTACTGGACATCGTCGGGTTGACCGCGGTAGCTGGCAAGCGAGCGGGCGGTTTCTCGCTCGGTATGTCGCAACGGCTCGGCATCGCCGCCGCGCTGCTCGGGGACCCGGAGATCCTGATGTTCGACGAGCCGGTCAACGGGCTCGACCCAGAAGGGATCCTGTGGATCCGCCGGTTCATGCACCGGCGTGCCGAGGAGGGCCGCACCGTCTTCGTCTCCAGCCACCTGCTCTCCGAGATGGCGCTGACCGCGCACGAGCTGGTGGTCGTCGGCAAGGGCGAGCTGATCGCGCAGAGCAGCACCCGAGAGTTCGTCGCACGGGCCACCGAGAACTCCGTCAAGGTGCGCAGCCCGCACCTTGCCGAGTTCCAACCGCTGCTCACCGAGGCAGGCGCCACGGTGCGCAGCGAGGACGGTGGGGTCCTGGTCTCCGGCATGGACAGCGAAAGCATCGGTGAGCTGGCCGCGAGCAACGGCATCGTGCTGCACGAGCTCAGCCCGAGTCAGGGCTCGCTCGAGCAGGCTTTCATGCGGATCACCGGCGACTCGGTGGAGTACAGCAGCAGCCTCGGAAACGGCACCGACGGTGGTCCCGGCGGCGAGGGCGGCGGCGGTCCTGGCGGTGCCGAGCAGCAACCGGAACCGGCCGCGGCCCACACCTGACCCTCGACGACCACTGACGACCACCCTGACTCGACAGACGAAGGCGAAGACAATGACACTGCTCGCAGTCGAACGCATGAAGCTGTTCACCACCCGCTCGCCGTGGTGGTGCGCGGTGATCACGTTGTTGCTCGTGATCGGGTTCGCCGCGCTGATGACCGCGACCTCCGATGGGGGCTTCGTCAGCGTCGGGATGTCCCAGTCCGGGCACTTCTTCGGTATCACCGTCATCCTGGTGCTGGCCGCACTGGCCATCACCACGGAGTACCGGTTCGGCACCATCCGCACCACGTTCCAGGCGGTACCGAACCGCACCGCGGTGCTGCTGGCCAAGACGGGCGTGGTTGGTGCGCTCGCGGCAGCCGTCGGGCTACTCGCCGCGTTCGGCGCGCTCGGCGTGACCGCGCTGCTGAGCTCCGGGGTGGACCTCTCGCTGTCCACAGGGGCCGAATGGCGACAGGTCGCGGGCAACGGCCTGGTGTACGGACTCGCCGCGGTGCTGGCGCTGGCGGTGGGTATCCTGGTCCGCCACAGCGCGGGCGCGATCGCCCTGTTGCTGATCTACATCGGTGTGGTGGAATCGTTGACTCCGATCATCCCCGAGATCGGACCGACGATCCACGAGTGGATGCCGTTCAACGTGGTGGAGAAGTTCCTCAGCGGGGATGGGGCGACGCGAGCGGTCGCTGAAGCGGGACCGCCGCTGTCCACATCGACGCTGAGCCCGTGGCTCGCCCTCGGGTACTTCGCCGCGGTGGCCTTCGCCGCGCTGGCGGCGGCGATCGCGGTAGCGAACAGGCGCGACGCCTGACCGGTGAAGCTGGTCGTGCGTCACTCGGGGTACGCACGACCGTCGGGGAGGAGGGCCGGGCCGTCATCCGGGCAGGGATGGACGGCCCGGCCCTGGGGAGGCTGCGCGCCGGAAGCCCCCGCGGCAAGCCCGTGACCCGGCAGCAGCCGAGCCGGTGTCGTGGCCTGCGCCGCACGATCCCTTCCGGCTGTGGCCGCGGTCATCTCGGTAGGGTCTACCGGTGAGCGCAGCGCCGAAGACGTCACCCCGGGAGCCGGATCGAGCCGTGGATAGCCAGCACGACACCTCCCACGGCGGGCGTAGTGATCGCGCCCGCCGCCGCAGCGTGGTGAGCTACGTCCAGCGTGGTGGCCGGATGACGGTCGGGCAACAGCGGGCCTGGGATCGCAGCTGGGCGAGCTTCGGCTGCGACGTCACTGAGCTGGGCGACGGGCCGATCGATTTCGACGCTTGGTTCGGCAGGACCGCTCCGGTGGTGCTCGAGATCGGGTCCGGCATGGGTGAGACCACGGCCGAGCTGGCATCGATCTCGCCCGAGATCAACCACGTCGCGGTCGAGGTCTACGCGGCCGGGCTCGGTCAGCTGGTAATGCGGGCGGAGAAGCTCGAGCTGGAGAACCTCCGGCTGGTACGTGGCGACGCGGTTGACCTGCTGCGTGCCCACATCGCTCCGAACTCGCTACACGGCGTGCGAGTCTTCTACCCGGACCCCTGGCCGAAGAAGCGCCACCACAAGCGGCGTCTGATCCAGCCTGGTTTCGTGCGCCTGGTGGCCTCCCGGATCGAACCGGGCGGCACGCTGCACCTGGCCACCGACTGGGAGGACTACGCCGAGCAGATGCTCGAGGTCTGCGAGGCCGAGCCACTACTGCGCAACCAGCACGCCGACCAGCAGGGCGGCTGGGCACCCCGGCCCGTCTGGCGCCCGCTCACCAAGTTCGAATCGCGCGCCGAGCGCGAGGGCCGCGTCTCCCGCGACGTCATCTTCGAGCGCGTCTAGCTGGCAAGATCGGGGTCATGACGGTTCGTTTCCACGCTCCGATCGTCCTGCCCTGCGGGTCGCCGTTCCGCGTTCTTCGCGACGCCACGGTCGATGTGGACGGTTCCGGAACCATCACCTACTGCGGACCGCGCGCCGCCGCGCCAGGCCATGAGGGCATCACAACGGTCGAGCTCACCGGGATCCTGCTACCCGGATTGATCAACGCGCACGCTCACAGCCCGATGACGGTGCTCCGGGGGATGGGTGGGGACCTGCCGTTGATGCGCTGGCTCCGCGAGGTGATCTTCCCGGCGGAAGCCCGTCTCACCCCCGCGGATGTGCACGCGGGCATGGTGCTTGGCTCGCTCGAGATGCTCCGGCACGGCGTCACCACCAGTGCCGAGATGTACTACCAGGGCGAGCAGATGGCCGATGCGGTGCTGCGCACCGGCGGGCGGATGCTGCTGGCGGGACCGATCATCGACCTGCCCGGCATCGACTGGCGCGCCACCGTGAAACACATCGACAACTGGATCGACACCGACGGCCGGTTCATCGGACCCGCCGACCGTATCGAGCTGGGCTACGGTCCCCACTCCGCCTACATGCTGCCTGCCGATGCGTTACGGGCAGTGGCCGACTCGGCGCGGGAACGCGGCGCGCTTGTGCAGATCCACGCCGCTGAGACCACCGAAGAGGACACCGAGCAGCGCGCGAGCCACGGCTCGGTGCCCAGGCTGCTCGACGAGGTCGGGATGCTGGATGCCCGGATCGTCCTCGCGCACGCCGTGCACGTCTCGGCGGGCGATATCGACCTGCTGTCGCGTAGTGGTGCGTGCGTGGCGCACTGCCCCGGGTCCAACGCCAAGCTCGCCTCGGGTATCGCCCCGCTTGCGGAGCTGCTGGCCGCGAACATCCCGGTCGGCCTCGGCACCGATGGCCCGGCCAGCAACGACGATCTCGACATGATGCACGAGGTGCAGCTCGCCGCGATGCTGGCCAGGCTCGCCACCGGCGACTCGACGGCGATCCGGGCTGAGCGCGCGCTGCTGCTGGCCACCCGCGATGCCGCCACCGCGCTCGGCCGCGAGGACATCGGGGTGCTCGAACCGGGCCGGTGGGCCGACCTGGTGCACGTCCACCTGGACGATCCGGCGTTCCCCCGCGGCGCCGACGCGCCGGACGCCCAGCTCATCGCCAACCTGGTGTGGGGAGCCGGGTCTCGGCGCGTCACCGACGTGTGGGTGGCGGGCGAGCAGGTCGTCGCCGATGGCGAGTCCACCCGCGTGGACCGGGCCGCCGCGCAGGCCGACGTCAGCGCCAGCGCCGCTCGGTTGCACGGTTAGCCCGCGAAACGCGCACGCCTGAGGGGTCGCGCTAGGCCATCGGCCGGAGGGTGATCTCGGTCGGGTGGGCGTCCGGGGTGGCGGTCACGGCCTGGGCGACCGCGTGCGCCACCGACTCCGGACGCAGGAACCGGTCCGGGTCGTAGTCGCGCCCCTCATCGGCCACGATGGCCTGCTGCATGGGAGTGGCTGTGCGTCCCGGGTACACCGAGGTCACCCGTAGCCCCGCCGGTTCCTCCTCAGCGCGCAGCGCGTCGGCGAAGGCGCGGAGCGCGAACTTACTCGCGGCATAGGGTCCCCAGCCGGGCCGCGCGTTGTAGCCGGCACCCGAGTTGATCACTACGACGTGCCCGTGAGCGGCCCGCAATGCGGGCAGCAGTTGCCTGGTCAACTCGGCAACGGCGGTTACGTTGATCTCGAAGCTGGCGCGCCAGTCCTCGACACCGGCCTGCTCGATGGAGCCGAGTGCCGCGATGCCCGCGGAGTGCACCAGCACGTCCAGCTCGGTGATGTTCTCGACGGCTTCGGCGACCTTCGTGGGATCGGTCAGATCCACCTGCCAGGGAGCAGCGTCGGGCACCGCCGCCGCCACGGCATCCAGCGCGGTCTTGTCGCGGCCGCCGAGCAGCAGCCGGTGCGTCGGCCCGAGGGCGTGCGCGATGGCCGTGCCGATACCGCTCGACGCTCCGGTGACCAGTGCCAGGGGTGTAGATGTCATGGCCGCCACGGTAGTGCCCACAGGGCGGGGAGCCGAACGTGACGTTGAGCGCCGTCTATGGAACGAACGTCACGTTCAGTGCCTGAGGACCTTCGGCGCTCTGGGGAGCTGAGCGTCACGTTCGTTCCCTCTAGGGCGCCGAACGTGACGCTCAGCTCCCCACCCGCGCTCAGTCCTCGCCGCGGATGAAGCGCTCGACGGCGTCGTGGGCCACAGAGTCGTGGTACTGCACCGGGGGCGACTTCATGAAGTAGGAGGAAGCACCGAGCACGGGGCCCGCGAAGCCGCGGTCCTTGGCGATCTTGGCGGCGCGCACCGCGTCGATGATGATCCCCGCCGAGTTCGGCGAGTCCCAGACCTCCAGCTTGTACTCGAGGTTGAGCGGCACGTCACCGAAGGCGCGGCCCTCCAGCCGGACGTAGGCCCACTTGCGATCATCCAACCAGGCCACATAGTCCGACGGCCCGATGTGCACGTTGTCCTTACCGAGCTCGCGATCGACCTGCGAGGTCACGGACTGGGTCTTGGACACCCGCTTGGACTCCAGCCGTTCCATCTCCTTCATGTTCATGAAGTCCATGTTGCCGCCGACGTTGAGCTGCATCGTGCGATCCAGCTGCACGCCGCGGTCCTCGAAGAGCTTGGCCATCACGCGGTGCGTGATCGTGGCCCCGACCTGCGACTTGATGTCGTCGCCGACGATGGGAACCCCGGCGTCGGTGAACTTCTGCGCCCACTCCGGATCCGAAGCGATGAACACCGGAAGCGCGTTGACGAACGCGACGCCTGCGTCGATGGCGCACTGCGCGTAGAACTTGTCAGCTTCCTCTGAGCCGACCGGCAGATACGACACCAGCACGTCGACCTCGGCCTCGCGCAGCGCGGCGACCACGTCGACCGGCGTCTCGTCGGATTCCTCGATCGTTTCCCGGTAGAAGCGGCCCAACCCGTCCAGGGTGTGACCGCGCTGCACGGTCACGCCGAGCGGCGGCACATCGGCGATCTTGATCGTGTTGTTCTCGCTCGCCACGATCGCCTCGGACAGGTCGCGGCCCACCTTCTTGGCGTCCACGTCGAACGCGGCGACGAACTGTACGTCTCCGATGTGGTAGTCACCGAACTGCACGTGCATCAGTCCAGGCACACGCGAGTCGACGTCGGCGTCGCGGTAGTACTCGACGCCTTGTACCAGAGACGTCGCGCAGTTGCCGACGCCAACGATGGCCACCCTGACAGCGTTGTTCGCTCGAGCATTCGAGCTGCTCTCGCTGCGGCGGTTCTCGCCCATGCCGGTTTCTCCTTCACTTGAGATGAGTAACTGCTGTGATCGACGAGCAGCGCGGTCATTCCTCCTGCTTGCGCTGCTCGGCTTGCTCATGCGCGATCAGCTCGTTGAGCCAGCGCACTTCGCGTTCACTGCTTTCCAGGCCGAGCCTGTGTAACTCGCGGGTGTATCGATCGATCCGCTCCTCGGCTCGCGCCAGTGCGGCACGGAGGCCTTCCCTGCGCTCCTCCACGCGCCTGCGGCGCCCCTCGAGAATGCGCATCCGCACGTCAGCTGGGGTGCGGGAGAAGAAAGCGAGGTGAACGCCGAACCCTTCGTCCTCCCACGTTTGTGGACCGGCATCGCCGACAAGCTCGGCGAAACGCTCCTTGCCTTCGGCGGTGAGCTTGTACACCCGCCGGGCCCTCCGTCCCCAACTGCGATTCTGGCCACGCGACCCGCTCGGTGTGGCATCCGTCTCATCGAGATCGTCGACTTCCTCGGTGATCAGGCCGGCCCGCTGCATCCGTCGTAAGGTCGGGTAGACGGAGCCGTAGGAGAACGTGCGGAACATGCCCAACGTGTCGTGCAGCCGTTTCCGCAGCACGTAGCCATGCATCGGCGCCTCGTGCAGCAGCCCGAGGATCGCGAACTCCAGCACCCGGCACCTCCTCGCCTCGCTTCGGACCGACCCGGTCACGTTTTCCACACCGGATCGCTCGCTACGACCGATATACCGCACCATTATATCGCGGCGATACATCGCTGTGTCATCCATCGCTCGATCGGTGGGGTATCCGGGCGGGAACACGTACGCTGTCACTGTGTCGACCCAGCGACAGAGCCCTCTGCGGACGCAGCGGCAGATCGTGGACTACGCGTTGCGCAAGCGCGCGTTGCTGCGGCAGTTCCGTACCGGGCAAGTGTCACGCGAGGAGGTCTGTGACGCGGGAACCTACCTGCTCCGCGCGGCGGAGTTCCACGGCGAAGCCGTGGAGCACCCCTGCCCCATCTGCAGCAAGCACCGCATGTGCCTGGTGGCCTGGGTGTTCGGCGCCCAGCTCGGGCAAGCCTCCGGCTCAGCACGGCAGCCGGATGAGCTTGATCGAATGGCCGAACTATTCTCGGAGTTCACCGTCTATGTGGTGGAGGTATGCCGCATGTGCCGCTGGAACCATGTCGCGCTTTCCTACGTTCTGGGTACCGGTGACCAGGGACCGCGCCGTTCGCGCGCGCAGCAGGCAGCAGCCCCTTGAGTGAGGCGTATCCGTGAGCGACGAACGCAGACCACGACAGCACCCGCATTACTCCTACGGCGCTAGCGGCCAGCCACAATGGCCGACCGGCGAGGAGCCGCGCTGGCCGACAGGCAACGAGACGCCCTGGGAGCGCCCCCCTCGTGGGGCGGGACAGCAGGGACCGCCACCGGGACAGCAACCCCCACCTGCCTACGGCCAGCAACCGCCCGGCGCACCGGGTGGCGCGGGCGGTCCCGCGGGCCCAGCGGCCCCGGGAGGGCCTGGTGGCACCCCGGGTGCCTGGCCGCAAGGCGGGGCTGGTGCCACGCAGTACGGGCAACAGGCGCAGCGCGATCGGTACACGCAGTACGGACAGCAGGGGACAGGGCGCCCGGTCGACCCGTACGACGAGAACTACATGACCGAGATGCTCCCGCCGATCGACCGGGACGCCTACGACCCGTTCCCCAACCGCGAGCCCGAACTGCTCACGCACCGCGAGGACGAACCGCTCGGCGGCACCGACCCAGCCGCCGAGCAGCGCATCAACTCGCTGCTCGGCTCCGGCGGGCCTGCCGCGGCAGGCGGACCCCCCGGTGCGGCCGTCGCCGAAGAGCACACCGCCGCCGCGCACGCGGATTCCGGCGGCTCCCGCGGCGGTTCGTCGCGGAAGCTCGGCAAAGGTGGTTGGCTCCGCCGTGCTCTGTACACCTTCATCGCGGTTTTCGTCGTGCTCCCGATGGCCGCCTTCGCGGTCGCCTACATGTTCGTCGACGTACCCACTCCGCACGAGGTGGCCGAGCAGCAGAGCGGCGTGGTCACCTACTTCTATGAGGACGGCGAGGAGATGGGGCGCGATGCCCCTGACGGCAACCGGGTGATCCTCAGCGCCAGCGAGATCCCCGAAGAGGTCAAGCACGCCGTGTACGCCGCGGAGGACGCCTCCTTCGAGACCAACAGGGGTTTCGACATCACCGCGATCGCGCGCGCGGGCTGGCACCAGGTCACCGGTGGCACCGGCGGTGGGTCGACGATCACGCAGCAGTACGTGAAGGTCGCCATGGAGGCCGACGACCACACGCTGCAGCGCAAGGCCACGGAGATCGTCCGTGCCTTCAAGATGAACAACCAGCAGACCAAGAGCGAGATCATCACCGCGTACCTGAACACCATCTACCTCGGGCGCGGCGCCTATGGCGTGCAGGCGGCCGCCCAGGCGTACTTCGGTAAGGACGTCGACGAGCTGGACAAGCACGAGGCGGCATTCCTCGCAGGCGTCATCCAGGCCCCGAGCAGGTCGGACAACCGGGAGTACGCCGAGCGGCGCTGGAACTACGTCATGGACCAGATGGTGGAGAACGGCTGGATGAGCCAGAGCGAGCGCGCCGAGGCCGAGTTCCCCGAGCCGCTCGACCCGGATCAGACCCAGCCCACCACGATGAGCGGTTCCAAGCACTACATCAAGGAGCGCATCAACGCGGAGCTGGAGCAGATCGGCTACTCCGAATCCGAGGTCAGGGTCAACGGTTACCAGATCCACACCACGATCGACGAGCGCGCGCAACGGCTGGCCGAGGAGACCGTCCGGGACGCCATGGAGGGCCAGCCGGAGAATCTCCGTGACGCGCTGGTCGCCGTGGCTCCCAACAGCGGGGCGATCCGCGCCTATTACGGCGGCGAGCTCAGCGAGGAGAACCAGCGCGACTGGGCGCACACACCACGCAACCCCGGTTCGACGATGAAACCGTTCGACTTCGTGGCGCTGCTGCAGCAGGGCAAGGGGCCGGGCGAGACCTATGACGGCTCGTCGCCACGCACCTTCGGCGAGGGGGACGAACCGGTCACCATCCACAACGTGAACAACGAGCAGTGCAGCAACTGCACCGTGGCCGAGGCGATGAAGCGTTCGCTGAACACGGTCTTCTACGACATGGTCGTCAACGACACCGGAGCGAGGGCGGTCGCCGAGGCCGCGCGTTCGGCGGGCATGAGCGAGAGGTCCGAGCTCGATGCCAGCGACGCCGGGATCTCCATCGGCGGTGGCGGCAACGTCGTCACACCCCGCGACATGGCCGCGGCCTACGCGACCTTCGCAGCCGACGGGATCCAGCGGGATTCGCACCTGATCTCGCGGCTCACGACCAGCGACGGCGAGACCGTTTACCAGGCGCGCCCAGAGGGCACGCCCGCTTTCGATCACGACGAGGAGAAGAGCGAGCAGATCGCGGGCAACGTCACGCAGACGCTGGAGGACGTGCTGCCGCACTCCAACCTGTCCTGCGCGGGCGGGCGACCCTGCGCGGGTAAGACAGGTACTCACCAGTCCCACGAGGACAACGAGAACTCGCAGGCATGGATGGCCGGCTACACCCCATCGCTGAGCACCGCCGTCTGGGTCGGTGACGCCGGCTCGGACCCGATCCGCGACGCCGACGGCAACAAGGTCTTCGGGTCAGGCCTGCCCGGCCAGATCTGGCGGGACTTCACCGACGCCTATCTGGAGGGCACCGAGCACGAGGAGTTCACCGAAGTCGACGTCATCGGGGAGCCGGCGCATGAACCCGAACCAGAGCGCGACCGGCCCGATACGCCGGGTCACGACGACGCCCCGCCACCGCGGGACGAGGAGCAGGGTCGCGAGGACGACGACCGCGGTCCCCCGGACGACGACGAGCACCCGGGTCACGGTGACGGTTCTGGAAACGGCGACGACGATGGCCATGAGCAGCCTGGCGAACCTGACCCGCCACGGGAGCCCGGCGAGGGTAGGCCCGGCAACGGAGACGGCGGCGGCGATGACGGCGGTGGCGATGACGACAGGGGCGGCATCATCAACTGATCCGTCCTCGCCGCGGCGTCACTAGCCCGAATGGGCTGGTCCCGGTCGTGTGGTTGGCGCGTCCGCGGGGTGCACCGAACGGCCTAATACGATCCGAACGTGCCCGGTGAGTCCCGTCGCAGCGCGCCGCTGCACTCCAGCGCCGAAGAGCGCGAGCGAATCGTGCCCACCTGGAGCGAGCCGCTCGCCGCGGCGGCGAGCAAGCCGATCGGTGGTCCGCTCGGCACGCACGCGGCGGTCGGGCGTCACTGGTTCTGGACGCCGTTGCGGGTCGCGCTGCTACTGGCGATCATCACGCTGACGCTGGGCTGGTTCGGCAAGGCTGCATGCATCCAGCAGTACGAGACCGCCGACGGCGCGCTCGCGCTGGATTGGCGTTCGGACCGGCAGTACGTGGCGCTGTGCTACTCCGATGTGATCCCGCTGTTCGGTATCCAAGGGTTCGACGATCCGGACACGTTCCCGTACCGGGACGGCTGGGTCGAGGACGAGGGCACCGAGCACGAGCAGCAGCGATACATGGAGTACCCGGTGCTGACCGGGCTGTTCCAGTGGGCGAACGCGCAGCTGACGCACGCCTGGTTGGACGGCGCCGACACCGTGCTGCTGCCGACCGCGCTTCCGGTGGTGGTGTACTTCAATATCAGCGCGCTATGGCTGGCCATGGCCTGGCTGGTGGTTGTGTGGTCGGTTTCCCAGTTGGCCAGGGGAAGGCCGTGGGACGCGGCGCTGGTGGCGATCTCACCGTTGGTGATCGTGCACGCCTTCACCAACTGGGACACCCTGGTCGTCGCGTTCGCTACCGCGGCCATGCTCGCCTGGGCACGGCGCAAACCGGCACTGGCCGGTGCGCTCCTTGGCCTCGGCGCGGCGGCCAAGCTGTATCCGCTGTTCCTTCTCGGGCCGCTACTGGTGTTGTGTCTGCGTGCCGGGAAGCTCCGTACCTGGCTGCGTACCGCGATGACCACCGTATTCGTCTGGGCGGTAGTGAACCTCCCCATCGCATTGCTGTACCCAAGCGGGTGGTGGGAGTTCCAGCGGCTGAACTCGCAGCGCCCGGCCGATCCCGATTCGCTGTACAACGTGATCTCGGCGTTCAGTGGTTGGCCCGGTTTCGACGGCGAGCTGGCGCCGGGGGAGACGCCGGTCGTGCTGAACGCGGTCAGCGCGCTGCTGTTCCTGGCCTGCTGTGCGGTCATCGCGTGGATCGCGATGACCGCGCCGGTACGGCCGCGCGTGGCGCAGCTGTGCTTCCTGGTCGTCGCCGCGTTCCTGCTCACCAACAAGGTGTGGAGCCCGCAGTTCTCGCTGTGGCTGGTGCCGCTGGCGGTGCTCGCGTTGCCGCACTGGCGGCTACTGCTCGGCTGGATGACGATCGACGCGCTGGTCTGGGTCCCGCGGATGTACTACTTCCTCGGCACGGACAACATGGGGTTGCCGGAGGAATGGTTCCTCAGTGCGGTGGTGCTTCGGGGATTAACCGTGGCCGCCCTGTGCGCACTGGTGATCCATCAGATCTACCGGCCTGCGAACGATCTGGTCCGACAACACGGGACCGACGATCCTGTAGGCGGCGTGCTCGACCGCTCCAGGGATACCGGGATGGCCGCGCGGGCAGGCACCCGCCGGCGCAGACACGCTCGCAAAGGGTAGCCGTCCACTGACGGGCAGTCATAGATGCCGTTCAGTACTGTTTCACGTCACGAATATCGCCTAGCATCGTTGTCACTATTGAGAGCGGGAACACCCGTTACGACCGAGTGACGACGTCAGGGGCGAGAGCATGGGCAGGCTGAAGCGCGACGTGGCCAGCATCTCCGCGGCTTCCGTGCTGCTGGCATCGGTGTCGGCGATCGCGATGCCGGCGACCGCGGCAGGGTCATCACCGCTCATCGCGGGCGACTGCGGGACGACCCTCTCCGGCAAGCCCGGCCAGCCCGTCTCGCTCAACCTTGAATCCGCGCTCGGCATCTCGGGCGCGCCGACCATCTCGTTGGGCAAGGCCAGGGAGGGTACTCGCACCTTCTCCGTACCCGGTTCCGAACTCACCCAGTACCTCAGCGGCCTTCCCCTGCTCGGTGCCGTCATCCCCTCGGTCTGTGAGGTGACGGTCAAGGCGGTCAATACCGCGGCCGCGCCGGTGCAGGAAGCGACCGAGCCGGTCCGGGAACGTGTCAAGGAGACCACCGAGCGGGTACGCGAGTCGATCGGTGGGGGCGGCGGCAGCGACCCCGGGGCACCCGCCCCGGCACCGGGCGGCGGCTCGGACAGCGGCGGTTCCTCCGGCGGGCAGCAGGCAGGCGGCGAACCGCGGGAGCAGGAGCGGCAGCCGGAGCCGCGTAACCGCCCGTCGAGCAGCGACGTGTACCACCCCAGCAGCGTGCCCGGCTCCAGCGGGTTGCCGACCACGCTGGCCAGCGGCTACCTGCCGATGGACAACTTCACGTCGGCGCCACACACCGACGACACGTTCGCCCCGTCGCCCGGCGTCCGCTACGGTAACCAGATCCCCGGCTACAGCCCGGAATTCGGGTTGCTCGGACAGGGTGACGAGTCCGAGGATCGGGAGATCAACAACGCGGGCAGCGCGGACGGGTTACCCTCGCACGGTAGCGGTGGCATCGGGATGCCCATGATGATCGCGGTGCTCGCACTGTCGGCAGCCAGCGCCGGCCTGGTGCGCACCTGGGTACTTCGCCGCACCTTCGGGGCAGCATGACGCAAGTCACAATGCGACCGCTGGTATCCGAAACGAGAACGCGTTATAAGTAAGGGAACGCAGTCCAGCGATATCGGAGGACATCACTGTGGGGGTTGTTGCTGACCGCCCGCGCCGCACCGCGCGTCGGGCCGTCACCGCACTGGGACTGACCAGCTTCCTGGCAGGCGCGTCACTGCTGGCTACGGCGGGCACCGCGAGCGCGGCGGTCACGCCCGCACACTGCAACGGTGAAGCGTCCGGCCCGGTCGGTGCCGCTATCGAGCTGCCGTCGGAAACCGTGCAGGACATGGTGGTCCGCTCGGTGCGGTGGGGTATCGATTCGCGCCTGCTCGACATCAAGAGCGAGCGTACCCGGATGAGAGAAGCCTTCGAGGAAGGCAAGTTCGACCCTATCCCGCTGGGCACCGTTTCCGACTCGCCCACATCGGCATTGCACGGCAGCGACATCGCCGAAGCTGTCCTGGCCAAGATCGACAGCGTGGACGAGGTCTCCGACATCGCCGAATACCAGCGCAACAGGGATCGGATCACCAGCAGGGTCTCCGATGCCTGCGCGCTGACCGTGCTGGCCACCAACTACGGCGAGAGCGAGCGCAGCTCGAGCGGCAGCGGGTCGTCCAACGGCTCCGACGGAGCGCGTTCCGGTAACGGCGGCGAGAACGCTCAGGGAGGCGAGCCCGCCAACGGCTCCGGGACGCAGCCCACCCCCGACTCGGCCGAAGGTCACGCGCAGCAGGGCGGCAGCGAGCTACCGGACGCTCGCGCACCACGCCGCGACTACGACAACATCCCCGCGGCTGAGGCGGGCGAGATGTTGTCGTCGGCACCCCCGGAGGAGCGGTACGGCACTTCGGACCTGCCGGGCCTGTCCCCGGAGTTCGGGATGCTTGGCGCGGACGAGTCGGACGGGGCCGAACAGCAGGCGGGCGACGCCGAGGCGCTCGCGGGCAGTCCCGGCCAGCAGACCGTGCAGCTACCGATGCTGTTGGCTGTCGTGGCATTCGCGGGCACCGCGGCCGCGCTGTTCCGCACCTGGGTACTGCGCAAAGTGTGACGCGCTGCCCGTGACCCGGCCCCGCCGGGAAGGCTGTCATACCTCACGGCTATAGTCGACAGCTGGTCAACCCTCCTGTCACGGAAAGTCCGTGGCCACGAGTCCAGAGGAGGTGAGTGGTTGTGTCGCGTCATTACGAAGTAATGATCATCCTCGATCCCGTCGTGGACGACCGAAAGGTCGAATCGACACTCGAGGAATGGCTGAAGGTGATCCCCGCGTCCGGTGGCACCATCGACAAGGTGGACATCTGGGGTCGCCGCAGGCTCGCATACGAGATCAAGAAGAACAGCGAGGGCATCTACGCGGTCATCGACGTCACGTCGAACCCCGACGCGGTCAAGGAGCTGGAGCGCCAGCTGTCGCTGCAGGAGACCGTGCTGCGCACCAAGACGGTGCGCCGGGAAGAGACCGGTAGCGGTAGCGCCCGTCAACCCCAAGCCGCAGCGGTCTGAGGTGATCTGCCATGGCCGGTGACACCATCATCACCGTCGTCGGGAACCTCACCGCCGACCCGGAGCTGCGCTTCACCCCGTCGGGCACCGCGGTCGCGAACTTCACCGTGGCTTCCACGCCGCGCCAGTTCGACCGGCAGTCGGGTGAGTGGAAGGACGGCGAGGCACTGTTCCTCCGCTGCAACATCTGGCGCCAGGCGGCCGAGAACGCCGCCGAGTCCCTCACCCGCGGCATGCGGGTGGTCGTGCAGGGCAGGCTGAAGCAGCGCTCCTTCGAGACGAAGGAAGGCGAGAAGCGCACCGTCGTCGAGCTCGAGGTCGACGAGGTTGGCCCGTCGCTGCGGTATGCCACCGCGAAGGTCAACAAGGTCAGCCGTGGCTCGGGTAGCGGTGGCTTCGGCGGCGGTGGCGGCGCAGCTGCAGCGCCTGCTGACGACCCGTGGAGTTCGGCGCCTGCAGCGGGCAACGGCGGCGGGTTCTCCGACGAACCACCTTTCTGAGCAAGCAACCACCCCTTGATCCAGGAGTATTACTGTGGCCAAGCCACCTGTTCGCAAGCCGAAGAAGAAGGTCTGCATCTTCTGCGCGGCCGACAAGCAAGGCCGCCCGGAGGCGATCGATTACAAGGACACCACGCTGCTGCGTAAGTTCATCTCGGACCGCGGCAAGATCCGTGCTCGCCGGGTGACCGGTAACTGCAGCCAGCACCAGCGCAAGGTCGCCATCGCGGTGAAGAATTCCCGTGAGATGGCGCTGCTGCCGTACACCTCGACGGCCAAGTAAGGAGGCGCGTCATGGCCAAGCTCATTCTGACCACGGACGTGGCCCACCTCGGTGGTCCCGGGGACATCGTCGAGGTAAAGGACGGCTACGCGCGCAACTACCTGCTGCCGCGGGGGTACGCGATCCGCTCCACCAAGGGTGCCGAGCGCACCGTCGCAGAGATCCGGCGGGCGCAGGAGGCACGCAGGATCAGGGACCTGGACCACGCCAAGGAGGTCGCCACCACGCTGGAAGGCCTCGGCGAGGTTCCGGTCACCGCGAAAGCATCCAAGAACTCGAGCAAGCTGTTCGGTTCGGTGACGCCCTCGGATATCGCCAACGCCATCAAGCAGGCAGGCGGTCCCCAGCTGGACAAGCGCACGATCCAGATGGGTGATCACATCAAGAGCGTGGGAACCTACCCGGTTACCGTGCGACTGCACCCGGAGGTTTCGGCCTCCCTGCAGGTCACGGTGTCCGCAGCCGAGTGACCCCGGGTAGCGGTCGCACTCTCGGCTGAGACGGCATCCCAGCGGGCGGGGTTTTCGTTCTACCGGGCTGATCCGGTGGTACGGGCCTCGCCCGCTTCTTGTGTATCGGTCGAACACCGCACCGTCAGACGACACGCCCGGACGGCAACAAGCGCCGACACGCCGAAGGAATTTCCACGAAGTTGTCCACAGCAAACCCACAGGGTTTGACCTGCAGGTTTGCTCGAACGGGTCATGTTTATCCCCAGGCTATACACAGCCGCACAGTGGCTTGTGGTTGAACAGCCCGGGTGCTCCCCAAGCTGTACACAGAACCGTCCCCAAGCGGTTTTGCCTCCGGGCGCTACCGGCTCGTAGCGTGCTGCTGATGCCTCCCGCACACCGTCTTGGGGCCACGCTGTCCACAGGCGTGGCGATGTCGGGGGAAGTGGCTACACTTGGCGATAATCGAACGGGAGTTCGATACACCGTTCCTGCTGCAAGGAGGTGCCTGCACCGGTGGCGCTCACCGACGACCGTGAGGCGAACTACGCGACTGATCCCGGCGCTGCCTCCTCCGGCGGTCAGGTAGGAGGAGGCGGATTCGACCGGCAGCCACCGCAGGACGTGACAGCCGAACAATCTGTACTCGGTGGCATGTTGCTGTCCAAGGACGCGATCGCCGACGTCGTCGAGGTGCTCCGACCCGGCGATTTCTACCGCCCGGCGCACCAGGCGATCTACGACTGCGTGCTCGACCTCTACGGGCGCGGCGAGCCCGCCGACCCGGTCACCGTCTCCGCCGAGCTGGAACGACGAGGTGAGCTCGGCAGGGTGGGCGGTGCCCCGTACCTGCACACGCTCATCGCCACCGTGCCGACCGCTGCCAACGCCGCCTACTACGCGCAGATCGTGTCCAATAAGGCGATCCTGCGCAGGCTGGTCGAGGCAGGCACCCGGATCGTGCAGTTCGGCTACGGCGCATCCGACACGGCTGGCGACGACGTCAACGAGATCGTCGACCGCGCGCAGGCCGCCATCTACGAGGTAACCGAACGGCGCACCAGCGAGGACTACGTGCCGCTGGAAGAGCTGCTGCAGCCCACGATGGACGAGATCGACGCCATCGCTTCGCGCGGCGGCCAGTCCATGGGCGTGGCGACCGGGTTCTCCGACCTCGACCATGTCACCAACGGGCTTCACCCCGGGCAGATGGTCATCGTCGCGGCTCGACCCGGAATCGGCAAGGCGCTCGCATTGTCCACACCCCTCCCGACGCCGCACGGCTGGACCACCATGGCCGACGTCAGGGTAGGGGACGAGCTCCTCGGCGCCGATGGCCGCCCGACGCGAGTCATCGGTGCCACCGAGGTCATGCGCGGGCGGCCCTGTTACGAGATCGAGTTCTCCGACGGAACGATGATCGTCGCCGATGCGCACCACCAGTGGCTCACCGATACACGCGCGTCCCGACGCAGCGCGCATCAAGCACGTACCGACCGGAACCGGCAGCGGAACCAGCGAGCATTCGCCGAGGTTCGCACCACCGAAGAGATCGCGGCGACACTCCGATGCGAAACAGCTGACCGGGGGGCAAATCACTCCGTGACCAATTGTCTGCCGTTGGACCTACCGGAACGCGACCTCCCCCTGCCCCCGTACGTGCTCGGCGCCTGGCTCGGCGACGGTTCCACTGCCGATGCCCGATTCACCACGGGTGACCCGGAGATCGCCTGCCACATCGAAGCCGAGGGGATCGACGCGATTCCGGCCGCCGGCAGCATGTACCGGCTGTGTTTTCCGGAGCCGCACGAGTCGCACGGCTCCGTACAAGCCGTTCTCCGGTCGTTGGGCGTCCTCGAGAACAAGCACATCCCGCACGAGTACCTCCGTTCATCGGAAGTGCAGCGGCGAGCCCTGCTTGCCGGTCTCCTGGATACCGACGGGACCGTGACGTCGGCCGGGGCGGTGCAGTTCATCACCACCAGCGAGCGCCTCGCCGAGCAAGTGTACGAGCTCGTCTGCAGCCTCGGGTATCGCTGTGGTGTCACGACGAAGCAGGTCGCTGGCCGGAGCCAAGCTTCCTCGACGGCATACTCGCTGAACTTCAGCACCGTCGACGAGGTATTCCGGCTCGAACGAAAGCGACTCACCCACAAGGAACGCCGTCACGATCACGATAAGACTCGGACCGGGTCGCGGTTCATCGTGAATGTCCGTCCGGTGCCAAGCGTTCCTGTGCGCTGCGTAGAGGTCGATTCCGCCGACCACCTGTACCTGGCGGGGAACAGCATGGTCCCGACACACAACTCCACCCTGGGACTGGATTTCGCCCGCTCGTGCTCGATCAGGCAGGGGCTGACCAGCGTGATCTTCTCGCTGGAGATGGGGCGGACGGAGATCGTGATGCGCATGCTCTCCGCCGAGGCCAAGATCCGGCTGCAGGACATGCGCGGCGGCCGGATGAGCGACGACGACTGGACGCGACTGGCCCGGCGGATGAGCGAGATCAGCGAGGCGCCGCTGTTCATCGATGACTCGCCCAACATGACCATGATGGAGATCCGGGCGAAGGCCAGGCGACTGAAGCAGCGGCACGACCTCCAGCTCATCGTGGTCGACTACATGCAGCTGATGACCTCTGGGAAGCGCGTCGAGTCCCGGCAGCAAGAGGTATCCGAGTTCTCGCGACAGCTCAAGCTACTCGCCAAGGAACTCGACGTGCCGCTGGTCGCGATCAGCCAGCTCAATCGCGGCCCGGAGCAACGGACGGACAAGCGACCCATGCTGGCGGATCTACGCGAGTCGGGCTCGCTGGAGCAGGATGCCGACATCGTGCTGCTGATCAACCGGCCGGACGCCAGCGAGCAGGATGACCCGCGCGCAGGGGAGGCTGATCTGATCCTGGCCAAGCATCGTTCCGGCCCCACAAGCACGGTGGCCGTCGCGCACCAGCTGCACTACAGCCGGTTCGCCGACCTCGCACAGGGATTCTGACCCGAGCGGAGGTCGCTCGCAGGCCGTGCCACGAAACCCGTCCCACTTGTCAGTGGTATCGCCTAAGCTTGCGATACATCGGTCGGGTCGCACGGAGGGAACAGCAGTCATGGCTGTCGTCACCCACGATCAGGATTTCACCAGCGCCACCAACCCGTTCCGACCCGAGCTGCTCGCGCACTGCTACCGCATGCTCGGCTCCATACACGAGGCCGAGGATCTGGTGCAGGAGACCTACCTGCGGGCGTGGCGTTCCTACGACGCGTTCGAGGGGCGCTCATCGCTGCGCACGTGGCTGTACCGGATCGCAACCAACACCTGCCTGACCGCGCTGGAGTCCCGTAACCGGCGGCCCATGCCGACCGGGCTCGGCGGACCGAGCGAGGAGCCGGAGGGTGACCTGGACGTGCGGCACGAGGTGCCGTGGCTGGAGCCGATTCCCGACAGCTCCGTCGACGCCGGTAATGACCCCGCCGCCGTGGTGACCTCGCGTGAAAGTCTCCGGCTGGCGCTGATCGCCGCGTTGCAGCACCTCCCGCCTCGCCAGCGGGCAGTACTGCTGCTCCGCGACGTGCTGCGGTGGCGGGCGGCGGAAGTCGCCGATCTGCTCGACGTTTCCACCGCAGCGGCGAACAGCATGCTACAGCGTGCCCGCGCCCAGCTGGCTAAGGTCACGCCGAGCGAGGACACCAAGCCGGGGCCAATCAGCGCCGAGCAGCGGAAGATGCTGGAGAAGTACGTCGAGGCGTTCGAACGCAAGGACGTCACGGCGCTGGTCGAGCTGTTCACCAGCGATGCGGTCTGGGAGATGCCGCCGTTCGCCGCGTGGTTTCAAGGTCCCGCCGCCATCGGCACCGTCATCGCCACCCAGTGCCCCGCCGGATCGGACGATCTGCGCCTGCTGCCCACGGCCGCGAACGGCCAACCCGCGTTCGGGGTTTACATGCGGGACGGGACCGACGGCACCTACCGGAAGTTCCAGCTCCAGGTGCTCACCCTGACCGGTGGGACTGTATCCCACGTGGCGGCGTTCTTCGACCTGAGCCTGTTCGAGGTCTTCGGGCTACCGGAGGTGTATCCGGGAGACGAGCGCACCGGCCGTGACTCTCGCGAGTCGCTGGCCGCACGTTCCTGACGCGCGTCACACGCGACCGGACATCTCCACCCGCTCGGCACCGAGCACGGGAGAGACCTCGAAAACCATCAAGCCGGGCTCGGGCCCGACCGCGAAGGACACTGCGAACTCGTGGGTCTCGCCCGTTTCGATCACGGTGAAGCCCATCTCATCACTGTGGCAGGGGCCTTCCAGGTCGAGGATCACCTCGACCCGCTCGCCGTCGAAGGTCGCCTCGCCCACCACCGGTGTCATCCCGAACTCGAAGGGGTGTTCCGTCGTGTTCTCCAGCGCCATCGGGAACTGCACCGCCCGCTCGGTGTCGGCGTTGAGGGCATTGTCCGAGGGCTCGCACTCCTCCGGTTGACCGACTTCGAGCGCGAGACCGTCGTCCCAGGTGTGGCTGCCCCACGGTTCGATGCCGGTGGTGGGGTCTCCGTCGACAGCCGTGTCGTCCCCGACGAGCTCCTCCGCGGTGAGGTTCGATGTTCCCCCGCCGCAGCCGAACACCAGCGCGGCCGCGGCGAGTAATGCCACAGCCGCACCCGCCCGCACAGCACGTCCGCCCATCAGCGCACCACCCCTCCTACGATGGACAGCGCCGACGTCGACCAGCTTGATCGACAGTAAGCAACGCAACCACGCTGGCGTGACCGTCGCAAGCGGTCGCCCGCAGGCTCCCCCGTTCGATCGAGCGCACCCGCCCCTCACTCGGATGCGGGAGAACCGTCGCTGAACGCGCGTGACCGACCCGCCCGCGCGTAACCTGCGATTACGGGGACCGATTTCACGGGTACTCCAGGTGCGTCCCGAACTGACTCGATGAGGAGGTGCGACGGTCATGACATCGACCGATCCCATCACCGGCCCGCTCAACAGCGACGACCGCGACACCACCGCGAGAGCGCTGCAGTCGACGCTGGTGGAGCTGATCGCCCTGCACCTGACGGCCAAGCAGGCACACTGGAACGTCGTAGGGCGGTTCTTCCGGGATGTTCACCTCCAGCTCGACGAGCTGGTCACCACCGCGCGCGACTTCGCGGACAGCGTGGCTGAGCGCAGCGCCGCGATCGGTGTTCCGCCGGACGGCAGGGCTGACACCGTCGCCGCCGACGCCGGGTTGCCGAAACTGGACTCGGGTTGGCGTAGCGACCGCGACGTGGTCGAGTACATCGTGCAGGTACTAGAGACCATGATCCAGCGCCTGCGCGCCCGCATCGACGAGACAGACAAGACCGACCAGGTCACCCAGGACCTGCTCATCGCGATCGCCAACAAGCTGGAAGAGGCCCACTGGATGTGGCAGGCCCAGCTCGCCGGGAGCTGACCCAGCAGGGGTGTCAGCGACCACCCCTGCGCGTGGATTACCGACGGGACGGTCAGATCGGCACGATCCGAGCCCGTTTCGGGAATCGGCACCACCCGATCCCGGCCCTGCTGGACGCTACCCATCGGCGACGCGGTCATCCGTACCGACCTCCACCACCTTGCCGTGCCGCCCACCGGCGTGAACCGGACACCCGGCGGGGCCGTCGGCAGGCTAGCGCTGCGAAGCCCGGTTGAACAGGCGCTTCGCCCACACGTAGCCGAGCAGGGCGATGCCTGCTGACCAGGCGACGGCGATGACACCGTAGTTGCCGATCGGGCTGGCCGTCAGCAGCCCGCGGAACACCTCGATGATGGGGGTGAACGGCTGGTACTCGGCGAACCACCGCATAGCCGCAGGCATCGAGTCGACCGGTACGAACCCGCTGCTGAGAAACGGAAGCAGGATGAGCGGGAGTGGCACATTGCTTGCGGTCTCCACGCTCCGCGCCGCGAGCCCCAATGCGACCGACAGCCAGGTGATCGCCAAGGCGACCATCACCACGACGCCGAACATCGCAACCCACTCCGCGGGCCCGGCTGTTGCCTCGAACCCCAGGAGAAGCGCGACGCCGAGCACCGCGAACACGACGATCACGGTCTGTATGAGGCTGCCCAGCACGTGGCCGGTCAGCACCGAGACGCGGGCGATGGGCATCGTGCGGAATCGGTCGATGATGCCGCCGGTCATGTCCATCGCCACCATGATCGGGGTGATCTGAGCGACACCGACGATGGCGATCAGCAGGACGGCCGGGGTGACGTAGTCGAGGTACTCGGCTCGGCTGCCGGGACCGTCACCGAGGCCCGCCCCCATCGTGCCGCCGAGGACGTAGACGAACAGCA
The DNA here is from genome assembly GCF_033042135.1 of Haloechinothrix sp. LS1_15. Lineage (NCBI taxonomy): Bacteria > Bacillati > Actinomycetota > Actinomycetes > Pseudonocardiales > Pseudonocardiaceae > Haloechinothrix > Haloechinothrix sp. LS1_15. The sequence goes on along the minus strand of NZ_WBXM01000001.1, from coordinate 151,899 downwards.
GCAGAAAGACGATCGGGATGGCGAACTGGAAGACCACCAGCGACACGTAGCGCACCTGCCGACGCAGATTGCGCCGCAGCATCGTCGCCGAGTCCTGCATCGCGAGGGTGAGCGTGCTCATCATTGGGCCTCCTGTCGCTGCGTCCCGGCCCCCGCGTTCGCCTGGCCGGTCAAGGTGAGGAACACATCGTCGAGATCGGGCCGATGCACCGACAGCGAGTCGAACTCGACATCGGCCGCGCTCAGGCGATCGAGCAACGCGCGCATCGCCGCGAAATCGGTGTCGGTCGGGACCTGCAAGCTAAGCGACTCGTCCTCGCGCCTGGTGTGGGTGACCGTGGCGGCGGCGACGGCGAGCTGTTCGGGGTCGGCGAAGTGAAGCCGGATGTGTCCACCCGGAATCCGGGCTTTGAGCTCGTCCACCGTGCCCTCGGCCACGATGGTTCCGCGGTCGAGAACAGCGATCCGGTCGGCGAGCTGGTCCGCCTCCTCCATGTACTGCGTGGTGAGGAAGATCGTGACACCCTCCTCGACGAGTTCCCAGATGATCCGCCACAGCTCGTGGCGGCTCCTTGGATCCAGGCCGGTAGTGGGCTCGTCGAGGAAGATCAGTCGTGGGTTCCCGACCAGCGTCATCGCGAGGTCGAGCCGCCGACGCATGCCTCCCGAGTAGGTACTGGCGGGTTTGTCGGCGGCCTCGACCAGGTCGAACCGTTCGAGCAGCTCGATCGCGCGCTGCCTGCCGACGTGGCGCCCGAGGTGCCGCAGGTCGGCCATCAGCAGTAGGTTCTCCCGCCCGGTGAGCAGGTCGTCGACCGCGGAGAACTGTCCCGTGACACCGATTCCCGCACGTACCGCGTCGGGGTTGCGGTGGCGATCGTTGCCGAGGACGTACGCCTCGCCGCTGTCGGCGCTGATCAACGTCGACAGGATCTTGACCATGGTGGTCTTGCCTGCTCCGTTGGGCCCGAGCAGCCCGAACACGGTTCCGGTCTGCACGTGCAGGTCGATGCCGTCGAGTACCGCCGTGTCGCCGTAGGACTTGCGCAGTGCTTTCGTTCGGATCGCTGCCTGAGACGTGGCCGTAGCCATCGTTCCTCCCTTGTGAGTGAGACGCCGGGACTGCCCGGCTGGTGGTCAGGACCGGTGGATATCGATGTCGCCGTAGGAGGTGCGGGCGTAGATCTCGACGGTCTCCCGTGAAGGTTCCGGCCCGCTCGCGGAATCCAGCGCGTTGTGCACCCGGCCGAACTTCGAATGCGCGTCCACCCAGGCCGCCGTCCCATCGGGAATGCCAACCGCCAGCCCGCCGGAGCTGGTCTCGAGCTTGACGGTTTCCCGAGCGACCTCGCCGATCCGGATGGTGCCGTTGGCGGTCTTGGCGCGCAGTTCGGCGTGTGCCCGGTCGAGTAGGATGTCGCCGTTCGCCGAGGTGATCCGCGCGCCGCCGGTGACCTCGCCGACCCACGTCGAGCCGTTGAGATTGTTGATCTCCGCCGGGCCGTCGATCTGGTTGACGGCGATCTCGCCGGCTGCCTTGATCATGGTGTGCCCGATCACGTGATCGATGGTGACGTTGCCGGTGCTCGTCTCGGCGTGCAGCGGTCCTGCCCGGTCGATCCGGATCGCACCCACGTCGGTAGCGATGCGGACCTCACCGAGCTGTCCGTCGATCCGGACGTCGGCCACCGCCGTGTCACAGGACACGTGCGAGCCGGCAGGCAGCTCGATGACAACGTCGACCGAGCCTGAATTCCGACCCGGCCCGAGGAACTTTCCGAGTCCTCGCGGCTTCGGGACGCGGACCAGGACCCTCCCGGCCTCGTGCTCGATCTCGGTCTGTTCTGCTGCCGTGACGTCGACCTCGCGGGAGCGGTCGGTGGGGTTCACCGCGACGACGGTGTCTTGGCGATCGCTAGCGATAACGTGCAGATCGCCCAGCATGAGCTCGACCGTCGCGGTGATCGGTTCGGGCGTATCGAAGTGAGGCATCTCCGGTCTCCTGGGTCGAAGTCGATGGAAGCGGGTTTGCAACGCGGGACGGAGCATCGCGCGCGCCACTAGCGCACCCAGCCGGTGTAGCGCTGGCCGCCTGTCGGAGGTCGGCGACGAATGCGGCGGGGCGGACCCTCGGGTTCCACCGCAGCGGCGGCCGCACGGACCAGCCAGGCGTTGAGTGACAGACCTTCCTGGCGGGCGGCTTCCTCGATGCGAAGCTTGAGCGACTCGGGTAATCGCAGGTTGAACCGGGACGTGCTGTCGTCGTCCGCCTCGGCCGGACTGCCCCCGCCGACCATGCCTGTCGCGCCAGGCTGCCCGTACCCAGCCTCGTCCTGCACTGCCTCGTCGAACGCCTCGTCGTCGGGCGCGGGCGAGACGACGAACGTGGGTTGGCGCCCCCGCAGTCGCAGCTCGACAGACCCGGGTGCCATCTCACGGGTGATCTCGTCGGCGGCATCCGACAGTGCCTCGAGCAGCACGAGCTGGGCCGATGACTCGAACGCGGTGGTAAGCCACTCCGCGAAGGCGCGAGTGTCCTCACCGCCCGACTCGGCGGCAACGGCAAGGTCGCGACGTAGTCGCTCCAGGTACGGCGAGATATCCATAGCATCACTATGGCACCATAATAGTGTCATAGCAAGTGCCAGTTTGGCTCAGCATTGCGCCACTGCGATAAGGTGATCATCGTCAGCACCAGCTGTCGCACCCACGAACTGGGACGGATCGACATGTCAGGGACCAGCTCAGTGGTGTCACCGCAGTGGTCGGCTACTGGTACAGCCCGGCTGGACGACCGATGTCATGCGGCTGATCGCGGCCTGCGATTGCCGCAAGCACCGGATGCGCGGCCCCTCATCTGCCAGGGAATTGGGCGCCGACCTCGGCGGCGGTGTCGAGCGCATCGGTGGATGGCCGCCCGCTCGCGGGTTCGGACTCGGCGATCACCACCAGTGAGCCGTCGCGCCGCGAGTCGTAGTGTTGGCCGGTGAACGTGATGCCCTGCTCTTCCAGCGCTGCCATGCCGATCGGCGCGACGTTACCGGTGCCGTAGGTGTCCACCAGCTCCTTCAGCCGGATGGCCTCGCCCGCATCCGGCATCCGCACCCACGACACCGACAGCACCATGCTGTTACCGGCGTCGTCCGCCAAGGTCAGCAGCACACGGTCCAACGACTGGCACGGGGAACCGGCGAAGTACTGCCGCACCTGGCCGTAGGCGTGGGCGGCGCAGTCGGTGTTGTGCCTGGCCACCTCGCGCGCCACCCGTATCCCCAGGTGTCGCCACGCGGCACTGCGATTACCGGACCGCGCGGCCACTTTCGCGCTCGCGGCGGCCTGGGTCCCGACGCTGACCGACGAGCTCACGGCAGCGGAGCCACCGAGCGCTCCGCTGTGCGCGGCGACCGCCGTGGCGAGCACGGCCCCGGCCACGAACGCCCCGCCACCCTTCTTCGGAGTGATCGGGCGCGCACGGCCCTGCTTATCTGTGTAAAAGTTCGGCGACACCGCACACCCCCTACTCGCGCATCGACCCCATACCCGTCTGGTCAACGCCGGGCGATGCTTCATGGTCGCCGCTGCCGCGACACGGCGGGTGTGGTTCGCACGTACGCCACCCGGATGGAGCAGCGGATCTGCGGCCTCGGCCGGCTCAGCCCGACCAGTCGAACCGGGCCAGGCTTGACTCGTCGGGCTGCACCACGGTGACGCCGTATTCCTGACCGGAGCCGGTGAACGCGACCGGCACCGTGACGGTGCCGCCGGGCGGGATCGCGTCGTTCTCGTCACCGCCCTCGTACTCGAAAACCAGGGACAGCGCCTCCTCGTCGCCATCCACCCGGGGGTACAGCGAGATCATCGCCGGGTGTACCGGCTGGTCGGTGTTGTTGGTGTAGGTCAGCTCCACCGACCACTCCGCCGGTGGTTCTCCCGGTTCCGCATACTCCTCGCTGCGCTCCGGGTCGAGTAACTCGAATCCATCCACGGTGATGCTGATCCCGTCCTCGTGCGTATCGCCGAGGCGGTACTCGTGCAGCGTCGGGTTGGGCGGGGCGACCGGGTTGTCCTCCAGCTCCTCGGCCGGTTCGATCTCGGCCAGCGTGGGCGGAGCATCACCCGTTGTCCCCGAGCCGGGGGAGACCTCACTGCTGCAACCACCGAGCACCAGGGCAACAGCGGCAGCGGCGGTGACAGCGACGGTCGGGCGGGTCCGTGGCATCACAAGCCTCGCTTCCTGGGTTCGCGCTGTATATGTACGTTCGTTGTCCAGGACGCGCGGGGTGCAGCGCGCTTATTCATATGTCGGGGTATTCACCACGTCCACGCGACCGAACATCATTCCTTACCTGCAGTTTCCATCCGCGAGTCGGCGACGCCGACCCCCATCCGAAAGCATGTGAATAGCCCTCCAGGGTTCAAGCGACGACGCATCCGTCATGTACCTCATCCACCGTCTTACTTTCCTGATCGAGGATTATGCTGCTCATCCCAACCCGGCAAATGTTTCTCGAAGACGATCGGGAACTTCTCTCGAAACTCCGCCGGGGATGAATCGTGCGGAAAATCAGCAACGTCCATGATCTGCTGCACTTCTGGATGCTTCATCACTTCGCGGATCTCGTCGTCGGACAACGTCGTCGTATCGACTTCGGCCGTTCTCGGAAGCTCCCCAGAAGCCAACCCTTCCAAAGCGGTGTCCAACTGCAACTGGCGGCGAGCCGAATTGGTCACCTCGGCGCCGTTGACCATCGAGTGCAGGATACCGTTGTACAGCAGATCCCAGACACGACGATCTTTTTGCAGCTCAATGAAGCTACGCTCCAGATATCGCTCGCCGTCCCACAACCGAAGAAAATCGTTCGGACCGGCTACACCGACATCGATCTTGGTGAGCTCGTACAGCTTGACGAAGACTCCGCGTGTCACTCCAAGGCGCACGCGCTGAACCTGGAGCCAATCAGCGCCCGCTGAGTAAACCATGAACGTCAACGGCATCGCCGGAAGCAGCGCGAGCACGACAAGGAGCACCCACATCTGCCATACCGTAACCCACCCAAAGGCATCGCCCCACTGAAAATACCCCGCTATAGACCCACCGGCAGCGATAAAGATCAGAAAGGAAAGCGCGGTGCCAATCTTTGCGCGATAGTTCTCCTTGTACCACGCCAAAACCGGGCCCATCCCAGAAGGCGGTTTCGGCTTACTGGATAACCGGAGATCGCGCCCTCGATCCTCCTCAGGCGGCTGATCGATTCCGTAGAAGCTCAGCCCTCGCGGCGGGAACGGCTTTCCCGTCATCGGGTCCGGTCGAGGCGGCAGGTCCGGAACTTCTGGTGTCGAGCCGACAGAACTCATCTCTACGTAAGACCTTTATTCACTAGTAGTCGTACCGGGGAAGTTCAGGATAGTATTTCTCCGCTGGACTTTCCGAGTCTTCCGAGTCGGGCATGAAAGTATCAACAACGTGTTGACCAGAGATACTTCCTGCAATCATTCCCCCCACGCCAACAACAAACCTAACCTGCGGAGGGAGCGGGGCTCCGGCGAGTATGCTGGCAGTTTTCGTCGCGCTGTGGCCGCCCAGTGCTCCGCCTCCGAGATCACCTCCAGCTCGTGCGGCGGCCTCGCCCCATGTCCGTTCGCCTGTGTAGGCGCCTCTCGCCTGGTTGAACAGAACAATCCCGCTGGCGGCATACGGAAGGTTCTTCATAACCGAAGCCGCCTTCCCACTTCCTGGCGGCAGCTGGCTCTTCCCCGGATAGGCGGCGACGAACGCCCTGGTCTTGCTGTCGACCTTTCGGGTGTACTCGTCAAACTCGTTGATCCGCTTGCTCATCGCCTGCTGGCCTGGTCCAGCTCTCGATGCGGACCGTTCGAGCGCTTGGCGCGCTTCACCGCTCAGCTCCGTCAACCGGCCGGTAGCGAAGTTCTGGTACGTGGTCGCGGTCGCCTTGACGGTGTTGGTCTTGGCCAGCGCCGCCACACGATCGTTCTCCACAGCGGCCGCACTGCCCAGCACCGAGGCGACCGTCGTAGTACCCACATTCCACAGATCAATGTTCCAACCGGCGGGCTCCAACCCCTCTTGCAGGTTGATGTGAGCTTGCCGCTCCCGGTTGCGCGCGTCGACGACCAGGTCCCGGCATGCTTCGAACACGTCGGCGTGACGGTTGTACTGGGCTGCTCGGCCTACCCAGTTGTCGTGCGCTTGCTGGAACTCCGGGATGCCGCCGCCGGATGGGGACACGAAACCTTCGGGGCGTGGCTCCGGGCCAGGCGAGCGCGGCGGCAGGATGTACGGTCCGTCGATCTCCAGCATGGCGTAGGCCGCCTTGTCCAGTGCTTCCTGCATGAGCTCGTTGACCTTGTCCAGCTCATCGGCGAACTCGCGGAGCGCCCGCTCAGACCGGCGGGCCCCGTCTTCGATCAGGTTGAGGTTCTCCCCGACATCGGCGACCGAGTCGCGAAAAGCCTCGTGCGCCGGTCCGTACCAACCGGAGTCCGCGGTGTTGCGGGCGTGGTAGAACCAGTCACCGGTCGACTCTGTCCGTGTCGCCACCACATTGAACCAGTCCGCCGCTTCGCGGCAGGTGCCTGAACTGCCGTTCACGGTGGTGTTCAGCGGCGGGATTCCGCCCCGGTCGGGTTCGGCGTCCTGCCAGCGCTCAGCCAGCTCCTCGACTCTCGGCATGGCTCGCGCTCACTCCTCGTCCATCCGTTGCTGCTCCAGCTCCAACCGACCCGCATGGGTGTTCTCGATCTCGTCATAGGCACCCGTGGTCTCATCGACCTTCTCGGCAGTCTCCTCCAGGTACTGAGCCATCGCGGCAGCAGCATGATGCGTGCGCGACATCGCTTCGGCAACGAACTCCGAGGAAATACCGGCGTCCGCCGCTTGAACATCGCGCTCGATCGCCTGGTCGAGCGTGAGGACCCCCGAGCGCAGCCTGCTCGCCGTCATTCTGAGCGCATCGCTTTCGTAGCTGTAGCCGTCTCCCGACATCCCATCCCCATATCTAGAAGTGGCTTTGTCGACTCCAGTCCAGGGCCACGTCCTTGTGCCGCGCCTCCTCGGCGAGGATCGGGTTGACCACCACGCCGTGCGCCCCACACTCCTGCGCAACCTGCTCGATACGGTCGATCTCGATCGCAGCGGCCGCCTGGTACGGACCGCACGCCTCCCGCAGCTGTTCCAGCGAGGTATACACGCACAGCAACGGCGGGCTGCCTGGCTGCTCACGATGCAGTTCGGCGGTGACCCGCCGGTCGCCCCGGCGCACCGGGCGGGTCGGGATCCACACCTGGCCCTCGTCCACCGGCGTCGCGTCCAGCCGTTCCAGCGGTGGCTGATCGCGCGGGTCCGGCTCCGGGTACCGGTGCCCCTCCGGAAGCCACACGTCCAGCCCCACCAGAACAATCGGACGGATCGCCTCGCCGACCCGTTCCAGCTCGTCGACGGTCATCCGCACGTAGGGCTGGCCCGTCCCGGCCGAAGCCGCCAGCAACGAGAAGCCGCTGAACGCCACCACCACGATCTCGCCCTGCGGGCTCTGCCGGAGCTCGATCGCCCCCTCGGCGGTGGCGAGCACGAACAGATCCCTCAGGTCGTGCTCACGTAGGTCTTCCAGCAGGAACAGCTCGGCGCGGTCGAACGCGCGCAACCCAACACCGCCCGCCATGCCGTGTCCCCCTCACATCGGCGGTCGTCACCCGACCACCCGAGGTAAGCACACCCGCACACGGAGCGCAACGGGTTCAGCCCATGTGGGTCACTGCTTCTCAGGAGTGTGCGGCAACCCCGTGGAGGAAGGCGCTCCACGCGCTTGCCGGGACCGTCAGATGACCGCCGTCCCGGTCCTTGGAGTCGCGCACCCCGACGGCACGGTTGACCCGCGACAGGGAGATCTCCACGCAGTTCCCGCCGTTGCCGCTGCTGTAGCTGCTGGTGATCCAGGTGGCGTTGGTGAAGCCCGGGGCAGTCATGACACACCCCTTCAGGTGGCGCGTTAACGGTAGGACTCCACCATCTTATCGAGGAACTCGCGGGAGGCTTCCGGGTCCAGTGCATCCTGCCGTAACCGGCCGAACACCACGCTGTACTGGGTGAACTCCTCCGGCTCCTTGAGGTAGGTGGCGCCGAACAGGTCCTCCAGGTAGACCGTGGACAGGCCCTGCTCCTCGAGTCGGAACAGCGCGAAGGGTGACGGCATCGGGATGCGATGCGGCGCATCGAACGGCAGCACGCGGAGCGTGATGTTGGGCCGCTTCGACGCGGCGACCAAGCGCTGCATCTGCGCGCGCATGATCTCGCGGCTGCCCTGCACGCGGCGCAATGCGGCTTCGGACAGCACGACGTCGAGCCGCACCGAAGGTCGTCCGTTGCGTTTCAGTACCGACTGCCTCTCCATCCGGGTGGCGACCTGTTGCTCGATCAGCCGTGGATCGGCTTCCGGTTCCCAGCACACGATCGTCGACCGCGCGTAGTCCTCGGTCTGCAACAGCCCGGGAACGTGGTCGATCTCGTACGTCCGGATCTCGGTCGCGTCCCACTCCAGGGCGAGGAACCGGCGGAACCAGTCGGGTACCGCATCACGCTGGCCGGACCGTCTGCGGCGTCGCTTCGGCTGCTTCTCGGCCAGGGTGACCAGGTAGTCCCGCTGCTCCTCGGTGGCGCCGTAGAACTCGGCCAGCTGGCGGATGTCCTCCGGGTCGGCGGTCTGGTTGCCGTTCTCCAGCTTCGACAACTTCGGGTGCTGCGCGCCGATCGCCTTGCAGGCGTCCACGATCCGGTAGCCGGCTTCCTCGCGCAGCCTGCGGAGCTCGATGCCGAGCTGTGTCTTCAGCAGTTCCGGGTCAGAGGGGATAGCCATGGTAGAACTGTACCACTTGTGTTCAAGAACTGTTCTCATTAGTGTTCGATCTATATCCGAACGAGAAAGGGGGATACATGGCCACCCCGGACGAGCACCCCAGCAGCAACGGCGACGGTCTTCCGCGCCCCGAGCCGGATCCCGAGCTCCTCGACGAGCTCTCCGCCATCGCCCACGAGGACCCACCCCTGCTGTTCGCCATCTACGGCACCTACCGCCGCGACCCCACCATCCCGATCCTCGGCTGGGGGATCGAGTTCCCCACCGGCGGCACGCTCTACCGCTCCGCCTACGACCGCACCATTCACTCCTCGGACACCGCCGAGCGTGTCCTCGAAGTCCAGTCGATCATCGGGCATGTGCGGCTCACCTGGCTCAACGCGTGAACCTGCCGCGCCGCAGCGAAAGGCCGGGCCGAGCGGCATCGCACCGCTCGGCCCGGCCCTGCTAGCACCCCGAGAACTTCTTCCTATTCAGTTGGGATCACTCTGTGACGCTCAGTTCTCCACGTGCACCGGGTGCTGTGCGGCACCCGCGCCCACCTGCTGGAAGAGGGCCTCCAGCTCGGAGATGTTGCCCAGGTCGAGGTCGACCAGCTCAGCGTCCTGCGGCAGGCCCGGTGCGGCCGGGACCTCCGAACGCTCCGGAGCGGGCACGCCCTCGACGGCCTGCGGCTGCAGCAGCGGGCTCACCTCACCCGCCACCAGTGCGGTGGGGTCCTGCAGCGGCATCGGCACATCGGCCCCGGTCGGCTCACCCGTACGGGCACCGTCCAGGTCCCGGGCCCCGTCCAGCGCGGGCAGATCGGTGGCGCCCATCTCGGCACCGTCCAGGATCATGTCGATCTGCGGCAGGTCACCGGCCACGTTGATGTCCGTGGCGTTGGTGCCCAGCGCGACTGCCTCACCGAACAGCGGCAGCTCGAAGTTGAACACCTGCACCAGGGCACCCAGCGGGAACTGGTTGTCCGTGCCGGACAGCGAGCCCTGGTCACCGGAGGTGGTGGTCATGCCACCGACCGTGCCGAAGGTGGTGTTGTCCCCGGTGCCGTGCGCGACACCGCCGAGGGTGGCCGCGTTGCCGAAGACCTGGGCAACCGCCGCGACCGGCAGGTCGAAGATGTTGCCCGACATCGAGCCTTCGTTACCGGAGGTAGTGATGTCCCCACCGGAGGTGGCGTCGGTGAAGTTGACCCCGTTCCCGGTCGCGGTCGCGGTCAGCGAGGCGGCGTTGCCGAAGACCTGCGCGATGGGCAGGCCCTGCGCGGACACCACGTTCCCTGCGAGGGAGCCACCGTCACCGGCGGTGTGGGTGTCCCCACCCGCGACGGTGAAGATGTCGTTCATCCCGTCGCCTTCGGCGGTGCCGATCCAGCTGGCCGCGTTGCCGAACACGCCGCCCGAACCGGCGAACGGCGCCTGGACGACGTTGCCACCGAGCGAGCTGTTGGTCCCGTCGGTGGTCGAGGTGCCGCCCGCGAAGGAGTCGGTCACGCTGTCCGAGGTCCCGGACGCGTTGCCGATCCAGGACGCACCCGTGCCGTGGACCTGCACCGGGATCGAGCTCGCGGCGTCGACGATGTTGCCGGAGCCCTGGCTGTTGGGAGCCGTGGTCCAGGTGTCCCCACCCGCGGCGGTGGTGCTGGTGTTGACGGCGTCGCCGCTGGCGTTGCCGCCCCAGACGCCGCCGATGCCGAACACCTGCGCCGGCTGAGCGACCGCGCCCTGCACGATGTTCGCCGACAGCACCGAGTTCTCACCGGAGGCCTCGTAGTTGCCACCGGCCGAGGTGTCGGTGTCCGACGTGGCCTTGCCGTGGCCGTTACCGATCCAGGCACCGCCGATACCGAACACCTGCGCGGGCAGCGCCACCGGAGCGGCGACCAGGTTGGAGCTGGCGACCGCGTCGTCGTCGATGGTGCTCGCGTCGCCACCCGCCGAGACCAGCTTGGTCTCCTCACCGGTACCGGAGCCGGAGCCGCCCCAGGCACCGCCGATGCCGAACACCTCGACCGGCGCCGCGGCCGGTGCCTGCACCAGGTTGCCGCCGCCGATCGCGTCGTCACCCCGGGTGCCGTTGTAACCGCCCGCCTCGACGAGCTTGTCGCTGGTGGCGTGCCCGTCGGCGGTGCCGATCCAGGTGCCACCGATACCGAACGCCTCGACGGGGCCGGTCACGGGAGCGTGTGCGCTGTTGCCGCCGAGGACCGAGTCGACACCGCTGGTGTAGGTGCCGCTTCCCGCGTCGGCGGTGGTGATGTTGTCCGCGTCGGCCTCAGCGTCGCCGATCCAGGAACCCGCGACACCGAAGACCTCGATGGGCAGCGCGACCGGAGCGTCGGCGAAGTTGCCGGAGCCGACCGAATCGTCACCCGAGGTGTGCGAGAACGCACCGGCCTTGGTGTTGGCCTCGTGGAAGTTCGGGTAGACGCTGCCTGCGGTGGCCTTCCCGATCCAGGTCGCGGCCACGCCGTGCACGTTGTCGTTGCCCGCGACCTCGGGCTCGACCAGGTTGCCGGACAGCACGCCACCGTCACCGTTGGTCTGCACGTAGGTGTCGATGTCGTTGATGCCCGGGCGGGTGCCACCAGCGGTGGCGTCCACCGTGTTGTCCTGACCCTGGCTGTCGGCGATCCCGATCCAGGAAGCCGCGCTGTTGTTGACGCCGACGGCCTTAGCCAGCGGACTCGCCCCGACATTGCCGGACAGCACGCCGTCCTCACCATCGGTGGCGATGGAACCACCGCTGTCGGCTTCCGAGCTGGAAGCGTTGCCGAACGAGTCGGCCTGGCCGCCCCAGGTGGCAGCGTTGTTGTTGAACTGCAATGGCGTTGCCCAGTGCCCGGCGAGCACGTTGCCAGCCAGCACACCGTCGTCACCGTCGGTGGTGACATCGCCGCCGGTGGTGGTGTCCTGCTCGGCGTTGTTACCGCTGGAGCTGGCGTTGCCGCCGATCGACCCGGCATTGTTCGCGATCTGAATGGGCACGGCCCACTGCAGGTCGATCACATTGCCGCCCAGCGTGTCACCCGAACCGCTGGTGTTGATCTCCCGAGAGTTGTCGACGGACTGCTGGGAGTCGCCGCCCGAGACGTGCGCGTCGCCAAGCAGGCCGAGCGCGTTGTTGCTGATCTGGATCGGGATGACCAGGTCACCCACGATCTGGTTGCCGCCCAGTGCGTCACCGTCCGAGCCCAACAGCCCGCCGGTGTCCCTGGTCTCGTGGTCGCACCGCTCACCGGCAGCGTGCTCGCACCGCTGCTGCACCGTGTCCTCGGCAGCGGGCGCACCCGCCTGTCCGGCCTGCCCGACCACCTGGTCCACCGCGTCCTGCACCGGCTCGGTGACCTGCGATACCGGCTCGGTCGCCTGCTGCGCGGGCAGCCCGGCACCGCCGGTGGCCTCGCCGACCGCGTCGGTGGCCGCGTCGCTCTTGGCGTCCTCCGCTCGCGCCTGCGTGGCGTCACCGCCGAGCCCGCCGTCCAGGCCACCACCGAGCGACTCGGTGCTGATCTCTTGATCGATCTCGGGCGTGTCGTACTGCCCGAACGGTGTGCCGATGGCGTTGTTCTCGGCCTTGATCGGAACCGAGATCGACCCGTCCAGCGGGCTCGCCGGAGACTTGTCCGGGTCGACGTTCTCCTCAGCGGAAGCGATGCCGGTACCGAGCATCAGCAGACCACCGGTGACCAGCGCGGTTTGCAATCCGCGCTTCGCCCAGTTCTGCATGAGAGTTTTCTCCTTCGTTTCCTTCTTGCGAATTCCCGTTTGAGGGTGGGGATCGGGTGCTGGACGAGGCAGGGCAGCACCCGGGGAGTGCGGACACCTGAGGTCCGCGGGGGGATGAATGCGAGATGACGATCGCCGGCCGTATCAACGACGTAGCCGCGGGCCGCTCGCGCGCGCACGCAGCGCGCCGCTCAAGCCGGCACTCTCGCGATCGTTGAACTCAGTCAGGTGTGACACCGGGCTGGGAACCCGGAGCGAACGGCGCCTGGTTGGCGCCGGAAACGGCACCGCGCGCCTTGCCGGCGTCCACGGCTTTGCTGAAACCCAGGAGAGTGCTCAGCGGCATGTAGTCCATGACCTGGACCGGGCTGGCACTTCCCGTGGTCGGGTGGGACCCGGCACCGGAAGCGCCGCCAGCGGGCTGCGCAGTAACGTCGTGCAGCTCCGGCGACGTGGTGCCCTGCAGCGAGTCCGCGACCCGCGGGGCGTAGTCCCCGCTCTCGATCACCGTGGGTGCGCCGTCGCGCGCGGTGCCCGTGGTGTCTTCGGCGATCGGATGCGCTTCGCTACCGGAGGATCCCCGCGTGTCGAGGTCCTCCTTGCTCTGCGCGCGCTGATCGCCCGCTCCCTCCGGAACATCGAGTACATCCTCGATCTCCGGACGGAACCAGTCGCGCAGCGCGTCGGACCACGAGTCGGACCAGGACTCATCATCGAGCTCGCCGAGACGCTCGGCGGCCCGCTCCGGCCAGTCGAGAACGCGCTCGACGGTGGCCGATGTCCTGACGACCGATTCCTCGACAGCCTCGCGGGTGAGCTCACCGCGCTCGGCCAGCGATGCCCGATCGGTTTCGTCTGCGCATGTCACGCCGAGCGGACAGGGATGCTCCGTGGCACCGTCGTCGTCGGCCTCGCGACCCGAGTCGGAGCTGGTGCCCGACGGATCACCGTCATCGCGGGTCTCGTGAGACTCGCGATGCGGTTCGCCGCCGGTCCTCAGCTCGTCGCCGACCCGCTCGACACCGGAACGAGCCCACGTTCTGACATCGTCGCCGACATCACGAAGGTCCCGATCCGAGTCCGAGTCGAGCCAGTTCACCACCTCGCTCGACGACGCTGGTTGCGTCCCCTCGCCCTGGGTGGACTCGTGCGCCGCCTCGGCGCTCGCGGAGGACAGTGCCACGGTGATCGCGGCACCCGCGATCGTGCCTCCCAGCACGACGAGGGCACGGGTGCACCAGCGACGGACGCGCATGCCGCGCTTCGCGATCGCCGATGTCACCTCGATCACCGCAACTTCCCTGCTCGTCGGTCTCCGGACGTGCGCATTCCCGACAACCACTCGATGACGATGAGCTGGAAAGCGTGAATGCGCTTCGTGTCCATACGCACACCTGTTGTGGTGCGCGCTACCGAGATTGGCAAAAGAGATCGAGGTCCGCACGCGACACACGCACACTCACCCTGATCGTGTGACAAATACGCATCGCGACAACCCGCTACCGAGGGTCACTGCCAGCAGCGGGGCACCACCCGGCTCGAGACACGAAAAACCCTGGTCTTCGCCCCGAGACACAGCATCTCCCGATACGGTGGCAGTGTGACCAAGAACCTTCCGGCCACCGAATCGACCAGCGCGGCCGAATCCGATACCGCCGCGTCAGCGCAGCCCGAGCCCGACGGCGGCGCCTTGCACGGTGCCCACGCGCCGATCACCGACCGTGGTGAGCGCGCATCCGCCACCACCGAGGAACTGGAGGAGACGGACCAGCCGGAAGCCGCGGCCGGGTCCGGAACCGAACCGCCGGTGACCGAGCTGATCCCCAAGGGCTTCCGCGTGGCGGCAGCCTTCTCCTGGCGCTTCCTCGTCGTGGCCGCGGCCGCGGCGGTGCTCATCTGGCTGATCCGCGAGCTGTCCATCGTCGCGATCACGTTGAGCATCGCGTTGCTGCTCGCCGCTTTGATGATGCCCGCGGTGACGATGCTGCAGCGGGCGCGACTCCCGCGCGCGCTCGCGAGCGTCATCGTGCTCGTCGGCGGTCTCGGCATCCTCAGCGGCGTGGTCACCTTCGTGGTCGCGCAGTTCGCCGACGCGCTGCCGGAGATGCAGCAGCACATCAACCGGAGCCTCGACCAGGTCCGGGACTGGCTGATCACCGGACCTTTGGCACTGGAAGCCGATGACCTCCAGGGATTCATCGACCAGGCCATCAGCTTCGTCCAGGAACACCAGCAGGCGATCACCACGCAGGCGCTGACCACCGCGGGTGTCGTCGGGCAGATCGTCACCGGCTTCGTACTCGTGCTCGTGATCCTGCTGTTCTTCCTGCTGCACGGCGACCGGATCTGGACGTTCCTCACCCGCGCGGTTCCCACCTACGCACGGGCCCGCGTGCGCCTCGCGGGGCAACGAGGCTTCGAGACGCTGAGCCGGTTCATGCGCGCCACGGTGATCGTGGCGATCGTCGATGCGGTGGGGATCGGCATTGGGCTGGCCATCGTCGGTGTGCCGATGGTGCTACCGCTGGCCACCCTGGTCTTCCTCGGTGCCTTTATCCCCATCGTCGGCGCCGTGGTCACCGGCGCTGTTGCCGTACTCGTTGCGCTGGTCACCGTCGGTTGGGTCCAGGCGCTGATCGTGCTCGGCATCGTCATCGCGGTGCAACAGCTGGAAAGCAACGTCCTACACCCGCTGCTGATGGGCAGGGCCGTCAGTCTCCACCCGCTGGCGGTGCTGCTCGCGGTGACCGCCGGTGTGTTCATCGCGGGCATCATCGGCGCGCTGTTGGCGGTACCGCTGCTGGCCGTGGTCTCGGCAGCGGTCAAGTCGCTGGCGCAAGAAGAACCGGAAGAACCGCACCTGCCGAAATTCGCCCGCAAGCTCGCACCGCAGCGGCTGCTCCGGCACCACGAAGGCGACGACCGTGCCGAGGGCACGGAGAGCAGCAAGCGCGGTGAGGGCGGTGACGCGCAGGACACCACGCAAGCCGAGCCGGGTACGCGCGCGTGACCGAGCTGGGATCGCGCAGGCACGCGCTGGCAAGCGACCCTACGACCGCGCTGTGGTGGGGCGCGATCGCGTTGCGGGTGATCCTGCTCGGCTTCGCCGTCGGAGCCGTCACCGTTCACAGCGACGACTACCAGCGCCCGTGGCTGGCCTGGGCCGTGCTGGCCGCGATGTGCGTGTGGACGTTGCTGACCGGCATCGCCTACAGCAGGCGGCGCTGGCGCTGGGGTTGGCTCGTCATCCTCGACGTGCTGGTGGTCAGCGGATTGATGCTCACCTCACCGCTGGTACTCACCGACGAGATGTACGCCGCCTTCGCCCCGCTGATCACCACTGTGTGGGTCGGCGCGGCACCGGTGATCGCAGCGATCCGCTTCGGTCCGGTGGCCGGGGTACTCGCCGGGGGCTACCTCGCTGTGGCGACCGGCTTCGCCCAGACCCGGCTCGACCTCGATGTGGTGCGCGACGGTGTACTGCTGGTGGCCAGCGGCCTCGTTGTCGGGCTCGCTGCGACGGCGTTGCGCAGCGCCTCGGCGGCGCTGCGGGAGGCGCTGCGCACCGAGGCCGCCCAGGCCGAACGCGAACGGCTCGCCCGCTCCATCCACGACAGCGTGCTGCAGGTCCTCGCCCGGGTCCGCAAACGCGGCAGCGAGGTCGGCGGGGAAGCGGCCGAGCTCGCGGCGATGGCAGGCGAGCAGGAGATCGCGCTGCGCGCGCTGATCGGCACCAACCCGGAAGCAGGCGCGGAAGAAGGCACCGCGGACCTGAGCAGCCACCTCCGCGTACTGGCCACTTCGAAGGTGCAGGTGTCCGCACCCGCCGAGGAGGTGCCGCTCCCAGCGGGCGTGGCAGCCGAGTTCGCGGCCGCGGTGCGTGAGGCGTTGACCAACACCGAGCGGCATGCTGGCGCGGGCGCGCGGGCGTGGGTGCTGGTGGAGGACCTGGGCGACGAGGTCGTGGTCAGCGTCCGCGACGACGGTCCCGGCATCGAGCCAGGGAGGCTGGCGCGTGCCGAGGCCGAGGGCAGGCTCGGTGTGGCGCGATCGATCAAGGGGCGGTTGGCCGAGCTCGGCGGCTGCGCCACCCTGGAAACCGGTCCGGGAGCGGGAACTGAGTGGGAACTGCGCGTGCCCCGCGACCGTCCATCCCGGCAGCACAAGTTCGAGCGAACCGAGCGAACACGGAGGCGATCCCGCTTATGACGGACGTACCCATCTCGGTGATGGTCGTCGACGACCACCCGATCTGGCGGGACAGTGTCGCGCGGGACCTCGACGAGCGCGGCTTCGAGGTGCCCGCCACAGCCTCCGACGCCGACGGCGCCGTGCGCGCGGCCTCCAGCGTGCGGCCGGACGTCGTGCTGATGGACCTCACGCTGGGCCAGACCTCCGGAGTGGACGCGACCAGGGAGATCACTACCGCGCTGCCCGACACCAAGGTGCTGGTGCTGTCCGCGAGCGGGGAACACAGTGACGTGCTCGAAGCGGTCAAGGCGGGTGCCTCGGGCTACCTCGTGAAGTCGGCGTCGGCGGAGGAGCTGGTGGACGCGGTACGCCGCACCGCAGAAGGCGACCCGGTGTTCACCCCCGGCCTGGCAGGCCTCGTACTCGGCGAGTTCCGGCGCATGGCCGATGCGCCCGCGAGCCGGGACACCGCGCCCCAGCTCACCGACCGCGAGACCGAGGTGTTGCGGCTCGTCGCCAAAGGACTGAGCTCCCGGCAGATCGCGAACAAGCTGGTGATCTCCCCTCGAACGGTGGAGAACCACGTTCAGTCGACGCTGCGCAAACTCCAGCTGCACAACCGGGTCGAGCTCGCGCGTTACGCTATCGAGCACGGCTTCGATCGCGACGAACAACCCTGACCCGCAGCGCGCATCTCCGGGTTCTCCCTGATGTGGCAGTGCGTATCGCGCCCTAGCCTGGACGTGTGCAGTACACCGAACCTACCCGACCTGGCGACGTGCCGCCGCGCCTCTACCGGGTCAGCGACGCGGAACGCGAGTACGTCGTTGGCATCCTCCAGAAGGCCACCGGGAAGGGCCTGATCGACCTCGACGGATTCAGCGAACGCGCCGACACCGCGTATTCGGCCAGGACGCGGCAGGAGTTGAACGCGGTGCTCAGCGACCTGCCGGGGCTGGTGCACCGGGACGCGCCCCCGGCGCGGGTGTCGATCGCCCCGGAGCGGGACTCCGGAATCCCCAGGACACTCGAGCTCACCGCGCACCACTCGAACCTGATCCGCAACGGGCAGTGGTACGTGCCGGAGCGGGTGGTGGTGCGCGCCCGGCACGGCAGCACCAAGCTGGACTTCACCGAGGCCCGGATCGACAGCCCCGAGGTACATCTGGAGCTGGACACCAAGTGGGGCACGATCTTGATCATCGTGCCGGAGCACGTCGCGGTAGACGTCAACGGCATCACCGAGGTGAAGCACAGCTCGGTGGAGGACAGGACACGATCGGCAGGGAGGTCGCCCCGCCTGGTGCTGTCCGGTCGCGTGCACGGCGGCACGCTGAAAATCCGGCACCCGAAGCGTCACTGGTGGCAGTAACTCCGAGCCCCCGACCGTTCCCCGGTGTGCTCCAGTGTTCGACACGGGGTGTCGTTGCACTAGACACGGCGGGAGTGGGGTCAGGCGAGCTGGTCGGCCGCGGGATAGGAGTCCTGCGCGCCCCAGGAGCTCACCGAGATCGCGGCCACGCGCGCCGCGAAGCGGGCGGCCTCCGGGAGCTGCGCGCCCTCGGCCAGCCGGGAAACCAGCGCGCCTGAGAAAGCATCGCCCGCGCCGGTGGTGTCCACCGGCGTCACGGCGGGAGCAGGAACCGTCACCTGGCCCATAGCATCGTCGGAGGTGACAGCTCCCCGCGCACCGAGGGTCACCACCACCGAGCGTGCGCCGAGCTCGCGCAAGCCACGCACCAGCTCACCCGGCTCACCGGACTCACCCGGCCCGACGCCGAGCAGCCACGCGGCTTCGTGGCCGTTGACGACCAGCGGATCCGCGGCGGCCAGAATGTCCGGCTCCAGGTCGGTGACCGGGGAGGCGTTGAACACCACGCGGACCTGCCGGTCCCTCGCGGATCGCACCGCCGCAGCCACCGTCTCCATCGGCACCTCGGGGACCGTGAACAGCACCCGTGCCGCCGCGATGACCCCGGCTGCCGCCTGGACATCGGGGACACCGAGATCGCCGTTCGCGCCGGGCGAGACGATGATCGAGTTCTCGCCGTCCGGGGTCACGGTGATGTAGGCGGCGCCGCTCGGCCGCCGACAGCGGCGTACCAGGCCGGTGTCCACACCCGCCGCGCGAAGCGAGCCAAGCAGCTCCTCACCGGCGCTGTCGGCGCCAACCGCACCCACCATCGCGACCCGGCTGCCCAGTTTTGCGGCGGCCACGGCGACATTAGCTCCCTTGCCTCCCGCGCTGGTCCGGGTGTCGCCGCCGAGCACGGTCTCGCCCGCCTCCGGCCTGCGCTCCACCTCCACGGTGAGATCCCGGTTGGCCGAGCCGACCACGACCAGCTCGTGCCCGGTGCTATGGCGCGGCTCCTCGATGCCATCGGCAGTCACGAGCGCCAGCTTCCCACCCCTGTCATGGCCGCGCAAAGCAACAGGCGGCAGGCAGACGGCGTTTGCGGACAGTGGGACAGTGGGAAAACCTACGCGCGTACTGGTGTTCGCAGCCTGCGAAGCCGGTAGAATTCGCACCGGCCGTATCGGCGGTGGGAGTCGCTCGTTGAGACTCACAACCGCGCGTACACGATTACGTTCGCCTGGTGATGCCCTCGGGCACGGGGCGGACCGAGTCGCCGGCGCCGGCCACACTGCCCCCCGAGTGGTCGGCGTCGGCGGCGCCCCGCCGGGTGAGATCCCGAGTCCCCTTGAAGGCACGGTAATGCGTCAGACACCACCACAGCCCGGCTGGTCCGATATGGGCACCGAGATCCGCCAGACAGCGAGGACCCTGCTCGCCGAGAACGGCACGGAAGGCGTCACCCTCCGCGCCATCGCCCGTGACCTCGGGATCACCGCGCCCGCCCTCTACCGCTACTACCGGTCACATTCCGATCTGATGGAGCACCTGCGGCGGGACATCTGCACCGAGCTGGCAGGCGAGCTCGCCGAGCGCATCGCCGAGGCGGGCGATGCCGCCGGGATCGGGCAGTTCTTCGCAGCGCTGCGCGGTTTCCGGCGCTGGGCCCTGGAACACCCGCGGGAGTTCACCCTGGTATTCGCCTCGCGCCGCGCCGACACCGCTGCCGCGGCCACCCCGCTCGACCACGCGACCGAGCCTTTCGGGCAGGTGTTCATCACCAGCGTGTGGCACGTGCTCGCGCACCACGAGCTCACCATCCCGGCGGACGAGTACGTGCCCGAACAGCTTCGGGAGGACGTCGGCGCCTTCCGGGCCGCGCTGCTGGAGCTGCTGAGCTCGGCGACCGATCAGGAGGTCGACGAGAGCAGGCTGACGCTCGGGCTGTCCTATCTGATGGTGCAGTTCTGGACCAGGATCTTCGGCCACGTCGCCCTCGAGGTGTCCGGCAACATCCCGATGCCGACCGCCGACCCCGACGCGTGGTTCGACGCGATGCTCACCGACATCGCCCGCACCGTCGGCCTGGACAACGCCTGACCTGCCCCGCCGAGCTCATCGAGTGATCGTTCCGGGGCGGTGGTGCGAGCCGAAGGAGTCCTTGGGTACCGAATACGCACCGAAGGGGCCCTTCGGCTCGCACCCGAACGCTAGAGCACCACGTTGACGAGGCGTCCGGGAACCACGATCACCTTGCGGGGCTCGCCGCCGTCGAGCAGGTCGGCGATCTTCTCCTCGGCCAGTGCCGCGCTCCGGACCGCCTCCTCGTCGGCGTCGGCGGGGACGGTGACCCGCGAGCGCACCTTGCCGTTGACCTGGATCGGGTACTCGACGGTCTCGTCGACCAGGTACTGCTCGTCGGCCTCCGGGAACGGGCCATGCGCCAGCGAACCCTCGTGCCCCAGCCGGTGCCACAGCTCCTCGGCGATGTGCGGACACATCGGCGCGAGCATCAGCACCAGCGGCTCAGCGAGTTCGCGCGGGGTCGCCTTGGCCGAACCGTAGGACTTGGTGAGGTAGTTGTTCAGCTCGATCAGCTTCGCCCCCGCGGTGTTGAACCGCAGATTGGCGTAATCCTCACGCACCGCCGCGATGGTGCGGTTCAGCCGCTTGCGGTCCTCGACACCGGGCTCCACATCGGCCACCCGCAGCTGCCCGGACGCCTCGTCCACGAGCAGCCGCCACAGCCGCTGCAGGAAGCGGTGCGCCCCGACGACGTCCTTGGTCGCCCACGGGCGGGAGTCCTCCAGCGGCCCCATGGACATCTCGTAGAACCGGAAGGTGTCGACCCCGAAGTCCTCGGCCATCTGGTCCGGAGTCACGACATTCTTCAGGCTCTTGCCCATCTTGCCGTACTCCTGACTGACCTCCTCGCCGTTGTAGAAGTACCGGCCGTTCTCCTCGACGACCTC
Source organism: Haloechinothrix sp. LS1_15 (assembly GCF_033042135.1). Lineage (NCBI taxonomy): Bacteria > Bacillati > Actinomycetota > Actinomycetes > Pseudonocardiales > Pseudonocardiaceae > Haloechinothrix > Haloechinothrix sp. LS1_15. The sequence continues at coordinate 130,784 of NZ_WBXM01000001.1, read as the reverse complement.
CTCGGCTGGCACGTACACGCCGCGGGAGTCGGTGTAGGCGTACGCCTGGATGTAGCCCTGGTTGAACAGCTTCCGGTACGGCTCCTCCGAGGATACGTGCCCCAGGTCGTACAGGATCTTGTGCCAGAACCGCGCGTACAGCAGGTGCAGCACGGCGTGCTCCACCCCGCCGACGTACAGGTCAACACCGCCGGGATCGTCCTGTCCGTGGATCTCCGGACGCGGCCCCATCCAGTACCGCTCGTTGTCCGGGTGGCACATCCGCTCCTCGTTGGTGGGGTCGATGTAGCGCAGCTGGTACCAGCACGAACCCGCCCAGTTGGGCATGGTGTTGGTCTCCCTGCGGTACGGTCGCTTGCCGTCGCCCAGGTCCAACTCCACCTCGACCCAGTCGGTGGCCTTCTCCAACGGCGGCACCGGCTGGGAATCCACATCCTCCGGCTCGTAGGTGGCAGGCGAGTAGTCCGCCACATCCGGCAGCTCCACCGGCAGCATGTGCTCCGGCAGCGGGTGGGCGATGCCCTCCACGTCGTAGACGATCGGGAACGGCTCGCCCCAGTAGCGCTGCCGGGAGAACAGCCAATCGCGCAGCTTGTACTGCACGTCGGCGCGCCCGTGACCGTGCTTGGTCAGCCAGTCGATCACGGTTTCCTTGGCCTGCTCGACCCCAAGGCCATTGAGGTCCAGCCCTTCGTCGTTGGCAGAGTTGATCACGATGCCGTCGCCGAGGAACGGCTGGCTCTCGTAGCCCTCCATGCCGCCTTCCGGCCGCACCGTACGGATGATCTCCAGGCCGTAGGCCTCGGCGAAGTCCCAGTCGCGCTCGTCCTGCCCGGGCACAGCCATGATCGCGCCGGTGCCGTACCCCATGAGCACGTAGTCGGCAACGAAAATCGGGATGTGCTGGCCGTTCACCGGATTGACCGCGTACGAGCCGGTGAAGATGCCGGATTTCTCCTTGGCCTCCTGCTGCCGGTCCAATTCGCTCTTCATCGCGGCCGCACGCCGGTACACGGCCACGCCCTCGGCCGGGGTGGCGGCACCCGCCGTCCAGCGCTGGTCCACACCCTCCGGCCACCGCTCGGCTGTCAGCTCGTCGACCAGCGGGTGCTCTGGCGCGAGAACCATGTAGGTCGCGCCGAACAGCGTGTCTGGCCGGGTCGTGAACACCTCGATCGTCGCACCGTCGGCGGCAGCGGCGTCCGGGCTGACCGGGAAGTGGATGGTGGCGCCGCGTGAACGGCCGATCCAGTTCCGCTGCATCGCCTTGACCTTTTCCGGCCAGTCCAGCCGGTCCAGGTCGTCGACGAGGCGGTCGGCGTAGGCGGTGATCCGCATCATCCACTGCTTGAGGTTGCGCTGGAACACCGGGAAGTTGCCGCGCTCGCTGCGCCCCTCGGAGGTGACCTCCTCGTTCGACAGCACGGTCCCCAGCCCTGGGCACCAGTTCACCGGCGATTCGCTGACGTAAGCCAGCCGATACGAGTCGAGGATCTCGCTGCGCTCGACGGCGCTGAGCTCCTCCCACGGACGCCCTTGGGGCGTGTCCCGCTCACCACGCGCGAACTGATCTTCCAGCTCGCTGATCGGCCGCGCGCGTTGCTGCTCGGTGTCGTACCAGGAGCTGTAGATCTGCAGGAAGATCCACTGCGTCCACCGGTAGTAGTCGGGGTCGATGGTCGAGATCCGCCTGCGCGTGTCGTGACCGAACCCGAGCTGCCGCAGCTGGGCCAGGTAGCGCTCGATGTTGTTCTCGGTGGTGGTCCGCGGGTGCTGGCCGGTCTGCACTGCGTACTGCTCCGCTGGCAGACCGAAAGCGTCGAACCCCATGGTGTGCAGCACGTTCCGGCCGCACATCCGGCTGTACCTGGCGAAGACATCGGTACCGATGAAGCCGAGCGGGTGGCCGACGTGCAGCCCGTGACCCGACGGGTACGGGAACATGTCCTGCACGAACAGCTTGTCCTCCGGCACCCCGTCGCCGGTAGCCAGCGGCCCAGCGGGGTTCGGGGCGTGGAACGTGCCGTGCGCGTCCCAGTATTCCTGCCAGCGCCGCTCGATCTCGCCCGCCAGCGCGGACGTGTACCGGTGCGCGGGCGCGCCCTCGGTTGCCTCGCTCATCGCAGAAACCTTTCGGTGCAATGCACACCCTTCCTGCCGACGGTCGCAGCCGGCAGGCTGGTGATCAACGTTTCGGCCTCCTCATACAACAGAACCCCCCAGCCCGGGCGAGCATGAGGGGTAGCCGCGCGTGACCGTCCGGTCAGCGCGGCACGCCGAGAAGGAGACGAACCTTCACCATGGCCTCATACTAGCTGGTGACACTGACAGCACAGGTGCGGCCCTGCCCGTGAGCGCGGCAGGGCGCCATGTTTCACGTGGATCATGTCGACGGAGCGAGCGGACCCTCGTGCCGAGTGGCCGACATCGAAGTCGCGACGGGACTGTGATCCAGGCTGCTCGCCCGTTCACCCGTGGCCGGTACCGATGGGGGAGCCGCTTATCCTACGCTCGTGGCATTCCTGGCACTGATTCCCATCCTCTGTGGCGTACTGATCGGGTGGGGTGGATACCTCGGCTGGCGCGGCCGGATCCCCCGTGACCGGGGAGCGGGCGTGCGCACCTGGGCGACGCTGCGCAACGACGAGGCGTTCCGCGTGGGCAACCGGGTGGCCGCCCTCCCGACGATGGTCGCCGGTGGGGTCGGTGTCGTCTCCGGGCTCGCGTCGGCGGTGATGCCCGACACCTTCGGCATCGTGCTCGCGGTGAGCGTCGGGATGGTCGGCATGGTCGCGCTCGTCGGCGCAGGTGGCGCGCTCGGCCATCGCGCGGCCGCGGCGGTGCCGGACGCGAAACCGGCCGCCGCGGGCTGTGGCGGCTGCGGCTGTGGTGCGGGAGGCTGCGGCCCGGCCGGGGAGTCGTGACGCGCTACCGAACCACCTGACCGCTAGTTGAGTTGGAGGTCACCGGGGTGGGTAGCGAGTAACGCGGTCGGTACTCCCTGCCTGCGGAGCACGTGCCCCCACAGATCCGTGTCCGGGCTGGCGAGCACGTCGGCGGGTAGCGCCGGAACCACCAACCAGTCTCCGCGCTGGATCTCGCTGTCCAGCTGGCCCACGCTCCATCCCGCGTACCCGGCGAACACCCGCATCCCCCGCAGGCGCGGTACCAGCAGATCCGGGTCGGCGTCGAGCACCACAAGTGCCACCGGCCCCCGCACGCCGATCGTGCCGGGCACCGCGCTCGCACGTTCCCCGGTACGTAACGCGGCAAGGCACAGCGGGGTGTCCTGTTCCACCGGCCCGCCGACGAACACCGAGGCGGGTTCCACCACATGTCCGGCCCATGAGGGCAACACGTCGTCCACCGGGATCTCGCTTGGCCGGTTCAACACCACACCGAGCGTGCCCTCCTCGCTGTGGTGCAGCACGTAGACGACCGTCCTGCGGAAGTTCGGGTCGGACATGCTCGGATCGGCGACCAGCAGTGACCCCTGCTCAACGTCGGAGATCGCTCGCACAGGCACCATGTTCTCACTCACCGCACACAGGGGAGGAACGACCTCCACGAACGCCGCGCTCAGCGCGACACGCTCCGGTGATGCTCGCAGAAATCGGTGTCACTGTCGGTGAGCGGGGCCGTCAGCAGGCCCCGCGCGGTCCGGTCACCGTATGCCCTGCTCCTCGGCCCAGCGATGCAGCTCGGCGATTGCCTCCTCGCGATCGAGAGGGCCGCGGTCGAGCCGCACGTTCTTGAGATGCTGCCACGCCTTACCCACCAGCGGACCGGGCTCCAGCCCGAGGATCGCCATGATCTCGTTACCGTCGAGATCGGGGCGCACCTTGGCGAGGTCCTCCTCGGCCTTGATACGCGCGATCCGCTCCTCGAGGTCATCGTAGTTGCGCTGCAGCGAGGCCGCCTTGCGCTTGTTGCGCGTGGTGCAGTCGGCCCGCACCAGCTTGTGCAGCCGGGTCAGCAGGTGACCGGCATCGGTGACGTACCGGCGCACCGCCGAGTCGGTCCACTCGCCCTTGCCGTAGCCGTGAAACCTCAGGTGCAGGTACACGAGCTGGGAGACATCGGAAATGACCTCCTTGGAGTAGCGCAGCTTCCGCAGCCGCTTGCGCGCCATCCGGGCACCGACAACCTCGTGGTGATGGAAGCTCACACCGCCACCCGGCTCGAACTTGCGGGTGTCTGGTTTGCCGATGTCGTGCAGCAGTGCGGCCAGCCGCAGCACCAGGTCGGGCCCGGAGGCCGGTTCGTGCTTGGTCTCCAGGTCGATCGCCTGGTCCAGCACCGTCAGCGAGTGCTCGTAGACGTCCTTGTGCTGATGGTGCTCGTCGATGGCCAGCCGCATGCCGGGCACCTCCGGCAGCACGTACTCGGCGAGCCCGCTGTCGGTCATCAGCTCGATCCCTCGGCGTGGCTGGTCGCCGAGCATCAGCTTGGTCAGCTCGCCCTGCACCCGCTCGGCGCTGATCCGCTCGATCTCGCCTGCCATCTCGGTCATCGCGGTGAACACCCGCTGGTGGACCGTGAAGCCGAGATGGGAGACGAACCGCGCGGCGCGGAGCATCCGCAGCGGGTCGTCGGCGAACGACTCCTCCGGCGGCGCCGGGGTGTCCAGCTCGCCGCGGGCAAGCGCCTCCAGCCCGCCGAACGGGTCCACGAACGTCTTGGCTCCCAGCTCGATCGCCATGGCATTCACCGTGAAGTCCCTGCGCATCAGGTCATCGGTGATGCTGTTGCCGAACACGACGTCGGGATGCCTGCCGACCCTGTCGTAGCTATCGGCACGGAACGTGGTGATCTCCAACTGGGTGCCGTTCTTGCGCAACGAGACCGTGCCGAACTCGATGCCGGTCTCCCAGACCGCATCCGCCCAGCCACGCACCAGGTCCATGATCTGCTCGGGGCGCGCGTCGGTGGTGAAGTCCAGGTCCTCCGGCTTACCCCGGTCCTCGGACTGGGCCGCGCCCGCCTGCCCTGCTCGCTCGGCTTGCCCCGCTTGCCCGGCTCTTTCCTCCGCGAGCCTGCCGAGCAGCGCGTCCCGCACGCTGCCGCCCACCAGATACAGCTCGTGACCAGCGTCGTGAAACAGGGTGGCGAGCTGGTCGGCGACCGGGGAGATCCGCATCAGCTCGATCACACTGTTACGCATAGCGGACCGGATGGCGGAGGCTGTAGCAGTGTCGGACGCAGGTTCGGGCACAAAATGTCAGGGTACCCTCGGATACCGGGCCGATCGTGCGCGGACCGTCACCACGGGCACCGCCACCGGGATCACCGAGATCGGCAAGATCGTTGCGTCATCGCCGTTCTTCACAGAGTGAGCACGACATGTGCTCTACTATCGCAACCATGCCTTCGTCTGCCGGTCACTCCGGCGCTGCCAGTTCCGGGCGCCGCTCCCGGCGTCATCGGCGGCGCCGCATGATCACGGTCAATGAGACGTCGGCCGGTGGGCTCGTCGTGGACCAGGACCGCACGCACGTGGTGCTCATCGGCAGACTGGACCGTAGCGGCAGCCTGTTGTGGTCGCTACCCAAAGGACATATCGAGGAAGGTGAGTCGCGGGAGCAAACCGCGGTACGCGAGGTGAAGGAAGAGACCGGGATCTCGGCACGCGTACTCGAGTCGCTCGGCACCATCGACTACTGGTTCGTCGCCGACCGCAAGCGCGTGCACAAGACCGTGCATCACTTCCTGCTCGAAGCCACCGGTGGGGAGCTCTCCAACGCCGACAGCGAGGTGACCGACGTCGCCTGGGTACCGTTCGGCGAGCTCGCCGGCGTGCTCGCCTACGCCGACGAGCGCAAACTCGCTGCCAAGGCCCAGGAGGTCCTGGCAGTCAGGTACCGGTGAACAGCACGAACACGAGGTGGGCGGTCGCGTGGAGGCTCCCACGCGGCACCGCCACACGGCACGACTAGTCAGCGAGGATCTCGCCGTGCGCTCTGGATGCTCACGCCCCGTTGCAGCGATGGCGCTGGCAGCGATCGCCCTGCTGCTGCCCGCGCTGCTCGGCCAGGGTGCGGCAACGGCACAGCCACCCCAGGCCGCAGCCGATCACCTCACGCTGACGATCGATTCGATCACCCCCCGCGCGGTGACCGGTGACGACGAGGAACTGACGATCACCGGTGAGGTGACCAACGTCACCGACGAGAGCATCCACCAGCCGCGCGTGCGGGTGCAGGCGGGGATACCGCAACGCTCACCGGACGAAGTGGCCACCGCTTTGGCAGGCGACGCCCGCACCGACGCGCAGCATACCGGCTTCGAGGAGGTCACCGACCGGCTGGAGCCCGGGCAGAGCGCCACGGTGCGGCTCTCGGTCCCGCTCACCGGTGGCCAAGGAGGGTTCGAGTTCCCCGAAGCCGCGCTGTACCCGCTCCTGGTGAACATCAACGGCGAACCCGAGGGTGGAGACACCGCCCGGCTAGCCGCCTTCAGCATGGTGCTGCCGGTGCTCGAAGTGCCGGGAGCCGATCCCGTCGAGCCGACCGCACCGCCGCGGCCGGTGTCCATGCTGTGGCCGATCGCGAGTAACCAGCGCATCATCGCCGAGCCGGTGGAAGGGGACATCGTCCTCGACAGCGACCGGCTCGCCGACGAGATGCGTCAGGGAGGCAGGCTGCGCACGCTGGTGCGCGAGGCCCCGGACGCCGAGGATGAGGCTGAGCTGTTCGACGCGGTGTGCTTCGCGATCGACCCGGAGGTCGTCGCGACGGCCAATGCCATGACCGACGGCTACCGCGTACGTGAGGGTCCCGCGGATGAGAGCACAGTTGCGGGCACGGGGGCCGAGGACGCTGCAGAGTGGCTCGACGCGCTGCGTGAACGCGTCGAGGACGGCTGCGTGGTCACCATGCCCTACGCCAACTCCGACGCAGGGGTACTCGCGGCATCGTTTCCCGAGCTGGCGCGTTCGTCGATCGACAACGACCAGCTCGTCGCCGACATCCTCGACACACCGGTTGTCACCGAAGCGTTCTGGCCGCAGGGGCCGCTGACCCAGCAGCTGCTCGACGTGCTCGCCGATACGGGCACGTCGACGGTGTTCGCAGGCCCCGACCAGCTCACGCCCCATGGCCCGTTCACAGGAACAGCCACGGTCCGTGAGCCCGACCCCCCAGAAGACACGGAAGACACCGAGAACGGCGAGAACGGCGAGAACGGGGACAACGCCGAGGAACCGGCAGGCGAGGGCGAGGTCCGGGCCGTGCCGACGGACCGGTTGATCAGTCGGGGCTTCGATCAGCACCGGAGTGACCCGGCAGGCCTGTACACGCTGCGGACGGCCGCGGACATCCCGGCGACCGCGACCCAGAACGGGCTGGCCGCGCTCGCCTACCGCGCACTGTTCGATCCGCAAGCAGCGACCGATCCCCTCGTTCTCGCCCCCTCGCGCACCTGGAATCCCGACACCGCGGAGCTGCGGCAGGCGCGTGAGGTGATCCAGCTGCTCACAACGCGGGACGCGATCGAGTTGGCCCCGGTATCCCGCCTGTTGGCGGCCACGCCGGTCGAGCAGGCCGACCCGGTGGGTACTCAGACCACCCTGCGCTCGGTGTTGCCGCACGGCGTGGTCAACGACATGGAGACCGCCGAGGCCATCATCGGCGACCTGGAGTCGGCCATGTCGGTGGATGCGCCTGCCCAGGTCGCGCCCGCCGATCTGCTTCGTCCCCTGCGCAACGGTCTGCTGCGCACCACAGCTGCGGATGTGCGGCAGGATCAGGCCACCGCCGAGGCGAACGTGGCGAACGTGCATAGCCAGCTCGAAGAGCTCCGCGGCAGGGTGAGCGTGGAAAATCCCGGCCGCACCATCTCGATGGCCTCCGGATCCTCGCCGCTACCCATCGTGATCAAGAACGACCTGCCGGTCGAGGTCACCGTGAGGATTGGCTTGCACAACACGATCGGGCTGCGCCCCGAGCCCGTCTCCGACCTCGACATGCCCGCGAACTCCTCCTACACGCAGCGGATACCCGCCGAGGCGTTGCGTGCGGGGCGGTTCAGCGTCGATGTCACGCTGAGCACACCGGGCGGCACCGAACTGGGTGACCCCGCGCGAATCGAACTGGCCTCCACGGACTACGGGGCGATCACGGTTATCGTGACAGCAACCGCAGCTGGTGCGCTTCTGTTGCTCGCGGGCCGCCGTATCTACCAGCGGGTGCGATCGGCGGACGCCGCGAGCGGCTGAGCCTGATCGGCTACGGTCGGACAGGCGTGTAGACGGCAGGGGAGACGGCAGGGAACGGTGTAGCTTATGCGAACCTCGGGTTGTGCCGCCGTGGCGAGACCGGATGCAACCGCCCGGTGCGATCCGGCGACCGCGATCCGGCTGAGCGACACCCACCTGCCGCGTCGGGTATGAGCCTCCGAGGCGCGGGTTGAGTAAGCAGATGCCGGAACGCGGGCAGCGCGGGCAGCGCGGGCAGCGGCACCAGCGGGGACAGCCGCCGCAGGCCGCGCAGCCTCCTCAATCCGGGCAGCCTCCCCGGCCGCGTCCTCAGGGACAACCCCGCAGACCCCGCTCGAACGCCGACGGGTTGACGCGCCGGAACCTGCCGTATGCCGATCCGTCGCGGGCTCCGCTGTGGCCGACGGCCGATCCGGACTCGCTGCGTCCCTACGACGAGCTCACCAGGATGCTGCCGCGGGTCGACGCGCCGCCGCATCCCGGGGCCCAGGCCCCGCCGTCGGCCCCACCGGACCAGCGGGGTGTGCCGCAGCGGGAAGGCACCGCCCCGGAATCGGCCGAGCAGGAACGCATGGCCGCGCCGTCCGAGGACGTACCCTCGCTGGCGCGGTCGACGAGCACGATCGCCATCGCCTCGTTGGTCAGCAGGATCACCGGTTTCGCATGGAAAGTCCTGCTGGTGTGGGTGCTGGGCATCGGCGTGGTCAACGACTCGTTCAACATCGCCAACACGCTGCCCAACATCGTTTACGAGCTGCTGCTCGGCGGAGTACTGGCCAGTATCGTGGTACCGCTGCTGGTGCGATCACAGGATGACCCGGACGGCGGGTTGGCCTATACCCAGCGGTTGCTCACGGTCGCGCTGACGCTGCTCGCCGGGGCAACGGTGGTCGCGGTGATCGCCGCTCCGGTGTTCACCGCGATCTACGTCGACGCCTCCACCGATGAAGCCAACCCGGCGCTGACCACGGCGTTCGCGTACCTGCTCCTGCCGCAGATCTTCTTCTACGGCTTCTTCGCGCTGCTGATGGCCATCCTCAATGCCCGGCACGTGTTCGGCCCGCCCGCCTGGGCGCCGGTCGTCAATAACCTGGTCATCATCGCCACCATCGGCATCTACACGCTGGTGCCCGGCGAGATCTCGCTCGACCCGGTGAGCATGGGTGATGCCAAGCTGCTGACGCTGGGAATCGGGGTCACGCTCGGAATCGTCACCCAGGCCGCGATGCTGCTGCCGCCGCTGCTGCGCACCGGCTTCCGGTTCCGCTGGCGCTGGGGCATCGACGACCGGATGAAGGAGTTCGCCGCGCTGGCGGCCTGGATCGTGGGCTATGTCGCCGTCAGCCAGCTCGGCTACATCGTCACCACCCGCGTGCTTACCGCGGGCGCGGCGGGCGGTATGACCGCGTACTACAACGCCTGGCTGGTGTTCCAACTGCCCTACGGCGTGATCGGCGTGTCCCTGCTGACCGCGATCATGCCGCGCATGAGCCGCGCCGCCGCCGACGGCGACGACCGCGGGCTGATCGGTCACCTCTCGTATGCTTCCCGTATCTCCACCGTCGCGTTGCTGCCGATCGCCGCGGTGATGACCGTCGCGGGCACGGACGCGGGTATCGCGCTGTACTCGGTCGGCCAGGGCGCCGAGGGAGCAGGCGCCGAGCGACTCGGCCAGGCGCTGGCCATCTCCGCGTTCGGCTTGCTGCCGTACGCCCTGGTGATGCTGCAACTGCGGGTGTTCTACGCGCTCAAGGACGCCCGCACACCGACGCTGATCATGCTGGTCATGACTGCGGTGAAGATCCCGCTGCTGTATCTGTGCCCCGTACTGCTGCCCCCGGAACAGGTCGTGCTCGGCGCGATGCTGGTCAACTCCCTCACCTTCGTGGTCGGTGCGGTGCTCGGCCAGGTCTGGCTCTGGGTACGGCTCGGGAACCTGCGCAGCAAGCGCGTGGTCGGCGTGATCGTCTTCACCACCGCGGCGTGCGTCGCGGGTGTGCTGGCTGCCGTGGCCGCGGGCATGCTCGTGCCCGACACACTGCCCGAGGTCCCCCAGGCATGGCTCACGCTGACCGTGCAATCCGTGGTGGGGCTCGGAGTGTCGTTCGGTATCCTCACCGCCCTCGGGCTGGACGAGATCAAGCCGATCACCTCACGCCTGGCTGGCATGGTCAAACGCACGTGAGCTGCGACGCATCAACCATTCCGGGCCCGCGTAACAGCCGCGACTCGCGGGCTGAGTCGCGTACTCTCGGATGGAGAACACGTTGGGAGGTCGTGGGAGTGCGGTGAACACCAGGCGAAGCGAGCACTACGGCGACGGGCCAGGAAGGAGCAGCGGGATCAGTCGCGGCACCCTTGCCCCTGGCGCGGTCGTTGGCGACGGTCGCTACCGGCTGCTCGCGCAGCTCGGGGTGGACGAGCGGGCCGGGGCGCACCTGTGGCGCGCCAGGGACGGCCAGCTCCGGCGCGACGTGGCGTTGACCGTACTGGTCGGCGATCCGGCCGACGTCACGGCGGCGCGAGCGGCCCAGCGCACGCTGGAACGCGCCGCGCATGCCTCGCAGTTCACCCACAGCAATGTCGCCCGCGTGCTCGATGTCCTCAGCCTGGGCAACGGCATCGCATCCACCGAGGGGTTGCTCGGCATCGTGGTCGCCGAGTGGACAAAGGGCACCGATCTGGTCGATGTGGTTACCGACGGGCCGATCGCACCAGCCACGGCGTGTCGCATGCTCGAACCGTTGGTGGAGGCGGTCGAGCGGGCGCAGAACCAGGGGATCGTGTTGGGGATCGACCACCCGCAACGCATCCGCAGGGCTCCGGATGGCTCGCTCCGGATGGTCTTCCCGGGTCCGCTGGCCAGCGGCACGCTCCGCGACGATGTCAGGGCACTCGGCGCCCTGCTGTACCTGCTGTTGACCGGTCACTGGCCGCTGCAGCACGGGCCGCAGGCCGTTGCCCGCGCGCCGGTGGGCACCGACGGCACTGCCGAACCACCGGAGACGCTGCAACCCGGCCTGGGCCGGGAACTGTCGTCCCTGGTCACACGCACGCTGGCCGATGGCCAGTCCGGCGGTGTCCGCACGAGTGCCGCGTTCCTGCGGATGCTGCGGCAGATCGCGCAAGCCGAAGAACACAAGGCGTACCTGCGGCGCACCGGTGCTGAGCAGGAAGAGCCGGGTTACACCGACGACGACGGCGCGGTGTGGACGACGCGGCGACCGGTCACCGATGCGAGCCAGCGCAAGAAACTCGCGGTCGGAGCGACCGTGCTCGTGGTCGCCGCCGTCGGGATCATCGCGTGGATCGGCCTGTCGCTGATCAACTTTTTCAGCGACGAGGAAGGCGCCGTCGGGCCCGACTTCAACGTCGCCGATACCGGTCAGCAGACCGAGGAGGAAGCCGAAGACGACGGCCAGGGCGGTGACGACCAGGACGAGGCGTCGCCCGAACCGGAGCCGCTGACCGAGCTCGAACCGACCGAGGTGCGCGTGTACAACCCGCAGGGAACCGGCGACCACCCGGACCGCGCCTGGCAGGCGGTCGACGGTGATCCGGACACCGCGTGGACGACCTCCCAGTACCAGCAGCAGCTGCCCGCGTTGAAACCCGGCGTGGGACTGTCGTTCAGCTTCACCGAACCGGTCGAGGTAGCCAAGGTGGAGCTGCTCAGCGAGAGTTACGGAACCGAGATCGAGATCCGCACGGCCGATCACCCCAACGCGTACCTCGACCGCACCGAGGTCGTGGCCTCGGGCGAGATCGAGGAGCGGGAAACCGAGATCGAGGTGGATCCCGCGGCGACATCGCAATACGTCATGGTGTGGATCACCCGGCTCAGCGGGCCCGAGGGCGCGTTCTCCTCGGAACTCAACGAGGTCACCCTCTACACGACCGGATAGCGCCCGCGTGCCAGCCTCCACTTGAGATGATCGGGTACACCCAATATGGCGTCCTAGTAAGCTCGGCCGGGTGACAGCCGCAGCGACCGACGCCGAGCTGATCGCCGCCCACGCCGCGGGGGACCCGAACGCCTTCACCGAACTCGTCCGCAGGCACCGGGACAGGATGTGGGCGGTGGCGCTACGCACGCTTCGTAACCGGGAAGACGCCGCCGACGCGCTACAGGACGCCTTCGTCTCCGCGTACCGGGCAGCAGCGAACTTCCGGTCGGAATCGCAGGTCAGTACGTGGCTGCACCGGATCGTAGTCAACTCCTGCCTCGACCGGATCCGAAAACAGCAAGCCCGCCCCACCGTCTCGCTCCCGGACACCGACGAGTACCGCGAACCGGCCGCGCCCGGCGACGCGATGGCGCAGCGTGAGACCCGGATGCTCGTCACAGACGCGCTGCAGACCCTCCCCGAGGAGCAGCGCGTGCCGATCGTGCTCGTGGACGTGGAGGGCTACCCGGTGGCCGAAGCGGCCGCGATACTCGGCGTCGCCGAGGGTACGGTCAAGAGCCGGTGTGCCAGGGGCCGTACCAAGCTGGCGCAACTTCTCGGCCATCTGCGGAACCCGGATGCGAATGCAAACGTCCCACCTCCTGAGACCACATCCGAACCGGAACAACGACCGGATGCGAGCGGGCGGGTGCACCCGATGACACCGCGCCGGACGGAGGAACGATGAGCAACCCGAGGTGGGATCCGGGTGGTGCCTCGGCTGAAGGGTGGACCGTCGACCTGCTCGCCGACCTGCATGCGGGCGTCCTCGACGACGAGGAAGCCGCCCGGGTCTGGCAACAGGTACGGGACGACCCGGAAGCCATGGCCGTGCTGCGCGGTCTCGACGCCACCGTGGCCGACCTGGCGAGCCTGGCAGGCGCCGAGGGACAGGGGAGCGAACCCGCCCCCGCCGACGTCGCCGCCCGCATCGATAGCGCACTCGAGCGGGAACGCGGTGAGGATGACAGCGGCACCGGTCCGCCCGCACCTGTCACCGACATCGCCACCGCCAGGGCTCGCGGGGCACGGCGCTTCCCTCGCTGGGGCTGGACGGCGGGCGTGGCAGCCGCGGCGGCCGTGGCCATGATGGTGGCGCTGGCCGCGGTCATCGTGCCCGACCGCACGACGGGCGGCACCCCGCTGGCCACCGACCAGCTCGACGGCGCCGAGCTGCCGCCCGTCACGCTGCAGACCCAGCGCCCAGAGCTTGCGCTGGACGACACCTTCGGGATCTGGGACTACGGCCCGCTGGACGACCGGGCGACGCTCGACGAATGCCTCGAGGCGAACGACATCGACCCCGACGTGCGCCCAGCCGGGGTGCGGGAAGCCACCGTCGACGGCGAGCCCGCGGTGCTCGTAGTGCTCACCACCGGGGAGTTCGCTCAGTACCGGCTCCTCGCGCTGCCTCCCGGCTGCGGCCCGGACAGCCCCGGCGTGCTGTACGACGAGGTCGTCGGCGGTACCCGCTGACGCGCAACGCCCCGCTGTAGCCGGTGTAAGCGTGCCCACCATGTGCCGTCGCCGGGAACAACCGGCGCCTACGATCGTGTTGACCCCAGCAGTGGCGTCCTACCAGGCGCCCCGACCCGCCGGGTGCCCTGTGACACTGGTGGATGTGGGCTCGCGCACGAGGCTCGCGGCGACGAGAATCACGCGGAACCACACCGACCAACAGTCTCACCCTGACCCGGCTGAGGTAGCAGGACGCGAGCGGAGGTAGCGGGTTGTCTGCCGAAGACATACGAAACCTGATCATCGTGGGCTCGGGGCCCGCGGGATACACGGCGGCCGTGTACGCGGCACGCGCCGATCTGGCGCCGCTGGTGTTCGAGGGCGCACAGTTCGGTGGCGCGCTCATGACCACGACCGAAGTGGAGAACTATCCGGGATTCCGTGACGGCATCCAGGGCCCGGAGCTGATGGAAGAGATGCGCAGCCAGGCCGAGCGCTTCGGCGCGGAGCTGCGCACCGAGGACGCCGAAGAGCTCGACCTCACCGGGGACGTCAAGTACGTCACCGCGAACGGTCGGCGCTACGCGGCTCGCGCCGTCATCCTCGCCATGGGGTCATCCCCGCGCTACCTCTACGTGCCCGGCGAGCAGGAGCTGCTCGGTCGGGGCGTATCTTCCTGCGCGACCTGCGACGGCTTCTTCTTCCGCGATCACGACATCGCCGTGGTCGGCGGTGGTGACTCGGCGATGGAGGAAGCGACGTTCCTGACGAAGTTCGCGCGCACCGTCACCGTCGTGCACCGGCGCGAGGAGTTCCGGGCCTCGGCGATCATGCTGGACCGCGCACGTGCCAACGAGAAGATCCACTGGCGGGTCAATTCCCAGGTCACCGAGGTGCACGGGGAGGGAACCGTGAACGGTCTCACGCTGACCGACACGGTCACCGGCGAGCAGTCCAAGCTCAACGTCACCGGCCTGTTCGTCGCCATCGGGCACGACCCGCGTAGCGAGCTCGTCAGCGGCCAGGTCGACACCGACGACGAGGGTTATGTGCTCGTGTCCGGTCGCGGTTCCTACACCAACCTCGACGGCGTGTTCGCCTGCGGCGACCTCGTCGACAGCACGTACCGCCAGGCCGTCACCGCGGCGGGGACCGGGTGCACGGCCGCGATCGACGCGGAACGCTGGCTCGCCGCGCACGGCGAGTCCCTTGCCGCGCAACACGACGCCGAGCTGGTCGGCGGTGGTTACGGCGCTCCCGCCACGGCGGGTGCCGCCAGCACGAGCGCTGGCTCGGGGGCCTGAGAACGGCCCCGCAGGGCAGCAACAGTGAGGGTGTCGCGGAGATCAGGTGGCACCTAACCGATAAGGGAGAGAGATATGGCCGATTCGCCCGTCAACGTGACCGACACGAGTTTCAAGGACGACGTGCTCGCCAGCGACAAGCCCGTCCTCGTGGACTTCTGGGCCACCTGGTGCGGACCGTGCAAGACGATCGCTCCGGTCCTGGAGGAGATCGCATCCGAGCACTCAGACAAGCTCACCATCGCGAAGCTTGACATCGATCAGAACCCGGGCACCGCGCGTGACTACCAGGTGATGTCGGTCCCGACCCTGATCCTGTTCCAGGACGGCGAGCCGGTGAAGCAGATCGTCGGTGCCAAGCCCAAGGCCGCGCTGCTGTCCGAACTCTCCGACGTCATCGGCTGACAGCTCCCACTCGACGCGCTCACCGAACGTACTCACAACGATACTTTCGGTGAGCGCGTCGTAGGGCAACGGGACAGCGTAACGCATCACGGTCCGGGAACGCGCCCGATATCCCTGCACGGCCACCTCGCGTCGGCAAGGCACAATGGGAGTCCCCACGTACACTCGAGGGATGACCGCGGGTGTAGATGACAACCATGGATACGGCTCAGCCGTGTTCCGCGAGAGTGATCCCCAGAGACGAGCGAGGAGTGCATGCGAGTACTCCGCCGCGGTGATGTCGGCGCCGATGTGGCTGAGGTCAAGTCCCTGCTGGTCGCCGCCAATGTGCTTGCGGACGCGGACCATGATCCGCAGACTGCCGCCGAGCACGAGTTCGATGCCACCATCGAGCACGCCGTTCGCGCTTTCCAGCAACGTAGGGGGCTGATCACCGACGGGATCGTGGGGCCAGCGACCTACCGAGCGTTGCGTGGCGCGAGCTATCACCTCGGCAGCAGGCCGCTGGCGTACATGATGTCCGCCCCCGTACACGGCGACGATGTGTTCGCCCTCCAGGAGCGGCTGACCGAGCTCGGTTACGACGGCGGCAGGCCCGATGGCATCTTCGGCCCCCGCACTGAAGCGGCGCTGCGCAATTTCCAGCGCGACTACGGTCTCGTCATCGACGGGATCTGCGGTCCATCAACGGTGCGGGCGCTACGCCAGCTGTCCCCGCGCGCGAGCGGGGGACGACCGGTGCTGCTGCGGGAGCAGGAGCAGGTCCGTGAGGCCGGGCCACGGTTACGTGGCAAGCGGATCGTCATCGATCCAGGTCACGGTGGTAACGACACCGGAGTCGTTGTCGACGGCGTACGTGAGGACCACATCGCCTGGGATCTCGCGCGCCGGCTCGAAGGACGGATGGTCGCCGCCGGGATGGAGGCGCTGCTCTCGCGTGGCCCCGAGCAGTGCCCCACCGAGGCCGAGCGCGCGTCGTTCGCCAACGAGGCCAGCGCCGACCTGCTGCTCTCGCTGCACTGTGACCGAAACCGCTCTGCGGCGGCCCAGGGTGTGGCAACCTTCCACTTCGGCACCGGCAACGGCACCACCTCCACGGTGGGGGAGCTGCTCGCCGGCTTCATCCAACGCGAGCTGGTCGCCCGGACCAGCCTGCTCGACTGCCGCACACACGCTCGCACGTGGGAGCTGCTGCGGCTGACCCGGTGCACGGCGGTCCGCATCGAGGTCGGCTACCTCACCAACGACGGCGACCGCCATCGCCTCGCGGATCCACATTTCCGGGACGTGGTCGCCGAGGGCATGCTGGTCGCGGTCAAGCGCCTGTACCTGCTGGGGGAGAACGACCAGCCCACCGGCACCTTCACCTTCGCCGACGTACTCCGGCACGAGCTCACCAAGCAGTAGCCGGGCAGCGGCCCGCACAGACTGCGCACAGACAGTTCAGCCCCCGACGGTTCCACCGTCGGGGGCTGTTCACGTTCCTCATGGAAAGAGCCTGGGGCTTGGTGCCCGTCAGCCGCGGAGCGCGGCGGTGAAGACCTGCCACGCGGTGGCAGGAACGTCCAGCGTCCCGCCGTCCCGGTCCTTGGTGTCCCGGACACGGGCGGTGGGGCCGAGGCTGACCTCGACACACTGACCGCCACCACTGCTGTACCTGGCCGTCCGCCACTCCGAGTAGTGAGTCATGGTCCCGTCCTTTGCTGGGCGGCATAGCGCTTGATCATCTGCACCGACCGGTCAAAGTCTAGGGCCTGAGCTTGCAACCGCTCCATCGTGGTCGTGTACATGGCGATGTCGCTGGGCTCTTCCAGGTACAAACCGCCGGACAAGGTATCGACGTACACATACGTGGCGCCATCGGCGAGATCGATGACCGTAAACGGAGCGCCCATGGACGGGTGACCGCTGATGTCGATCGGCAGGACCTGCACCGTGACACCCGGTTGGCGTGCGCGCTCAGCCAGCCGGTCGAGCTGGTCGGCCATGGTCTCCCGACCGCCGACCGGCCGCATCAGTGCGGCCTCGTCGATCGTGCACCACAGCTTGAGGTGCCGAGTGTTGTGCAGCCGCTCCTGGCGCTCCATTCGCAGATCGACCCGCTTCTCGATCTCCTCCGGTGGACTGTCCGGCCATGTACTGCTGATCACGGCCCGCGCGTAGTCCCTGGTTTGCAGCGCGCCCGGGATCACATCGGCCTCCCACTCCTTGAGGCTCTCCGCATCCAGATCCAATTCGAGCAGTCCGCCGAAATCACCGAGCACGTCGTTGTAGGAGTGCCACCACCCTCGGCGGCGGGATTCACGAGCGAGCCTGGCCAGGGCGTTCGCCCTGGCCTCCTCCACCCCGAGGGCTTCGCACAGATCGAGGGTGTCGTCGCCGGTGATGCCGATGCGCATGTTCTCGATGCGCGACAGCTTCGTCGGGTCCCATCCGACCCGTTCGGCCGCCTCCTGCACCGACAGCTCGCGGCGCTCGCGTTCCCGTCGCAGCTCGGCCACCAGGCGCTGCCTACGGATCGGTGGCTGTGCCATGGCTACTCCATTCGAGTGTTTTACAGTACTGCGTTATCTGCACGTTTGCATATCCGCCAGGTGTGCTGACAGTATACGAGCTCAACGCTCCGTCAACCGAGGAGGGTGGCCATGTTCTACATGTGGATGTTGCTGATCTTCGCTGTCCCGTTCCTGGCGATCATCCCGTGGCACCGGGTCGGCGTGGCCCTGCGGATGTTCGGGTGGCACCGCGCTGACCCGCCACCGGGTCGGCACCGGATACGGCACGGTCGACGTCGTCGGGAGCTGCTGCTATGAGCGAGGAGTACCAGGTGCGGCTGCTGCCACCGAACCCCAACTCCGGCCCGCCCGTACCGAGCGCCGGGGACATCTGGTCCCGGCACCCCAGCTACACGGAGGCGCTGGCCGAACACGACCGGCTGCGCGACCGAGGCGTACCGCTGGTGATCGTGACCGACGAGTGGGGGCGGGAGATCCCCCGACGACACGAACAAGCGGGGGAGGGAGGTGGCGTGGTGATACTCCCCGAAGATGCGAGAGCCCTCGCCGCAGCCGACGACGCCATCAACGAACTCCTGGAGCGCCACCGCAGCCAAGACCAACGGATGCTGTCCCTGTTCTGCCAGGCGCTCAGCAACCTGCGCGTCGGGGCGCGGTACCTGGCCGAGACCGGCACCACTCGCGGGAGGGGACACGACCCGGGGAGCCGCTAGGTCCCGGAGGGGCCGACCGTGGTCCCTCCGGGATGGGCCCGGTCTCCAGCAGCCCGGCTACACGCGGCCCGCGGTGCGCTCCTTGCTTCCTACGGCGGCCACGCTCACGTGCCCGAGCAGCTGGTCCAGCGCGGCCTCCACGTCTTCCTTCCAGGACAGCCCGGCACGCAGCTCCAGCCGCAGCCTCGGCCAGCGAGCGTGGGCGTGGACGGTCTTGAACCCGACGCTGCGCAGGAAGTCGGCCGCGACCACGCAGGTGTGCTCCCGCTCGCCCGATGTGGTCTCCGGGTCCTCGTCCCCATAGGCCTCGATGGCGGT
Source organism: Haloechinothrix sp. LS1_15 (assembly GCF_033042135.1). Lineage (NCBI taxonomy): Bacteria > Bacillati > Actinomycetota > Actinomycetes > Pseudonocardiales > Pseudonocardiaceae > Haloechinothrix > Haloechinothrix sp. LS1_15. The sequence goes on along the minus strand of NZ_WBXM01000001.1, from coordinate 111,908 downwards.
GACGCCCCGCCGCGTCAGGTCCTGGACCGCGGCCTGCACCAACATCCTGCCCAGACCCGCGCCACGGAACTCGGGCAACACGAAGAAGCTCGTCAGCATGATGGCGTCCGCGCTGACCGGCGCGGTCGGGAAGGCTGTCGAACGGGGCACCGCGCTCGGTGGGGCGTAGAGCACGAAGCCGACCGGAAGCTCCTCACTGTAGGCGATCCGGCCGCAAGAACCCCACTCCAGCAGCACGGCCGAGATCCAAGCCTCTTTCTCGACCTCGGTGTCGCCGTACTCCTCGACCTGTTCCTTCAGGTGCGGGGCCAGCTCCCAGTACACGCATCGCCTGCACCGCTGCGGCAGGTGCTCGAGGTTGTCGAGCGTGATCCCGACTACGTGTCGCGACACGTGACCTCCCAGGGACAGCCATCGGTCGACGTGCTGGCAGCCGCGCAGGCGCGTGGGTGCCGGGCGTCCTGCGGTGGGGCGCTACCGCCTCCCCGGCGAGCCGGGCCTCGCCGGGGAGGTCGCAGACACCGGGACACTGGCAGTCTCGCATACCACCGACCGGAAAGGGGCAGCGCAGGCTCACCCGCGGTGCGACTGTGACACGTGTCCGAGCTGACAGTACAAGCCTGCGGCTGGCCTGGTAGGCACTGGTTACACTCGAATGATGCGCCGCGCCGGTTGCACCGGCTGGCGTCCCCCAGACCCCAGATCGTGTGAAGAGTGCCACATGAACGCGTCCGGACACATCCAGCCCACCGAGGGCAACGATCCGAGCCATCACAACCTCGACCCCCACCTCGACCGTTACGCGGCGCGCACGGAGGGAATGACGGCCTCGGAGATCCGCGCGCTGTTCGCCGTGGCCAGCAGGCCGGAGGTGGTATCGCTCGCGGGAGGGATGCCCAACCTGACGGCGCTTCCCTTGGAATCGCTCGCCGCCCAGATGTCCGACCTCGTGCGCGAGGAAGGGCTCGTCGGGTTGCAGTACGGCTCGGCGCAAGGCGTACCCACGCTCCGTGAACAGATCTGCGAGATCATGGCGCTGGAGGGCATCTCCGCCCATCCGGACGACGTGGTGGTGACGGTCGGCTCGCAGATGGGGCTGGACATGGTGACCCGCCTGTTCTGTGACCCGGGCGACGTGGTCATCGCAGAAGGGCCCTCGTACGTGGGAGCCCTCGGCTCGTTCACCGCCTACCAGGCCGAGGTCGTGCACGTGGAGATGGACGACGACGGCCTGGTGCCCGAAGGTGTGGCCGAGGCGTTGGAACGCGTCGAGCGCGAAGGCAGGCGCGTGAAGTTCCTATACACGATCCCGAACTTCCACAACCCTGCCGGGGTCACCCTGGCGGTGAACCGCCGGGCGGAGATCCTGGAGATCTGCCGCAGGCACGGCGTGCTCGTGATCGAGGACAACCCCTACGGCCTGCTCGACTTCGGCGGCCAGATCTACCCTGCGCTGCGTGCCAGCGATCCCGACAATGTGGTCTACCTGGGCTCGTTCTCCAAGACCTTCGCCTCCGGGTTGCGTGTCGGATGGGTGCTGGCACCTCACGCGGTGCGGGAGAAACTCGTGCTGGCCGCCGAGTCGGCGACGCTGTGCCCCCCGACGCTGAACCAGCTCGTGGTCTCCCGCTACCTCACCAGCCACGACTGGATGGGGCAGATCAAGACCTTCCGGGAGAACTACCGCGAGCGCCGAGACGCCATCATCGGCGCGCTGGAACAGTACATGCCGCCCGGCTGCTCGTGGACCCACCCGTCAGGTGGGTTCTACGTCTGGCTGACCGTCCCTGAAGGCGTCGACGCCAAGGCGATGCTGCCCCGGGCGGTCACGGCACGGGTCGCGTACGCTTCGGGAACGGGCTTCTATGCCAACGGGCAGGGCAGCAGCCAGATGCGACTGTCTTACTGCTACCCGACTCCGGAACGCTTGAAGGAGGGTATCCGGAGACTGGCAGGCGTGCTCGAGTCTGAAATGGAGCTCGTCAACACGTTCGGTACCGTGCATGCCAGAACGAGCTCCGGCCCTGAAACCCCGTCGCCCGACACCGCGTAGCGTGGGCGGCGGCCCGGACAGCGGGCGCGGCGGCACGTCACAACACTGTCCAACTCAGATAGCGCATCCACCGGGAGACAGCACTATGGCCGAACGTACGGTAGCCGTGCTCGCAGGCGGCCTCTCGCATGAACGCGATGTATCGCTGCGCTCCGGGCGACGGCTGTCCGCTGCGCTGCGCTCCGAAGGCCTGCACGTCGAGGAGTGGGACACCGATGCGTCGCTGCTGCCGCGCCTGCGCGGCCAGCGTCCCGACGCCGCGATCGTCGCACTGCACGGGGGCGAGGGGGAGAACGGGTCGATCCAGGCCGTGCTGGAGATGCTGGGGGTGCCGTTCGTTGGGACTGGTGCGCACGCGTGCCGGCGAGCGTGGGACAAGCCGACCGCGAAAGCCGAGATCGCCGAGGCAGGCTACGCCACCCCGGACTGGGTCGTGCTGCCGCACAGCACCTTCCGCGAGCTCGGTGCGCAGGCCATGCTGGATGCCATCGTCGAGTGCCTCGGCCTGCCGCTGATCCTCAAACCGGATCAGGGCGGCTCCGCGCTGGGCACCCAGGTGGTCCGCGACGCGGCCGAGCTGTCCACCGCGATGGTGGGGTGCTTCGCTTACGCCGATGCTGTGCTGGCCGAGCGGTTCATCGAAGGCGTCGAGGTCGCCGTAACCGTGGTGGAGCGCGACGGCGAGCTGGAGGCCCTGCCCCCGGTCGAGATCGTGCCGGAGAACGGGGTCTACGACTACACCAGCCGCTACACCGCGGGCCTGACCGACTTCTTCGCCCCAGCCAGGCTGTCTGACGAGACTGCGGCCGGGGTGGCCGAGCTGGGTATCTCGGCACACAAGCTACTGGGCTTGCGCGACATCTCCCGTACCGATGCGATGATCGATTCCGAGGGCACCGTTCACTTCCTCGAAGTCAACATCTCCCCGGGACTGACCGAGACCTCCACCGTGCCGATGGCCATCGAGGCTTCCGGACGCACCCTCGGCTCCATCTACTCCGACCTCGTGGAGCACGTGACCAAGCGAGGCTGACCGAAGCCAGCCTCGCCGATCAATCATCACCGTGACGAATCGTCCTCGACCGGTGGGCTCTGCACACGGCGAGCCTGGCTGGCACTTTCCGGGTCCATAATCCCGACGATGCGCTCCAGATCATCGACCGAACCGAACTCGATGACGATCCGTCCCTTGCGCCTACCGAGATCCACCTTCACCTTCGTGTCGAAGTTGTCCGAGAGCCGGTCCGCCAGCTCCTGCAAGCCCGGTGCCTGCATCGGCTTGCGCGAGGGAGCCTTCTCCTCCTTCGACTCCGGCTCCGACTTGCTGAGCGTCACCGCTTCCTCGGTGGCGCGCACCGACAGGCCCTCGGCCACGATCCTGCCTGCCAGTTCCTCCTGCCGCTCGGGGTCCTCGATACCCAACAGCGCGCGGGCGTGACCGGATGAGAGCACCCCGGCTGCGACACGCCGCTGGACGGGGAGGGGGAGCCGGAGCAACCGGATCGTATTGGTGATCACCGGCCTGCTGCGACCGATACGGCTCGCCAGCTCCTCGTGGGTGACCTCGAATTCGTCGAGCAGCTGCTCGTAGGCGGCAGCTTCCTCGAGAGGGTTGAGCTGCACCCGGTGGATATTCTCGAGCAGGGCATCCCGCAGCATCGCGTCGTCGGCCGTCTGCCGGACGATCGCGGGCAGCTTCTCCAGCCCGGCCCGCTGTGCGGCACGCACCCGGCGCTCACCCATGACGATCTCGTAGGTGGGCTCGTCCGCTTCGGGTTGCAGCTGCCGCACCACGATCGGCTGCATCAACCCGAACTCGCGGATGGAGTGCTCCAGCTCGGCGAGCGCCTCCTCATCGAAGACCTGCCGTGGCTGCCGTGGGTTGGACGTGATCGCCGCGACGGGAATCTCGCGGTACACCGCGCCCGCGACCTCACCGCTGTGCGGCCGGACGGCACCGTTCGCCGCGAACCAGTCGCCGCCCTGGCCACCGTGATGCGTGGTCCGCTGCTGCCCGTTGGTCTCGCCGTCCTCCACGGGACCGGTCGGGATCAACGCGGCAAGTCCTCTCCCGAGACCACCCTTCCGTTCAGTCATCCTGTCTCCTTCAGGTCACCTACGATGGCGTTCACGCCTGGTGTGCAAGCCGAAGGACTCCTCGGGTACCGGATAGGTACCGAAGGCCCCCTTCGGCTCGCTGCCCGCTCATGAGGCTGCCACTCCGGCGCCGCGCTCGGCGAGCTCACGCGCGGCGTCGACGTAACTCATCGATCCCCGTGAACCGGGGTCGTACGCCAGGACGGTCTGACCGTAGCCAGGGGCCTCCGACACCTTCACGCTGCGCGGGATGACGGTGCGGAGCACGACCTCGCCGAAGTGCCTGCGAACCTCCTCGGCGACCTGGTCGGCGAGCTTGGTCCTGCCGTCATACATAGTCAGCACGATGGTGGAAACCACCAGCTGCGGGTTGAGGTGCGACTGCACGAGCTCGATGTTGCTCAGCAGCTGGCCCAGACCCTCGAGTGCGTAGTACTCACACTGGATGGGGATGAGGACCTCGTGAGCCGCGACCAACGCGTTGACGGTCAGCAATCCGAGCGAGGGCGGGCAGTCGATGAAGACGTAGTCGACATCCAGCTGGTCCAACGCCTGGGTCGTCAGCGCTTCCTTCAGACGCGACTCCCGGGACGCCATCGACACCAGCTCGATCTCGGAGCCGGCAAGGTCGATCGTGGCGGGGACGCAGCTGAGATTGGGGGACTGGTGGCTCTCGACCACGGTTTCGGCAAGGGGAACCTCGCCGATCAACAGGTCGTAGACCGACGGCGTTCCGGAGCGATGATCAACGGTGAGCGCTGTACTGGCGTTGCCTTGCGGGTCCAGATCGATGACGAGCACCTTGATGCCGTGCAGCGCGAGCGCGGCCGCCAGGTTCACCGCGCTGGTGGTCTTGCCAACCCCACCCTTCTGGTTCGCCACGGTGAAAACCCGGCGATGCCGTGGTCGGGGAAGGGTGTGCTCCTCCGGGTGCAGCAGACGCGCCGCACGTACGGCTTCCTCGCCAATCGGGGTCCAACCCGGCCTGTTGTCGGACTCGTCCGAAAGCATTGACGGGTTCACTTGTGTATTGCACCTCCCCGACGTACTCAGACGTCGCTCTCACGATTGCGTGCTGTTTCACGTGGAACATCCCGGCGCGCTGCTGAGCGTCGCGCCGGTCAAGAGTGCGCAGGACGTGAACGAGCACATGGTTCATCTTTCCATGTCACGAAGTCGGTGGTTGGCACTTGTGCCCTTCCTCGCACGGCGTGTCACGCGTTCCGTGTCGAGCGGCCACGCCGACCGCTCCTGCTGGCGCGCCCCCGATTGCCACCACCGCGCCTGGTAACCACAACCACCGTCGCGGTCTCGTCGACTCTATCGCTACCGCACTGCACGATGCGCGGGTCCACCCCTCCTGCGGCGGCCATCTCGTTGCGATCGCGTTCCAGCTCCTCGGCCGCACTCGCTCCCTTGAGCGCCAGCAGCGAGCCGCCCTCCCGAAGCAGGGGGAGGCACCACCGTGCGAGCTTACCGAGAGGGGCCACTGCACGCGCGGTCACCACGTCCGCGCCAACGATCCCCGAACTCTCCACGCGAGCGCGTACGACCTCGACGCGGCCCAATCCGAGCTCGGTAACCATCTCCTGGAGCCACTGCACGCGCCGGGCCATCGAGTCGAGCAGAGTGATCCTCAAGTCCGGCCGCGCCAACGCCAGGGGGATCCCAGGCAGCCCTGCCCCGGAACCCGCATCGACTACGAGCGCGTCTTTAGGAACGAGCTCAGCGATGAGCGCACTGTTGATGATGTGCCGATCCCAGAGCCGATCCAGTTCACGCGGACCGATCACACCCCGGGTGACACCGTGCTCATGCAGCAGCGCCACGAAGCGTTCGGCTTCATCCATCCGGCCCTCGAAGATGCGCCCGGCCACTTCTGGAGCGTCAGCGTGCACGATCCCTACTTCCCCTCGGCTCTCGGCTGCGGGTCCAGTATCCCGGCTGTCCGACATCGATCCCACACCCACCCGGTTTCACGTGAAACCGGGCCACACGTCGCTCACCTTCGCGCCTCCCGTTTCACGTGAAACCGGGTGACGCCGTCGGCGGCGTCGACCACGGCGAACTCATGCACGAAAAAGGGGCGACCCACCCGAAGGTGCGTCGCCCCTGCCGGAGTGCTCCGGCTAGTCGCTCTCGGCGTCCAGCGGGATCACCACAACCCGGCGCTTCGGCTCATCGCCTTCGCTCTCACTCGACACGCCATCCACTGCGGCGACCGCGTCGTGCACGACCTTCCGTTCGAACGGACTCATCGGCTGTAGCCGCTGACGCTCACCCTTCTCCAGCGCACGCCGCGCCGCGGACTCGCCGAGCTCACTCAGCTCGGCACGCCGGTTCGCTCGCCAACCGGCGATGTCTAACATCAACCGGCTCCGGGTGCCGGTTTCCTGCTGCACCGCCAGCCGGGTCAACTCCTGCAACGCCTCCAACACCGAACCGTGCGTGCCGACCAGCTTCTCGAGGTCGTCCCCGCCGTCGATGCTGACGATCGCGCGACCGCGCTCCACATCAAGATCGATATCGCCGTCGAAGTCGAGGAGGTCGAGCAGCCGCTCCAGATAGTCCCCGGCGATATCACCCTCCTGCACGAGGGCCTCCTCGTTCGTCGTCGGGGGAGCCACCTCGCTCTCATCCGTGGCCGCACTCGGCTCCTCAGCCTCGGCATCAACCGCCTGGACCGTATCCGACATCGCTGTGCTCCTTCCCAGGCCTGTGACCTACGCGCCTAGCTTGACGTTCAGCCGCGCTTGCGCCCCGACTTCTTCTTAGCCCCCTGGCCTGACGAGCCCGTGCCACCCGTCCCGTTCTTGCTCGGGTTGGGGCCGGAAGCCTTGCCCTGAGAACCGGTGGATCCGGCCTTGCCGTTACCTGCCGCGCTCGCGCCCTTGCCCGTCGAGTTCGCCTTCCCGCTGGAGCCTTTGTTGGCTTGCTTGCTACCGCTCGAGTCGGTGTTCGCTTTGGCGCCTTGTTTCCCAGCCTGCTTCGCCGAGCCGCCCGACCCCTTGGCGGCACCACTCTTTCCGGCGGCACCGCCCTTGGATCCCTTCGACCCCTTGGCGGCGGCGCCCCCCTGCTTGCCCGCAGCCTGCTTCTTCGGCTGCGATCGCTCGTCGCTTCCTTCGCCCGTCTCGCTGCCCGCGGCCTTCTCTTCGGAAGCAGTCTCCTTCTCACCCTCGGAGCCGCTGTCGGCCTGGCCGCCTGCCGCGCCACTCGACGCCGTCCCGGTCTTCTTCTTCGCCGGACGCTGGCCCGGCTTCGGCGCCAGGTCGCTGCGCTTCTGGGTTGCCGCCTGCTTCTTCTCCTCCTCCTCGCGGTCGATCCACCGGTACACCAGGCGCTGCTGCATCAGCGTCCAGGTGTTGTTCGCCAGGAAGTAGACGAGTAAGCCGAGCGGCAGGAAGGCGCCGAACACGAGTAAGCCGATGGGGAAGATGTACATCGTCAGCTTGTTCATGATCGCGGTCTGCTGCGTCGCAGCAGCGGGGTTCTGCCGCTGCACCGAGTGCCGCGCCGTCAAGTGCGTCAGGAACGCCGCCAGCACCATCATCGGTATCGCCACCGGGAGCGCCGCAGCGTGGAAGCCGGTATTGACCGCCTCGGCTCCGGTGCCGATGGTGGCCATCTCGGTGTTGTAGATGGCCTCACCGAGGTTGGACCCGAAGATGTCGGCCGCGATGTACTGGCTCACACCGTCAGCGCTGAAGAAGTAGTTCCCGGTCCCCTCGTGGTCACTGCTCGCGAACATCCGCAGCACGTGCACCAGACCGATGAACACCGGGATCTGCAGCAGGATCGGCAGGCAGCCGCCCAGCGGGTTGACGCCGTGCTCCCGCTGCAGCTTCTGCATCTCCATCGCCTGGCGCTGCCGGTCGTTGCTGTAGCGCTTCTGGATCTTCTTGATCTCCGGCGCGAAGTCCTGCATCTTGCGCATCGAGCGCACCTGGCTCACGAAAGGCTTGAACAGGATCGCGCGCACGGTGAACGTCAGGAAGACGATGCCCAGCACCCACGAAATGGCCTGCGTCTCACCTAGTACGAACCCGAATACCTTGTGCCAGAACCACAAGATGAACGAAACGGGATAGTAGATGAAGTCGAGCACTGGGCTTACTCCTCGTTTGCTCTATCAGGTCGCTGCGCACGCATCGAGAAGCGATCCGGGACAGGGTCCAGACCACCAGGGTGCCAGGGTGCGCACTTTCCGAGACGCCACAGGGTCAGCAACACACCCTTCGCCGCACCGTGTCGAGTCAACGCTTCCACCGCGTACGCGCTACAGCTGGGGTAGAAGCGGCAGCTCGGCGGCAGCAGCGGTGCCAGCACCCACCGGTACAGCCGTACTGGGAGCAACAACAGCCAGGCCACGGGACTCGGACGCCGATTCGCGCCGTCGGCACGTCGCCCGCCGTCGACGGCGGGGTCACTGCCCGGCTGCGGATTCGCCGCGCATCGCGGCGTCTGGCTGTCATTCACACGGGTCATCTATCGTCGTTACCTGCTTGCCGGCTCGGAATCAACCCCAAGCGGCGCAACGCACTGTCGGTATCCTTGGCGAGCTCACGGCTGGAGGCCGAAGCCGCCGCCGGTAGAGCTCTTATCACCAACGAACTGCCTTCCGGCAGCGTTCCAAGCCTCTCCGCCATGACATGACGCAACCTGCGGGTCACGCGATGCCGCACCACCGAGTTGCCCACAGCCTTGCTCACGACGAAGCCGACCTTCGGCGGGTGACCGCCGCTGCCGTCGCGGAAGGCGTGTACCACGAGTCGGCGCCTGCCTGCCTTGCTGCCGTTGCGCATGACGAACCGGTACTCGTCGCTTCGCCGCAGACGCGCCCACTTCGGTAACACGGTGCCCTCCCGAGGTGTCCTCCCGAAAGCGGCTCGGGAGACCGACACGCCAGCCGTTCGGTGATGTCGCGGCCTGCCGGACAGGCGGACCTCCCGGCTGGGTGCCCGAGATACTCACCGCCGGTACGGCAACTCAGGCGGACAGCCTGACGCGGCCCTTACGACGCCGCGCGGTGATCACGGCACGGCCGGCGCGCGTGTGCATCCGCTGACGGAATCCGTGCTTGCGCGCGCGTCGACGGTTGTTCGGCTGGAATGTGTGCTTACCCTTACTCACGGCTGCCCGCTCCTCAACTCCCAGTTGGTGAACTCAACTACGCTGGCTCACGCTGTGTCACAAGCTCTCGTCTCCGACCGCCACCACGCAGAGGCGGGCGGACGTGGGCACGCTGATGGCCCCGCATCGGCGGCAAAACCGAGGGGAGACCTTACGAGAGTACGCGTCCCGCCCTCGATCGTGTGCACCGGCCCCCACTAGGCCCACCGGTAATCATCCAGGTCCAGGCCACCTGACCGGGTGAGCACCTGCCATAACCGAGTGGCGACACGCCGTAGGCCGTGAAATCCTTGCCCGCATGCGAGTCTTGTGGCACTGCTCAGGCCTTGTTAGCGTGCTTCTTCTCGGGTGGACCAATCGAGCTGCGCCACAGTAAGCGCCCTGCGGCGGCATCACCGCACGTATGCGAAGCTTTCCGGCGCATCCTGGAACCGGTGGCGCCACGAACTGCGCGTGACCGTACATTAGTACACAGTTGTGGATAACTATGTGGACACCTCCCGTGTGAGTGACCACATACCGCTGTGACCGGGGGAGCTGACAGCGCGTCAGCCACGACTACTCAAAGGTCTCTCGAGGGGAGGGAAGCGGTACACGTGTCCGATAATCAGATCAACCTCGCTGAGGTATGGGAACAGGTCGTTCGGGAGCTGTCCACCGGAACGCTGTCCCCGCAACAACGTGCCTGGATGCGTGTCACCCGACCCATCGGTCTGCTCGATGGCACCGCGCTGCTGGCCGCGCCCAGCGACTTCGCCAAGGACGCCATCGAGCGAGCGCTCCGCGATCCCATCACCGAGGCGCTGTCCCGGCACGTCGGCCAGCCCGTCTCGCTGGCGGTGAAGGTCGACAACCTGGAGGAGAGCGACAGCATAGGTGCCGCATCAGCGCAGGCACCCCCGGCTCCCGCACCACGGACGGCGGTGAGCTCGGTGGGTTCGGGAAACTTCGAAGCCACCTTCCCGCCCTCCCACCACGCAGATGCGGTGGCCGCCAGCGGTGCGGCCGCGCCGTCCACCGCGACCTCGGCCGGAGCATCGACCACCACGTCGACTACCTCTGCGACGACCTCGACCGCCACACAGTCGCCCACGCAATCGACGGTGCACCCTGCCGCGCAGCTGAGCTCGGCAAGCAACCACGCCGACCCCGCCGAGCAGGACGACGAGAATCCGGACGAGGAAGTGGACGAGGAGGGCGAAGCGCTGGCCGCGGTCAACGACATCTGGCCGACCTTTTCCGGCAGGCCGGTTGCCGGGCAGCCCTACACTGCCCCCGCCCAACCGCAGACCTCCAAGACGCGGCTCAACGAGAAGTACACCTTCGACACCTTCGTCATCGGTGCCTCGAACCGCTTCGCGCACGCCGCAGCTGTGGCCGTGGCCGAGGCACCGTCGCGCGCGTACAACCCGCTGTTCATCTGGGGAGAGTCCGGGCTGGGCAAGACCCACCTGCTGCACGCTGTCGGCCACTACGCCCAGCGGCTCTTCCCCGGCATGCGGGTGCGATACGTCTCAACGGAGGAGTTCACCAACGACTTCATCAACTCGCTGCGAGACGACCGCAAGGTGGCGTTCCAGCGGCGGTACCGGGACATCGACATCCTGCTCGTCGACGACATCCAGTTCCTGGAAGGTAAGGAAGGGACTCAGGAAGAGTTCTTCCACACCTTCAACACGCTCCACAACGCGAACAAGCAGATCGTGGTCTCGTCCGACCGGCCGCCCAAGCACCTGGAGACGCTGGAGGACCGGCTGCGCACCCGCTTCGAGTGGGGGTTGATCACCGACATCCAGCCCCCCGAGCTGGAGACCCGCATCGCCATCCTGCGCAAGAAGGCGGCCCAGGACCGGCTGGCGGTTCCCGGAGACGTGCTGGAGTTCATCGCCACCCGCATCGAGGCCAACATCCGTGAGCTCGAGGGGGCGCTGATCCGGGTCACCGCGTTCGCCTCGCTCAACCAGCAGGCGGTGGATCTAGGACTGGCCGAGATCGTACTGCGCGATCTGATCCCTGACTCGCAACCACCGGAGATCGACGCGGCTACGATCATGGGCGTCACCGCGGAGTTCTTCGGCGTCAGCATCGAGGACATCTGCGGGCCGGGCAAGACCAAGGCGCTGGCCACCGCGCGGCAGATCTCGATGTACCTGTGCCGCGAGCTGACCGACATGTCCCTCCCGCGCATCGGGCAGACGTTCGGCGGACGCGACCACACGACGGTGATGCACGCAGACAAAAAGATCCGCAAGGAGATGGCCGAACGCAGGCGCATCTACGACCAGGTCCAAGAGCTCACCTCCCGCATCAAGCAGCGCGCCAAGCAGTAACCGGGCGGGCTGGGCGCGGCGACGCCCGCCCGTCCCGCCCGCGGAGCCCGCTCACGCTGTGGCAATCACCCCGCTCCACACCGCGCATGCTGAGCGTTACTGCGCCCAGCAGCGCCGACTACGCCGGGCCGCGGTCGCACGCGTCGACATATACCTCGACACGCCGACGCGTACCGTCACGCCACTCGCCTATACGAGTGATCCCTGTTACCCGTTTAGCTCGCGACCATCTTGGGTACGAATCGGCGCACATCTGGGGAGAACTCTGTGGATAACTGTGGATGACCGGTGGATCACCGTGGGGGTCGCTGAGTTCTCCACCGGAGGCCGTTGGTTGTCACCATATCCACCCCCAGGGAGTCCACACGGAGAAGCCCGTTACGAGCAGCGATAACGGGCTGTTGTCCACACAACCCACAACGCTTACTGCTGTTACGGTTTTCTCTGTTCTCAAGAAGTCCCTTGAACAACAACCCGGTGGATGTTGGGGACAACCGCTCCGCGAAACCCCGACGGTTCGAGCTGCCCCGGATGACGGCGCGCCGCGCGACGTTCTAACGTGGGTGCGCACACACATGGGTCGCGTCGAGCTTGCCTGCACGGGCTCCGGGCGGCCGTAGATCCATCCGGCCGCGGGCACGCCGTTCCAGCAGGACGCGCTCGCGGGCACTGGCTGGCTTCCGCTTCACCGAGTGGTCGGGCGCTGTTGAAAGGATTTGGGGCATGAAGATCCGGGTCGAGCGTGACGGTCTCGCCGATGCTGTTGCCTGGGTGGCGCGTAGCCTGCCGTCCCGCCCGCCGGTTCCGGTACTCGGCGGGGTGCTGCTCGACGCCGGGTCCGAAGCGGGAGGCGACTCGGACGCGCTGACCATCTCCGGATTCGATTACGAGGTTTCGGCCACCGCCGGCATCGCCGCCACCATCGCCGACGGCGGCCGGACGCTGGTGTCCGGCAGGCTGCTCGCCGACATCACTAAGGCGCTTCCGGCCCAGCCCGTCGACTTGTCTGTTGAGGGGTCACGCGTCACGATCACCTGCGGATCGGCGAAGTTCAGCCTCCCGACGATGCCCGTCGAGGACTACCCGCAGCTGCCGAACCAGCCGACGGTGGTCGGTGAGCTGGAAGGCGACGCGTTCAGCAGCGCGGTCGCGCAGGTCGCGGTCGCCGCCGGTAAAGACGACACGCTCCCCATGCTCACCGGGCTTCGGATCGAGATCTCCGGTGAGACCTTGACGATGGTCGCCACCGACCGGTTCCGGTTGGCGATGCGCGAATTCACCTGGCGACCGACCGCCGAAGGCGTCGAGGACACTGCCGTGCTAGTGCCCGCCCGTACGCTCGCCGAGGCCGCCAAGTCGCTCGGTTCCAGCGGCGCTACGCTCCAGCTCGCGCTCGCCAGCGGCGACGGGATGCTCGGGTTGGCAGGCTCCGGTCGATACACCACCACTCGACTGCTGGACGCCGAGTTCCCGCCGTACCGGCAACTGCTTCCCGATCAACACACCTCGCGGGCGGTGCTGGATGTGGCCATGCTCGCCGAGGCGATCAAGCGCGTTTCGCTGGTAGCCGAGCGTGGCGCGCAGGTCCGGATGGAGTTCGCCGACGAGTCGCTGCGGCTGTCCGCGGGCGGGGACGACGAGGGCAGCGCCGAGGAGGAGCTACCGGTCGCCTACGAGGGCGAGCCGGTGACGATCGCGTTCAATCCCGGTTACCTCACCGACGGTCTGGCGGCGCTGAACTCCGACCGTGTCGAGCTGACGTTCACGACGCCGAACCGTCCCGCGTTGATCAAACCGGCCGACGCCGAGGGCGCGGCGATTCCCGGATACATCTATCTGCTGATGCCGGTCCGACTTCCCGGTTAGACGCCGGATCCGGCGGGATTGTGGCGCCCGCGCGGCACCGCCGGTGCCCCATCCCGGTCCGGCACGTGTGTAAGGAGGGTTCGATGACGCAGCTCGGGCTGGTCGGCCTCGGTAAGATGGGGCATGCGATGCGCGGGAGGCTCCGTGCGGCAGGCCATGATGTGATCGGCTATGACCACGACAAGGCGGTCAGTGACACGGATTCCGTAGCCGATCTGGTGTCTCGTTTGGCGAATCCAAGGATCGTGTGGGTGATGGTCCCGCCTGGGGATCCGACAAGGGGTACCGTGGCCGAGCTGGCCGACCTGCTCACCGAGGGGGACCTGGTGATCGAGGGCGGCAACTCACGGTACGACGAGGACAAGGCGCACGCGGATCTGCTCGCCGGTAGCGGGATCGGCTATCTCGACGTGGGGGTCTCCGGTGGGGTGTGGGGAGGCGACGCAGGCTACGCGCTCATGGTCGGCGGCGAGTCCACCGATGTGCAGCGGGCGATGCCGGTCTTCGACGCGCTGCGACCGGAGGGGCCGAGGGCGGAGAGCTTCGTACACGCGGGCGGCGTGGGTGCCGGTCACTTCGCCAAGATGGTGCATAACGGCATCGAGTACGGCCTCATGCAGGCCTACGCAGAGGGATACGAGCTGCTGTGCTCGGCCGAGGCGATCACCGACGTGCCCGGCGTGCTCACCGCCTGGTCACGGGGAACAGTGGTCCGTTCCTGGCTGCTCGACCTGTTGATCCGCGCGGTCTCGGAGGAACCCGATCTGGGGTCGATCCGGGGGTACGTGAACGATTCCGGCGAAGGTCGCTGGACGGTGGAGGAGGCGATCAAACACTCCGTTGCCGCTCCGGTGATCACGGCGGCGCTGTACGCTCGCTTCGGCTCGCGCCAGGATGACTCACCCGCGATGAAAGCGGTAGCCGCATTGCGTAACCAGTTCGGTGGACACGCGGTGAGCACAGTGGACGGCCATGCACCTACGGCACCTACAGCTGACTGATTTCCGATCGTGGCAGCACGCTGACCTCGAACTCGGCGAGGGGCCGATCGTGTTGGTCGGGCCGAACGGCAGGGGCAAAACGAACATCCTCGAAGCCGTCGGTTACCTCGCTACCCTCGGTTCACACCGCGTCTCGGCAGACACCCCGCTCGTGCGGCACGAGTGCCAGCGCGCGTTGATCCGTGCGGCGGTGGTCAACGGCGATCGGGAACTCGTCGTCGAGCTGGAGATCAATCCGGGCAAGAGCAACCGGGCGCGGGTCAACCGCGGTGCTGCCGGGCGGCCGAGGGACATACTCGGGATCGTCCACACAGTACTCTTCGCGCCGGAGGACCTCGCCCTGGTCAAGGGGGATCCGGCGGTGCGGCGGGCATTCCTCGACGATCTCCTCGTCCAGCGCTCGCCGCGGTTCGCCGGGGTGCGTTCGGAGTATGACCGGGTGCTGCGCCAGCGCAATGCGTTGCTGAAGTCCACAGGGAAACGGTCGGGACGCCGGGCGGGCGACGATCCTTACGCGTTGAGCACGCTCGAGGTGTGGGACGGGCAGCTGGCGGAGCTGGGAGCGGAGCTGTTGGCCGCGCGGCTGGACCTGGTTGCCTCGCTGGCCCCGCACACCGCGGCGGCCTACGCGGGGATCGCCGGAACCGGCGGCGAGCAGGACCGCGTCGCCGGTATCAGCTACCGGTCCAGTCTTGGTGAGGCCATGCCCGCGGGCTACGGCAGCGCGGGCTACGGCAGCGAGGGCAGCCAGCGGGCGCAGCCGGAGGAGCTGGCCAAACTGCTGGCGGAGGCCATCGGCGAGCACCGCGACGCCGAGCTGGAACGAGGCGTCAGCCTCATCGGTCCACACCGTGACGACCTCGAACTGACGCTGGGGCAGGCACCGGCCAAGGGGTACGCGAGTCACGGTGAGTCGTGGTCGTTCGCCCTCGCGCTGCGACTGGCCTCCTACGAGCTGCTGCGCGCCGAAGGAAGCGAGCCGATCCTGCTGCTCGACGACGTGTTCGCCGAGCTCGATCGGCACCGGAGGGCGAGGCTGGCCGGGGTGGCATCGCGAGCCGAACAGGTGCTCGTGACGGCCGCTGTGGATGAGGACGTGCCGGTGGAACTCACCGGTGTCCGGTACACCATCGGCGAGGGGACGATCAGCCGTGAATGATGAAACCGGTAACTGGCTCGTTCCGGACGACCCAGGCGACGACCCGGCCGAGCGGGAACGCGCAGAGTCTCACCCAGTTGGGGATAAACCTGTGGATAGTGTGGATAACACGGTCGCGAGTTGTTTACCGAGAGCAACGCCACACCATGACCAGGGCCCTCTGCCCGGGGATCAAGCTGACCGGACGGGGGACGACATCCCCAACAACCCCCTTTCTGTGGATAACTCGTCGGAGGTTGTGGAAAGCGATCAGGGGAGCGGTCGCGATTTGGCTCGCGAGGCGCTGCGCGATGCCCAGCAGCGCGCGCGTGCACGTGGTACACGCCCCGGGCAGCGACGGTCGGAGCAGCAGGGCACACCGGGTGCGGACCGCTCCCGTGCACGCAGGCGCTGGTCGGCAGCTGGTACGGACGATCGCGATCCACAGCCGCTGGGGAAGCTGGCCGCGCGTGTGGCCAAGCAGCGTGGCTGGCACAACCGGCTGGCCAGCGGCAGGGTCTTCGGCCAGTGGGAGTCGCTGGTGGGAGCGGAGGTCGCCGAGCATGCCAAGCCGGTGGCGCTCAAGGATGGCGAGCTCACCGTGCAGGCCGGCTCCACGGCGTGGGCGACGCAGCTGCGGTTGTTGCAGAAGCAGCTACTGGCGAAGATCGCCGCCGGGGTGGGTGACGGGGTGGTCAAGCGGATGCGTATCCAGGGGCCGACCAAACCCAGTTGGCGGTATGGCCCCCGACACATCCCGGGCCGGGGGCCGCGGGATACGTACGGTTAATGGCTCGCCACCGCGCGTTCACACTGTGCCACCTGCCGGTGTGGTCTGCCCGGAATGCGCCGGACCAGCGCTCCCCCGGGTGTCCTTGCGGCGAGTGGATGCAAGGCGGCAAGTAGACTGGGCGAGGTCGAAGCGGGACAGGGCCAGGGGAGAGGTCCTCCCGGGTAAGCGTTCGCTCCAGGCGAGACAGGAGACGCCATAACGGTGGCAGGGAAGAAGAGTGACTACAGCGCTTCGTCCATCACGGTGCTCGAGGGCCTCGAAGCGGTACGCAAGCGGCCCGGCATGTACATCGGCTCGACCGGGGAACGCGGTCTCCACCACCTGATCTGGGAGGTTGTGGACAACGCTGTCGACGAGGCGATGGCGGGACACGCCACCCGGGTGGACGTCACCCTGCTCGCCAACGGTGGCGTGCGGGTCGCCGACGACGGTCGCGGTATCCCGGTGGAGGAACATCCCGTCGAGAAGCGCCCCGCGGTGGAGGTCGTGCTCAGCGTGCTGCACGCGGGCGGCAAGTTCGACGGCAAGTCCTACGCCGTCTCCGGCGGCCTGCACGGTGTCGGTGTCTCGGTGGTCAACGCGCTCTCCAGCGCGCTTACCGTGGAGATCCACCGTGGCGGCACGGTGTGGACGCAGCGCTACGAGAAGTCGCTGCCGGTGGAGCCGCCGCAGAAGCAGGGCAGTACCGACAAGACCGGAACCGTGCTGACGTTCTGGCCCGATGACGAGATTTTCGAGACCACCGAGTACAGCACCGAGACCGTCGCGCGCCGCCTGCAGGAGATGGCGTTCCTCAACAAGGGACTGACGATCACGCTGCGCGACGATCGGGTTCCCGACGAGAACGGCGAGGACGCCACCGGCCAGAAGGCCAGGCTGACCGAGGAGACCTACCACTACCCCGGTGGGCTGTCGGACTTCGTCAAGCACATCAACAGCACGCGCGAGCCCGTCCACCGCAACGTGATCTCGTTCGAGGCCGCTGGGGACGGCGTGCAGGTCGAGGTCGCGATGCAGTGGAACAGCGGTTTCACACCGTCGGTGTACACCTTCGCCAACACGATCAACACGCACGAGGGCGGTACCCACGAGGAGGGTTTCCGTGCCGCGCTGACCCGGGTGGTGAACAACTACGCCAGGGATCGCAAGCTGCTCAAGGAGAAGGACGCCAACCTCACCGGCGACGACGTTCGCGAAGGGCTGGCGGCGATCGTGTCGATCAAGCTCGCCGAGCCGCAGTTCGAGGGGCAGACCAAGACCAAGCTCGGCAACAGCGACGCCAAGACGTTCGTGCAAGCCACCACGCACGAGTGGTTGACCGACTGGTTCGACCGCAATCCGAGCGAAGCCAAGGCGATCATCTCCAAGGCGGTCTCCTCGGCGCATGCCCGGCTGGCGGCCCGTAGGGCCCGCGAGCTGGTGCGTCGCAAGGGTGCGATGGACGTGGGTGGGTTGCCCGGCAAGCTCAAGGACTGCCGGTCGACCAAGCCGGAGGAATGCGAGCTCTACATCGTGGAGGGTGACTCCGCGGGCGGGTCGGCCAAGGAAGGCCGCGACTCGCTGTACCAGGCGATCCTGCCGATCCGCGGGAAGATCATCAACGTGGAGAAGGCACGGATCGACAAGGTACTGAAAAACAACGAGGTGCAGAGCCTCATTACCGCGCTCGGTACCGGGATCCACGACGAGTTCGACATCGGCAAGCTGCGGTATCACAAGGTCGTGCTGATGTCGGATGCCGATGTCGACGGACAGCACATCCAGACCCTGTTGCTGACGCTGCTCTTCCGGTTCATGCGACCGCTGGTCGAGCACGGCTATGTGTACCTGGCCAAGCCGCCGCTCTACAAGATCAAGTGGCCGAGGGCGGAGCCCGAGTACGCCTACAGCGACCGCGAGCGCGACGGCCTGCTGCAAGCCGGTGCCGAGGCGGGTAGGAAGCTGCCGAAGGAGGACGCCATCCAGCGCTACAAGGGTCTCGGCGAGATGAACGCCGACGAGTTGTGGGAGACCACGATGGACCCGGCCAACCGGCTGCTCCGGCAGGTCACGCTGGATGATGCGGCTACGGCCGACGAACTTTTCTCGGTATTGATGGGCGAGGATGTGGAGGCTCGTCGAGCCTTCATCACCCGTAACGCCAAGGACGTTCGGTTCCTGGACGTATAGCGGCAATAACGAGTCAGCCGATTTGTCGACCTCGCGAGCGACACGGGTGCGGGTGATGGCAGACTGACCCTGAGGGTCACACTGGCGGGTGATGGTGTAGTGCGGTAGGCGCTACGTCAGTCAGCGAAGGGAGCTCAAGGCGTGGACGATCGGCCGCGATCGCGACGACCGTCACGCCCGTGGCTCAACCAAGAGTTGGAGACCACGCCCGCGATCCCCCGGGTGCATGGCTCGCCATCCTCACGCGGTGGTGGTTCCGGCGGGCGCTCCGGGCGCGACCGCCGGGGTGGGCCCGCCCTGCGGAGCGCCAAGGTCGCGCTCGCGCTCGTGTCACTGCTCGTGTTCGGCGTCACCGGCTATGCCTGGGCTTCGGTGCAGGGGCTGGGGCAAGGCATGACGATGGCGGATGTGATCCGCGACGGCGGCGACGGCGGCATGGACGGTCCGCGCGACATCCTGCTCGTCGGGCTCGGTGACCGTCGGGACGCCCAAGGCGAGGTGTTGCCCGCCGAGCTGCGGCAGGAGCTGAATATCGGCAGGGACGCCGGGCTCGGCCGGGCCGACACGATCATGCTGATCCGCATACCGGAGGACGGTGACGGCGCGGTCGGCTTCTCCATCCCCAGGGATTCGTACGTGGATATCCCGGGATTCGGTGAGCACAAGATCAATTCCGCGTACGCCAGGGGGAAGGCCGCGGAGCGGAAGCGGCTGGAGCACGAGGAGGGCGTCACCGACCAGAGCGAGCTGGAGGTGCTGTCCAACCAGGCGGGTGCGCGGACGCTGATCGAGAGCGTGGAGGCGCTCACCGGCATCACCATCAACAATTACGCCTCGCTGAACATGTTCGGCTTCTACGAGCTCACCAACGCCATCGGCGGCGTCGAGGTGTGTCTCAACAATGCCGTGCAGGAGCACAACTCGGGTGCCGATTTCGACGCGGGGGTGCAGACCGTCTCGGGGGTCGACGCGCTCGCGTTCGTGCGGCAGCGCCACGGCCTTCCCCGTGGTGATCTCGACAGGGTGGTTCGCCAGCAGGCCTTCCTCGCCGGGTTGGCGCGTCAGATGATCTCCGCGGGAACCCTCGCCAATCCCGGCAAGCTCAACGACCTCATCGATGCCGTGCAAGGCGCGATCGTGCTGGACCAGGACTGGGAGATCATGGACTTCGCGCAGCAGGTCAGCGGCATCAGTGGCGGGAACATCGAGTTTCACACCGTCCCGGTGCTCAGCGCCGCCCTCGACACCGCGGACGGCGCGGCCGTGCAGCTCGATGAACACCAGGTGCGGCAGTTCATCGCCGAACACTCCGGTGAGGGCCTGCCCGATCCGGAAGGCGGCGACCACGGGCAGCAGGACCCGCAGGATCCGCAGGCCAATGCGGGGATCACGGTCAATGTCATGAACACCACGACCACGCCCGGCCTCGCGTCCGAGGTGTCGGAAGCGCTCGTGCAGCAGGGATTCACGCAGGGCATGGTGAGCAACGCCGCGCGACGCGACGACACCGTGGTGCGGCACGCCTCGGGGGACGAGGAGCTCGGGCAGCGGGTGGCCGACGCGCTCGGTGCGCCCGCTCGGGTGGAACCGGATCCGAACCTGGCCGCTGGCCACGTCACCGTGTTGATCGGCGAGGACTACGCCGCCGCGGATCGACCGGGGCGTGTGGACGCGGGTGGCTCCTCGCCGGCGGGCCAGCAGCCGGGTCAGCAGCCGGACCTGCCCGGTGATGACCAGCCGGGCGCCCCGATGCCGGGTGACGACGTCTCCGGGGAGCAGGCCGAGGACGCTCCTACCGACCGGCGTGAGGAACCGATCACGGCGGACGGCATCCCGTGTGTGAACTAGTACGTCTCGTCGTCTGGCGCTGCCGTACCGTGACGATCACGATGATGCGCACGCATGAAGCGTCCTCCCGCGAGCCGGATCCGTCCCAGCTGACCAGCATCGATAGACTGTCCCGGTAAGCAGTGCCCAGCCGAGCGCACACAACCCCAGCCCTGGCGGGCTACTCATAGGTTGTCGTCGGTGGCCGCTGGCGCAGTGGCAGGCGACGACAGGCTGCAGGTGAGGCGCGTAGGTGCGGCGAATTGACGTGATGAGTAGCCCGACTATTGAACCGGACACTGGGTCGGAAGGAAAGTTCGCACCGTGACTGAAACCCTGCCTCCGGACGAGGACCGCATCGAGCCGGTCGACATCCAGCAGGAGATGCAGCGCTCCTACATCGACTACGCGATGAGCGTGATCGTCTCCCGCGCGTTACCCGACGTTCGTGACGGGCTCAAGCCCGTCCACCGCAGGGTGCTGTACTCGATGTTCGACAACGGCCTCCGGCCCGACCGGGGGTACGTGAAGTGCTCGCGCGTCGTCGGGGACGTGATGAGCAACTATCACCCGCACGGTGACTCGGCGATCTATGACACGCTGGTGCGCCTCGCCCAGTCGTGGTCCATGCGGTACCCGCTCGTCGACGGCCAGGGCAACTTCGGCTCCCCGGGCAACGATCCCGCTGCCGCCATGCGTTACACCGAGGCGCGGCTGGCCCCTCCCGCCATGGAGATGCTGCGGGACATCGAGGAAGACACCGTCGACTTCTCGCTCAACTACGACGGTCGGAGTCAGGAACCCGACGTCCTGCCAGCGCGGATCCCCAACCTGCTGGTCAACGGCAGCGGCGGTATCGCGGTGGGGATGGCGACCAACATCCCGCCGCACAATCTGCGCGAGGTCGCCGACGGGGTGATGTGGGCGCTGGACAACTGGGAAGCCACCGAGGAGGAGACCCTCGCCGCGATGCTGCAGCGGATCAAGGGCCCTGACTTCCCGACGAAGGGGCTGATCCTCGGCACGCAAGGTATCGAGGATGCCTACCGTACCGGCCGCGGCTCGGTGAAGATGCGGGCAGTCGTCGAGGTCGAGGAGGACAACAAGGGTAGGCCGATCCTGGTCATCAGCGAGCTGCCCTACCAAGTCAACCCGGACAATCTCATCGAGAACATCGCGAACCTGGTCCGCGACGGCAAGATCAACGGCATCACGGAGATCTCCGACGAGACCAACAGCAGGCGCGGCATGCGGATCGTGATCACGCTCAAGCGTGACTCGGTGCCGAAGGTGGTGCTGAACAACCTCTACAAGCACACCCAGCTCCAACAGAGCTTCGGCGTGAACATGCTCGCCATCGTCGACGACGTGCCACGCACGTTGCGGCTCGACCAGCTGGTGCGGCACTACGTCAAACACCAGGTCGAGGTCATCGTGCGGCGCACCCGGTACCGGTTGCGCAAGAAGGAGGAACGGGCCCACATCCTGCGCGGCCTCGTCAAGGCACTGGACATGCTCGACGAGGTGATCGCGCTGATCCGGCGTTCGCCCACCGCGGACGAGGCCCGGACCGGGCTGATGGAGCTGCTCGACGTCGATGAGCTGCAGGCCACGGCGATCCTGGACATGCAGCTGCGCAAGCTCGCCGCGCTGGAGCGCCAGAAGATCATCGATGAGCTCGCCGAGATCGAGCGGGAGATCGCCGACCTGAAGGACATCCTCGACCGTCCCGACCGGCAGCGGCAGATCGTCAAGGACGAGCTGGCCGAGATCGTGGAGAAGTACGGCGACGAGCGGCGAACGAAGATCATCCCCTATGACGGCGAGGTGTCAGTCGAAGACCTCATCGCCGTCGAGGACGTCGTGGTCACCATCACGCGCACGGGCTACGCCAAGCGCACCAAGACCGACCTGTACCGCAGCCAGAAGCGCGGCGGTAAGGGTGTGCAGGGCGCCACGCTTAAGCAGGACGACATCGTGCAGCACTTCTTCGTGTGCTCCACACACGACTGGATCCTGTTCTTCACCAATAAGGGACGCGTGTACCGCGCCAAGGCCTACGAGCTGCCGGAAGCCAATCGCAGCGCGCGTGGCCAGCACGTGGCCAATCTGCTGGCCTTCCAGCCCGACGAGCAGATCGCCCAGGTTATCCAGATCTCCAATTACGAGGCCGCGCCGTACCTGGTGCTGGCCACCAAGAAGGGGTTGGTGAAGAAGAGCAAGCTCACCGACTTCGACTCGAACCGCTCGGGTGGGCTGATCGGGATCAACCTGCGCGAGGGCGACGAGCTGGTCGGTGCGGTGCTGGCCGCCGCGGAGGATGACCTGTTGCTGGTGTCCTCGGACGGGCAGTCGATCCGGTTCCACGCCACCGACGAGGTGCTCCGGCCGATGGGGCGTGCGACCTCGGGTGTGCTGGGTATGCGGTTCAACGAGGGTGACGAGCTGCTCAGCATGGGCGTGGTGCAGGAGGGCACCTACCTGCTGGTCGCCACGGAAGGCGGGTACGCCAAGCGCACCTCGATCGAGGAGTACCCGGTGCAGGGCCGCGGTGGCAAGGGCGTGTTGACGCTCCAGTACGACCGCAAGCGGGGCAAGCTGATCGGGGCGTTGATCGTCAACGACGATGATGAGCTCTACGCGATCACCTCGACCGGCGGGGTGATCCGTACCCCGGCCAAGCAGGTACGCAAGGCGGGCAGGCAGACCAAGGGTGTTCGGCTCATCAACCTGGACGAGGGCACGACCCTGCAGGCGATCGCGCGCAACGCCGACGAACCGCCGGAGTCGGCATAGTGGTGGCATGCCGAGGCGCCCGCGAACTCATCCGACTCTCGGTATGGAGGTGACGGCGCGCTGTGACACCGGATAAGAACACCGGCCACGACGAACGGTCCGAGCTGGAACAAGAAACGTCCCAGCCGGGTGAGCAGGCGTTCGCTGACATTCCGCAGGAAGACACCACCGCGTTCCTGCCGCATGTCGGCGAGGAACGCTCCAGCGGGGACCTGTTCCGCAGCGGCGTTGACGAACCTGAACACGGTGGGCATGGTGAGTCTCGTAGCGGGTCGTTCCCGTATGCGACAGCGGATGCTGCGGAGCCCGCTCGTGCGTTCGGTTACGGGACAGGCGAGTCGGCGAGGTCCACCGGCGGTGCCGGGGAGAGCGCAACGAGGGAGCGGACGAGAGTGAGCGTGCCCGGTGCGCAATCTCAAAACCGGCCGGAGCCGTCCGCGTTGCGCAGGCCGGGGCGCGGGCCGCGGCGTGCCAGCCTCCAGGTGAAGCGGTTCGATCCGTGGTCCGTCCTCAAGCTCGCGATCGTTCTGGGGATCGCGATGTTCCTGGTGTGGATGGTCGCGGTCGGCCTGCTGTACACCGTGATGGACGGCATGGGGGTTTGGGACAGGGTCAACGGCACCTACGCCTCGCTGGTCGCCGGGGACCCGGTGGATGCCCCTGCCGACCCCCTCATCACCGCGGGACGGGTGTTCAGCGTGACTGCGATCGTCGGCATGGTCAATATCATCTTGATGTCGGCGCTGGCCACGGTGTGCGCGTTCATCTACAACATCTCGGCTGACCTGGCTGGCGGCTTGGAACTGACCCTCTCCGAGCGCGAGTGAACTCGCCGATCGGCCCCAACCCGGTGTCGAAGGGCCAGAGCAAGTCGGGTAGTCTAGGGAACCGCTGAGGGCCTATAGCTCAGACGGTTAGAGCGCTTCGCTGATAACGAAGAGGTCCCTGGTTCAAGTCCAGGTAGGCCCACAGAACGAAACACCGGGACACTGGCTCGCATGAGGGCCAGTGTCCCGGTGTTTCGTCGTTTCGAGGGGGCACTCGGGCAGCGATCAGGCAGCATCGCGGTATCCGGTGGCGGCGCCATCGCCGTCGTGCTCACCGGAGGTACGGCTTATCCTCGGTTGACGAGAACGCGAGTTGGTTGTGCACGGCCACCACACCGGGAATCTCTGCTGTGAGCTCCTCAGCCATGGTGACTTCGCTGCGCCGGTACAACACTCCCGACAACGTGACTTCGCCGTCGGCCACGTCGACCGAGAGTTCGTACGGCATCACCCACAGGGCGCGAACGAGCACCTCGCGGTTGATGGTCGACGCCAGCTGCGCGTCGCTCTGGGTGAAGACCCGCAGCACATCACGCCTGGCGAGGATGCCGATGAGGAAGTTGTCACCGTCGGTCACGAACAGTCGGCGGAGCTTGCCACGGTGTAGGTGGAGCGCGGCGTCGAGCAGGGAGCTGCTCGGGCTGATGGTTCTTACCGGCCTGGTCATGACATCGCCAACCGTTCGCGCGGACGCCTGCCGGAGACGCCGGGCAGCTTTGCCGCCGGTGGGACTGCCGGACGTGTGCTCGCGGCCACGTTCCAGTTCCTTCACGAGGAGGTCGGCTTCAGAAACGACGCCGATCAGCCGCCCACCGGGATCCACAACCGGAACGGCGCTGATGCGATGCTCAGCGAGTAACCGGACGGCGGCCTTGAACGGAGTGGCTCGATCGACGGAGATCACCTCGGTCGTCATGACGTCGGCGACAGCGAGGTCCGACATGACTACCTCCCTTGGTGGATATGCCCGCCATAGCAACAGCCTGACCGGCGGATCAAGCGTCACATCAGCGCCGAATGTCGTCAGTGTCCGGGACCAAGGGCCCGCCTGAACCGCGGACGCGCTCCGATGGTTCCAGCCACCCCGATGGCTGCTCAGCTGCCGGATGTCTCGGTGCTGGCAGAGTCATCGAGCGTGCGTTGTAACAACACGGTGTCCAACCACCGGCCGTGTTTGTATCCGACCCTGGTGAGGATGCCCGCGTCGTGGAAGCCGCAGCGGCGGTGGAGCGCGAGGGATGCTTCGATGGAGCTGGCGACCACCGCGATGACCTCCCGGATGCCGGCTCCGGCTGCACGTTCGAGCAGCTGTTCGAGGAGCGCCCGCCCGCAGCCGCGGCCGACGGCGCTCGGGGCGAGGTAGATGGAATCCTCCACGGTGTGGCGGTAGGCGGGCCGGAGGTTCCACGGGACGCAGTAGGCGTAGCCGAGGATCTCGTTCGCCGTTTCCTGGCCAGGGCCTTCCGCCACGAGGTAGGGGAGCCCCCTGTCGCGGACCGACGCGTACCGTCGCTGCCACTCGTGCGGCTCCGGTGGCACCTCCTCGAAGGTGGCCACGCTGTCATGGACGTAGCCGTTGTAGATCTCGCGTGTCGACGCGAGATCGTCGGGTGTGGCATCGCGGATCGTGACATTGTCGAGCATGACTCGATTATCCCGACCGTCACCCATCCGGTCGTCGCAGTGCCGCTGTGCACGCCGTCACCTGGCGTCCCCCTCGTGATCAGCGCAGAATCGAACTATCCGACAAAGCGCAGTGAGGTGGGAGTCATGAGGCCGCCGGAAGTGTGCATGGCCATTCAGGCGCCGCAACGGCGAGTATGGGCAGCGCTGACGGAACTCGACGAGTTAGAGGCTGTGCTCAGTGATGTCGACACCGTGGAGTTCCTGACCGAACCTGCCTTCAAGGTAGGAGCCCAGTGGCGCCAGTGCAGGCGGAGCGTACGCGGACCGACAAGCGAGATCGTCACGGTGACGGCTGTGCACGCTCCCGTCGCCTACAGCCTGCGAGGGGAGTGCCACGGCATGCAGTACACCAAGACGACCGAGCTGGTCGCCCTGTCCCCCGCACGGACCCAGGTCACGTCCCGGTTGGTGGTGCACCCGGCGAACTCGGCGGGTTTCGCGCGGCGGGGATTCGTCCGCGCGTTCGGCCGGGTCGAAACCAACCAGCTGGTGAAGCGCACTCGGAGTGAGCTGGGGGATATCGCCGAACGGGTGCGGCTCCACCACTGCTGACAGGCCATGACAGGCCGGGCAGTCGGGGAGGTCGAGCCAGGCAGGACTTACGCCCCGACATGGTGACGACCACCCCGTGCAGTAGGATGGCTTGGGTCATCGGCGCGGGTTCGAGGAGGCTTGGCAGATGAAGAAGATCGCGCTACTTGCCGCAGTGGTCGCTGGTGTCCTGTTCGCCATCAAGCGGAGCAAGGACGCCAAGGCGGAGGCCGAACTGTGGCGTGAGGCGACCGCCCCGTCGGGTGGCCCCACCGGAGCTATGAACGTCAACGGCGCGGGCCCTGCGGCTACGAGCAGCAGGGCGGACGCCGCACGGAACAACTGATCGCGCTGGGCCGTTCGCGGCCCACGCACACGGGGCTGTAGCTCAATTGGTAGAGCGCTGCTTTTGCAAGGCAGAGGTCAGGGGTTCGATTCCCCTCAGCTCCACTCTGTGTTGTGTCTCAGGACATCGGCCACGGCCGAACCCTTAATGTTTGGGGTTCGGCCGTTGGTGTTTGTTGGGGGCCGGGTGGTCGGCCGAGGGGCTGGTCGTCGACATCGTGATCGAGGGTGCGGTCGCGGGGGATCGTGCCGGTGGCGGCGGCCGATCTGCCCGCGGGCCGTGACCGCACAGGACGAACCCCATCTCCGTTCCCGACTATCCTGGCTCGTATGGCACCTCCGTCCACCCGCCTGCTTGTGCTGGGAGTCGTCCGGATGCTCCAGCCGGTGCACGGTTACGACGTGCGCCGCGAGCTGATGTCCTGGCGTGCCGAAGACTGGGCGAACATCGCACCAGGTTCCATCTACGGCGCGCTGAAGACCTTGGAGCGCGACAGGTTGATCGAGGTGGTCGATACCAAGCGCCAGGGAGCACGTCCTGCTCGCACGGTCTATCAGGTCACTGACGAGGGCGAGAAGGAATACCACGCCATGCTCCGCAACCTGTGGTGGGAGGCCAAAGCGGGGCCCCATCCGCTGCTACCGGCGGTGGTGCAGCTGCCGTTCTCCCAGCGAGATGATGTCGTCGCAGCACTGAAGGCCCGTATTCATCGGCTCGAAAGCGACCTGACGCTGGCCGAGCGTGACATCGCTCGGATCCTCGAGGGCAGCGGTGACCATCGCTACGACACTCCCTTTCACGCCGCTGAGGTGTCGCGGCTGTCGCATGCGCTCGCGGAGGCCGAGCTGCGATGGACCCGGGACCTGCTGCAGCGCATCGAGTCCGGCGACCTCGATCCCTGGGAGCGGGGCAGCCCGGCGTAACCGCCCTCGGTACGGCACGAGTCACCGCACCTCTCCTTGCCTCGCCAGCATCCCTGCTATATAGTCAACCTTGACCATAAACTCAAGCTTGACTATTCATGACTGGGGAAAGCGTGACTATATCACCACGATGTTGGGATGTGAGGAAGTGCTGTGACTGAGATGATCAAGGGCACCGGGCTGGTGAAGCGCTATGGCACGGTGACCGCACTGGACGGGATCGACCTGTCCGTGCCGGAAGGGACCGTGCTGGGCCTGCTCGGGCCGAACGGTGCGGGCAAGACCACCGCGGTGCGGACCTTCACGACTCTGCTGAAGCCCGACGCGGGCAGCGTCGAGGTGGCTGGTGTGGATGTGCTGGCCGACCCGTATGAGGCAAAGCACCGGATCGGCGTCGCCGGCCAGTACGCCGCGGTTGACGAGCACCTGACCGGGTTCGAGAACCTCGATATGATTGGCCGACTGTATCGGCTCGGTCGGCACCAGTCCCGCCAGCGTGCGCGTGACCTGCTGGCACGGTTCAACCTCGCCGACGCGGGCGACCGGCCGGTCAAGACGTACTCCGGCGGCATGCGCCGGCGCCTGGACCTGGCTGGTGCGATCGTGGCCGAGCCCAAGGTGCTGTTCCTCGACGAGCCCACCACCGGCTTGGACCCGCGCAGCCGAATCGACCTGTGGGAGGTCATCCGCAAGCTGGTGGCGCACGGCACGACGGTGCTGCTGACCACCCAGTACCTGGAGGAGGCCGACCGGCTGGCCGACGACATCGTGGTCATCGACCACGGCAAGGTCATCGCCAGCGGCACCGCCGGCCAGCTCAAGACCGAGGTCGGCGGCGAATGGCTCCAGGTGGTTGTCGAGCAGCGGTCACAGATCCCCGAAGCCGTACCGGCCCTGCGCATGGTGGCGACCGGCGAGGTGCACGTCGACGAGGACCTCCGCACGATCACCGCGCCGGTCGTTGGTGGCGCGAGCGCCCTGCGTGAGGCGCTGCGGCGGCTCGACACCACCGACGCGGAGGTGCTGGATATCGGCCTGCGCCGGCCAACCTTGGACGACGTCTTCCTTGCGCTGACCGGCCACGCTGCCGACGCTGCCTCAGGCAGCGACCGTCACGAGGAGGGGGCGCCCCGATGAATCTCACGTACGTGCTGGCCGACGGGTCGATCGCGGCCAAGCGCAACTTCATCAAGATCAAGCGAGTGCCCGAGGTACTCATCTGGGTACTGCTGTCGCCGATCATGTTCCTGCTGCTGTTTGCCTTCGTGTTCGGCAACGCGATCCCCATCGAGGGCATGGACTACCGCGAGTTCCTCATCGCCGGGATCTTCGCCCAATCAATCGTTTTCGGTGCCATGAACACCGGAACCGGTATCGCCGAGGACATGCAAAAGGGCATTATCGACCGGTTCCGGTCGTTGCCGATGTCGAACTCCGCGGTGCTGATCGGCCGAACCCTGTCCGACATGGTCTACAACGGATTGTCACTGGCCGTCATGGCGCTGACCGGGCTGTTGATCGGCTGGCAGATCCACTCGTCTCCGATCGACGCCGTGGCCGGATTCGCGCTGATCTTGCTGTTCGCGTATGCGGTGTCCTGGGTGTTCGCGTTGATCGGGTTGCTGGCGCCAAGCCCTGAGGTGGTGAACAATGGCTCGTTCATGGTGGTCATGCCGCTGACCTTCATCTCCAATGTGTTCATCCCGATCGAGACACTGCCGACTCCGTTACGAGTGTTTGCCGAGTGGAATCCGGTTTCGGGGGTGACGCAGGCCGCGCGCAACCTGTTCGGCAACACCAGCCCGCACGCACCCGGCTCCGATGCGTGGCCGATGCAGCACGCCGAGCTGTACACGCTGATATGGGTCGCGATCCTGCTCGTGGTCTTCGTGCCACTGGCTGTCGCGCGCTACCAGCGCGCCGCCAGCAGATGAGCACCCGTCAGCTGGCATCCGCGTTCGGTCATCCTCGTTGCTGCCTGCGATCTCTCAGGAGATCACGAACGGGTCGAACCTGTCATGGGTTCGACCCGTGTGGTTGTTCGGGACGTGGGGTCTGGCTGGGATCCACGGGGTTGGTCGTTGCGGGTGGGCCAAGGGTGCGCTCGCGGCGCCGGTGACGCGGAGGTGTCGGCCGGGGATGAGCATCAGCACGGGGGCCGGTGCCGGACCCGATCGCAACACCCGTTCAGTCGCTCGCGTCGCGGTCGGCGTGGCGACTGCTGCTGGTAAATCGTGCCTGCACGGCGGGATGGTCGAGTAGACGGGCCGGGTAGCCGGGGCCGGGGCGGGCGGATGTGAACTCGTGGCGCAGGGGCTGTCCGCAGGAGGAGCACACCACTTCGGCGTGGGTGTCGTGGCCGCAGGTGTGGTGGTGCAACACCACGGGGACACCGCCGTCGTCGGTGAGCCAGCGGTCGCCCCAGGCGTTGAGGGCGGCCAGGACGCTGAAGAAGTCACGTCCCTTGTCAGTTGGCAGGTACTCGTAGCGAGTCGGGTCGGTCTGGTAGGCGCGGCGGTGCAGGATTCTGGCTTCCTCCAGGCGTCGCAGCCGGTCGGTGAGGGTGTTGCGGGCGATGCCGAGCGTGTTGATGAAGCCGTCGAAGTGCGACTGCCCGTAGTAGACCTCGCGCAGCACCAGCAGTGTCCAGCCGTCGCCGAGGACATCCACCGTACGGGCGATCGAGCACGGCCAGTTATCGAACGAGGTTCGTCGCATGCCGCTCACCTTATCAGTTTCATCATACAACCCACTTGTCACGGCAGGCGTTCGAGGCTACCGTCCAGTAAGTCTCATGATGCAACTGAGGAGGTTCTCATGGTGGATCCAACGTCCGCGCGCGAGTCTGCGGTGACCGTTGAGCGCCAGGGGCGCGTGCTGTTGATGGGGTTGAACCGTCCGGCCAAGCGCAACGCGTTCACCCGGGCAATGCTCGCCGAGCTGGCGGAGGCTTACGGTCTGCTGGAGTCGGACGACGAGCTGTGGTGCGGTGTGCTTTACGCCCATGGTGATCACTTCACCGGCGGGCTGGACATGGTCGACGTGGGTGCCGAGCTGGCTTCGGGCGAGTTCCCGCTGCCCGAGGGCGGGCGTGACCCGTGGCGGCTGGACGGACCGTGGTCCAAACCCGTGGTCGCCGCCGCGCAGGGCTGGGTGATGACGCTCGGCATAGAACTGCTGCTGGCAGCTGACATCCGCGTCGCCGCGCGGGACGCGCGCTTCGCCCAGCTGGAGATCCGCCGGGGCATCTACCCGTTCGGCGGCGCGACAGTTCGATTCCCCGAGCAGGCTGGCTGGGGCAACGCGATGCGCTGGGTGCTCACCGGCGACGAGTTCGACGCTGCCGAAGCCCATCGGATTGGCCTGGTCCAGGAGGTCAGCGCCGACGTCGCCGCGGCGCTGGCGCGAGCCACCACGATTGCTACCACCATCGCCGAGAAATCTGCACCGCTGGGCGTGCGGACCACATTGCACTCCGCGCACCTGGCGCGCGAACACGGCGAGAACACCGCGATCGAACGGCTACGCCCCGACATCGCCGGCCTGCTGGCGACCGCCGATGGGGCCGAGGGTATCCAGTCCTTCATCGAACGCCGCGACGCCGTCTTCACCGGCCGCTGATCGCGCCCGATCCCGCCGGTCGGAGCAGCCGGTACGTCCGACCGCTCTCTTGTGCTGGCGCGCGCGACGGCCGAGGATCGAGACTCCCCTGTAGTTCTGGAGGCCGTAGCGATGCTGGCAGCGAAGCAGCATGAGTTGCCCTGGTACCGGCGCACCCCTGTGATCATCGTTTTCGTGGTCGTCGCGTTCGGTATCGGCGTCGGGTCCGGATCGGGCGAGGCAGATGACGCCGCGGAGTTCGAGCGTGAGATTGCCCAGCTGGCAGACGAGCGAGACGAACTCGAGACCGCGTTGGATCAACGACCGTCCGTTTCGGAAGTGGAACAGCTCGAAGAGCGCGTCGCCGAACTCGAAGGCAAGCTCGAACAGGCGAGGGACGAGGCCGATTCCGCTACGGAACCCGAACCGGAACCGGCGACCGGTTCGGCACCGGAAGGTGGCTGCGAGCAGGGGCAGGTGGACATCAACTCAGCGGGTATCCAGGAGTTGCAGCGCATCCACGAGATCGGTCCCGAACGGGCCGGGCAGATCGTCGATCTGCGGCCGTTCGGCTCGGTGGACGAGCTCACCCGGGTGAGCGGGATCGCCGAAGGACGGCTCGGCGGGATCAAGGCGCAAGGACTCGCGTGCGTCGGCTGACGGTCGTGTCCTACCGGGATGAACATCCGTCGAGGTGTTCGGCGACCGCGCGGTACATCGCTTGCCACTCGGCGTTGCCGCTGCTGATGTCGAACCCGTAGCTGCCGGGGTCAACCGGGTCGTCGCCCGCGGAGCGGAAGCTCACCCCGAGGTTGTGGGCCAACCGGACACCGGTCAGGCACTCCTCCGGCGCGACCTCGATGCGCTGCCCCTGGAAGCCGGACGCCGCGTAGCCATCGGGGGTCGCGCCTTGCCACCACTGATACCCGTACTGCCCATCGGAGGTTCCGGTCATGGTGGTGGCTTCACGCACCCACTTCTTGGACACCACCCGGTCACCGTCGGGGACCCGCCCCTCGTTACGGAACAGCTCGCCGAAGCGGGCGAAGTCCGGGGTCGTGGCGTAGAGGCTCTGCGAGGCGATCGCGTCCCCGACCCGGTCGGTGAGGATCTCCGCGTCGGCCGCCATCCCGGTCGGCTGCCACAGCTTCTCGGTGAGCAGCTCGTTGAACGGTTGCTCGTATACCGTTTCCACCAGCCAGGCGAGTACCTGGGTGTTGCCGCTGTTGTAGGAGAACTCGGTGCCCGGTTCGGCGGTGCGCGGCAACGACATGAGGAACTCGTTACGGGTCTTGCCGAGTACGCCGTCGGTGTAGAGGTCGAAAGCCATCTCGATCCACTGCTGTACCTGGGTGTTCTCGGTCAGCAACGGGGTGGTCTCGTCCCAGTGCACGCCGCTTTCCATGTGGAGCAGGTTCGCTATGGTGACGCCTTCCCACGCCGTGCCGCGCAACTCGGGGATGTGGTCCTCGATCGCCTCGTCGACCGAACGCACCAGCCGGTCGTCCACCGCCTGCCCCACCAGGGTCGACGTGACCGACTTGGTTACCGACCACGCCTGGTGACGTTGGTCGGCCGACCACCCGTTGGCGTAGTGATCGGCGACGAGATCGCCGTCGTGCACGAACGCGATAGCGTCCGTCTCGGTATCCCGCAGGAAGTCCGCCACCGTCTTCGTCCGGCCGAGCCACTCGTAGCTGACATCGAGTAGATCCCGGTCGCGGCGCGGCAGGGTGGCGGCATCGTCGCCGGCGTCGACGGGCGCGGTCGGCAGGTACGTCTCTGGCTTGACCGGATCGATCGGTAGGGGCATGACCAGGGTTCCGCCGACGAGTAGCTCGTGGACGTAGTTGAACCAGTACCCCGGGTCGAGCACGATCTCCGCCCGATCGCCGACGATGTCTTCCGGCGACTCCTGCGCGAGCGCATGGCCAGGCAGCTGGCCTATACCCAATGCCGTCGTGAGCGCGATCGCGCCAGCCATCCGTCGTGTCCGTGGCATCGCACTCCTTACCCGAACAGCGAACCAAAAGATGAATAGTATTCTGATTCCTGGGCGGGCTCAATCCGGCGAATGGCGTAGAGCCGCCGGGCCGTCACGCCGTACGGAGCGCGTACAACGCGATGCCTGCGGCGACGCTGACGTTCAACGTTTCCTTCCCGCCGAAGACCGGGATCTGCAGCAGCACGTCGCATTCCTCGCGAAGTACGGGCTTGATCCCGGACACCTCGTCACCGAGTATCAACGCCACCTTCGCGCCTGGTTCGTAGTCGCCGATAACGGCGGCGTCCGGGTCGTTTTCCAGCCCGGCGATCGTATAGCGGGCCTCGCGGAGCGAGGCGAGCAGCTCGTGGACGTCGCCATGGTGTTCCAGCGGCATGGTGCGTTCCGCGCCTGCCGCTGCCTTGGCCATCCGGCGGGTTTGCATGTCCCGCAGCTTGGGGTCGCGCTCGTCGCCCGGGTAGGTGGGATGCGGCGTGAACCCGGTGACGTACACCTTGTCGATGGCGAAGACCTCACCGGTGCGCAGGAGCGAACCGACGTTGTGCACCGAGCGGAGGTTGTGCGCGATCACCACGATGCTGCGCTGCTGGTAGGTATTCACAACGGCGTCAGCCTACCTGTGCCCCCGGTCCCACCCGGTTACCGGACATACGTACGGTATGTCCGGTGATCACGCAGCGGAAGGGGGAAGTCACATGATGGGGCGGACGCATGCGTTGACGGGATGGTGTGCGGGGTTGGGGGTGGCTCCGCTGGTCGGGTCTGGTGCGCTGCATGAGGCGGTGGTTTTCGCGGCGACCACGGCGGGGTTCGCGTTGCTTCCGGATCTGGATCACCCTGGGGCGCGGGCGTCGCGGCTGTTGGGCCCGGCCACCGCAGCGCTGTCGTGGCTGCTGCGGCGGGCGTCGGCCGGGATGTATGCCGTCACCCGGCTGGCAGGCGATGACGATTCCACCGGCACGCACCGGCACCTGACCCACACGCTGGCGTTCGCGGGTGCGGCAGGGGTGGCCACCGCGGCAGGCACCCAGACCGGGGGGATGTATGCGGTGGCGGCGGTGGCGATCGTGGGGTTGCTGCTGGCCGAGAACGCCCTCGGTGACTGGCTGCTTCCGGTGTCGTTGGGCGCGATCGCCTGGTGGGCGGTTACCAGCCCGGGCGGGTTGGCCGAGCTGGCCCAGCTATCCGGTTGGCTGGGCATCGCGGTCGCGCTGGGGTGCGTGGTGCACTGCCTGGGTGATGCGCTCACCGAGTCCGGCTGTCCCTTCCTGTGGCCCATCCCCATCCGCGGACAGACCTGGTACGAGCTGCGCCCACCGGCCTGGTTGCGGTTCCGCACCGGAAAGACCGTCGAGAACGCGCTGATCGCCCCCGCTGCCACCATCGCGGGCGTCCTGCTGCTGCCCGGGGTGATCGACCAGCTCGCCCCCGCCACCGAAGCCGTTCTCTCCCACTTCTGACCGGCACGTACCGGTGTAGCTCACCCGGTGCGCGCGCTGTAGGAGTGCGCACCGGTCCCTGCCAGCGCGCCACCCTCGGCGATCAGGTACTCCTCGCGGATCGGCTTGCCGTCGAACCAGCACTCCAGGATCTCCCGCGTCCCTGCCGCATAGCGGGCTTGTGCCGACAGCGACGTCCCCGAGACGTGCGGGGTCATACCGTGATTCGGCATGGTTCGCCACGGGTGATCGGCCGGGGCAGGCTGTGGGAACCAGACGTCACCCGCGTATCCCGCGAGTTGTCCGCTGCGCAACGCACGTACGATCGCGTCGCGGTCGCAGATCTTCCCCCTCGCCGTGTTGATCAGGTACGAGCCGGGCTTCATCGTGGCCAGCATGTCGTCGTCGAACAGGTGCTCGGTCTCCGGGTGGAGCGGGCAGTTGATGGTCACCACGTCGCAGGCCTTGACCATCGAGGCGACGTCAGGGTGGTACGTCACGCCGAGCTCGCGTTCGACGTCCTCGGGCAGCCGGTGCCGGTCGGTGTAGTGCAGCGTGACATCGAACGGCTTCAGCCTTCGAAGCACCGCGGTGCCGATACGCCCCGCTGCCACCGTGCCGACGTGCATGGCTTCGAGGTCGTAGGCACGTTGCACGCAGTCGGCGATGTGCCAGCCGCCGTCGAGGACCCATTGATGCGAGGGGAGGTAGTTGCGTACCAGGCTGAGGATCATCATCACCACGTGCTCGGCGACGCTGATGCTGTTGCAGTACGTCACCTCGGCCACCGTGATCCCCCGCTCGATGGCCGCGTCGAGATCGACATGGTCCGATCCGATCCCCGCCGTGAGCGCCAGCTTCAAGTTCGGAGCCTTCGCGATCCGCTCCCGCGTGAGGTACGCGGGCCAGAACGGCTGCGAGATCACGACCTCCGCGTCCGGCAGCTCCCGTTCGAACACCGAATCCGGCCCCTCCTTGTCGGAGGTGACGACCAGGGTGTGACCGCGTTCTTCGAGGAAGCGCCGCAGACCGAGCTCACCGGATACGCTGCCCAGCAGCTCACCAGGGGTGAAGTCGATCGCTTCCGGGGTCGGGGTGGTCTGCCCGTCCGGGTAGCCGTTGATGTGCGGGATCGAGCTGCGCGGGTAGGTCGTGGGGTACCCGTCGATCGGGTCGTCGTAGAGGACGCACAGTACCTTTGCCATGACGGGCTCCGTTCGCTCGGTGAGGTTTCCGCTCGGGACGTGACGGACCCGTGTCGTGATGGGTGTCACGGGATAACTTCATGCTGCTGGCATTGCAGGGCGGGGGTCCAACAGTCAGTTCCGAACGGTTGATCGGGCATATCTATCAACGCCCGTGTGGCCTCGGTGCACTACCGCAGCATGGCGTCGAGCTCTTGCTGGACGTCGATCTCGGTGACCACCTCCAGCAGCGCACCAGCCAGCAGGGGCGGTGGCTCGCGTTGCTGCACAATCACTCCGACGGTCGACGATGGTTGCGGCTCGGCCAGCCGTAGTACCCGGGTTCCCGGGGGTGTTCCCAGCAGCCGGAGCCACGCGTGGGGGATCACCGTGGACCAACCGGCGTGGCTGACGTGCGAGCACAGTGTGGATACCGAGTTCGTCTCGATACCCACCTGCGGCGTCGCGTTCACCTCGGCGAACATCGCGTCGATGATGCGGCGGTTCTGCATGTCCGGGGTCAGCAGGCACAGCGGTTGGGCCGCCGCTTCTTCCCAGGTCACGCTGGCGCGTTCCGCGAGAGGCCCGTCGCGGCGGCACAGCAGGAGGTATCGCTCCTCGTACAGCGGGACCGCCCGCAGGTCCGGCGGGGTGTCGGACAGGTAGGTCAGCCCGGCGTCCAGCTCGAACCTGCTGAGCCCGCGGTGGATCTCGCGCGAGGTCAACGACAGGATCGACGCGCGCACCAGGGGATGGCGCTCGTGGAGGGGCTGGGTCAGCATCGACAGCACCGGAAGCGCCGTGGGGATGACGCCGAGCCGGAGCTTGCCGGACAGCCCGTCGCGGAGACTGCCCAGCTCGGCGGCAAGGTTGTCCCGCTCGGCGAGGAGCTGCCGCGCCCAGGCCAGCAGCCGTTCCCCTTCGGGAGTGAACCCTTCGAAGTGGTGCGCCCGCCGCACGATCGCGACGCCGAACTCCTTCTCCAGCTTGCGGATCCCGTCCGACAACGTCGGCTGGCTCACCCAGCAGGACTCCGCGGCACGCCCGAAGTGCCGCTGCTGGTCGAGCGCCACCAGGTACTCCAATTGCCGGAGAAACACCGCGCTCCTCTCCCCGCCAGGCAGCTGCCCTCGGTGCCGTGGCGACCGGTTCGTACCGGCCCCTGCCCTGTATGTTCCCCCCGCGTGCCCGCAGGCGCCACACATCCGGTGCCCGCACCCGCCGTGTGCATCTCTTGGTACCGGGCACCTTGTCCTGTCTGGGCATGATGGACGCATGTATCAGCTGGGTGAGACGGTGCTCGATCTCCTGCTCGACGAGGCCTCGCAGGCGGAGTTCCACGCCGTGCTGCAGCGTGCCGAGGACGATGCTGCCACGGACGCGGAGCGGGAGGCGGTTCGCCGGCTGCTCGAGCGGGCGGGCTCGCTGCGGGCGAGGCTGGATACCTACCGTAGGCGAACGACGGAGCTGACCGCTCTCTACGACACCGCGGGCGATCTCACCGCGCTGCGCGACGTGGACAAGGTCATCGGGGCGATCGTACGGCGAAGCAGGCAGCTGCTCGGCACCGATCTGGCCTATCTCATGTTGATGGACGAGCACCGGGGCGACACCTACATGCGCGCCGCTGAAGGCGCCCTTACCTCCGAGTTCCTCACCGTGCGGCTGCCGCTCGGGACGGGCCTCGGTGGGCTGGTCGCCGAGACCGCCGCACCGATGTGGACGGCGGACTACCTTGCCGACG
Source organism: Haloechinothrix sp. LS1_15 (assembly GCF_033042135.1). NCBI lineage: Bacteria > Bacillati > Actinomycetota > Actinomycetes > Pseudonocardiales > Pseudonocardiaceae > Haloechinothrix > Haloechinothrix sp. LS1_15. The sequence goes on along the minus strand of NZ_WBXM01000001.1, from coordinate 74,420 downwards.
ACCGTTTCGTGCACACGATCGACGACATCATCGCCGCGGAGGCGTTGACATCCATCCTTGGTGTCCCGCTACGGATCGGGCAGCGGGTGATCGGTGTGCTGTTCGCGGCCGACCGGAGCTCCCGCAGCTTTGCCAAGGAAGAAGCTTCCCTGCTCTCCTCGCTTGGCGCGCACGCGGCCATCGCCATCGAGAACGCTGCCTTGTTCGAGGAGGCCCAGCGGAACCTGCGACAGCTTGGTGAGGCGCACGAGGAGATCGAGCGGCAGAACGCGGCGCTGCGGCGTGGCGCGGAGCTGCACGAGCGGTTGACGGCGATGGTGCTGGAGGGGGCGCCGATCTCGGTGCTGGCGAGCGCGGTCGAGGAGGTACTTGGTGGACGCGCCTTCCTGGTTGCCCCGACGGGGCGCCCGCTGACCGACCATGGGGCCGCGTTACCGCCCCCGTGGTCGGCGTTGGACCCGGACCGTGGCCCGGACGTAGGTCCGGATCCCTCGTCCGGCTGGGAGCAGGATGAGCTTCTCGCGGCGTTGGAGCGGGTGGCGAGCCAGCGGCGGTCGGTCGAGACCAGCATTGGCGGGCAGACCTGCTGTATCGCGCCGGCCATGGCCGGGGCGGAGCACCTCGGGTCGCTGGTGTTCACGGGGCGCGCGCTCGACGATGCGGACACCAGGGCGCTGGAGCGGGCGGCGATGGTCACCGCACTGCTGCTGCTTGACCGGCGGGCGAGCGAGGACGCGCGTAATCGTGCGCGGGGCGAGCTCCTCGCTGAGATGATCTCGGGCGAGGTGACCGACCCGGCCGAGGTCCGGCCGCGCGCGGACGCCCTCGGGGTGCCGTTGCACGGTCCAGTGGTCGTCGCCGAGGCCGTGTGCGATGCGGCTGGGCCGATGCTGGCACGCGCGCATGCCGAAGCCAGGGCGGTCGCCGAGTCCGGTCCTGGGCTGGTTCACGCGCAGGGTTCGCGGATCACGGTGCTGGTGCGCGCCGGGAGCGGGCCGGACACGGTCGCGGTGCTCGCACGGAGGTTGACCGATGCCGCAGGGCAGCCGGTCACCGTGGGTGGCTGCGAGCCCTTCGAACGGCTCGACGAGGTTCCCGCGGCGCACCGCCAGGCGAGCCGCTGCGCCAAGGTGCTGCGGCTGGTCGGTCGCACAGGGGAGGGCGCGACACCGGCACAGCTGGGGCTGTACGCCTTGTTGCTCAGCGAGACAGGAAGGGAACAGCTGGATACCTACCTGGACGGTGTTCTCGGGCCGCTGTTGCGACACGACGAGCACCGGGAAAGCAAGCTGGTGCCGACCTTGCAGGCCTACTTCGCCCATGGCTGCCGGGCGGGTGCGACCGCGAAATCGCTCTACATTCACCCGAACACGCTGTACCAGCGGCTGGAGCGTATCGACCAGCTCCTCGGAGATCAGTGGCGTAGCGGCGACCATTTCCTGCAGCTGCACCTGGCGATCATGCTGCACCGGCTGCGCATGGACGAAGAAGGCACCAGCGACCAACGCTATGTGGTATCACCCAAGAGTCACGACCAGTAGTGGGGAATTGCCCATGGATTGACGTGGTATCGGTCACTACGGTCGAGCCTCATGGCAGCGCAGCGAACGGAAAACGGTTCGGCGAGAAAACCTTCGAGTTTCGCGGAGGCCTTCTACGCGCGCACCGATCACGACTCGACGTTCCTCGTGGAGCTCGACCACGAGCACGGCACGCGCCGGGAATGGACCGTGGGCGCGTGGCGCGACAGGGTGACGGCCACCGCGGCTTGGCTCGGCGACAGGGGCATCCGGGAAGGCGACAGCGTGGCAACGCTAGCCGGCAACACCGCGGATGCGCTTGCCGTCGCGTACGCGTGCTGGGTCGCTGGCGCATGCTGCGTCCCGCTGAACCCCCACGAAACAGCCGAGCAGCACGAGTACATTCTGCACGACGCTTCCGCCGCCGTGCTGGTGTACTCGCCGTCGGTTCGCGAGCGGCCGCCCGGCCCGCCAGCACGGGCCGTGCCGGTGACCGACCTGCCGCTGCGGGAGCCGGATCGCGCACGGCAGGCTGGCGCGAGGCGGCAGACACCCGAGGTCGGCGCGGCACCGCTCGACGCCGAGGCCCTGCGCGTGTACACCAGCGGCACCACCGGGGCGCCGAAGGGCGTGGTGCTCAGCGCGGCGAACATCCTCGCGGACTGCGAGGCGTTGGCTCGCGGGCTCGGCTGGTCACGCTCGACCCGCATCCTGACGGTGTTGCCGATCCACCACGTCAACGGACTGATCATCAGCAGCCTGCTTCCCTGGCTGAGCGGCCTGTCGACGGTGCTGTGCGACCGGTTCCGCAGCGACACGTTCTGGCGCGATGCCGATGCGGAGGGGGCCACGGTATGCAGCCTCGTCCCGTCGCTGCTTGAGTTCCTGCTGGATACCGGAGGCGGCGCGCCCACGGGTTTCGATGAGGTGCTGTGCGGCGCCGGTCCGCTGCTTGTGGATACCGTGCTCGCCTTCGAGGAACGTTTCGGTGTTCCGGTCCGGCACCTGTACGGGCTCTCCGAGACCACGGCGGTGGCCACCCTCATGCCGCGGCTACCCGAGCAGCAGCGGCGGACCTGGCATCAGGATCTCGGTTTCCCCAGCATCGGACCGGCATTGCCTTGGCTGGAGGTGCGGGTGACGGACCAGCAGGGCGTGCCCCTCCCGGCAGGGGAGCGCGGCGAGCTGGCGATCCGCGGCCCGGTGGTGATGAGCGGCTACGCAGGTAATCCCGACGCGACCGCCAGGGCGTTCCATGGCGAGTGGTTCCGCTCCGGTGATGAGGGCTTCTGGCATCCGGGGCCGGACGGGCTGCCGTACTTCTTCATCACCGGGAGGCTCAAGGAACTGATCATCCGGGGTGGAGTGAACGTGTCGCCATTCGAGGTGGACGACGTGCTGCACTCCCATCCTGCGGTGCGGCACGGCCTGGCATTCCCCTTCGACAACCGCTACTACGGCGAGGAGATCGCCGCGTACGTCGTGCTCCACGACGGGTCGCAGGTGCGTGAGGACGACATCCTCGCGCACTGCCGCAGCCGGCTCGACCATGCCAAATGCCCCAAGCTCGTGGTGTTCGGTGAGGACGTGCCCTACACCGCCACCGGGAAGGCCAAGCGGCTCGAGCTGGCCCGCGAGCTCGCCCCGACACTCGCCGAGTACCGCGACGTCCGGTTCCGGCGTGAACCCCAGCCGGAGCACCGGTAGCCAGCGCGGCGCAACCTGTCCCGAGCGTCCCTTCCGAGGAGGTCATGGATGCGAAGACACGACCGACCGACCGATCCGCTGGCGTACGCGTTGCTGATCCTGCTCGCGCTCGCCGTCGCGGGCATGCTGACGGCCGACTGGCGGTTGGTGCTCTACCCCACGCTGCTCGCGGTCGGCGTGCTGCTCGCCATGTCCCGCCCGGTCAGGGACCGGCGGCTGGCGGTCGCGCTGCCGACCGTGTTGACGATCCTGCTGCTGGCAGGTTACGGCGCGCTCGACGCGCTGTCGGTGAGCGATCCGGAGGTCACCGGTCTCGTGCTGGGGCTGGCCCCCACCACTGCGCTCTATTTCTTCGGGATCACACCGGTGATCCTGCTCGTCGCCCTCGCCTACGCGGCGACCTTCACCGAGCCGGAGGAGCAGGAAAGGACGGTCGCGTAGATGTTCCAGACCAACCCGACCATCATCGCGATCGTCGCCGCGTACTTGCTGGCCACCGTGCTCATCGGGGTATGGGCGACAAGACGGACCAAGTCGGTGTCCGATTATCTCGTCGCGGGACGGAACCTCGGCATGTTCGTCATGTCGATCGCGGTGTTCGCTTCGATCCAGAGTGGTTTCGGCGTACTCGGTGGCACCGGCATGACGTTCAGCGACGGCCTCGGCTTCGTGACCGGGATCGGCCTCGCCGCGGTGCTCGGCTTCGGACTGGCTTGGTTCCTGGTCGGCAAGCGCATGTGGCGGCTCGCCCGTTCAGGAGAGGTGTACACCCTCGGCGATGTCGCCGAGCGCCGGTACCGCAGCCCAGCCGCGCGCGGCTGGATCGCGATCGCGATCGTGCTCGGCGTGATCGGCTACCTCGGCACGCAGGTGCAGGCCATGGGTGTGGTCATGGGCAGCATCTTCGGCATCGACACCCACACGGGGGCGGTGATCGGCCTGGGGATCCTCGCGCTGTACGCCATCGGCGGGGGAACGATCGCGGCGGTGTACACCGACGCGTTCCAGGGCGTCCTCATGATCGTGGTGTCCGTGGTGATCTTCGTGGGTGCCGTGCGGGTCGGTGGTGGCCTCTCGGAGATCACTACGACCGTGCAGAGCGCCGATCCCGCGCTCGGCACCCCGTTCGGTGCGTTTCCCGCCGTGACGATCGCGTGCTGGATCCTGCTGTTCGCGGTCGGCGCGGCCGCCCAGCCACAGCTGCTGACGAAGTTCCTGATGATTCGTAGCACCAAGGAGCTGAAGTGGGGCGCGGTCACCGCGGGGCTGGCCTACGTCGCCACCATGTTCCTCGTCGTGGGCGTGGGCCTGTCGGCGCTGGCGCTGTCCATCGACGGCGAGTTTCCCGCCGTAGCCAGCGAGGACGAGGCGCTGACCGTGTTCATGACCGAGTACACGCCGGCGATCTTCGCGGGCTTGGTGATGGCGGCGATCCTCTCGGCGATCATGTCGACAGGCGATGCCTTCGCGACGCTCGGTGCCGCCAGTCTGGTGCGCGACCTGCCCCGCGCCTTCGGTAAGCGGGTCCGTAACGAGCTGCTGTGGAGCCGGGTGGCGGTGGCAGCGCTGCTGGTCGCGTCGGTGCTGTTCGCGCTGTACCTCGACACGCTGGTCGCGCTGCTCGGCGTGTTCGGCTGGGGAACGTTCGCCGCGGCGATCTTTCCGGCGATCGTGCTCGGCCTGGTCTGGTCGCGGGGTACCAAGCTCGCCGCGATCTGCAGCATCGTGCTGAGCTTGGCGATCAACTTCGTGCTGGAGATCGGCTCCCTCTACGGCTTCACACCGCTCCCGGACGGTGTGATCAACGGGGCGTTCGCTCTGGCCCTGTCGACGGTGATCTACCTTGCGGTGTCGTTGCTGCCGGGGCGCGGCGGCGCGCGAGCGCAGCACCAGGACGCCGAGCGGGAACGGGGACACAGTTACGCCACCTGATGGCGGGATTCTCCGGCGGGCGAGCATGCCCGGGGGCAGCGGTACCGCCGCTCCCGGGCATCACGGTCGCGTCGCGGGTACTCGACCGTGGCTATACAAACGTCTAACCTGTTGCCATGAGCCAGTCCGAGCACGTGGATGTTCTGATCGTGGGCGCCGGCCTTTCCGGGATCGGTGCCGCATGCCACCTGCGCACGCGATTCAGCCACAAGTCCATCGCGATCCTGGAAGCACGCGAAGCCCTCGGGGGAACCTGGGACCTCTTCCGCTATCCCGGGATCCGCTCCGACTCGGACATGTACACCCTCGGCTACCGCTTCAAACCGTGGGTCGAGCGGGAATCGATCGCCGACGGCCCGTCCATCCTGCGCTACCTGCACGAGACGGCTCGCGAGTACGGCGTCGACAAGCTCATCCGTTACCGGCACCGGGTGGCGCGCGCCGAATGGTCCAGCGTCGACGCCCGCTGGACGGTGACGGTGGAGCGCAGCGACACCGGGGAGACCGTGCAGCTCACCTGCGGCTTCCTGTTCGCTTGCGCGGGCTACTACCGGTACGACCAGGGCTACACACCGGAGCTTCCCGGGATCGAGCATTTTCAGGGCCAGGTCGTGCACCCGCAGCACTGGCCGGAGGACTTCGACTACGCGGGCAAGCAGGTGGTGGTCATCGGTAGCGGGGCTACCGCGGTGACGCTGGTACCCGCCATGGCGCGCGATGCCGCGCACGTGACGATGCTGCAACGCTCGCCGAGCTACATCATCACGATCCCGGGGCAGGACGCGCTTGCCAACGGGATGCGGCGCGTACTGCCTGGCAGGGCCGCCTACGCGATCACGCGCTGGAAGAACGTACTGTTGCAGCTCGGGATCTTCCGGCTCAGCCGGAGGTTCCCGAACCGGATGCGGTCGCTGCTCAAGAAGCTGGTTCGCATGCAGCTGCCGGACGGCTACCCGGTCGAGACCCACTTCGACCCGCCGTATGACCCGTGGGACCAGCGGCTGTGCCTGGTGCCGGACGGAGACCTGTTCAAGAGCATCCGGCGCGGCGACGCCTCCGTCGCCACCGGCCGCATCGACACTTTCACCCGATCGGGTATCCGACTGGGGTCCGGGATGGAGCTCGAAGCCGACATCGTCGTGACCGCCACCGGGCTCAACCTGCTCGCCTTCGGCGGCATCGAGTTCGTTGTGGACGGCCGCGAGATCTCGTTGCCGGAAACCATGGCGTACAAGGGGGTCATGCTGTCGGGTATCCCGAACTTCGCCTACGTGGTCGGATACACGAATGCATCGTGGACGCTCAAGGCCGACCTGGCGTGCGAGTACGTCTGCAAGCTCCTCGAGTACATGGACACCCACGGCTACGACCGGTGTCTCCCAGAGCGCGACCCGTCGGTCGCCGAGGAGCCGTTCCTCGATCTCACGTCGGGCTACGTGCAGCGCGCGCTGCACAAGCTCCCCAAGCAAGGTGATCGCGCGCCGTGGAAACTTCGGATGAACTACCCAAGGGATATCTTCACCCTGCGTCGCGGCGAGGTGGCCGACGAGGGACTCACGTTCGACACCGCACCGGAACGGGCACTTCACTAGGGTGTTAGCCCCTCGGGGGTATGCTGCCGAAGATGACTTCGGATAACACTTCGGACAGCACGGCCCGGGCCGGCGACAACCCGGAGAACGAGCAACAGGACACGCCTGAGGCGGACCGGACAACCGGCACCGACACAGTGGAGGAGACACCGGACGAGGCGCGCGCGGAAGGCGAGCAGGACTCCGGTACGGCTTCCGGCGGTATCGCCGACATCGTGGCCGGGGGCGCCGCCGTCCTCAGTGCGGGCATCGGGCTGGTCTCGATTACCGGTAGTTCGTTCGGTGACATGCTGCGCACGCGCCAGGAGATCATCGGGCAGCTTGAGGCGACACCAGGCGGCGGTGGCGAGATCGAGGCTTTCTACGGGACACCGTGGAACGCCGTGGCGATGCTCAACGGCAGCGCGGCACTGCTCGCCGTGATTATTGGCGCACTGGTGCTCGCGCTGACTCGGAGCGGTTCCGGCTCGGGCACGTGGGTGAAGGCTGTCGCTGTCGGCGGGATCGTGCTCGGTGCGATCGGCGTGATCGTCTCGGCAGGCATGTACTTCGACTGGTTCGCGGGCCAACCCGAGATGCCGGAAATGCCGATGCCGGGAGGCTGACGCCTCCGCGCGCACCCGGCACGCCCGCGCGGTTGCCGGGAATCGTGCCCGCGGGGCTTACGGTGCAACTCGGCACCATGTCCCGTGGGCACGACGTCGTGCGTTTCCGTCCGCGTCCTGTCACGGCCCCTGTCACGGCCGGAGCGCCCTGCCGATCCGGCGCTCCGCCTGCTCGGGGGCGTCCCTGGCACGTTCCTTGCCGAGCAGCAGGTGGGCGAGGGCGGTGAAGAACTCCTCGGAATCGCCGGTGTCCGGGTCGGCGATGTCGAGCAGGCCGTATCCCAGGCAGAGGGCGACGAAGGCGCGGGCGTCACCGCTCGCGGACGGAGCGCCCAGAGCTTGCAGCGCGCTACGCGCGCCTTCCTGATAAGCGTCCAGTCCGTGCCGCGCGGTCTCGGCCAGCTCGGGAAACCGCTGCGCGTTGACGAGGATCTCGAAGAAGGCGATCCGCTGCTGCCGTGACGAGTCCCGGAACAGCGAGACCAGCCACTGCCCGAGCTCCGCCGGTGTCGAAGCCGAGTCGCGGTCGAGCGGCGTGGCCATCTCGGCCACCCGCTCCCGTACGAACTCGTGCAGTGCCTCGGAGATCAGCTCGTCGATGGACGAGAAGTAGTAGCTCACGGTCGCCAGCGGCACCCCGGCGCGTTGCGTGACAGCGCGGTGCGTGACCCCGGATATACCCTCCTCGGCCACGACCTCGACGGCGGCTTTGAGCACGGCGTCGCGCCGTGGTCGCTGGCGGGAACGGCGGCGTGAGGAAGGCGGCATGCCATCCACGGTATGTGACAGCGCCCGGCGGCGAGGCTTGCGACCACCGGATCGCCACGAGTTTGAACATTCTTCTTGAACAAGTTTCTTGTTTGTTTGTACTCTTCCGGAGTAGCGTGCCGACCACAGCCGGGTGGAACCCGGATGAGCTGCGAAGGAGGAGGATGACATGCGCAACGGCATGCGAGCGCTCTCGCTGGCCGCCGCGTCCGCACTCGCCGTGGCCCTGATCGGCCCGGCGGCAGCGGCGGCCGCGCCAGGACAGGCAGCGCACGCAGGACAGCCAGTGCACGCAGGACAGGCGACCACCGACACGTTCCAACGGTCCGACGCCTCGACGCCCCCGCCGATCCGGGAGGACCCGGCGCCGCTTGGCGCGAACGACTGGGACTGCGAGCCCACAGAGGAGAACCCGCGCCCGGTGATCCTTGCCCACGGTTTCGGTGCACCCGCAGCCGGGCACTTCAGCGCATACTCGCCCTACCTGTCGGCCAAGGGCCACTGCGTGTTCACCGGAACCTACGGCTCGGTGGACCTCCCGGTCGCCGGGCTGCTCGGCGGGTTCAAGCCCATCGAGCACTCGGCCGAGCAACTCAGCGCCTTCGTGGACAAGGTTCTCGAAGAGACCGGAGCCGAGAAGGTCGACATCGTCGGTCACTCGCAGGGCGGAGTCATGCCCCGCTACTACCTCAAGAACCTGGGCGGCACCGAGAAAGTGGACAACTTCGTCGCGTGGGCAGCGCCGAACGACGGGTTGACGTTGTCCGGGCTTTACACGCTCGCCCAGAAGATCCCGGGTTTCGAGGAAGAGCTGCTTCCCAGGGTGTGCGAGGTCTGCTCCCAGCTCACCAACGCCACGGGTTTCCTCGATGAGCTCAATGCCGGTGACCCCGCGCCGGGCGACGTCGACTACACCATGGTCGCCAGCAGGTCCGACGTGCTGGTCACCCCGTACACCACGAGTTTTCTCGAGGGAGACAACGTGGACAACATCCTGATGCAGGAGGAGTATCCCGGTGCGATCATCGGGCACATCCAGATGGCCTACGACCCGCGGGTCTGGAAGGTCACCGACCGGGCCCTGCAACACGACTGATTCGAGCCGCGCGAGAGTCAAGGGGGCCGTCCGGATTCCGCAAGCGATCCGGACGGCCCCAGCGTTCTCCGCGGACGGTGCGAGCGGGAACCTCCCGCACCGAGGGCACGTGCGAGAGTCCACAGCGGATCCGCCAGGGAGGGGAGGTCCGCTACTCGTGTCCATGATGGCATCGGTGTGGCTTCGTCACGGCGGGCGCCGGCCGCTGCGGCACCATCAGTAACCGTCACCAGCCAGGGGCTTTCCGCGGATTGAGAGGGACTGTATTCGCCGCAGGCGCGTGCGTACGCTGGGGCGCGTGCCCGAGCAGCACAAGGCCGGTTCTGGTGACGGCCGCGCAGCGCGATGGGCCGGCCAGCGCAGTAAGCGACGTGCCGAGATGGTGGATGCGGCCGTCGCTGCCATCAGCGTGCACGGGCCCGGAGTGTCGACCGGGCAGATCGCCGCGCAGGCGGGGGTGCCCCGACCCAGGTTGTACCGGCATTTCGACGATGCCGACGATCTTTACCGCGCGGTGGCACGTCGCGCGGCAGACCTGCTGTCCACGTCGATGTCGCCGGTGCTGGAGTACCGAGGGGGAACCGCATGGGAGCTCATCGAGACCGGGGTGCGCACGTTCGTCATCTGGCTGAGTGAGCACACAGATCTCTACCGTTACGTCATGCATCGCGCCGTACAGGACACCGAGGGAGTCGGCGCGATGGTCACCGACATCCGGGCGGCGTTGGCCGCACGGATCAGCGAGATCCTGCGTGCGTACTTGAATGTGCTGGGGCTCGACACGAGAATCGCCGACCCGGCGGCGTTCGGTTTGATCGGTCTGGTCGAGTCCGCGGCACGGCGATGGATGAACGAACCGAACGCGCTGTCGCGCGAGGAGTTCATCCATACGGTCACCGGCTGGGTCTGGGGAGTGGTGCACCACACATTGCGGGATGCGGGGGTCGAACTGGATCCACACGAGCCACTGCCATCGCTCCCAGACTAGCCCTTTTGGGCGATAACTGTGTGACCTTTGGCACAGACTCTGCCGTATGTGTGGTACAGTGATGTACCCGTTACTTCGAAGTGACGACGGTGACGAGGGAGAATGGCAGGGGAGTCGCATCGGCCGTTGGACCACCTTTGGTCCAACGGCCGATCGGCATGCGACCCTCACGATGCTCGTCGCGAGAACTTAAAGAGGACGGGGAAGCATTGCCGGAGTCAACTGAGTACCGCGCGTGGCTGGACGAGACCGAGCGCGAGGCCTACGAGATGATCGCGCGCCGTTACGACGAGGGGCGTGCGGCATTGGACCTGCGGACTGACGAGGACGCTGCCGACCAGGATGGCAACGGCGAGTCCGAGGGAAGCCAGCGGCAGGGCGAGGCCTCCTAAGCCCGACAGCCGGTCGGCCGAGGATTCACCAGAGTCTCGGCGACCTCTCGGTGCGCGCATAACGGACACTACGACCCACACGATGGGCACCGCATCGCCCTGCCCGGCGCAGGGCGATGCGGTGTTGGGATACGCCAGGCCGGTAGGTGGGCTCCCCGGTCGTGTCACGCGTCGGGGTGAGGTAACGGTACGGTTTCCGGCGTGGTCGGGTCGACGGTTCTTGGCGGACGCTACGAGCTGGGTGCCTCGCTCGGTGCGGGCGGCATGGCGCAGGTCTATGCCGCCCGTGATCGCACGCTCGACCGCGACGTGGCGATCAAGCTCATGCACGACCACATCGCGGGCGAGCCGACAGCCCGGGAACGGCTGCTGCGCGAGGCCAGGGCGGCGGCAGCCCTGCAGCACCCGAACACGGTGTCGGTCTACGACGTGGGGGAGGACGCAGGCAGGCCGTTCATCGTCATGGAGCTGGTCGCCGGTCGTAGCCTGGAACATCGGCTGCGTGACGAAGGCGGGCTCGCTGTCGCGGAGGCGGTGGAGATCGCCGATGCCACGCTGGGCGCGCTGGCTGCGGCCCATCAACGGGGCCTGGTGCACCGGGACGTGAAACCGTCGAACATCCTGCTGCCCGACGCGGGTGGGATCAAGCTGGCTGATTTCGGGATCGCGGCGGCGTTGGCCGCGAACACCAGCCGGCTGACAAGCACCGGCATGATGATCGGCACGCCCCGCTACGTCGCTCCGGAGCAGGCTGCCGGTCGACAGCCGAGTGCTGCCGGTGACGTCTACTCGGTGGGTGTCGTGTTGTACGAATGCCTGACCGGACGCGCGCCGTTCGAGGCGGAGACCCCGGTGGCAGAGGCGCTGGCGCACCAGCGCGACCCGGTACCGCCGCTGGCCGAGGTGGCACCGCACGTGCCAGCCGGGGTGGCCTCCGTGGTCGAGCGGGCACTGGCGAAGGACCCGGCCGAGCGGTACGGCGACGCTGATGGGATGCGGCGCGCCCTGGCCTCCGGAGGCACCGCGCCCCGACCGCGGGTCACCAAGATGCTGCCCGCCGCCGCGCAGCCGTACGGATCGCCGCCCGCGACCGGATCCGGACGGCGCCGGTGGGCGCTGATCGCGCTGGTGGCGGTGGTTGCCTTGTTCGTCGCGGCCGCGCTGGCGGCACCCGAGCACCGCATCGCGGGCGAGGCCTCACCCGCGGAGCGGATCAACCCGGCTGCCGGGGAGAACGACGAGCCAGACGATGCGGCGGACGAGCCGCACGGATCCGGTGAGGAACGGGCCGAGCCGGACCCCGACGACACCGGCGTCGCGGCCGCGCCTGACGACTTGAACGAGCTCATCGCCGAGGTGGCTCGGGACCCTGAGGCGGCTGGCGAGCGCGGTGACAAGCTGCTCGACAAGCTGCGCGACGTGCGGGATGCCGACGAGGATAAGCGGCCCGAACGGGCGCGTAAGCTGGTCACCGACGTGGCAGAATGGCTGGCCGACGGGAAGGTGGAACCCGTGCTGGGCAGGCAGTCGATCACGGTGCTGGAACGCGAGGGCCGCCCGCAGTCGCCGGAACTCGCCAGGACCAGCGGGCTGTTCGCCGAGATCGCGAGGGATATGCAGGCTTGGGGCGCCGAAAGTGACAGCTTGCTGTCCGATATCGAGAGCTTGCTCGGCGAGGAGGACCAGGAGGACTGGGCCGAGGACGCCGACGATCTCATCGAGGACCTCGAGGAATGGATCGATGACGGCGATATTCATCGCGAGCGGGGTGGGCAGGCACTGTCGGTCCTCCGCCCGCTCAGCGACAGCGACTGATCCCGCTGGGTTACGCCGCCGCTGCTCTGCGGTGCGTGCCCTATCCTTGGCGGTGATGACCGAAGCGCCCGACTCCGTGATCTGCTCCGCCAAGGGCTGCACCGCCGTAGGCGTCTACGCCGTGGTCTGGAACAACCCCAAGATTCACGATCCGGATCGGGAGAAGACCTGGATCGCCTGCGAGGAGCACCGCCAGTACCTCTCCCACTTCCTCGACCGGCGCGGTTTCCTCCGTCGGGTGGACCGGCTCGGCCAGGGGGAGTGAGCCGAAGGGGTCCTCGGCTACCGGATATGTACCCAAGGGGCCGCTCGGCTCCGTCGGCGACCCGTGCTCGGGGCGAGGCTTTACGTCGAGGCACGGTCCCGGTAGATCAGATGGCGTAACAGCGCGTCCGCCGGACCACGCCGTTGCGCTCGCTCCAGCAGGACCGATAGCGCGACTCCGGCCAACCAGGCGGCGACCGCGACCAGCGCGGCACCGGTGGCGTGGACCGGACCACCTACGTCGAGCGCGACAGGCGACATGACGACGAAGATCAGGGCGGACTGTAGCAGGTAGCAGGTCAGCGAGCGCTGACCGGTTGCCGTGAGCGACCGCACCAGCACGCCACTGCTGTGCTGTAGCCGGGCCCCGAGGAGGCCGAACAAGGCGGCGTAGCCGAACCCTCCGAAGACCCCGGTGGCAATGTGCAGGGAGAGTAGGACCGTGCCCGCTGTGGCGCCCGGGTGCCAGAGTTCCGCACCGATGAGCGCCGCAGGAAGGGCTCCGGCGAGCGAGACGCCGATGCCGACAGTGGCGATCCTGCCGAGCGAGCGGCTGTGTTCCGCAGGTCGATGCAGCAATGCGCGTTTGCCCGCCCACGCGCCGAGCAGGATCGCCAGCACGATCGGGAAGAACACTACGTTGAACACCAGGGCGAACGGGTACGCCGCCGCCTGCATCAGCACGGTCTCGGGATACGTGCCTAGTGAGTTCTCGCCGAACTCGCCTCCCGAGCGCATCATCACACCGATGACCGGGATAGTGACCAGGTAGATCGGCGCGATCGCGGCGACAGCTTTCACCAGGGTTCGATTGTCCCGGAACAGCAACCAGCCGATGAGCAATCCCGCCACAGCGTAGGGGCCCAGAATCTCTCCAGGGTAGATCAACGCGCCGTGCACGAAGCCGAACAACAGCAGTGCCAGGCTGCGGCGCCGGAGCCGCATTCGTACCTCGGATTCGGCGGTTCCTGCGGCGAGCTGCCTGCTGACCAGCACAGCCATCCCGTAACCGAAGAGCGCGGCGAACAACGGGTAGGCGCGATTGTCCAGGAGCAGCAAGCTCGCGAAGTTGACGGCATTGTCGACTGTGCTGCCGCCGCCAGGGCGAAGCCAGAATCCATCGTCCACATTGGTTAGATATGTCGGGGCGTACGCCAGCGCTATCAGCAGCAGCATCAGACCGCGCGCGAGGTCAGGTGCGATGGCGCGTTCGGCACGCGACACTGGGCCGCCGAGCGTCACCCCTGGCTGGGTTGGGGACATGAAGATTCCTTTCGGTACCGATGCCCGTCAGGCCGACCGCCCGGCCTCGCCGATGCGGGGGAAGGGACGGGTGGAGAACACCGCCTCGACCGGGACCTCGAAGTGCTCGGCGATGCGGAGCGCCAGCGCGAGGCTCGGGCTGTACTCGCCGCGTTCCAGATACCCGACCGTCTGGTAGTGCACCCCCAGCGCCTCGGCGAGTTGCCTGCGGGAGATGCCGCGCTCGGCTCGCAGCACCGCCAGCCGGTTGTAGATGGTGTCGCTCATGCTTGCCGCCTCATGGTCGCCACTGCTCCCTCGCGCGGTGATCATCAGATACGCTGCGCCGCCTCGTGCCTGCGGGCCTCGACAGCGGAGCCGGACTCGTGGCGGGCCATCCGCCGGAGCACCACCGGTGCCAGGGCCAGCCCGATGATCGACCAAACTCCTAGCACGCCGAGCATCTCCAGCGTCCGCCATGACTCGCCGATCTCCACCGCCGCCGCCTCGTCCGGCAGGAAGATCGAGCGCATGCCCAGCCCGATCCAGTACACCGGGAAGATCTGCGCGAGCACCTGCAGCCAGGCGGGCAGCATGATGATGGGAAAGAAGATCCCGGAGATCGCGGCGAGGCCGCCGGTGGTCAAGAAACCCCAGCCACCGATAGTGCGTGGGTTCCTGGCCAGCGAGCCAATGATGAACCCGATCGGCAGGCTCGACAGCAAGCCGAGCAGGACCATGGGCGGGAGGAGCAGCCAGCCGGTCGGCCCGCCCGACATGACTCCGTCGAACAGCAGCAGCGTGGGAACCAGGAGCAGCACCATCGGAACCAGCGACTCCAGCACCGATCCCAGCACCCGGCCGCTCACGTAACCGGTCATGCCGTGCGGCAGTGCCTTCATCCGCAGCAGGGTGCCGTCCTCGCGTTCGGCGGCCAGCGAGTACGCCGGGCTCATCATCGCGAGGTAGGCCACCATGATGCCGAGTACACCAGGGATGGACAGCACGGCCAGCGACAACGGTGTGCCCTCGACCTCGGAGTTGCGCTGGAAGTACAGCACCACCAACAGGATTCCCGGCATGATCAGCATGAATGACATATCAGAGGCGTTGGTCAGCATCTGACGGAACTCGATGAGGCCGCGTGTCAGACCGGTACGCGCGGCATGTGCCTTCGGGTTCATGACCCCCCTTGCCTGTGGTCGGTCCGGCCGGTGAACTCGGCAACGGCCTGCTCGGCGTCGCCGGATTCGTGCCGCTGCACCATCGTGATGTAGGTGTCCTCCAGCGATGCCCGCCGGACTTCCAGGTCGGTGACGCGGTCACCGTGCTGCTCGAACAGCTGCCGGACGAACGGGGTGGCCTCGGTGGTGGCGTGTACGTGCCGCTGCCCGTTCACGCTCCAGCGCACCTCGGCCTGCCCGGATACCTGCCGTGCCAGGGCGTCAGGGCTGCCGTCGGCGACGATCCTGCCACCTGCCAGGATCAGCACCCGGTCGGCAAGCTTGTCCGCCTCGTCGAGGTCGTGGGTGGTCAGCAGGATCGTGGTGTCCTCCAGATCCGACAGCCGGTGGATGAGGTCGTGGAACTCGCGCCGCGCGTGCGGGTCGAAACCCGCCGTTGGCTCGTCGAGGATCAGCAGTTCCGGCCTGCCGACCAGGCCGACGGCCACGTCCAGCCTGCGCCGTTGCCCCCCGGAAAGCGCGGAGATCTTCTTCCGCTCGTGCCCGGTCAGCCCGACCCGCTCGATCAGCTCGTCCGTGGGTATCGGTCGCTGGCGGTCGGGTGTGGCGTACGGCGCGTAGTAGCGGCCGAGGTGATGCAGCAGCTCGTGCACGCGCCACTTGCCGTGGTCGCGCCAGGACTGGAGCACCACACCGAACCGGGCGCGCCAGTCCTCACCCGCCGTCGCCGGGTCCGAGCCGAGCACCGTGACGTCTCCGGCCGAACGCATCCGGAATCCCTCGAGGATCTCGATCGTGGTGGTCTTGCCCGCCCCGTTCGGGCCGAGCATGACCAGCACCTCGCCACACCGGACGGTGAAGTCGACGCCCCGCAGCACGTCGACCGTTCCGTAACGCATCCGCAGGTCGCGCGCGTCGATCACGGAGTCGTTCGTGATCGATGGGCCTGCCGCGGACGCGGACGGTTCGGAAACCGCTCGCATCGTCACTATCTCCCTAATCGCAGATGTCTGCCGTAATGTAGCATACATACTACGATAAGCAAGACTTATACGATGGCAAGCTGTCGGGATTGCGCCACCAGCACCCCACCCGAGTCCCAGATCTCGGCGTCCTCCTCGTGGTAGCCGGACATCCGGTGCCGGGTACGAGACCGGCAGGCCAGCCATCCGGCAGCCGGTCGCGCTCGTACGTGAACAGTCAGCTCGACCGTGACCGAGGTGGCTTCACCGATCTCCCACACCACCGGTGGGGCGGCATCGACCAGCAGCGGCAGCGCGAGCACGTCCGTTGGCCTGCCGTCGGCGAAGCGCATCCAGTACGCCACATCCGCGACGTCGTCCGAGCGACCGAGGCGCCAGGCGGGTAGTTCGGCGAACCTGATCTCCACCTGCTCGGCGATGCTGGCCCCGCCGAGTTCGATCCCGCTGGTCGCGGACACGCAGCGCTCCGGGGCAGGCAGCTCGGGAGGACTGTTGCGCAGCCGCGTCCGGCCCGCGGGGTTGCCGAGGTCGGCGAACGTGGCGACCACACGCAGCGCGCGCTGCTCGTCCTGGCTCAGCAGGCAGTCGGCCACGGCCATGCGCCTGCCCGCGCGCAGCACCTGGGTGGCCAGCTCGGCTTCGCCCACCCGCCCGGGCCGCAGGAAGTGGCCCGACACCGCGATGGGGTCGGGGAACGGGAGTTCGCCAGCCAGCGCGCGGACGCAGGTGGCCAGCAGGTAACCACCGTTCGGAACGCCCGCCCGGACACTCCAGCGGTCCGAGAGCGCTGCCCGCCACCGTGCCCGCCCGTCCGGCACGCAGCCGGTGTCGCTGTCGAACACGCTCGCCTCCGGCGCATCGCCACGCCGGTCACTGACATCGACCATCGGATTCCCCTTCTCCCGTCCACAGGTGCGTTCTTCGCGTCCCAGCCTTTCCGCGATCGCGCCGGGTGTCGATGACCTCCGAGGTAATGGACCCCGTGCGGAACCGTCCGTACTGTCCGGAATATGACGACAGGGCAAGCCACCGATCCCGCCCTGCGGGAGGGGGCGAGTGTAGGGGAACTGCTCCGCGCGTGGCGGCTGCGACGCAAGTTCAGCCAGCTCGAGCTCTCGCTCCGAGCTGGCGTGTCCACACGGCATCTCAGCTTCATCGAAACGGGACGGTCGAAGCCGACCAGCACGATGATCGACACGCTCGCCACGTCGTTGGAGCTCGCATTGCGCGAGCGCAACCGGCTCTTGCTGGCAGGCGGGTACGCACCCCGCTACACCGAACGCGCCCTCGACGAGCCCGGGATGGACGCGATACGCGCCGGGATCCGGCAGGTGCTGCGCGGGCACGAGCCGTACCCGGCCGTCCTGGTGGACAGCGACTGGAACCTGGTCGAGGCCAACGCGACGGTTTCGCTGTTCACTGTAGACGCCGCGGAGCACCTGCTCGAACCGCCGCTGAACGTGCTGCGACTGAGCCTGCATCCGGACGGGATGGCGCCGCGGATCCTGGGAACTCGCGGGGTACCCCGCCGGGAGATCGGAACCCGACACGTTGCCCGGCGATCAGCTGGTCGTCCCGCTACGGTTCCGCTCGGCCGCGGGGGAGGTGCGGTTCGCGAGCACCACGACGGTGTTCGGTAATCCGGCGGACGTCACGCTGGCCGGGCTCGCCATCGAGGCTTTCTTCCTCGCCGATCACGCCAGCGCGTGGGCGCTCACTCAGCACTTGCTCGCGGACTGACCGGCGGCCGTGTCGAGACTCCCTGTCGGCGGAAACGAGACACGGTATAAAGTTCCGCGCGTGCTCGGCGTTCGGGTAGCGGGGAGGCAGGCGAGGGGGATCGCCCGGCCGGGAGTACAGTGCGTCGCTGCGCGATCGCGGGCCCGAAACCGGCAAAGCGTCCACATCGGAGCTGTCGCAGCCGATCAGGGCGTGTCCAGCGATGCACGGGAGCCAGAAGGGCCGTCACGGGGAGGCCGGCGACGGCCGGATGACTAGTGACGAACCGATACGCAGGAAACACGGGAAAGGACACAACAGACGTGGCTGCAACGCTGAAGGAGATCCTGCTCGACGAGAGCAACCGCCCCACCGTCGTCGCGGACATGCAGCAGCTGATCGACGACGAGGTCGACAGCAAGAGCGGAATGTCGGGCACGGCCATCAAGGGTGGCTACGGCGTGGTGAAGAAGATCAAGCCGGGCATCATCGGTGAAGCGGTGGACAGCCTGCTCGACGACTTCACCGCCAGCCTGGAGCCGTTCTACACGGACTACCGCGAGACAGGCGGTGGCTCGCTGGCCGAGTACTTCGACGGGCGTTCCGACGAGATCGCCGACGCCCTGCTCGGCGTGACCGACTCCCGCGCGCAAGCCTCCCGGCGGGAAACCATCAAGAAGGTGTACGACAAGCTGCGCCCGCAGGGCAAGAACCACGTGGAGGCCGCGCTGCCGCGGCTGGCCGAGTTGCTGACCAAGCACGGCGCCCAGTAACCAGCGGGCGCCGCGGCAGGCATACCGCAGCGCCCGAAACGTGGCTGACCCGTACGGTCAACCCGCGCAACGCACGATGGGCCGGGGATCGTGATCGATCCCCGGCCCATCGTCTGCGGCGCGAAGGGCGCTGTCAGCTCTTCTTGTTAGCCCCGGACTGCCGGTCCTCGTTGGCGCTGCGCTGCTGCGGGGTGTCCTTGGAACCGGATTGCGCGGACTTGTCCTGCGCGGAGGCGCCGGAGCCGGACTGCTTGCCCGCAGCCGAGCTCGACTCCGACTTGGAGCCGCTCGCGCTCGGCGACGCCGACGAGCCGGCCGACGTGCTCGCCGACGAGCCGCCAGCGGAGCCGGACGAGGTCGCCGAGGAAGCGGCGGACGGCGTGGTGCTGGCCTCCGGAGGTGCCGGGTGCTGCCCGTCGGAGCGCGGCGGAACCGGGGCGAGCGGCGGCTCCGGCTTCGGCCGCATCGCGTAGGCCACGCCCGCGGCCACGGCCCCGAGGCCGAGCACCCACGGCCAGCGACGACGCTTGCCGTCCTTGGCCTGGGCGGCGACCGCCTTGGCTTCCTTCTTGGCCGCCTTCGCCTGCTTCTTGCTCTCCTTCAAGTCCTTCTTCGCCTGCTTCTTCGACGTGCCCGCCTTCTTGGCCGTCTTGATAGCCTCCTTCTTGTCCTTGCGGGTCGGCTTCGCCGCGTTGGCCTTGATGGCCTCCGCTTCCTGCATAGCGGCTTCCTTTCGTGCCTTCTCCGCACCGCGAGCGAGGTCCTTGCGCGCCTGCTTCGCCTTACGCTCTAGCTGCTTGCGGGCGCGGCGCGTGCCCTTGGTGACCTCCTTGCGGGCGGTATCTGCTCCTTCAGAGACCGACTCAGCCAACTGTGCAGGGCTCATGCCGTGCTCGGCAAGCTTCCGGTCGGCAACGGCCGCGGCGTTGGACGTCACTTCCGCGCCTACCTTGCCAGCTTCTGAGGCCCGCTGGCGCACTGAATGCAAGCCGCTCTTGACAGACTCACCCATCGAATCTGGGCCTCGAGACATGGCCTTCACCTCATCATCCGTCGTTGTGTGGTGTTGTCCCTCACCCAATACTGCCCCCTGAGCGCGCTGTGTGCCCGCTACAGGACACCAAGATCACGCGTGTAGGGAACGCGGAGCGTCCCTGGTCGTACCCACTCGCCGTCGTACGTATCCGTGTCGGTTCGGGGTCAGCCCGGACGAGCCGGAGCTGGCCCGACTATGACGCCACAATACAAGGTGGCACGATGTTCGAGTGACTGAAAGCAACGAATCCCCCGTTGGAGCGTCCCTCGAGGCCACGCTGCACACGACCATGGGCGATATCCGCCTCACCCTGTTCGGTGACCACGCGCCGAAAACGGTCGCGAACTTCGTGGAGCTCGCCGAAGGGACCAAAGAGTACACGCAGCCCAATGCCAAGGGCGAGATGTCGGGACCGTTCTACGACGGATGCATCTTCCATCGGGTCATCGACGGCTTCATGATCCAGGGCGGCGACCCGACCGGCACCGGTCGCGGCGGGCCCGGATACAAGTTCGGCGACGAGTTCCACCCCGAGCTACAGTTCAACCGGCCGTACCTGCTGGCGATGGCGAACGCGGGGCCGAACAGCAACGGCTCGCAGTTCTTCATCACGGTCGGACCCACGACGCACCTCAACTTCAAGCACACGATCTTCGGTGAGGTCGCCGACGAGGACTCCCGCCGGGTCGTGGACGCCATCGCGACCACACCCACGGGGCCCGGGGACAAGCCGCTCGAAGACATCGTGATCGAGCGCGTGAGCATCGACCGAAGCTGACGGAAAGGCGTCCTGCGAGGTGGATGGTCCGGTGAATGAACCCCCACAGCAGCCGGGGCAGGCGGGCGCGTCGCCGTCACGAACCTGCTGGTGGCACCCCCAACGGGCCACCGGGTTGCGGTGCGCGCGCTGCGAGCGGTTCGCCTGCCCGGACTGCCTGCGGGAGGCCTCCGTCGGCTATCACTGCGTGGACTGTGTCGCCGCCGCGCGCAAGGAGCAGCAGGCGCAGCGGGCGCGATACCGCAAGTCGGAGTTTGGCTACCGCACCATCGCGGGCGCCAGGATGCCGCGTTACCCGACGGTCACCTACGCGCTGATCGCCATCAACGTCGCCGTGTTCGCCGTGACCGCGGCGCAGGCGCAGGACGTGATGCGCAACTTCGAGTCGCGGGTGATGGAGCTCGGCGTGCTCTGGCCGCCCATCGTGGCCGCAGGCGAGTGGTGGCGCCTGATCACCTCCGGGTTCCTGCACTTCGGGCTGATGCACCTCGCCGTGAACATGCTCGCGCTGTGGATCCTCGGCAGGGAGCTGGAGCGGCTGCTCGGCCCCACCCGCTACCTCGCGCTGTACGGGTTGGCGCTGCTCGGCGGCAGTGCCGCAGTGTTCGCGTTCTCCGACCTGGGCACCCAGACGGCGGGTGCCTCGGGTGCCGTGTACGGCGTGCTCGGCGGGATCCTCATCGCGGTGCTGCGGTTGCGGCTGAATCTCACGCCGATTCTCGGCATCATCGCGATCAACCTGGTGATCAGCTTTGGTGTCCCGCAGATCTCCTGGCTTGGTCACCTCGGCGGGTTGGTCATGGGCGCGCTGGTGTGCCTGGCCATGGTGTACTCCCCCGAGCGCCACCGCACCCGCTGGCAGGCGGGCGCGGTCGTGCTGCTGCTCGTCGCGCTGCTCGGGGTGTTCGCGGTCCGCTTCGCGCAGCTCGACACCTTCGTGCTGTACTGAACGTCGGCACCAATCCGCATCCGCGCCCGCTGGCTAGCGGCGCGGCGAGCTGGGCTCGAACATCCGGAGCTCGGCGGGCAGGACCACTACCGACGGTCCCGGCGAGCGCAGCGCAGCGCCGAGGTCATCGCGGATCGAGGCCAGGCTGGCTACCGTGGCGGGCACCCCGAACGAGCGGGCCAGTGCCGCGAAGTCAGGGCGCGCCAGCTCGGTGGCCGTGGTGTGGCCGAACGTGGCGGTCTGGTACTCGCGGAGGATCCCGTAACCGCCGTCGTCGATGATCAGCCAGGTGACATCGAGCTGATACTCCACCGCGGTGGCCAGCTCCGCCACCCCGTATGCCGCGCCGCCGTCGCCGGAGACGGCAAGCACGCCACCCGCGTGTGCGGCCGCACCCAGCGCCGCGGGAAGGCCGTAGCCGAGCCCGCCGGTGCCCTGTGCGGTATGGATCGGCGCGCTGTCCGGATTCCACGCCGACCACGCCCAGTACCCGAGAATGGTCATATCCCAGTAACTCGGCGTTCCTTCCGGCAGCGCGGCGCGTACGTCGGCAAGCAGCGATCGCTCGCGCTCCAGGTCCTGCTCGGCGAGCCTCGCGTCGACCAGCCGCAGCAGCTCGACGGCTGAGCGCTCCGCCTCGCCATCGGGTTGGTGGGACGGAAGTAGCTGGTACAGCGCGGCCAGTGCGGCGGCGGCATCGGCGTGGATACCGAGCGACGGGTGCGCCGCGCCGAGTGTGGCGGCATCGGCCTCGATGTGGATGACCCGGCCGCGCGGGGCGAAGCTGTGGTAGTTGCTGGACAGCTCGCCGAGCCCGGACCCGACCACCAGCAGCACATCCGCCGCCTCCAGGTACTCGGTGGTGTGGCCGTCCTCCAGCCAGGACTGCGCGGAGAGCGGGTCGTTCCAGCCGAAGGCACCCTTGCCGCCGAACGTGGTCAGCACCGGCGCCCGCAGCGCTTCGGCCACCGACCGGAGCTCGGCCTGCGCACCGCTGCGCAGCACGCCGCCACCGGCCAGGATCACCGGTCGCTTCGCGCGGGCCAGCAGCTCGGCCGCGGCCTCGATGAGCTCGGGCAGCGGCGCCAGCCGACCGGGATCGGCCCGTAGCGAGGTAACCGGCGGCAGGCTCGCCGGAGCGAGCAGCACGTCCTGCGGGATCTCCAGCCACACGGGGCCGTACGGCGGGCTCGCCGCGGACTCCCAAGCGGCACGGACCGCGCTGGGGATCTGCGCGGTATGCCTGACCAGCCAGGTTCCCTTGACCACGTCACGGAAGCTCGCCTGCTGGTCGGGCAGCTCGTGCAGGTAGCCGCGGCGGGCGCCGCCCAGCCCGTCCAGCGGCACCTGGCTGGAGATTCCCAGCACCGGTACCGACGCTGCCATCGACTCCTGTAGCGCGGGCAACGTCAGCAGGGCACCGGGGCCGGTGGAGACCAGCAGCGGGGTGACAGGCACCGGGCAGTCCCGGTCCGTGGCACGCGCGGCCAGGCGGGCGCGGGCGAAGCCATCAGCGGCGAACGCCAGGTTGTTCTCCACCCGGCCGCCGAGCAGCCGCATCTGTGGGGTACGGCGCAGCGACTCGAACAGGCCGAGGGCGTGCTGGCCAGGAAGTCCGAAGGCGGTGTCCGCGCCGAGCGCCCGTAGCGACTCGACGACGAGATCGCCGCCGATCCGGCTAGCGTTCGCGCTGTTCATGGCTCCCCGCTGCGTACCGGTCGCCGCGCGAGGCCAGCAGGCACACCAGGTCGTAGGCCACATGTGCCGCGGCCAGCGCCGTGATCTCGGCGTGATCGTAGGCAGGAGCGACCTCGACGACATCGGCGCCGACCAGGTTGCAGCCCCGCAGCCCGCGCAGGATCTCCAGCAGTTCCCTGCTGGTCATGCCGCCTGCCTCTGGCGTGCCGGTTCCCGGCGCGTGGGCGGGATCCAACACGTCGATGTCGATCGAGATGTACAGCGGCCGGTTACCCACCCGGCCGGCGATGGTGGCCGCGATCTCGTCCACTCCACGCCGCAGCACATCCGAAGAGGTCACGATGCCGAAGCCGAGCCGCTCGTCGGACTCGAGGTCGAACGGCCCGTACAGTGGCCCGCGGATGCCGACGTGGGTCAGCGCCGTGGTGTCGAGCACGCCCTCCTCCACGGCCCGGCGGAACGGGGTTCCGTGGGTGTACGGCTGGCCGAAGTAGGTGTCCCAGGTGTCGAGGTGGGCATCGAAGTGCAGCAGCGCCACCGGGCCGTGCTGCTTGGCCACCGAGCGCAGCAGCGGCAGCGCGATGGTGTGATCGCCACCAATGGTGACCAGCGTGGTTCCCTCGGTCGCGAACCGGTCAGCCGCACCTTCGAGGGTGGCCACCGCCTCGCCGATGTCGTACGGGTTCATGGCGACGTCACCGGCGTCGGCGACCTGCTGGTTCGCGAACGGCGACACCCGCATGGCCGGGTGGTATGGCCGTAGCAGCCTGCTGGCCTCTCGGACCGCGGACGGTCCGAATCGTGCACCTGGCCGGTAGGAGACACCGGTGTCGAACGGCGCGCCGACCACGGCGACGTCGGTAGCAATGCCATCGTGCGCCACGTCCTCGGCGCGGGGTAGCCGTGCGAAGGTGGCGATCCCGGCGAATCGGGGAACGGCCGAGGAGTCGATCGGCCCTTGTGGGGCCGGGTGGTCCGCTGGTCCCGTCACTGCTGCTCCCTTCTGGTGTGCGCGGTGTTGGCGGCCTCGATCGGATCGTCGACTGCGGACCGCCGGTTGTGATCCTGCTGCCCGCGCAGTCGCCGCTGCCACGCCCGCAACACCGGCTCCGGGGTCGGCGGGGTGAGCAGGCTGACGGTGACATAGGCGATCAGGCTGGCGGCCAGGCCGTAGTAGATCGGCTCGTTGGCATCCAGACCTTCGGTGATCATCGAGCCCAGCACCACGACGGTGCCGACCACCATCGATACTAGAGCGCCCTGACGCGTGCCGCGCTTCCACAGCAGCGCCCCCAGGATCGCCACGAGCAGCCCGCCAACGAGGATGTTGTACGCGATGGTGAGCGCGGTGACCACATCATCGACCACCATGGCGATGCCGATCGCGGCGAGTCCGAGGATGAGCGTGGCGGCACGGTTGGTGCGCACCTCGCTGCCGTTACCTTCGTGCGGTTGCTGGTTCCCGGCTCGGCGGGCGCCACCGCGGCGCCGGAACAGCTCGAGGATGTCGTTCGTGCTCACCGTGGAACACGCGATGAGCGCGCCGCTGGCGGTGGACATCAGTGCGGACAGCGCGGCGGCGAGCACCAGTCCCCTGAGCCCGGCCGGCAGCAGATCCTCCACGATGGTGGCGAAGGCGTTGTCGGGGTTGTCCAGGTTCGGGTACAGCGTTCTGGCCGCGGTACCGATGAGCGCGCCGGCCAGCGCGTAGCCGAGGCAGTAGATTCCGGAGCCGATGCCGCCCACGGTGGCGGTCTTCGCCGACCGCGCGGTGAACACCCGCTGCCAGATGTCCTGGCCAATCAGCAGCCCGAATCCGTAGATCAGGGCGTAGGTGGCGATGGTGCCGCCGCCGATGCTGTCGATCTGGAAGTAGCTGGCATCCAGTGAGGCACGCATCTCGCCGAACCCGCCTGCCGCGGTGATCGACACCGGCAGCAGGATCACAAGAAAGCCCAGCGTGGTGATCACGAACTGGGTCATGTCGGTCAGGGTGATCGACCACATTCCGCCCAGCGCCGAGTAGGCCACCACTACGCCGCCGCCGATGGCGATGCCGAGCGCGCTCGGCATGTCGAGCAGTACCGAGAACACCGTCGCGAATGCCAGCGTCGAGGTCACCGCCAGCATCAACGTGTACCCCCACATCACCACCCCGGAGATCGCGGACGTGGAGCCGCCGTAGCGGAGGTTGAGCATCTCGGAGACGGTGTAGACGCGCAGCCGGACAAGACGCCGTGCGAACAGCGCGTGCAGCAGCAGAATGCCGGTCCCGATGGTCAGCACCAGCCATGCCCCGGAGATCCCGTGGCTGTAGCCGAGCGCCACGCCGCCGATGGTGGACGCGCCGCCGAGTACGACAGCTGCCATGGTGCCGGAGTACATGATCGGGCCCAGTCGCCTGCCTGCCACCAGGTAGTCCTTCTTGGTCTTGGTCAGGCGCAGGCTGTACCAGCCGAGCGCGACCATCCCGCCGAGGTACAGCGCGATCACGGAGATATCGAAGGGCATGCCGTCCTCCTCCCTGGGAGGGTGCTTGGTATTGGCGTCACCCTACGGTCGCTCGCAGTCGGCGGAGAATTGGATATTCTGGCCCAGTTCCTTGTAATCTTCGGCAGAAATGGCCAAAACGCAAGGGGTGGCTACCGGCGAGGTCACCGTCCCGTTACGCACCGTCTCTGAGCATCCGGATCTCGCCGTCGAGGTGGTCGCGGAGACGTTGCGGCCGGGTGCGCTCGAGCTCCCGGTCCGCTGGGCGCACGTGAGCGAGCTGCGCGACCCCGCGCCGTACCTGCTCGGTGAGGAGCTGCTGCTGACGGCGGGTGTCAACCTGCCGGACGAGCAGGAGGCGGTGGACGGCTACGTGCGTGATCTGCGAGCCGCCGGGATCACCGCACTCGGGTTCGGCATCACTCCGCCGATGCATGAGGAGCTGCCGGAGCCGCTGCGGCATGCCTGCGTGCGGCACCGGCTGCCGCTGCTCGTGGTACAGCCTGCTACCCCGTTCCTGGCGATCAGTAGGGCTGTCGCGGTGGCCCTCGCTGATGCGCACCAGCGCGAGCAGCAGCGGCTGACCGCGGCGCGCGAAGCGCTGACCAAGCAGGCCGTGGACGGGCCGGGGGAAGTGACCCGCGGCCTCGCCGAGCGGGTCGGCGGCTGGGCCGCGCTGGTCGGTCCGGGGGATGCGGTGCTCGCCGAACACCGCGTGCCCTGGCCGCTGCCCGCCGAGGTGCGCGTGCTGCTCGGCAAGCTCCGCGGCGGCAGGGGTATCCGTAGCGCCACCACGGAACTGCCGTCCGGCACGGCCGTGCTCGCCCAGCCGGTCTACCCGCAAGCGAGCGCGGTGCACATGCTGGTGATCGGGACGCCGCATCGGCTCGGCACCGTGGACAGGAACATCGCCGATGCCGCGGCGGCCCTGCTCGGGCTGGTGGGGCGCGCCAGCGCGGACGCAGCCCGGCTCGGCCAGGCAGCCACGTCCTGGCTGCTCGGCAGCCCAGCCGGTGGTGCTGCTGGCACTGCGGGTGAACCGGCAGGGGAGGCTGGGGCCAGCGGGCCGGTGCTGGGCCGGTTGCTGCCCCCGGGCCCCTACCGCGTAGTCGCCGGTGCGCCACACGGCAACGGTCCGCGCGAGGTCGAAGCCGGTTACGACTGGCTGCGCTCGCGGCTGGACACCCCGCTGGTGGCTGTGGGCAGCGGGCCGGAGTTCACCGCGATCACCGCCCCGGCACCGGACGCGGAGCAGCTGGCCGACCTGCTCGAGGCGGGCTGGCTCGCGGTGGTCGGCAGTGCACGTTTCGCGGGCGAACTGCACGGTGCGCGTGCCGAGTTGGCCGCCCTGCTGCAGCGCGCGCAGTCGGTCGGCAGGCCGGTGACGGCTGGGCAGGACAGCGGGTTGGCCGGGGTGGTCGCACCGGAGGCGGCGAGGGATTTCGCGCACCGCATGCTGGCACCGCTGCACCGCGCCGACGCCGAGCGCGGCCACGGACTGCTGGTTGGCACGCTACGGGCCTGGCTGGCGCAGCACGGGAACTGGGACCGCACCGCGGCCGCCCTCGGCGTGCACCGCAACAGCGTCCGCCACCGCATCCGTCAGGTGGAGCGCGTCCTCGAGGCCGATCTTGGCGATCCCGAGATCCGCATGCGGCTGTGGTTCGCCCTGCAGTGGGAGGGTTGGGGCTGAACGTGACGTTCAGCGCCCTCTATGGAACCGAAGCCACGTTCAACCCTCTGGGTCTCCCTGTGGCGGTTGAGCCTTGGCGATCAGCGTGCCAGGCTGATGAATCGTGCCGCATGATGCTGCTGAGCCCGATCACACGGAGCCGCTCGCGGGTGCCCATGTCCTACTGACCGGTGGCACCGGGTTCCTGGGGCAGGCGTTGCTCGCGCGGATCCTGGAAAGCTACCCGAACACGCGGATGACCCTGCTGCTGCGCGCCAAGGGTAGCGCCACCGGCGCCGACCGGCTGGACAAACTGCTCCGCAAACCGGTCTTCTCCCGGCTGCGCGCCCGCTGGGGTGAGGCGGGCCTGCGTGCCGAGGTGGCCGAACGCGTCGCCGTGGTGGAGGGCAGCCTGGACTCAGGAGAGGAGCTCGCGCTGCCGGACGACCTCACGACCGCGGTACACGCTGCGGGAACGGTCTCCTTCGATCCGCCCATCGACGACGCGTTCGCCACCAACGTGACGGGGGTGGGCCTGCTGTACGAGGCGCTGCGGCGCCTGCCGTCCGCCCCGCACGTGGTGCACGTGTCCACCGCCTACGTCGCGGGTTCCCGGCGCGGCACGGTGCCGGAGCGCTCGCTGGACCACGATGTGGACTGGCGCACCGAGCTGGCCCACGCCACCGCAGCCAGGGAGGAGGTGGAGGCTGAGTCGCGGCATCCCGACTTGCTGCGCCGTGCGCTGGACGAGGGGCAGCGCGAGCACGGCAAGTCCGGCCCGCAGTCGGCAGCCGAGGCCTCCGAACGATGGCGCCGCGACTGGGTCGGCGAGCAGCTCGTCGAGCGCGGCAGGCTTCGTGCCCGCACGCTCGGTTGGCCCGATGTATACACCTTCACCAAGGCGCTCGGCGAGCGTGTGGCCGAGGAGAAGCTCACCGGCGCGCTGCCGCTGTCGGTGCTGCGGCCCGCGATCGTGGAGAGCGCGCTTCGCTACCCGTATCCCGGCTGGATCGACGGCTTCAAGATGGCCGATCCGCTGATCGTCGCGTTCGGCAGGGGCACGCTCCGCGAGTTTCCCGGCCTGCCGGACGGCGTGCTCGACCTGATCCCGGTCGACCTGGTTGTCAACGCGATCCTGGCAGTGGCGGCGAACCCGCCTGGCGACCAGCCCGCCTATTACCATGCGGGTTCCGGTTCGCGGAACCCGCTGACGTTTCGCGAGACGTACGACAACGTCCGCGAGTACTTCACCAACCACCCGATGCCGGACGGCGACCGGGGTCAGGTGAAGGTGCCGTCGTGGGAGTTCCCTGGGGCCCGCCGCGTGGAGCGGATGCTGCGCACCGGGGACCGGGTGCTGTCGGCGGCACAGCGGGCATTGCTGGCCGCACCCGGCGGGGTACGCACCCGGCGCTGGCAGGACGACCTCACCCGCGAGCGCGACACGCTCGACTTCCTCAGGTACTACGCCGACATCTACGGCGTCTACACCG
Source organism: Haloechinothrix sp. LS1_15 (assembly GCF_033042135.1). Classification (NCBI taxonomy): domain Bacteria; kingdom Bacillati; phylum Actinomycetota; class Actinomycetes; order Pseudonocardiales; family Pseudonocardiaceae; genus Haloechinothrix; species Haloechinothrix sp. LS1_15. The sequence goes on along the minus strand of NZ_WBXM01000001.1, from coordinate 45,724 downwards.
AGACCGAGGTGATCTATACCGACGCTCGGCTGCTGGCGTTGCACCGGTCTCTGCCTCCCGAGCGGGTGGCCGAGCACGGCTTCGATCCCGCCGTCATTGACTGGCCACACTACCTGCAGCGGGTGCACTTCCCGGCGATCACCGAGACGATTCGCAGGCGGGACGGCACACGCCGGGCGCGCACCGGTTCCGCGTTGCCGGAGCCTACGGAGTCCGCGGTGGGCGAGACGTTGGCGGTATTCGACATGGAGGGCACCCTGGTGGCCTCCAACATGATCGAGACCTACCTGCTCGCCAGGCTCGCTGACCTGCCGCGTTCGGCGTGGCTGACCGAACTGGCCGACCTGGCCAGGGCGTTGCCCCGCTACCTCGCCGCGGAGCGGCGCGACCGGGGCGAGTTCCTGCGGACCTTCCTGCGCCGTTACGCCGAGGTCGACGAGTCCGGGTTGCGGCGGCTGGTTACCGACCGCCTCGGTGACGCGCTGCTGCGCAGGGCGTTCCCGCAGGCGCTGCGCCGGATCCGCAAGCACCGCGCCGCGGGGCACCGCACGGTGTTGATCACCGGTGCCGTCGATGTGCTGGTTGAGCCGCTGGCCCCGCTGTTCGACGAGGTCGTCGCCAGCCGCATGCACGCCAGAGGCGGCCGCTACTCGGGTTTCCTCGACTCGCCGCCGCTGGTGGGGGAGGCACGCGCGGCCTGGCTGCGCCATTACGCCGAGAACGCGGGCGTCGAGCTCGGCCGGTCGTACGCCTACGGCGACAGCTACTCGGACCGGCCGCTGTTGGAAGCGGTGGGTCACCCGGTGGCGGTGAACCCCGACCCGCAGCTCTACCGGCATGCCAGGGCCAACCACTGGCCCGTGGTGTCGTGGTCCCGGCACTCGCTGAGCGCGGCCGACTCCTTCGTGGAGGCGGTCGGATGATCCTGACCCTGGAGTATCACCGCTCGCCGGTGCGGTACATGACCAGCCGCACGGCGACCGGGTCGGCCATCGGTGGCCGCGCCGCCGGTGTGCTCGCGGCCAACCTGTCGCCGTTGCGGCTGCTCAACCGTCCCGAACCGCGCAGGCCCGCAGGCGACTGGACCCGGGTACGGCCGCTGCTGTCCGGCATCTGCGGCTCCGATATGGGGTTGCTGACCGGGCGGAGCTCCCCGTATCTGTCCGCGCTGGTGACGATGCCGTTCACGCCGGGACACGAGGTGGTGGGCGAGACCCTCGACGAGCTGGACGACCTGCCGCGCGGTACCAGGGTGGTGATCGACCCGGTACTTGGCTGCGTTCCCCGCGACGTCGAGCCGTGCGAGGGGTGCGCTTCGGGAGCGCACAATCGCTGTGATCGCGTCACGGCCGGTGCGATCCCGCCAGGTATGCAGACCGGCTTCTGTGGCGGCACGGGCGGTACCGGTGGCGGGTGGAGCCGCATGCTGGTGGCGCACCGCAGCCAGCTGCACCCGGTGCCGGACGGGCTCGACGATCGGGAGGCGGTGCTGGTCGAGCCGCTGGCGTGCGCGGTGCGTTCGGTGCGCCGCGCGCCGATCATTGAGGGCGCGGGCGTGTTGATCGTGGGGGCAGGCACCGTCGGTTTGCTGACCCTGCTGGCGTTGCGTGAGCTCACCCCTGCAGGGCCGGTGTCCGTTGTGGCCCGGTACGGCCACCAGCGGGAGCGGGCGCGCGAGCTCGGTGCGACGGAGGTGCTCTCGCCTGACCGCGCTGCGCGCGCGTTGCGACGCACCACGGGTGGTTTCCTCGCCACCCCGGACCGTGGGTCGGAGTTCCTGCTCGGCGGGGCCGAGGTGGTGTTCGAGTGCACCGGCGGCTCCGGATTGGACACCGCGCTGCGCGTGGCGAGTGCGGGCGGCACGGTGGTGCTTTCCGGTATGCCGAACCGCGAGGTGGACCTGACACCGGCATGGTTCCGCGAGTTGAGCCTGGTGGGCGCCTATGCCTCGACCGCAGAGGACTTCGCCGACGCGTTGTCGCTTGCGCAGGTTCCTGCGGTCCGGGGGTACACGGATGCGGTCTACCCGCTGTCACGTTGGCGTGACGCTGTCGGGCACGCCAGCGACGCCGGGAGGCTCGGCACCGTGAAAGTGGCTTTCGACCCGAACCGGGATTGACCGTGACCGACTTGCACAGACGGCAACGACAGTAGGGAGCGCGGGTGAGCAGGCCAGGATTCGTGCTCGAAGTAGACGACCGTACGCCGGCGTTGCTGGTGCACGAGGGTGAGGGCTTCCGGCTGGAGCGGCTTCCGCTGGGGAGCCGGGTGATTTACCCGCCGGAGTCGCTGCCGCCGTTGGAGGATCTGGACGGCAGCATCCACGAGGCGCTCACCTATCCGCTCGGCAGTGAACCGTTACCGGAGCTGTTGTGGCCGGGCATGCGGTTGACGATCGTGTTCGACGACCTCTCGTTGCCGCTGCCTCCGATGGCCGCGCCGGATGTCCGGCAGCGCATCATCGAGCACGTGTTGGAGATGGCGGCCGCCGCGGACGTCGACGATGTCGAGCTGCTCGCGGCGAACGCGCTGCACCGGCGGATGACGCCGGACGAGCTCAAGCACATTGTCGGCGACCGGGTGTTCCGCTCGTTCTTCCCGGACCATCTGCGCAATCACGACGCGGAGGATCGCGACAATCTCGTCGAGGTGGGTCACACCCGGCACGGGGAGGTCATCGAGATCAATCGCCGGGCCGCGGAGAGCGACCTGATCGTCTACGTCAACATCACGCTGACCGCCATGAACGGCGGGCCGAAGTCGGTGTCGGTTGGCCTGGCGTCGTACCGCAGCCTGCTACATCACCACAACGTGCACACGCTGCGGCACTCGCGCTCGTTCAACGACCCACCGAACTCGGCGATGCACCATTCCTACCACCGCATGGCTGGGGTGCTCGGCGACAACCTCAAGATCTTCCAGATCGAGACGACGCTGAACAACGACACCTTCCCGTCCCAGCTCGGATTTCTCACCAAGCGTGAGTGGGAGTGGACGCTGCGGGACCAGACCGCGTACCTCGCGGCGAAACGGGGCAACGACCTGGTTCCCGCGAAGCGGCGCAGGTGGTTGTGGCACCGCACCGTCGCTCCGTACGGCGTCACCTCGGTCACCGCGGGCGATCCGGCCGAGGTACACGACGTGACGCTACGCAACGTCCACCGGCAGCAGCTGACCGAAGTGGATGGCCCAGCCGATGTCGGGATCTTCGGCCTTCCCTACATCTGCCCGTACAACGTGAACTCGATCATGAACCCGATCCTGGTGATGTCCCTCGGGCTCGGCTACTTCTTCAACATGTACCGCGGGCAGCCGATCGTGCGCCCCGGCGGGGTGGCGATCTACTACCACCCGGTGCGCAACGAGTTCCATCCCGTTCACCACCCCAGCTACATCGACTTCTTCGAGGAGGTGCTGGCGGAAACCACCGATCCGGCCGCGATCGAGGCCAAGTACGAGGAGCAGTTCGCGACCGACCCGTGGTATATCCACCTGTACCGCAACAGCTACGCCTACCACGGGGTGCACCCCTTCTACATGTGGTACTGGGGGGCGCATGCGCTGGAACACCTCGGCGAGGTCATCTTCGTCGGCGGTGACCGGCACACGACCTCGGTGATGGGTTTCCGCACGGCGTCCACACTCGACGACGCGCTGGAGATCGCCAGTGAGCGGGTGGGCCGCAGTCCCAGCATCAACTACCTGCACGCGCCGCCTATGACGATGGCCGATGTGCGGTAACGGCAGCGAGGTACCGGGACAGGAGGGAGGCAGCGGATGGGACTGATCGGTGAAGCGCGGCTGCTCGCTCGGGGACGTGACTGGCGTGGCCGCTCCCGCACCCCCAAGTCGGCGGTGGAGCACCAGAACCACGAGCGGCCGGGGGAGTTCCCCACCAGCTGGGCGCGGACCCCTGCCGCTCGCTCGACGCGCCGCGCGATCCAGCGGACCGTGCTGACCCCGCTGGTGTGGCAGCAGACGCGCCCGCAGATCGACGGGCTCGACCGGCTGGCGGGGTTGACGGGTCCGGTGGTGTTCGTCGCCAACCACAGCAGCCACCTGGACACCCCGCTGATCCTTGGCTCGCTGCCGCCGCGACTGGCCGAGTGGCTGGCAGTGGGCGCGGCCTCCGACTACTTCTTCGACGCCCGATGGCGCGCCGGGTTGACCGCGCTGGTGTTCAACGCGTTCCCTGTGGAGCGGTACAGCTCCCGCAGGCTGCGCAGTCTCGCCCCCCGGCTGGTGGACAACGGGTGGAACCTACTGCTGTTCCCGGAAGGCACTCGCAGCGACGACGGGTGGATGTCGCCACTGCGGCTCGGCGCGGCCCAGCTGTGCATCAGCAGGGCGGTGCCCGCGGTACCGGTTGCGTTGCGTGGCACGTACGCCGCGATGCCACGAGGTAGGAATTGGCCCATCCCTGGCAGGCCACGCGTGGTGGTGCGGTACGGCTCGCCGCTGCGGCCGGAGGAGAGGGAGGACGCCCGGTCGTTCAACGCGCGGATGGCTGACTCGATCGCCCGGCTCTGGGCCGAGGACACTATGGGTTGGTACGGCTCGCTGCGCGCGCAGGCGCGTGGTGAGCTCTCGCTGCCGACCGGTCCACCTGCCGCGAGCTGGCGCCGCATCTGGGAGGCCAGCCGCCCGCTGGCCCGTACCGACGGATCCCGCGCCTGGCGGCGGGGGTGAGCGGCGGTACGGGGGTGAGCGTGCCTGCTAGACCGTTAACGGTGCAGCAGCTCGTTCATGGAGCCGGAGCGGAACGGCTCTACCACCAGCGGCAGGTCTTCGAAACCCGCCTCGCGGATCGCGGTGCGCAGCGCGTGATGGTCGCGCGCCACCGCCACCGCCTCGGCGTCGACCTCCAGCCGCACCGCGTCGCCGAGATCGCGAACCCGCAGGTTGCGCACGCCGTGCTCGGCGAGCAGCGCGCGGGCGGCGGACTCCGCGCGCTCGACACGGGCCAGTCGGGCTGGCGTGATGGTCAGCCCGTAGGCGATGCGGCTGGACAGGCACGCGGATGCGGGTTTGTCACTGGTCGGCAGTCCCCACTCCGCCGCGATCGCGCGGACCGCCGCCTTGTCCAGGTCGAGGTCGGCGAGGGGGGTCCGGGCTCCGCCCTCGGTGGCCGCGCGGATGCCCGGCCGGAAACCCTCCGCGACATCGGAGGCATTGGTGCCGGTCGCGATCGTGGTGTAGCCCCGCTCATCTGCCAGCCGGGTTGCCGCCGCCATCAGCGTCTGCTTGCAGAAGTAGCAGCGCTGCGAGCCGTTCTCCCGGTAACCGGGCACGTCCAACTCACTGGTCGTCACGGTGTGATGCGTGACGCCGATCCGGGTGCAGAACTGTCTCGCCGATGCCAGCTCGGCCTCGGGCAGCGAGGGCGACACCGCGGTGACGGCTGCGGCGTCGGCGGCGAGCGCGCGGGCGGCGGCTGCGAGCACAACGCTGGAGTCGACTCCCCCCGAGAACGCCACCAGCGTCGGCCCGTAGTCGCGGAGGGTTGCTGTCAGCTTGGCCGCAGGCGACATAGAGTCCACTGAGGAGCTCCCATTTCGACGGAGGTGCCGATGACCGAACCGTACCCGGACACCCCGGCGGTCACCAACATCGAGTTCGCCCAGCTGGATACCCAGCGCAGGGCCCGTACCGGTGATCCCGAGGTGGTGTTCGGCACCGGGAAGACCTCGCACCAGGTGGTCACCTCGCTGCGGGAGCTGCGCCGTGCCCATCCGGACAGCGCCATCCTGGCCACCAGGCTGTCCGACGAGGCGCTGGCACGGTGTCGGGAGGAGCTGCCCGGGGTGGAGGTGGACGCCACGGCCCGGGTGGCCGTGCTCGGCGAGCCACCGCCGGGTCGGGGTCGGGTCACCGTGATCGGCGCGGGCACCGCGGACCTTCCCGTGGTGCGGGAGTGCGTAACCACCGTCCGGGTGTTCGGCGCCGAACCCGTGGAGGTCGTGGATGCGGGTGTGGCAGGCCTGCACCGGTTGCTCGCCTGCAAGGACGAGATCGACGCCGCGGACGTCGTGGTGGCCGTCGCCGGGATGGAGGCTGCGCTGCCGTCTGTGGTCGGCGGGCTCACCGGCGCCGTGGTGATCGCGGTACCGACCAGCGTCGGCTACGGCTGGCACATGGAAGGGCTGACGGCGTGGCTGGCGACGCTCAACAGCTGCGCGCCAGGGGTGGTCACGGTGAACGTGGACAACGGCTTCGGCGCCGGCGTCGCCGCTGCCCGTATCGCACGCGGCAGCGCGGCAGCGGCGGGCGCGCCCGGCGAGGCCGTGGGCGAGGAGGTGCGATGACCGGCTCGGCAACGGCCCGGGAGAGGGTCCTGTGGATCGACGCGGGCAACGGGGCGGCTGGCGACATGCTGCTTGCGGCGCTGCTCGACGCGGGAGCGGACGCGGATACGGTGCGCGCGGGGCTGTCCCGGTTACGGGTGGAGCCGGTTGAGCTCGGCGTGCAGCCGGTGCGCAGACGGGGCTTCCGTGCCACCTACGTGACCGTCGACGCATCGGAGAGCCACGTGCATCGTGGCCTGCCGGATGTGACAGCGGTGATCCGTGCGGCGGAGTTGCCGGAACCGGTCACCCGATTCGCCTGCGAGGCTTTCACCCGGCTCGGCGAGGCTGAGGCCCGGGTGCATGGCGTGACGGTCGACCGGGTGCATTTTCACGAGGTGGGGGCGCTGGACGCGATCGCGGACGTGGTGGGGTGCGCACTGGCGCTGCACGATCTCGGGTTGCTGGCCCAGCAGAGCCAGCAGAACCAGGCGCTGGTCAACGCGGTGGTCAGTCCGGTCGCGGTCGGCTCGGGGGTCGTGCGGGGGGCGCACGGTCGTATGACGGTACCGCCGCCTGCCGTGTTGGAGCTGCTTACCGGGGCGGCGGCGCCACTGGCCGCTCACCCTGCCGAGATGGAGCTGTGCACACCTACGGGGGCAGCGCTGCTCACCACGCTGGCCGCGCGGTGGGGGCCGCCGCCTGAGTGCACACCGCGCGCGATCGGGGTGGGTGCGGGCACGGCCGACCCGGACAGCCACCCGAACCTGCTGCGGGTGCTGCTCGGTGAGTCCAGCGCCGCTGGTGCGGGGCATTGGCGGGAGGAGTCGCTGTATCAGGTGGAGACGACGGTGGACGACATGGACCCCCGGATCTGGCCGGATCTGCTGGAACGGCTCCGCTCGTCCGGTGCCGTGGATGCGTGGACCACGCCCGCGCTGATGCGCAAGGGACGGCCGGGGCAGGTGCTGACGGCGCTGGTTCCGCCTGGGGAGGTGGACCGCATCTGCCGCGAGGTGTTCGAGCACACCCCCAGCCTCGGCGTGCGGGTGCAGCAGCTGACGCGCCGCGCGCTGGAGCGCGACCGGATCGAGGTGCCGGTTGCGGGTGGCACGGTCCGGGTAAAGCGGGGTTTCGTCGCCGACCGGGTGGTGACGGTGCAGCCCGAGTACGCCGATGCCGCCGAGCTGGCCGAGCGCACCGGCACGCCGGTGGCCGACGTCATCGCCGCTGCCAGGCAGGCGGCCGGGACAGCGGGAGACCAGGGGTAGCCGGGGTCGTCGCTTGCCTGGGTCAGGCGCGCCGCTGTTCGAGCTCTTCGAGCACTTCGTGCGGGTCGGCGCCGAGCTCCAGCTCGCCGAACACCACGAGCTCGTCGTCGTCGGCAACGGTGTCGGCGGCGATGTCGATCTCCAGCGTGCGCACGTTGCGCCCGAAACGCCGCGTGGTCGCGACCCGGCACTGCACCCGGCGCCACGGCGCCCGGTACTGGCCCCCGAGGGTGCGTACCGTGACTCCACTGGGTTCGGCCAGTAGCCGGGGCCGGATCACCGTGCCGTGCAGGGTGGTGCCCCCGAAGAACACGGCGATCACCCCGAACAGCACCGCACCAGGTGGGTCGCCTGCCAGCGCGAACCAGGTGGCGGCGGTCGCGGCGAGCAGCGCCACGACTCCGCTGAGCGCGACCATCGCGGGCTTCGGCGCCCAGGTCAGGCGCTCGCTGCCTGCGGAAAGGGAACCGTCCACAGAGTTATCCACAAGTGGGGAAGAGTTACACCGGTGTGAGTAAGATTTGATTGCCCCTCGCGGTGTGCGGGTTGCGCGGAGACTAGCGCCAGCGCATCGTCATGAGCAAGCCGGTGATCATCAACGCGAAGCCGATGGCGAAGTTCCAGTTGCCGAGCTCCGCCATGAGTGGGATCTCGCGGCCCGCGAGGTAATTGACGATCAACCACACCAGGCCGAGCAGCATGAGGCCGAACATCACGGCCTTGTAGACCGGGTGTGTCGGCCCCTGCGCCCGAGCCGCTACCGGTGTCTTCCTGTCGGTTCCAGGGGTGTACGCGGTCTTCTTGCGCACCTTGGACTTGGGCATCGGTGGTCCTCGCGCAGTCGGCTGTCGTCGGCGGCTTCTGTGCTTGTGTTCCTCAGGTGCCTTCCTGCCGCGGCGGCCCGCCGGGACGGGTGTTGGCAGGGAGGCGGTACCCGGCGGGTACACCTCTACGTTAACGCAACAACGGGCGTTCCAGGAGTGGGGTACGGGGCGCACTAGGATGTGCGATCAGGTCCGCCTGCGAGAGGAGTGAGCGTGTCCCAGCGCCAGGAGCCCGGCACCGACGGCGGGCGCGGTGCAGGCTATCTCGTGGTCAGGACGTTCGGCGAACTCCTGGTCACGGCGGGGATCGTGGTCTTGCTGTTCGTGTTCTACGCACTGTACGTGACCAACTGGACGTCCGCTCAATTGCAGAGCGAGTCCGACGAGGCGTTGACCGAGCGGTGGCAGGAGGACCCGGGGCCTGGGCAGGGCACCAGCGTGCTGCCTGGCGAAGCGTTCGCGAGGATCTACATTCCCGCCCTGGGCGAGGACTACCGCTACACCATCCAGTCGGGCGTGGACGCCGACGCCCTCGAAATAGGGCCGGGCCACTACCCGCAGACCGCGCAGCCGGGTGAACCGGGCAACTTCGCCGTCGCCGGGCACCGCAACGGCCAGGGCGCGCCGTTCAACGCCCTCGACGAGCTGGTCTCGTGCGATGCCATGGTGATCGAGACGGACCGGGACTTCTTCGTGTATCGGGTGCTGCCGCTGGCCGACGAGGTCGGCGATTGGGACGTGGTTCGGGACGGGCGGCCGGAGTGCGCGGGCGTGCCGTCACTGCGCAGCGTGGGAGACAACGAGCCGTACGGCGACACCATCGGCCGGAAGATCGTCACGCCGGATCGCGCCGACGCGGTCGCGCCGGTGCCGTACCGGCCGCAGGACACGCTCTCGCGGATCGACCAGGCGGCACTGATCACGCTGACCACCTGTCACCCGCAGTTCTCCGACCGGGAGCGCCTGATCATCCACGGGGTGCTGACCCAGCAGATCCCGAAGAACCAGGTGAACGGTGACTACCACCGGCTGCTCGACCATATCGGGGAGGCCTGATGTACGCCTGGATCTGGCGGCACCTGCCGGGACCGACTCCGCTGCGCGCGCTGATCGCCGTACTGCTGATCGCGGCCGTGATCGCGCTGCTCATGCTGGTGATCTTTCCCTGGCTGGAGCCCATGCTGCCGTTCAACCAGGTCGCCGTGTGAGCCCTCGCGGGGTGTGGCGGCTGGTGCTCAGCGGAGGGCGTCGAGGAAGCCGCGCCAGGCGCGTGTCGGCAGCACCAGCGCGCCGCTCGCGGGAGCTTTGGAGTCCCGCACGCCCACGGCGTGGTCGGTGAGCGCGACCTCGACGCAGTGACCGGCGTCGCTGCTGTAGCTGCTCGTCCGCCACTGGGCTGCGGTGAAGTCCGCCGCGACCATGCATGCACCTCCGGTCTGGTCCGGTACGGCCGGGGCCGAGCGCCGCCCGGGGGCTCACGGCTTCTCAGCCGCGTCCACTCGCCGGGCGAACTCGGCGATCAGCTCGGTTGAGCGCTGGGGCGGCAGCGCCTTGGCGCTGATACGCTCCCATGCCAGCCTATAGCGCTCGATATGCGGCTCCTCCTCCAGGAAGGTGCTCTGCACCCGGTTCTCCAGGTAGATGAGTGTCGGGTCGGACTCGAACTCCATGATCATGAACGGGCCCTCCAGCCCGGGGTGCGGCCCAGTCGCCAGCGGCACCACCTGCACGGTGATGCGGGGCCGCTGCGCCATCTCCACCAGGTGCCGCAGCTGCGCGGCCAGCACGCCCGGTCCACCGACAGGAACCCGCAGCGCCGGTTCGTAGAGCAACGCGTGCAGGCTCGGGGGCATGCCCGGGACAGCACGGTCTGCCTACCCAGCCGCGCGGCGGTCTCGGCGAACCCGGATATCTGCATCCGTACCCGAGTTGCGGACAACATCGTCGCCGAGATGGACCAGTTTCGCGGATCCGGAGTCACCGCGTTCCGGTTTGTGGATGATCTGCTCCTCGGAGCCAAGCGCGTCATCGCGACGATGATGGAGGCGTTCACGACCGAGCGGGTCGGAGAGTGGGCCAAGTGGGATGCCACCGGCCGCATCAACGTCAAGGGCTACTTCATCCTCGGCTTTCCCACCGAGACCGAAGATGAGATCCACCAGACTGTCCGCTTGGTCCGCGACCTGTGGGCCATCGCCGGCAGCCAGCCAGGCACCTTTCGCGCCTCCGCGTTCGAGTACCGACCATATCCCGGCACACCGGACTGGGCGCGGCTGATGAACACCGGGCGCTATACCGCTGATCAGTTGCTCAACTACACGGCCGTCGATCTCACCAGCAGTGGTGAGGAGGCCGCGATGCGGGAGCGCGACGAGTTCAACTTCTCGGTCAATATCCAGCTCTCCGAAGCGTCCGTTGACCACGTACGCCGCACCCTCATCGCCCTCAGCCGCGAACAGTACGAACGGAAGGTCTCCGCGTGACCAGCATCAACCCCAACCTCCTCGTCACGATCGACGGCAAGGTGGGTTCGGGCAAGACCACCCTCGTCAGCCTGCTTGGCCCATACCTGTGAATCCTCGGCTACCAGGTTCACACTCAGCGTCCTACCTGCCTCAGCTCGGGGCCCCGCCGTGGCGACGATCGACACTACGAGCGCGGAACCGGAGCACATCGTGGGCGTGATCGCGGAGCGGATCACCGAATCCCCCGAGATCCCAGCGGTCAGGAAGCTGCCGCGTAAGCTACGGCCGTGCCCGACCGCCATCTCGTCGACGTCCACGTGCTGCTGGTTCGCGATACCGAACTGCTACTCACCAAGAGGCGTGGCGGGGCATTCAACGGAATGTGGCACCTCCCATCCGGCAAACTCGACGCGGGCGAAGACGTGCTCAGCGCTGCCGCCCGCGAGGCCGAAGAAGAAGTCGGCGTGCTCATCGACCCCCGGGCCCTCACCCACGTCCACACCATCCACGTCAACGGCTCCGGCCCCGAACCCCGCCTCGGCCTGTTCTTCGCCACAACCCGCTGGATCGGCGAGCCGTCGAATCGTGAGCCAGCGAAGTGCTCGGGGATAGGTTGGTTCGAGGTTCGGAGCCTGCCCGGTGACCTCATCGGCTACCCGGCCGCCGGGATCGACGCCTACCTTCGTGGAGTCCCGTTCTCCGTCATGGGCTGGACGGAAGAAGAACACCCAGCTGCCGTCGTGCTGTGACCCGGTCACGGGAAGTAGCGGGTTGCTCGTCCAGCCTGACCACGACTGCGGCGCGCGCTGCGCCGCATGAGCAACGAGCGGAGCTACGGGTATCAGGCTGCGGCCGAAGTGCTGGCCGAGACCGATGTAGAGATCGGCGACTGATGCCGCAGGCCAACCTGTGGCAGGTCTTGTGGGTCGACGTCAACCCTCAGATCGGCCACGAGCAAGTGGGGGTGCGCCTCCCGGTTGCCGTGGGCACCGAGTTCGCCTGCGCCATCCCCCAATGCCCTGGTGTTCGTCGTGTCCTGCGCGAGCATCGATCGGGATCTGCCGAACCAACCCCGGCTGGACAGTTCGCACCGGCCCTCCTCACCTACCGCCGCCTGCTCGGCGGGTGGTCCGGGGCGCCGTCGAGCACGGTGAACGTGATGCCGGTGCGACGGAGCCGGTCGATCAGCGCGTCTCCCATGGCCTCGGCGGTAGTCACCTGGCCGGCAGTCTCCGGCAGGTCGTCGAAGGCGAGTGCCAGCGCTGACTCGGCCAGCATCACCGACGTCTCGCCGTAGCCGGGGTCACTACCGGAGACCTCGGTCACCACTTCCCGGTTGCCCGCGACACCGTGGAAGCGCACCGTGAACCACCCCTGGGCGCGCTGCTGCTCGCTGGGACCCTCCCCCGGCGAGCGGAGCGAGGCCAGCCGCCTGCGCGCCGGTGGGATCTGGGCGAGCGCGGCGAGCGCGCCCGCGCCCGCCATGCCGCCGATCGCAACCGGGAGCCGCTTGACGGCGGCGTAGTGGCTGTAGCGGAAATCCGGTCCGTACTGCTCCAGCGCGCGGGCCGAGCGCGTGACGATCATGGGATCCAGGGTGGGTAGCGGTAGCACCCAGGCACGGGCGACGCGGTCGAAGCGCGGCTTGCCTGCAACCGAGCGGACGCGCCTGCCGGGCGCCTGCGGCTCGCGTGCCTTGCGTTCGCGGGCCGCGGCGCTGGTCTGCTTCGGCCGCGACATCACCTCCAGCGCGGTGGCCAGGGTGCCGCCGGAGGGCCGCCCGCCTGCGCGCACGAACCCCTCCAGCCGGATTGGCCGGTCGCTGGGCAGCTGCGAGACGGTGAAGTACGCCCCGAGGTCGTGCGGTATCGAGTCGAAGCCGCAGGCGTGCACGATGCGGGCTCCGCTGGCTACCGCGCTTTCGTGGTGCCGGAGGTACATGCGGTCGACGAACTCGGGTTCGCCGGTGAGGTCGACGTAGTCGGCGCCTGCCTCGGCGCAGGCGGCGACCAGCGGTTCACCGTAGAACAGGTACGGCCCGACCGTGGTGGCCACCACCGAGGTGCTGCTGGCGAGCTTGCGCAGCGACTCGGGATCGCTGGTGTCGGCGTGCAGCAGCGGGAGCTGCTCGCACGCCGGGTTGATCGCCGCGAGTCTCGCCCGCACCGACTCCAGCTTCTCCTGGTTGCGACCTGCGATGGCCCAGGAGCATCCCTGCGGGGCGTTGCTCGCGAGGTATTCGGCCACCAGGGCGCCGGTGAAACCGGTGGCGCCGAACACGACGACGTCGTACGTGGCGTTGCGTTCCCTGGCGCGAGGCATGGGCATGACTCCTTTTTTGATCCGGCACACGATGCGGGCGCGCGAATAGCGTACCGGTGGTTACGCTGGACGTATGCGCGTGCTCGTGGTCGATAACTACGACAGCTTCGTCTACAACCTTGTCCAGTATCTTGCCCAGCTCGGTGCCGAGTGCACCGTGCAGCGCAACGACGTGGTCGAGCTCGACAGCCTTGGTCACTACGACGGGGTGCTGGTCTCCCCCGGGCCGGGAACCCCGGACCGTGCGGGGCAGAGCATGGTGGCGGTCCGGGAATGCGCGCGGCAGCGCATCCCTGTCCTCGGTGTCTGTCTCGGCCACCAGGCGATCGGGGCGGTGTGGGGCGCGACCGTGGAGCGCGCCTCCGAGCTGCTGCACGGCAAGACCAGTGAGGTGTATCACGAGGGTGCCGGCGTGCTCGCTGGGCTGCCCTCGCCGTTCACGGCCACGCGGTACCACTCGTTGACCGTGCTCGCCGACACCATCCCGCTGGACGAGTTCGAGGTGACTGCCAGGACCGGGTCGGGCATCGTGATGGGCATGCGCCATCGCGAGCTGCCGCTGGAAGGGGTGCAGTTCCACCCCGAGTCGGTGCTCACCCAGTACGGGCACCGCATGCTCGCCAACTGGATGACGGGCAACGGTCACCCGGTAGCGGCTTCGGTGGTGGACGACCTGGAGGAAGCCACGCACGCCCTGCAGCGCGCCGCTGCCCCGTAACGGACCCCGTTTCGGGGTGGCGTTCCGGGAGCCCGCGCCGCGTCGGGCTCCCGGCTACCGGCTTCAGTTCCGCGGGCGGCCCTGGTCGAAGATGCCGTTGTCGTCGTCATCGTCGTCGTCATCGTCGCCGGGGTTGAACTCGCCAACGGCCAAGGTGACGCCGGAGGAGCGTGTCATCTCGTCACCGGCGTCCGGGTTGCTGGCGATGACCTCCCCGTCCTCCCGCGGGTCTCGCACCTCCCGGGTCACGACCTGTACCTCGCCGATGTGCCCCGCGTCGTCGAGCGCGGAGCGGGCGTCTCCCTCGGTCATGCCGATCACGTCGGGCATGTCCATGGACTCATCGGCGCCGGTGGACACCTGGACGGTGACCTCGGAGCCCGCGACGGCCTCACCGCTGCGTGGGGACTGGTCGACGACTGTGCCCTCGGGCTCGCTCGAGTCGACGTCCTGCCGGTTGACCTCGAACCCGGCGGCTTCGAGGCCGGTGCGGGCGATGTCGAAGGTCTCGCCGACGTAGTCGGTGACCTCCACCATCTCCGGTTCGGCATACACCGAGAGGGTGACGACCTCGCCCTGTTCAGTGGCTTCACCCGCTTCGGGGGTGTGCTCGGCGACCTGGCCCGCGCGATCCGGGTCGTTGTTGTCGATCTCCTGCTGGGTCGGATCCAGCAGCAGGTCGTGCTCATCGACGACCTGCTCGGCCTCGTCGGCACTCATCCCGGTCAGATCCGGCATGTCGAAGACCTCGGGCGGTGCGCCCACCTGGACGACGATCTCGGTGGTGACCGGGTGCGTGGTGCCCTGTTCGGGATCGGTGTCCACGACCTTGCCGACGTCGTCGGCCGTGCACGGCGGCTCCTCACCGTAGGCCTGTGGCCAGCAGGGCACGGACTGGCGGTCGAGGTCGTTGAACCCGGCGTCGCGAAGGCTGCGCTCTGCCGAGCTGTACTCCTGACCGACCACCATCGGGATCTCGGCGTCGCGCTCGCCCACGTCGAACAGCCCGGCCAGCCACATGATGAAGGCGATCGCGGCGATCGCCACCGCAGCCAGCACCAGCAGCATGCGATTGCGCCGCTTGCGCCGTTCCTCCTCGTCGAGCTCGTCGTAGTCGGTGTCATCCGGCTCGCTCGAACCGGCGGCCAGCACCTGGGTGCGATCCTCGTCGGTCATCACCGCGGGTGCGACTGGCCGCTCGTTGGCCAGCACGCGCACCAGGTCGGAGCGCATCTCCGCAGCCGACTGGTAGCGGTTGGCAGGGCCTTTGGTCAGCGCCTTGAGTACGACGGCGTCCAGCGAGGGGTTGACCTCGGGGTTGATCGTCGACGGCGGTACCGGGTCCTCCCGCACGTGCTGGTAGGCCACCGACACCGGCGAATCCCCGGTGAACGGCGGCTGCCCCGCGACGAGCTCGTAGAGCACGCACCCTGCCGCGTAGACGTCGCTGCGCGCGTCCACGGAATCGCCCCTGGCCTGTTCGGGGGAGAGGTACTGGGCGGTGCCGATCACCGCGGCCGTCTGCGTCATCGCGGCCTGGCCGTCGTGGATGGCCCTGGCGATGCCGAAGTCCATCACCTTGACAGCGCCGTTGTTGGTGATCATGACGTTCGCGGGCTTGACGTCCCTGTGCACGATGCCGTGACGGTGGGAGAAGTCGAGCGCGGCGCACACGTCGGCCATGACCTCCATGGCGCGCTGCGAGGACATGGGGCCCTCGGTCTTGACGATGTCGCGCAGCGTCCTGCCGTCGACGTACTCCATCACGATGTACGGCAACCTGCCGCTGTCACTGGCGGTCTCGCCGGTGTCGTAGACGGCGACGATCGCGGGATGGTTCAGCGCGGCAGCGTTCTGCGCCTCGCGACGGAACCGCTCCTGGAAGATAGGGTCCCTGGCGAGGTCCTCGCGCAGGATCTTGACAGCGACCTCGCGGTCGAGCCGTACATCGTGCCCGTGGTACACCTCGGACATGCCGCCGTAGCCGAGCGTGTCACCGAGCTGGTAACGGTCGGACAGCAGGTTGGCTGTGCTCATCTGGGTAGGCCCGTTCTCACTCTCGCAGCAAAGCTAGCTTGCTCCTCTACCAGCCCCACAGGGTTAACGCGCAGGACAACCTCTCGGGTTCGCCGGCGATCCCGGCCGATTCTGGTTCCCTGCAGGATGCCCGTCCTTCACTCTGTTGGATGAATCACGTCCTTACTCTGACAGTTCGTACTCGGTGGCGCCTGCCGGGGCCTCGTCCCGTGGCGTGTCACCGCCGGAATCGAGCGCGAGGAACACCGCGATGGCGAGCACCACCACCAGCACCGCGGCGACAACCACGACGGTCACCCACGGCCAGGCGTTGCCTTGCCGCCGGGGAGACGGCACGCCTCCCGGCATGACACCGCCGAGCTGCCTCGGATCCCGCTCGGCCCGCCATACCGGTTCCGCGCCCTCGGGGTGTGGCCGGGGACCCGGCCCGTCGGCCCGCCTGCCGCCTGCCCGGCCGCCCGGTGGTCCGCTGGCGAGCCGTTCCATCCCCTGGGGCGGGGTGGGTGGGGATTGCGGTGGAGGCGTCGCCCTCGGGTACGGCAGCGGCGGGACCGCCACCGGCCGCATGCGTGGCCGCGTGTCCGGATGTGCCAGCCCTGTGGGCAGCGGCGGTGGCCCGCCCGCGCGTACCGCCGCGACCGCGGCGGCGAACTCGCCGCCGTCACGGTAGCGCTGCGCCGGGTCCTTGACCAGTGTCCGCTCGATGAGGGTGCGCACCGTGGGCGGCACGTCGGCGGGCAGCGCAGGTGGTGCCTCCCTGATGTGCATCATCGCCACGGTCACCGCGTTCTCGGACAGGAACGGGCGATGGCCGGTCAGACACTCGTAGCCGCAGACCCCGAGCGAGTACACATCGCTGGCAGGCTCGGCATCGTGCCCGATGGCCTGTTCCGGCGCGATGTAGTGCGCCGTACCCATGACCATGCCGTTACGGGTGACGGGGGCGGCGTCGGCCGCCTTGGCCACGCCGAAATCGGTGAGCTTGACGGTCTCGGTGCCGTCCGCGCTGCGCACGACCAGGATGTTGCCCGGCTTGACGTCCCGGTGCACCAGGCCACGCGAGTGCGCGGCCTGCAGCGCGCGGCCGGATTGCTCCAGTATGGGCAGCAGCCGCTCGGTGGGGATACGGCCCAACTTCGCGAGGATGCCTGCCAGCGGCTCCCCGTCGACGTACTCCATCACCAGGTAAGCGATGTTGTCCTCACCGCCGTCGAATGCGCTCGCCTCACCGTAGTCGTGCACGGCGGCGATCCCGGCGTGATTCAGGGCCGCGGTGGTGCGTGCCTCGGTGCGGAACCTGTGCACGAACTCGGCGTCCCCGCACAGTTCCGCCTTCAGGATCTTCACCGCGACGGTGCGGTCCAACCTGGTGTCGTTGGCCTGCCAGACCTCGCCCATGCCTCCCACGGCGATCCGACCGGTGAGCAGGTACCGGTCCGCGAGCAGCTTGCCGGAGGTGATCATTCCTCGCCACCTCCCAGCGCGACGTCGATGGTGAGCCTGCCGACCTCGGCGGCGACCGTGCCACCGGTAGCGGCGAGCCCGTGGTCGCCACCGCTTTCCACCAGCACGGCCACCGCGATCTCCGGGTCGTCGGCCGGGGCGTAGGCGGTGTACCAGGCGTGTGGCGGGGTGTTCTTCGGGTCGGGGCCGTGCTCGGCGGTACCGGTCTTGGACGCGATGGTCAGGTCGTCGCGTTTGCCGCCACCGGCGGTGTTCTCCTCCGACTCGAGCATCATCTCGTGCAGGATCTCGGCGTTCTCCGCCGACATCGCCGGGTCACCGGTGAGCTCGTCGTCGCCGAATTCCTCGATGGTGGACAGGTCGGGAGCCAGCAGCGAGCTCACCACGCGCGGTTGCATCGCCACGCCGTCGTTGGCGACGGTGGCGGCGAGCTGGGCCACCTGCAGCGGGGTCAGGCGGATGTCACGTTGGCCGATCCCGCTCTGGTACAGCTCGGCCTGCCCGTCGAGCTCACCGAGGCTGGAGCGGGCCACCCGCATCGGGATGTCGAGATCGGAGTGTCCGATGCCGAAGTTCTCCGCGGTGGCACGCAGTTTCTCCGCACCCAGCTCGCCGGCGATCTCGGCAAAGGCCGTGTTGCACGAGTAGGCGAGCGCGGCCTGCAGGGTCGTGCCGGGGCAGCTCTGCCCCGCGAAGTTCTGCAGCTGGGTTTGGGTGCCGGGCAGGGTGATGCTCGACGCCCCGTTCACTTCGGTGTCGGCGTCGGCGCCGTCTTCCAGCGCCGCCGCGGTGGTGACCAGCTTGAAGGTGGATCCAGGGGGATACGTCTCCCGGATGGCGCGGTTGGCCATCGGCTTGGCCGGGTCCTCGGACATCGAGGTCCACGCCGTTTCCTGCGCCTCGCCGTCATGGGTCGACAGCTCGTTGGGGTCGTAGGACGGTGTGGACACCAGCCCGAGGATCTCGCCGCTGTTCGGTTCGAGGGCGACCACCGCACCCGTGTAGCCGCGCTGGCTCATCAAGTCGTAGGCGGTGCGCTGCACCTCAGGGTTGATGGTCACCTGGACGTGGCCGCCGCGCGGGTCGCGGCCGGTGATCATGTCGGAGAGCCTGCGCACGAACAGCCGGGCGTCGTTGCCGCTGAGGATGTCGTTCTGCGCGCGTTCCAGGCCGGCCGCACCGTACCGCCACGAGTAGTAGCCGGTCACCGGCGCGTACATCGGCCCGTTGGGGTACGTGCGCAGGTACTGTAGCCTGCCGCCGGTGCGCTCGCCGTGAGCCAGCACCTGACCGTCGAACTGCGACACGATCTGCCCCCGCTCGCGCGAGTACTCGTCCAGCAGCACCCGTTGGTTGCGCTGGTCGGCGCGATACGAGTCTGCCTTGAACACCTGGATATAGGTGGTGTGACCGAGCAGCAGCACGATCATCGCGAGCATGGCGATACCCACCCGTCGGAGCGGCGTGTTCATGACGGCCGCTCCACGAGCACGGTTCCGGTATCCGACAGCGGGGTGCGCTGCGCGTCGGCGCGCGGCTTGGCGGGTGTCTGCGGTCGGCGCGCCGCATCGGAGATCCGTAGCAGCAGCGCCACCAGGATGTAGTTGGCCAGCAGCGAGGAACCACCGTAGGAGAGGAACGGCGCGGTCATGCCGGTCATCGGAATGAGGCTGGTGACCCCGCCGACCACGACGAACACCTGCCACAGCAGCGCGAAGGCCAGCCCGCCACCGAGCAGTTTGCCGAAGGTGTCCCGCACCGCGAGCGAGCCGCGCAACCCGCGCATCGCGAGGATCAGGTAGACCATGAGCACACTGGCCAACCCGATGAACCCGAGCTCCTCGCCGATGGCGGCGGAGATGAAGTCCGTCTTGGACAGCGGCACCATCTCGGGCCTACCCGCGCCGAGGCCGGTCCCGGCGACCCCGCCGGTCCCGAGCCCGAACAGGGCCTGCGCGTTCTGGTAACCCCCGCCGGGGTCGTCATAGGTGGCGAACGGGTCCAGCCAGTTGTGGGCGCGCTGCTGCACGTGGGTGAACATCTGGTAGGCGATCACGCAGCCCACCGCGAACGGTGCGAGGCCGAGGAAGATCCAGATAGCGCGCTCGGTGGCTACGTAGATCATCATCAGCACGACGCCGAACAGCAGCAGCGCGGGACCGAGGTCCTTCTTCAACACGAACAGCGCCAGCGCGACACCGGTGGCGAGGATGACCGGGCCGAGATCGCGCGGGCGGGGAAGCTCGACGCCGAAGATGCGCCTGCCCGCGGACATGAACAGCTCGCGCTTGGACACCAGGAACGCAGCGAAGAAGATCAGGAGCAGGATCTTGGCGAACTCGCCTGGCTGGATGCTGAACGGTCCGAACCGGATCCACACCTTCGCGCCGTTGACCTCGGAGATCGACGCGGGCAGCAACCCCGGAGTGGCCAGTGCGATGATTCCGACCAGACCGCAGGTGAACGCGTACTTGGTCAGCATGCGGTGGTCCTTGACCAGGTACAGCACAGCCAGGAACAGCACGAGCGCGATCGCCGTCCACGCCACCTGCCGGGGAGCGTCCGGCGAGAAGGCGAAGTCCTGCTGCGCGGCCCGCTCGGCCATCGCCAGATCGATCCGGTAGATCATCACCAGACCGATGCCGTTGAGCAGCGCGACGCAGGGCAGGATGAGCGGGTCGGCGTACGGCGCCCACCACCGCACCGCGAGGTGCGCGACGGTGAGCATGCCGAGGTAGGCCAGCCCGTACCAGACGATGGACAGGGTGAGTTCCTGCTCCTGGTTGGCGTCGACCAGCACCAGCGCCAGGGTCACGATCAGCGTGGCGAAGCCGAGCATCAGCAGCTCGGTGCCGCGGCGGGTGGGCGGCTTGCGTGTCGGGCCGCTGCTGCCGCTGCCTGGTGAGGTGTCGACCGGTGACGACATCAGCTCTCGCCACCTGCCGTGTCATCCGGATCGCAACTGACCTCGCCCCGTGCCTGCGGGTCCGGGTCATCGAGCACCAGGTTCTCCCGGAGCGTCTGGATGAAGTTGCGCGCACCCTGCAGGTCGTCCTGTTGTACCCCCCTGCAGACCTCGAAGCGGGCGGCGTCCTGCAGTTCGGCGAGGTACAGCGGGTCGCACAGCGCGTCGCCGGGGGCGCAGGAGCCCTCGGAGCGCGAGCTGAACTCCATGCCGAGAAAGCTGCCGGTGACTCCCTGGTAGATCGCGACCTCGTTGTCCTCGTCCACCCCGACGTAGTACTGCTGCATCACGAAATGCCGCGTGGCCAGCGCGGCCGAGGCGATCACCACCAGGACGAGGCCGAACAGCGCGGTGAAGGTCAGTACCTTGCGCACCCGGCTGCGGCCGGTGTCCTCGTCCTGCGGGGGTTCAGCTGGCTCGGCGGGCTGTTCCTGCTGGGGCGGCGTGGTGAGGGCCTGTGCCCGTGCCGCTGGGGAGTCTCCTTGCGGTCCTTCGTCGGTGCCGTCACCCGCCGCGCCACCGACGATCGGGGCGTCCTCGCCGTAGTCGACGTCGACGACGTCGGCGACGACCACGGTGATGTTGTCGGTGCCGCCGCCCTTGAGCGCGAGCTCGATCATCCGGTCGGCGCATTCCTGCGGGTCGCCCGTGGCCACCGCCTCGGTGAGTGTGTCGTGGGAGACCATGCCGGACAGGCCGTCGGAACACAGCAGGTAGCGGTCACCAGCGCGCGCCTCCCGCACCGTCAGGTGCGGCTCGACCTCCTGGCCGGTGAGGGCTTTCAGCAGCAGCGCCCGCTGTGGGTGGCTCTCGGCCTCCTCCTCGGTGATGCGCCCTTCGTCCTGGAGCTGCTGGACGAATGTGTCGTCGTGGGTGATCTGGCTGAACTGGCCGCCGCGGTAGAGGTAGGCACGCGAGTCGCCGACGTGCACCAGCCCGAGCTTGCTGCCCGCGAACAGGATCGCGGTGAGCGTGGTGCCCATGCCTTCGAGTTCGGGGTCGTTCTCCACCAGCTCGGCGATCGCGTTGTTGCCGCTGATGACGCTGTCGCGGAGCTGGGAGAGCAGATCCTCGCTCGGTTCGTCGTCGTCCAGTGGCGCAAGGGCGGCGATAACCACCTTGCTGGCGACTTCCCCGGCGGCATGGCCGCCCATGCCGTCCGCGAGGGCGAGTAGGCGTGGCCCGGCATAGACGGAGTCCTGGTTGTTGGAGCGAACCAGGCCGCGATCACTGCGGGCGGCGTAGCGAAGGACAAGGGTCATGGGCGCAGCTCGATCACCGTCTTGCCGATCCGTATGGGGACGCCGAGTGGCACTCGGAGGGGTGCTGTGACTTTAGCCCGATCCAGGTAGGTTCCGTTGGTCGATCCCAGATCTTCGATGTACCAGTCGGATCCTCGCAGGGATAGTCGGGCATGCCTGGTGGAAGCGTAATCGTCGTCGAGGACCAAGGTGGAGTCGTCCGCCCGCCCGATCAGGATCGGCCGATCGTCGAGCGTGATCCGGGTACCGGCCAGTGCGCCGTGCGTCACGATCAGCTGCCGTGGCTGCTTGCCGCCTCCACCGCCGCGCGCCTTGGGCTGCTTGCCGCGTTTGGCAGGCGGGAGCTCGGTGCGCAGGCCAGATGCCGCGTAGAGGTCCGAACGCACCACCCGCAGCGCGGCGAGCACGAATAACCAGAGCAGGGCCAGAAACCCTGCTCTGGTGAGTTGTACCACTAGTTCTGGCACCGCCTACGCCCACTCCCGCTTCGTAGTGCCCTCGTTTGCGCTTGTCGACCCAAGGTGTGGCAGGTGGGCTGCTATCCCTGGGTGCGGAAGGTCAGGGACGAGTGTCCCACCCTGATCACATCACCATCGGCCAGCTGCCACGTCTGTACCGGTGTGCCGTTCACGGTCGTTCCGTTGGTGGATCCGATATCGGCCAGTGTGGCGCTCTGCCCGTCCCAGGTGATCTCCAGGTGGCGGCGCGACACGCCGGTGTCGGGCAGCCGGAAGTCCGCGTCCTGGCCACGCCCGATCACGTTACTGCCCTGTTTGAGCGTGTAGCTGCGGTTCGACCCGTCGTCGAGCTGCAGCGTGGCGTTCAGCTGGCGTGGCGCCTGCGGGCCGGGCGGCCCCGGTGGCCCCTGCGGCGGGTAGCCCGGCTGGCCGTACCCGCCCATGCCGGGGTTCCCGCCTGGAGGTGTGCCCGGTGGGCCGTAGCCCGGTGCCGCGCCGGGTGCGCCGTAGTTGGGGTCGTAGCCGGGTGCTCCGCCCGGCGGGGTGCCGGGTGCGCCGTAACCGGGGTCATAGCCCGGTGCCGCGCCGGGTGCGCCGTAGTTGGGGTCGTAGGCGGGTGCTCCGCCCGGCGGGGTGCCGGGTGCGCCGTAACCGGGGTCATAGCCCGG
Organism: Haloechinothrix sp. LS1_15; assembly: GCF_033042135.1. Lineage (NCBI taxonomy): Bacteria > Bacillati > Actinomycetota > Actinomycetes > Pseudonocardiales > Pseudonocardiaceae > Haloechinothrix > Haloechinothrix sp. LS1_15. Next base: position 22,986 of record NZ_WBXM01000001.1, on the reverse strand, counting down.
TGCCGCGCCGGGAGCGCCGTAACCGGGGTCGTAGCCGGGTTGGCCCTGGCCGTAGCCGTACGGGCCTTGTCCGTACGGGTCGCCCTGGTCGTACTGGCCGTAGCCGGGCTGGCCATAGCTGTCGTAACCGGGTTGCCCGTAGTTGGGGTCGTAGCCGGGTTGGCCCTGGCCGTAGCCGTACGGGCCTTGTCCGTACGGGTCGCCCTGGTCGTACTGGCCGTAGCCGGGTGGCTGACTCATTGCTCGGCCTCCTGCGTCGCGGGGTGGTGTTGACTCTGCTGCGCTCGATGCACTGTGCGCCGACACATCCGGGTCGACGGCTGATCGGGTCCGGAACTGTCCGGTGCGTAGCGCTCCGTTGCACTCAAGCGAGACTACGACGTCACCATATGTATCCCATCCGTGTTCCGCGAGGTGTTCGGCGACGGCATCGGCCAGGATGCGGGTGACGCGGTCCTGCGAGCTCGCCATGTGGTCGTAATCTGTCGAGCCCAACGACACGATGTAGTGGTTGGGTGCGAGCCACCGACCACCGGCGAGCTCACGGACGTTGTCCTCGCTTTCCCGCTCGAGCGCATGCGCAACTTCCTGGGTCACGACCTTGCCGCCGAACAAGCGTGCGAAGGCATTACCCACGATGCCCTCGAGGCGCCGATCAAAGCGCTGAACGCGGCCCACCGATCTCGGCCTCCTTCGCACGTCCTCTTACCGTTCGATCGTATCTGTGTGTACGTGGTAAGGCACTGTGCCTTCGGTAAAACTCGTCTCGCCCGGTTCCCAGGGTGCCCGGATCCGGTCCCCGGCCCTGTGGCATCCCACCTTCGCCAGCCTGCTACAGTGGTCCCGCTCGCGCAGTCGCCAGGGCGAGTGGCGGAATGGCAGACGCGCACGGTTCAGGTCCGTGTGTCCGAAAGGACGTGAGGGTTCAACTCCCTCCTCGCCCACCGAACGAAGGCCCCATCCCGATCGGGATGGGGCCTTCGTGCTGCGCCGGCTCCCTCGGAACCGGATGTGGCGTTCAGCTCACGCGCGGGCCATCCGGGGGTGGGAGCTGAACGTGACGTTCGGTGCCGTAGAAGGAACCAACGCCACGTTCGGCTCCACCGCTACGTCATTGCTCCGCCAGTGCCAGCACGCGGCGCGCGTTGTCGACGTGCAGGTTCTCGATCATGCGGCCGTCTACCGTGACGACGCCCCTGCCCTCGGCGCTGGCCTGCTCGAACGCCTCGATGACCTTCCTGGCGTTGGTGACCTCCTCCTCGGAGGGGGTGAACACCCGGTTGCACGGCTCCACCTGGCTGGGGTGGATGAGGGTCTTGCCGTCGAATCCCAGCTGCCGCCCCTGCACGCACTCGGCTTCGAACCCCTCGGCGTCGGCGACGTCGTTGTACACGCCGTCGAGGATGACCTTGCCTGCCGCCCGCGCGGCCAGCAACGCCAGCGACAGCCCGCCGAGCAGCGGCGCGCGTCCGGGGACGAACTCCGCGTGCAGCTCGTTGGCCAGATCGTTGGTGCCCATGACCAGCACGCTCAGCCGGTCGCTCGCGGCGGCGATCTCCTCGGCGTGCAGCATCGCCGTGGGCGTCTCGATCATCGCCCAGATCGCCGTGTGCGGCGGCGCACCCGCGAACTCCAGTGCGCGCTCGATGGTGTGCACCTGCGCGGCTGAGGACACCTTCGGCACGACGATGCCGTCCGGCCCGGCCTTCGCCGCCGCGCGCAGATCGGCCTCGTGCCACTCGGTGTCGAGGCCGTTGACGCGGATGGTCACCTCCCTCGAGCTGTACTCGCCCGAGGCCGCGGCGGCGCACACTCGTTCGCGCGCCTCCTCCTTGACCCCGGGCGCGACGGCGTCCTCGAGGTCGAGGATCAGTGCGTCCGCCGGGAGTGTCTTGGCCTTTTCCAATGCGCGCTCGTTGGCGCCGGGCATGTACAGCACCGAGCGTCGCGGTCGCGGGGTCTGCCGGTCGGTCATTCGGCCATCACTTTCTCGGTCGCGGCGTCGTAGGCCTCGGCAAGTTCCCTGTCGCGCGCCGCCAGCTCGTCGGCCAGCTCGGCGACCACGCGGCACTGCTTGACGGTGGCGTCGTCCTGCATCTTCCCATCGATCATGACGGTGCCGGTGCCGTCACCCATGGCCGCGATCACCTTGCGAGCCCAGGCAACGTCTTCCGGGGCCGGGGAGAAGACCTTCTTGGCGATCGTGATCTGCTTCGGGTGCAGGCTCCATGCCCCCACGCAGCCCAGCAGGAAGGCGTTGCGGAACTGGTCCTCGCAGCCGACCACGTCACGGATGTCGCCGAACGGCCCGTAGTAGGGCAGGATGCCGTGCATCGCGCAGGCGTCGACCATGCGCGACACCGTGTAGTGCCACAGGTCCTGCTGGTACGTGGTGCGGCCCTCGTGCACTCCGGTCTCGTCCTCGCGGGACGGGTCGGTGCGGACCAGGTAGCCGGGATGCCCGCCGCCGACCCTGGTGGTCTTCATCCGCCTGCTGGCGGCCAGATCGGCTGGGCCGAGCGAGATGCCCTGCATCCGGGGGCTGGCACCGGCGATCTCCTCGACGTTGGCTACGCCGCTGGCCGTTTCGAGGATGGCGTGTACCAGGAGTGGCCTGCGCAGGCCCGCGCGCGCTTCCAGCTGCGCGAGCAGCTGGTCGACGTAGTGGATGTCCGCGGCGCCCTCGACCTTGGGGACCATGATCACGTCGAGCTTGTCGCCGACCTCGGTGACCAGCGTGATCAGATCGTCGAGGACCCAGGGGGAGTCCAGGCTGTTCACCCTGGTCCACAGCTGGGTATCGCCGATGTCGGCGGTCCTGGCGACTTCGACCAGGCCGGCTCGGGCGGTCTCCTTGCGGTCGGTGGGAACGGCGTCTTCCAGGTTGCCGAGCAGCACATCGACCTCGCGGGCCATGTCAGGCACCTTGCCGCGCATCTTCTCGTTGCTCGGGTCGAAGAAGTGGATCATCCGTGATGGCCGGAACGGGATCTCCCGGACCGGGTCCGGAGCGCCGACGGCCAGCGGCGCGAAGAAGTCCTTCGGTGGACGCATGGAACCTCCGTGCATGAATGCCAGCAGCCACGCGGCAGTGCCCCGCGTGGCTCGGTGGGGTTACCGCTCACCTTAGATCCCCGGGGCGTCATCGCCGGGGTGTGGCGGCGGCGGTGTGGGTCACCTCGCAGCGCGTAGCGCCGGGGCGCTCCCGCCACAGGGTCACAGTGAAATTGCTGACCGTAGCTAGCTCCGTGCGTGCAGCGGTCGCACATCACCCATCTGGTCGTACCGTCGGACTGAAGTGGGTGTACCGCCCACCGACCGGTCACCGACCGTTCGCTGCCGTCGGTCGCATGCTCGTCGACAGGAGCAGACGCGCGCGATCACCGCCTGATAGCTAGATAGGTGTACGCGCTGCACGCCCCGGCTCGTCGGCGAGTCGGGAGCTTGAAACCGGAGGAGGCTGACTTCGTGGCGGTGACACCTGGTCGCACCGGATCGACGTCGATCGCTGGGGGGTCGCAGGGAGTTGACGCATGCCCGAAGCGGGCGGTGCCCCCTGGGCCACTCCCGGACGACACCCACGCCGTGGCGCGTGCGGCCGCGAGCGCTCTCGGCTGGAACGGCGAGGTGTTGACCGAAGCACGCGTGCTCGGCAGGAAGATCCACATGGTGGCGCGGTTGCGCCCCGAAGCGCACGCCGAGCGGATCGCGAACGACTATGGCCCGGTCATCGACCGCACCGAGGTGGCAACCTGGACCTGGCCCGAGCTGGCCGACGTGGCACCCTCGCCCGCTGTCGACATCACCGGTGTGGTCGTGGTGACGCGGCACTGGCGCACGGCGCTGGCCTCGGTGGTGCCGTTCGCGCGTTACTTCGACGCAGCGATCGTGCTGCCTGCCGAAGCGGCCGTGACGCATGACTACGTGGATAACTGCTTGCCGCGCGCTCGCGCCTACGGCGTCTCGCTGTTGACCGTGGACGGTGACGAGCACGTACACCGTGACCTGTCGGGCAGCACCGAGCGCATCATGCTGGGCACGGACCCGATCTCGCGGTGGTGCCAGGAACTGGCCTACGAGCAGATCCTCGACGCTACCGACCTCGAGGCGAGCGCGCCGTAACGGAGGTGCGCCGCCGACCGTTTCGCCGCACCCGGGCGTGCGATGGCTGGCGCGCTGACGTGCCAGCCGGTCGCTAGGGTGAAGCCATGATGCGAGTGGTGATCGCCGGTGGCCATGGGTTGATCGCACTGCGGCTGGCACGGTTGCTGTCCGAGCGGGGCGATGCCGTGCGCGGCATCATCAGGAACCCGACGCACGAAAGCGATGTGGCCGCGGCAGGCGCCGACAGCGCGGTGCTCGACCTGGAAAGCGCCGGTGTCGATGCGGTCGCGGAGGTGCTGTCCGGCGCGGACGCCGTGGTGTTCGCCGCGGGTGCCGGACCGGGCAGCGGGGCCGCCCGCAAGGAGACGGTGGATCGAAACGCCTCGATCCTGCTGGCCGATGCCGCCGAGCGCGCGGGCGTGCGGCGGTTCGTGCAGATCAGCGCGATGGCGTTGGAGCGGGCGGACGATCCCGAGGTGGGTGAGGTGTTCGCGGCGTACCTGCGTGCGAAAGCGGCCGCCGAGGAGGATCTGCGCTCGCGCGAGCTGGATTGGACCATCCTCCGCCCAGGGCGGTTGACCAATGCCCAGGGTACGGGCCTCGTTGAACTGGGCGAGGGCGTCGAGCGCGCGGAGATCTCCCGCGACGATGTCGCGGCCGTACTCCGCGCCCTGCTCGACGCCCCCCACACCATCGGCAGGACCCTCGAACTGGTCGCGGGCGATGTCCCGGTCGCCGACGCCGTCGCCGCCGTTGGTGGGCACTGAACGTGGCGTCGGTGTCGTCTAGGGCACTCGGTCACGTTCAGTGCCCACCAACCGGACCGAGGACGTGGTCGGTGTATGGGTTGCTGAACACGCCGGTGGGGTCGAGCTGGTCACGCAGCCGGAGGAAGTCGTCGAAGCGGGGGTAGAGCTCGGCAAGGGCGGTAGCGTCGAGCGAGTGCATCTTGCCCCAGTGGGGCCTGCCGCCCGCGGCGGTCATGATGGCCTCGAAGGCGGCGAAGTATTCTCGGTAGGGCATCCCGGCGTACTGGTGTACCGCGATGTAGGCCGAGTCCCGCTGGTGCGCGGTTGACAGCCAGATGTCGTCGGCGGCGGCGAACCGCACCTCCACAGGGAAGGACACCGGATCGCGCAGCAGCGGGACGACCGCGCGCAGCTCGGTGAGCACGTCGCCGACCGCGGCTCGCGGGATGGCGTACTCCGACTCGACGAACGGCACCGACCGGCGGGTCACGAAGACGCGGTGCGAACGATCGCGGTACTGCCTGGTCGACAGCATCCGGTCGGTGACCGCACCCAGCGGCCGCACCAGGCCCGGTACGGCCTTGCCGAGCCGGCACAGCGCCTCGAAGGCGCGGTTTTCCAGGATCTCGTACTCCAGGAACTCGCGCAGCGGGCCGAGCGGCTGCGGCGGCGTGCCGGGAGGTAACCGGTTGTTGCGCTTGACCACGACGTGCTCGCCGTAGGGGAACCAGTAGAACTCGAAATGATCGTTACCCGCGATCTCGTTGTCGAGCCGGGGCAGCAGCCGGTCGAGCGGTTCGGGTCGCTCCTGCGCGGCGAGCACGAACCCCGGCACGCACCGCAGCGTCACGGTACTGATCACGCCGAGCGCGCCGAGCCCGATCCGTGCGGCCTGGAACAGCTCGGGACGCTCCACGGGTGAGCAGGTGACGACGGAGCCGTCCGCCAGCACGAGTTCGAGCTCGACCACCTGCGTGGCCAGGCCGCCGAACGAGGCTCCGGTGCCGTGCGTGCCGGTGGCGATCGCCCCGGAGATCGTCTGGGCGTCGATGTCCCCGAGGTTGACCAGGGCGAGGTCGAGCGCGTCGAGGATGGTGTTGAGCTGGCGCAGCGTGGTTCCCGAGCGCACGGTGACCAACCCTGCCTCCATGTCCACGCGGGTGACCCCGGTGAACCCGGATAGGTCGATCGCCTGGTCGTCGGCTACCGCGGCGGGGCTGAACGAGTGACCGCTGCCCCACGGCCGGATCCGGCCACCGCTGGCTGCCGCGCCGGAAACGGCGTGGGCGATTTCCGCCGTGCTGCGCGGCCGGTGCACCACGCGCGGTGCGGCGTGCGCGGTGCCTGCCCAGTTCGTCCACGTTGTATCGCTCACAGGGGCTTCCTACCTCACCGGTTGATCGTTGACCACAGCGGATACCGGAGTTGTGGCCACCACGATACGTGAATAATGTTCGCGTTTTTCGGCCAGGTGGCGTACCGTGCGGGGTGTGACGGCCATGCGATCAGGCGAAACGGCGAGCGGTGGGTTGCGGGAGCGGTACGGATCGGCCACCGCGCACCTGCCCGCGCCGCTGGCCGTCGTGGACCTCGATGCCTTCGACGCGAACCTCGACAGTCTCGCCGGCCGCGCGGCCGGGCTGCCCATCCGGTTGGCGAGCAAATCCCTACGATGCCGCTACCTACTCGAACGGGCACTCGGTTCCGCCGCCGTGCGCGGGGTGCTGTGCTACTCGCTCGCCGAGGCGCTGTGGCTGTCCCGTGCCGGGGTGAGCGAGGATCTGGTGGTCGGCTACCCGACCGCCGACGAGCACGCGCTGGCCACGCTGGCCGCCGACCAGGCCGCCCGCGAGCGCGTCACGCTGATGGTCGATTCGGCGGCCCACCTCGACGCGGTGGAGGACGCGCTGCGCTCGGCCCCGGAGGGGCCCGCGGTGCGGGTGTGCCTCGAGCTGGACGTGTCCTGGCGTCCGCTGCCCGGCCTGCACATCGGTGCGCGCCGTTCCCCAGTGTTCACCGCACGCCAGGCCGCGGAGCTTGCCCGTACCGTGGTGCGGCGCGGCGCGTTCCGGCTGACCGGGCTGATGGGCTACGAGGCCCAGATCGCCGGAGTCGGTGACGCGGCGGGCAACCCGGTGCGTGCCGGCGCTATCCGCCTGATGCAGCGCATGTCGGCGCGCGAGCTCGCCGCCCGGCGTGCGGCGGCGGTGGCGGCGGTCAGCGAGATCTGCCCGTTGGAGTTCGTCAACGGGGGCGGCACCGGCAGCATCGAAACCACCGGCGCGGACACTTCGGTGACCGAGGTCGCCGCCGGATCCGGGCTGCTGGGTCCAGCGCTGTTCGACGGCTACTCCCGGTTCCGTCCCCGCCCGGCTGCGCTGTTCGCGCTGCCGGTGGTCCGCAAACCCACCCAGGAGATCGCCACCCTGTTCGCAGGCGGGTATCTCGCCTCAGGCACGGCCGATGCCTCGCGCCTTCCCTCGCCATACCTGCCACGCGGGCTGCGGCTCACGCCGCTGGAAGGGGCAGGGGAAGTGCAGACCCCGGTGACGGGCCCCGCCGCGCGTCACCTCGCGGTCGGGGATCGGGTGTGGCTGCGGCACGCCAAGGCGGGTGAGCTGGCCGAGCGTTTCGAGACGTACCATCTCGTCGCCGGGCAGCGGCTGGAGCGCTCCGTGCCGACCTACCGAGGCGAGGGCGCCACCTTCGGCTGAGCCGTCCCGTTCCGGGTCAGGGCAGGGCGTCAAGGAAGCCCCGCCAGGCGCCGGTCGGCACCACCAGCGTCCCGTTGCCGGGGGCCTTGGAATCCCGCACTCCAACCACGCGTTCGCTCAGCGCCACCTCGACGCAGCTCAGCGAGTCGCTGCTGTACCCGCTCTTCCGCCACCGGGCCGTAGTCACTCCCGCAGCGCTCATGCGAGCACCTCCGGTTTCGGGCTTCACGGTCGTTCCGCCTGGGCCGCGTGCCTGGCGAACTCGGTGATCAGTTCCGCCGAGCGAGCTGGCGGCAGCGCCTTCGCGCGGATGCGCTCCCATGCCAGCCTGTAGCTCTCTACATGCGAGGCCTCTTCGAGGAAGGTGCTCCGCGCCCGGTTCTCCAGGTGCACCAGCGGCGGGTCCGACTCGAACTCCATGATCATGAATGGCCCCTCCAGACCGGGATGCGGACCGGCAGCCAGCGGCACCACCTGCACCGTGACGCGGGGGCGCTTGGCCATCTCCACCAGGTGCCGCAGCTGCGCGGGCAGTACCTCCTGCCCGCCGACCGGCACCCGCAGGGCCGGTTCGTAGAGCACCGCGTGCAGGCTCGGTGGCCACGCCCGGGAGAGCACGGTCTGCCTGCCCAACCGCGCGGCGACCATGGTGTCCAGTTCGGATTCCGAGAGCGTTGTCTCGGACGCGTCACGGATGATCGTTCGCGCGTACTCGGCCGTCTGGAGCAACCCGGGAATGGTGAGTGGCTGGAAGTTGGCCAGTGCCGAGGTGGTGCCCTCCAGCTCGATCAGGTCCTGCCACTGGGCTGGCAGGCCGCTGTGGTGCGCCCGCACCCAGCCGGGTTCGGCGGCGCTGCGCACCAGGTCGAGCACTTCGTCCCGCCGTTGCTGCGGCACGTGGTAGAGGCCGAGCAGCGCGGCGACCTCTTCCACCTGCAGGCCAAGCTGGCCGTTCTCGATCCGGCTCACCTTGCTCTGCGAGACCCCGAGTCGCTTACCCACCTCGCCGGTAGTCAGGCCTGCCTCCTTCCTGCGCCGCTTGAGCTCGGCGGATACCTGCCGCGAGCGCACGGTCGGCCTACCCCCATTGCCTGCTGGCATGCTATTTCCTGTCCTCCATGCTGATTCGGTACGTGCATGTGCGAGCACGAGCAGTCATCACCTGCCACACTCTTGCGCAGGATTGCGGATGACACAACAGCATCAATGCATGTACATCGACATGGCGGAGAACCGTGACCCTGTTCCTGTCGAACGGGATCTCGGTCGAGGCCCTCGCAGGCCGAGTCCGCTGAAGGCGGCAGGCCGGGTCAGTAGTTGCGCCAGGACAGCGGCGGGGTGTCGGGCGCGACTTCGGCGATGCGGCGGGCGGTGTCGGTGGACAGCGACTTGCGCGCGGTGGCCATCCACTCGTCGACCTGGGTGATGCCGGTGCTGGCGTACTCGACGGCCTGCAGCAGCATCTCGAGCTTGTCGGCGTCGCGAGCGCAGCGGGCTTCGAGGCTGGTGGCGGACTCGTACTCGTCGACCGCATCGCGTACCGACTCTGCCGAGTTCGTGGGCAGGGTAGCCGTCTGGTCGGCGGTGATCGCCCGAGCATCGGGCTTGGTGACGTACGGCCGGGCCGCGCGCGGCAGGTCGCCGGTGCGGGCTTCCTGGATGTCGTGCCACAGTGCGAGGTAGGCCGCTCGCGCTGGATCCGCGCCCTCCTCGGCGGCGAGTAACCCCGCCAGCTGCGCGGCCCGCAGGCTGTGCTCGGCCACCGACTCGGGGTCGCGGACTCCGGCATGCCACCATCCCGCGCGTCTCATACGCTTGAGCACGCCCAGCTCGTAACCGAAGGTGGCCAGGGCGGCATCGGTGTCGGACACGCTCGCTCCCCTCGTGCTCGGATCTCCCGCTCCGGTACTCACCCTACGGCCCGGTCACCGGGCACGAGGCAGCCCGGGCGAGGTCAGCCCCCGAGCTTGCCCTCCAGGTAGCCCCTGATCAGCTCCTTGGTCTCGTCGAGGACCGCCTGATCACCATCGGGGCTGACGCGGAAGGCGTACTTCAGCAGCGCGTCTGTGGCCTCCACGGCGAGCTTGATCGGCAGGTCGAGGCGTTCGGCAGGCAGGTCGAGTAGCTCGTCGAGCATCGCGATCAGCGAGTCGGCGACTACGGCGTTGTTGTCCCGCTGCTCGTCGAGCAGGTGGGTATCCACCACATCACCGAAGTGCACTTGGGCGAACCCCGGCAGCTCGCGGTGCATGCGCACGTAGATGTCCAGCACCGAGTCGACCACGTCCCACCAGTGCGTGTGATCGACCGCGTTCAGCCGTTGCCGCACCACTTCGAGGAAGTGGTCGAAGTTGCGGTGGGTCAGTGCCTGCACCACGGCGCGCTTGTCGGGGAAGAACTGGTAGAGCGACCCAACAGCGACCCCGGCGCGCCGCGCGATCATCGTAGTACTGAGCGCCTCGTATCCGACCTCGTCGAGCAGCTCCGCGCAGGCGTCGAGCATCAGCGCCACCCGCTTCGCGCTGCGCTGCTGCACGGGCTGGCGGCGGAACGGCGTGGGCTCCGTAGGCGCCGATGTCGAACGTGCCGGGGCAGTGCTCTGTGATTGGGCCACGTACCACTCCTAGCAAGTACCTGTGGGCCACGACCGGGGGGTCGAGAATAATCATGTTACCCACAAGTAAGCGTTACGCAAGGTCATACGTAGATCGTTCCCGTAACGCGGGATGTGAGGAGTGGAACCGCGGGCCGGTGCCGGTCGGGGGAGGGGGTGCACAGCACCGGCCCGCGGAGTATGGGGCCTTCTGTCGGGCGGGGAACTCAGCCGGATGGCGCACTACCCGCGTTCGCGAAGCGGTCCGTGCCGGTGGCCCTGGCCTTCCCGGCAGGCCTGCGAACCTGCTCCGGTGCGAGGCCACCGGCCACCAGATGCTCGTACGCCGCGTCCCACACGGCGCACGGTGCGGTACTGCGGTGCCACCGGGTGGAGCACGTCGGGCAATCACCGTGCTCGTCGGGCTCATGGGAACGCAGGATGGTGCGCCATTCCGCCACGATCCGAGGTAGCTCCGCCGGAGCGGACCAGGCCGCCGGGTCGGGGTGTGCGGCCTGGTCGGCGAGTATCTCCAACCGTTCCCACACCGCGCTGCGTAGCACATGCGCGAGAATGCCGTCCACAGCGATTCACCGGTACCTTTCCGCCAGTGTGTTGGCCTCGTGCAGCGCCACCCGCAGCCGGTCGAGCTGGTCGGGCGACAGGCGCGCGGTTTCGCCCGGCGGGCATGCCAGCACGACCTCACCCGAGTCGACGTACACCGTGATACACCGGCCCCGGTTGATCATGTCGCCGCATTGGACACGCCACACCGTGTGCTCGCCCTCGTGGCTGCGGAGCATCCCCTCATCGTTCGACTCCGGCTCGGAGACGTCGGCGACGGGCGGAACGCTCGGTGCCGCTGCCTGCCGGGTGGGGCGCTCGGCCACAGCCGCGCGCCGGGTGGCGATCGAGTCGACGAGCTCCATCGGCGTCACTGCCCTTCTTGCCTTCCAGGTCGTACGGAACGTCGGGAACCCAGACGTCCCGCTTCCTCTGCTCCAGCCGGATGCCGCCGGGTGCGGCTCGCCTGCCGCGGCCGGCTCGCCTGCCGAGCTGACAGCGCCCGTACAGGAGGGCTACTTCCTACGGTGATGGGTACGGCGCGTGAAGGGGAGCGGTGAGCGTTAACCGGCCGAAGTTCACCGGTAAGCGGTCAATCGAGTTCACTTGCACCGATCAGACTCCACAAAGTGGGGGTTAGCGCGGTTGAATGGAGGCGCTTAGTCTTCCCCATGAAGCCCAGATGGAGTAGTGAGGTCCGCATATGGGCGACAGCGAAACGAACAGTGCTTCCGGAGCCTCTCCAGCCGCGGGCGTGCACAGCGTCGAGGGAGGTCAGGCGCACCCCGTCCCCGCAGCCGTGTGGGAGAAGCGGGAGATGCGATCGGCCCTCGCGGACCGGGATGTCAGCGGTGTGTACCGGTTGCTGCGGAAGGAAGGCGTATCGCAACGCCAGATCGCTGCGCTGACCGGGCAGTCACAGTCCGAGGTCTCCGAGATCCTCAAGGGCAGGCACGTCATCGCCTACGACGTGCTGGCCCGGATCGCGGACGGCCTCGGTGTGCCACGGGGCTACATGGGTCTCGCTTACGACGAGACGACAGCGACGAATGTCGTCGGTGCCGGGCAAGAGGGCGCCGACGAACGGTCCGAGGAGGACGAGTCGGTGAAACGACGCAGGTTCCTCGCGCACGCGGCCCAGGTCACCATGGGTGCGGCAGTGCTTGGTACCGAGTCAGGGCCGATCGCGGCCGCGAGCCCGGGGACCACGCCGGCGCCGGGCCGGATCGGCATGGCTGACGTGCGCCAGGTGGAGGCCGCCACCCGGGCCTTGCGTGCGCTCGATTACCAGTACGGCGGTGGGTTCTGCCGTGACGCCGTGATCGCCCAGCTTTCCTGGGGGCAGCAGCTCCTCGACGCGGGAGCGGCCGAAGGCGTGAAGTCCCGGTTGTTCATCGCGCTGGCCGACCTGCACAGCGTGGCGGGATGGACATCCTTCGACACCGGGCTGGTCGATTCGGCGCGGGGACACTTCTCCAATGCGCTCGAGCTGGCCAAGCAGGGCGGCAACGAGCACCTGGTGGCCAACGTGCTCTACCGGATGGGCCGGGTCTACCTCCACCAGGAGTCCGCCAATGACGCGCTGAAGCTCTTCCAGCTCGGGCAGATCGCCGCCCAGGAGTCCGGTTCGGAGCTGGCGGTCGCGGTGCTCTGCGCGAACGAGGCGTGGGCCTACGCGCTGCTCGGCAACTCCGAGCAGGCCGTCAAGCTGCTCGGCAGGACGCGGGACGAGTTCGCGCGCGCCGACCTGGCCAACGCCGAGTCCTGGGTGCAGTTCTTCACCGAGACGGACGTGTACGCGATGGTGGGTACGGTGCACACGGTGCTGGCGCAGACCGTGGACAAGTCGCACACCAAGTACGCCATCCCGGCACTGAGCAGGGCGGTGGAGAACTACGGCGACGACATGGCGCGCAGCAAGGCGTTCAACCTGAGCTCGCTGGCCACGAACCACTTGATCGACGGCGATATCGACCACGGGTCCAGGGTGGGCCGCTCGGCGCTGGACACGGCCGAGGGGCTGAAATCCTCACGAGTGCGGGACCGGATGCGCCCCATGCAGAAGGAAGCCCAGCGCAGGGTCAACAACCTGGACGCGCGGGAGCTCGTGGAGCGGATCAACGAGTTCTACGCGGCCTGATACGGGGGTTGGGTGCGCGAAGCCCGCTTCACCAAGGCCAAGCTGGACGACGCGCTCGCGCGGCTGTGCGGACGGCTCGGCCTCGACCACCGAGGGGCCCGGCTGGTGCGGTTCACCAACAATGCCGTTTACCTGCTGGCAGGCGCCCCGGTGGTGGTTCGTTTCGTGGCCTCACGCAGGCTCCGGCATCGCGTCTACAAGGTGGTCGCGGTGGCCAGGTACCTCGCAAGGAACGGGGTACCAGCTGTGCGGCTCTACCCCGGGCTAGACCAGCCGTTGATCGAGGGCGAGCACCTGGCGACGGTCTGGTCCTCGGTCCGTGAGAGCGACCGGCGGGCCACCCCTGGCGAGCTCGGCCGGTTGTTGCGCGCGATGCACGCGTTGCCCGTGCCACCCGGCGTGGCGCGCTGGGACCCGCTGGACGACGTCCAGGCGCGTATCGCCGATGCCGAGCACCTCGATGACGACGACCGGCAGTTCCTGCTGTCGCACTGCGCCTCGGTCCGCGCGGCGCTGAACCAGCTCGAGTTCCCGCTGCCGCGCTCGTTGATCCACGGCGACGCGCACGCGGGCAACGTGCTCGTCGGGCCTGATGGCCCGGTGCTGTGCGACTTCGACTCGGCATGCGCGGGCCCGCCGGAATGGGATCTGGTGCCGCTGGCGGTGGGAGTGCTGCGGTTCGGCGACGACATGGCGGGCTACCGGGCGCTGGCCGACGCGCTGGGGTTCGACGTGATGTCGTGGGAAGGGTTCGGGGTGCTGCGCGCCGCGCGCGAACTCAAGCTGACCACCAGCGTGCTCCCGATCCTGCGGAGCAATCCCGGGGTCACGGCCGAGTTCCGCAGGAGACTGGCCGATATGCGTGCCGGGCGGGACGACGCTCAGTGGCAGCGCTACCGGTAAGGCTCCGGTGTTCCCGCCGGTGGCCGGTTGCCTATGCGGGATCGCCGGTCGCCGACCGTGCGAGACGACCGGTCGCCGACGCGCGAGCACCGTTCAGCGCTTCGGCGCTCTGTTCCATTTGTCCCTTTTTTTGACGGAGTTCGGCAGGGCTGAAGCGTGGCCCTGCCGGGCGCGACGGGTGTTCCGGCGTCAGCCGCGTCAGCCGAGCGGGGTCCGGCTGAGCACCGCAGCCAGCCCGAAAGCGACCGCCATGAGGGCCAGTTCGAGGCTCGCCCAGCCGGTGAACGCGGTCCTGCTGTGGCGCGCGATGCGGGGGAGAAGCGCGGTGCGTAACCGCGCGCCGACGAGCGCGATACCGAGCAGGCACACCGTCTTGGCCAGCAGGAGATGGCCGTAGCCGGTGCCGAACACCCCCTCGGCAAGGTCCATCGTGGGGTGCTCGCTCAGCTCGGCGAACGCGCTGAGGACTCCGGTCAGCGCCGTGACAGCCAAGCACGCGGTGGCCAGCACGGAAAACCGGGGGAGTGCGCCAGCGAGCAGCGTGCGGCGGGTAGCCAGCAGCGTCACGATCGCCCCGAGACCCCCAGCCCAGACAGTCGCGGCGAGGACGTGCAGCTCGATGGCGACCAGCAGGTACTCATGCCGGGTCCACGTCGCGGCGTGCCCGGTCACCGGAACCGGGAGCAGCGCGAACAGCGCCAGCCCCGTGCGGACCTCGGCGGGAACCCGCTCACCGGAACGCACCGCCAGCACACCGAGTGCCGCGTGGGCGGTGGCGAGTGCCACCACGATGAGCAGCGCGGTGCCCGACGGCACCTCGGTGGCGTAACGGCGGACCTCCGTAGGCGACGGGATGTCCGAGCCGTGCAGTTCGGCCGCCTGCAGTGCCAGTACGACCGTGGCTGCCAGCGCCCAGCAGGCGGCGGTGACCACGGCCGCCCGGCGAGCGAGGTCGAGCACCGGCTCGGTGCGGGAGGCGCGCTCGCGGCGGAGCATCAGGGGTAGCAGGGACAGCCCGACGGTGGCGATCGCGGCCACGGCCAGCAGTGCCCGCGCCACCGGGACGCCCGCGGTGACGGCGGCTCCGGGGCCGGAGATACCGGTCACGGCAGGAACGCCTGCCAACGCGATACCGGCCAGCGCCCCGGCCTGCGCCGCGGTGATCGCGAGGATCAGCGGCGCAGGCCGGAGACCGGGTGCGGTACGTCCGCGTGGCACGGTCAGCTGCTGCCCCTGCCGAGACGCAGCACGAGCGCCACCCCGGCGGCCAGCAAGCCACCGGCGGCCACCAGCCATGCCCAGGTGGGCACCGCGGGAAGGGCACCGTCGTCGCCGGCAGCTTCGCCCTGCTCATCGCTGCCTGCGTCATCGGCGGTGTCGCCCTCGGTGTCGCCCTCGGTGTCGCGGACATCGGGGTCCTCGCCTACCGGGGTGCCGGACTCCTCGGCGGTCAGTGTGAAAGGGACCTCGCCGGCTACCGGATGACCGTCGGCCGAGAGGATGCGGTACCCGATGATGTACTCGCCCGCGGTGCCGAGCTCACCGAGCGGGACGCTCACCTCGTTGCCGTCGATCTCGGGAGGCTGGTCCACCCACTGCCCGCCCTCGGGGCCGGTCACGGCGATCTCGTTGATGTCGCCTTCCCGCACGGTCTGATCGAAGGTCAGCGTGACGTTGCCAGGGCTGGCATCGAGGCTGGCACCTTCCTCGGGATCGGATCCGATCAGCACGTTGTGCGCGGCGGCGGGCGCGGCCAGCACGAGGAGCGCACACGCCGTGACGAGCGCGGTCAGCACCGGTGCCAGCGCGGCTGCCGGTGCCTTCCGCCGGAGGACTGCGTTCGTCATGGCTGCTCACCACCGGTGGCGTCGTTACCGTCCTCGTGCCGCTGCCCGTCCGCGGCCTGCCTCGAGCGCCGCGC
The DNA here is from genome assembly GCF_033042135.1 of Haloechinothrix sp. LS1_15. Classification (NCBI taxonomy): domain Bacteria; kingdom Bacillati; phylum Actinomycetota; class Actinomycetes; order Pseudonocardiales; family Pseudonocardiaceae; genus Haloechinothrix; species Haloechinothrix sp. LS1_15. The sequence goes on along the minus strand of NZ_WBXM01000001.1, from coordinate 7,298 downwards.
GGTAACGGCGGCGCCGACGCCGGCACCGGCACCGAGTGCGCCGAGGGCCAGCCCCGCACCGGCGAGCCAGCGTGCCGTACTGTCCGTGGCAGGCTCCTCGCCCGTGGCATGCTCATCGCCGTCGGCGCCATCGGTGCCCTCGGCATCGTGGCTGTGCCCGTGTCCATCATCGCCGGGCTCGGCCAGCGGTACGACCGGAGCGGGGTGCGATGGCTCGTCCTCACCCTCGGCCGGTGGCGGTGCGTCCCAGTCCACGACGTCGCCGCCCTCATAGACCTGCGCTGCTGGCAGCACCAGCTCGCTGGTGTCGCCGGGCAGCGGGCCCGCGGAGAACGCGAACTCCTGGTACTCGGTCATCCCGGCGGAGATCTCGTTGCCGGGTTCTGCCTCCCAGACGATTCCGGTCACGATCTCGGTGACCTCGCTGCCGTGCGGCCCCGCGACGGGCTCGTCGAGCTCGGTGGTGATCACCTCGGCCGACCAGCCGGGAACCGGTTTGGTCCGCACCGACGGGATGGCGTACTCCTCCGGGATGGTCAGCTCCAGCCCGATCGTGCCGTGATCGGGGTCCTCGTTGGGCACGCGGAGCGTGACCGCCCCGTATCCTTCCTGCTCCGGCGTGTCCCCGTAGGTATGCGCGGTGACGTGCGCCATGGCAGGGGTGGCCGCGAGCAATCCGGCGACCGAGATGGCCCCGGCGAGCACGCCTGCGCGGTAGACATTACGTGTTGTCGACATAGCACTACTCCTGACAGTTCTCGAAGGTCCTGACAGTCGCCATGGGCCGCCGTGGCATACCCCTGTCGGGTAGCCCGGGCGGCGCGGCGACCGGCGTGAAGCTCCGCGGCTGCGGAGCGGTCAGGGCAGTGCTGGTGGGCCGCGTCTGCCGCAGATCCTGCGGAAGTGCACCCGGTAGGCGGGCAGCAGGAAACCGCCTGCGAGGACGGGAACGCCCGCGGGCACGGCGGCGGGCACCGGGGGTGGTGACTGCCACACCCGCGGGAGGATCCGGCGCAGGCTGCTGCACACCAGCCGGATCCCGCGCTCCGCCCTGGTGAGCAGCAACGCGGTCAGCAGCGTGGCTGCGGCGTGCGCGGCGGCCATTGCCACGGCGCCGGCGGTGGTCGCGGCTTCGTGGTGGCCTCCGTGGGGTCCGAGCACCGTGAGGGCGCCGTGCATGACCAGTTGCGCGGTCCCGAGGACCGCCACCGTGGCCGGTACCCCACGAGCCCGATCGGCCAGCGAGGTCGCCGCCCAGCCGATCAGTGCCAGCACGACGACGGTGACCGAGGCGTCAGGCAGGCCGCCACCCGCCGCGGCGTGCGCGGCGATACCCAGCGTGGTGGCGCTGGCGGCGAGCAGCACCCTGCGTGCGCGTCGCTCGATCCGCCTGTCCTGTCGCTGGGTCACACGGCCAGCATAGGTTGCCCCCTTCGAGGGGTCCGTGCCCACCGTGATGCCCGCGGCTCGACAGACGCACTCGCCACCGGCTATGGGGCGAGTCAGGAAACCCCGAGGTAGCCGAGCAGGCTGCGCTCGATCCGGTCGAGCTCACGTGCCACGGCGGTGTTAGCCGCCTTCCTGCGCGCCGCGGGCATCCGCTCCGCCGCCCGCACCGCGGAGGCGAGCTGCCGCAAGGTGGACTCGGTGGCCTCGGCGAAAGCCACGGCATCGGCATCCGACGTGCGGGCACGCAGCTCCGCGATCTCGGTCGCGAGCCCGCCGATCCTGGCGTGCAACCGGGCACCGCGCCCGGTGTACTGCCCGATCACGTCCACGCTGATGCCGAGCCTTCGTGCCCGGAATCGGTCGAACGCCTCGCGCATCGCACTGGCGGCGCGCACCGCTAGCGGTGCGAGTACCGGGATGATCGCGGGAGCGACGACCCGGATGACGCCGATCGCGTTGCGCGCCTTGGCAGGCGTGATGCGTGGCTCGGGTGAGGTGTCCGTACCCTTCGTTCCCTTGCGCGCCATGGCCCCAACGTACTCGCTCTCGCCGCCGCACGATCGGCGTACCCGCCAGTGCGAATGTGGTGTGTGACGTCGGGTTGTTCACAACCGGCCGTGGTAGCCGAGCGCGCTGTCGGGCACGGCGCTTACGCTGGGGATATGTGCTCATATGCGGTTCCTGCCGCGTCGGACGGGGCAGACGAACCCGAGGTGCTGCTCGACGCGGGCGCGGTAACCCGCTGCCGCAGGCGGGTGCACCTCGAGCACGACCCGAACGCCCCCGCGGGCGAGCGGCTACCGCTGGATGCCGGAACCAAGCAGCGCATCGCCGATGCCAGGGCGCACCGAGAGGAGGTCACGGCGCGGCTACGTGACGCGCGCGGCGGCGCTGGGTGGGTCACGGTACGGCCCGGCGCGCCGCCCACGGAGAGGGTCGCGGCCACCGAGGCCGCGCTGGCTGAGTCGGCGGAGGTGATCTCCGGCGCGCTGCTGCCCTCGGACGGTGCGGGAGGCAGGCGTGGCGGCAGCGAACTGTTGGTGCGTACCGGGTACGGGTACGTCCCGATTATCGTGGTGCGGCACAAGGTCACCGATCCCTGCTCGGGGCCGAACGCGGCACGGACCACGCCCTTCGGCGAGCTGGATCCGGAGCGCGCGCGGCCGGACAGCGCTCGCAAGCTGCGTTCCCAACCGCGCGACCAGCTGCGGCTGGCGCATCTGCTCGAGTTGTTGCGTGCGGCGGGATACGCGGAGACCGGCCGTGCGCTCGGCGGTGTGATCGGCGTCGACGCCGACGTGATCGTCTGGCACGACCTGACGGCGCCGACGTTTCCCGGCGGGCTCAGCGCTCTCGACGAGTACCGCAGGCGGTTCGCCGACCGGCTCGCGGTGGCCACCGCTGCCGCGACCGGTGCGACCCCGCTGGCGCAGCCCTCGCGCGTGCTTGAGTGCCGTAGCTGCCCGTGGTGGTCGGTCTGCGAGCGGGATCTGCTGCGGGCGCGGGATGTGAGCCTGGTGGTTCGGGGCGACGACGCGGTCGAGCTTCGCAAGGCTGGTGTGGCCACGGTGGACGATCTCGCCGCGCTGGACCCGAACGGGCAGGAACCCGTCCTGGTGAACAACGGCACCAACCTCGGTCACCTCGTGGCGCTGGCGCAGGCATGGTGCGCAGGGCACAGTGTGGTGCGCAAGGTCGACACCGTCCGTGTGGCGCGCGCCGACGTCGAGGTGGACGTGGATATGGAGAGCTACTCGGACCGCGGCGCGTACCTGTGGGGGGCGCTACTGTCCGGTGCGGATATCGGCGTCGCCCGTGGTTATCACGCGTTCGCCACCTGGGAGCCGTTACCTGACGAGGATGAGGCGCGCTCGTTCGCCGAGTTCTGGGCCTGGTTCCGCGAGGTCCGGGAACGGGCCGCGGCTCGGGGGTTGAGCTTCCGCGCTTACTGCTACAACGCGCGGGCCGAGAACCGGTGGCTGCTGTCCTCGGCGCAGCGGTTCGCGGGCAGACGGGGCATCCCGACGGTCGACGAGGTGGACGCCTTCGTGGGTTCCGAGCAGTGGGTGGACCTGTTCCGGGCGGTGTCCGACAGCTTCCTGTGCGTGCGAGGCAAGGGACTGAAGGTGATCGCGCCGCTGGCCGGGTTCTCCTGGCGTGACCCGGACGCCAGCGGGGAGGCGTCGATGCAGTGGTACCGGGAGGCCGTCGGGCTGGATACCCGGATGCCCGACCGCGCGCAGCGCGGCAGGTTGATGCGCTACAACGAGGATGACGTACGCGCCACCGCCGCGCTGCGCGAGTGGATGTCCGGCCCGGCCATGACCCGCATCCCGCACATGGACTCCCTCGCGAGCGAGTGAGCGTGTCCGGGCGCAGGCACTCCATGCCCCGGGATCGGGCACCGGCCCCCGGACGGTCACTCAGCGGGGGGCCATGCGCAGCGAGCCGTCCAGCCGGATCACCTCGCCGTTGAGGTAGTCGTGCTCGATCAGGTCGAGCGCGAGCTGGGCGTACTCGTCGGGCCTGCCGAGCCGCTTCGGGAACGGCACCCCGGCCGCCAGCCCCGCGCGGAACTCCTCGTCGACCCCCGCCAGCATCGGGGTGTCGATGATCCCGGGGGCGATCGTCACCACCCTGATGCCCGACGAGGCGAGGTCACGCGCGGCAGGCAGGGTGAGCCCGGCGACACCGGCCTTGGACGCGGCGTAGGCCGCCTGCCCGATCTGCCCGTCGAAGGCTGCGACCGAGGCGGTGTTGATCACGACGCCGCGCGCGTCATCGGCCAGCGGTTCGGTCTTGGCGATCGCCTCGGCGGCGAGCGTGGTGACGGTGAAGGTGCCGATCAGGTTGACCTCGATGACCTTGCGGAAGGTCGCCAGGTCGTGGGTTCCCTTCTTGGAAAGGATGCGCGAGGCGGTTCCGATCCCGGCGCAGTTGACCACGGTTCGCAGCGGCAGTCCGGATCCCGCCGCCTCGTCGACCGCGGCCTGCACCTGCTCGCCGTCGGTCACGTCCGTGGCCACGTAGCGCACGCCCTCGTGTTGCTCGGCGCTCGCGAACGCCGAGTCCAGGTCGAGCGCGAAAACCCGCGCTCCCTTGGCTGCCAGCGCCGCGGCCGTGGCTGCCCCGAGCCCGGAGGCTCCGCCGGTGACGATGGCCGCTGTCTGGTTGATGTCCATCCTGATCCGCTCCTCGTGGTGATCGCGCTACCCGGTGGGATACTCGCACCGAGGTTAACGGACGCTTACGCCTCGCTGTGGACAAGAGTGTGCGTTATCTTGCTAGCAGGTTGTCAACAGAAAGGGGTCGAGGTGTGACGTCCCCGGCGGATCAGCCCACCGTGCGCAGGCACACCTGCACGCTGTGCGAGGCGGGGTGCGGGATCACCGTCACCGTCGGCGGCGGGAACGTGCGGGACGTGCGCGGTGACCCGGACGACCCGGCCTCGCGGGGCTACATTTGCCCGAAGGCGACGGCGCTGGCCGACCTGCACCACGATCCGGACCGGCTGCGTAGCCCGGTGGTGCGCACGGCCGACGGGTGGCGGGAGATCGGCTGGCGAGAGGCCTTCGATCTGGTCGGCCGCCGTATCAACGCGGTACGGGCCGAACACGGCCGGGACGCGCTCGCGGTGTACCAGGGCAACCCGACCGCGCACAATCTCGGGCTGCTCACCTTCGGGCAGTTCCTGTTCCGCAGCCTCGGTACCCGCAACGTGTACTCGGCGACCTCCATCGACCAGCTCCCACACATGCTGGCGGCATACCTGATGTTCGGCCACCAGATGCTCATGCCGGTCCCGGACATCGACCGGACCGAGCTGTTCGTCTGCCTCGGCGGCAACCCGGCGGTGTCCAACGGCAGCATCATGACCGCACCGGATATGCGCAGAAGGCTCAAGGCGCTCGCAGGCCGGGGCGGCAAGGCGGTAGTGATCGACCCGAGGCGCACCGAGACCGCCGAACTGGCAGCTGAGCACCACTTCATCCGGCCCGGCACCGACGCGATGCTGCTGCTGTCGATCGTGCACGTGCTCTTCGCCGAACAGCTGGTGCGCACCGGCCACCTGCGGGAGCTGCTGACGGGGTGGAGCTCGCTGTCGGCCGCGGCAGCGGAGTTTCCGCCGGAGCGCACCGCCTCGGCCACCGGCCTCGCGCCGGAGGTCGTGCGCGGGCTGGCTCGCCAGCTCGCGACGACCGATCGTGCCGTGCTGTACGGCAGGGTGGGCACCTGCACCCAGGAGTTCGGCGGGCTGGCGGCGTGGCTGCTTGTGGCGATCAACGCGCTCACCGGGCACCTCGACACCCCGGGCGGGGCGATGTTCACGACCCCGGCGATCGATCCGATCCCCGCGGCGAGCATGGCTGGCTACGCGGGCAGTTTCGGTACGTTCCACAGCAGGGTCCGTGGGTTGCCCGAGTTCAGCGGGGAACTCCCGGTTTCGGCGTTGGCCGAGGAGATGGACACCCCCGGTGACGGCCGGATCCGCGCGTTGATCACCTCGGCGGGTAACCCGGTGCTGTCCACTCCGAACGGCGACCGGCTCGACCGCGCGCTCGGCGGGCTGGACTTCATGGTCTCCATCGACCCGTACATCAACGAGACCACCCGCCACGCCGATGTCATCCTGCCGCCGACCGGCCACCTGGAACGCGCGCACTACCCGCTCGCGCTGGCCAACTACGCGGTGCGCAACACCGCACGGTTCTCGCCCGCAGTGTTCCGGCGCGGCGCGGATCAGCGACACGACTGGGAGATCTGTGCCGAGCTGGCGAGCAGGCTGCTCGAGCCACGCCCGCCACTGCTGCGCGGGCCCGCGCGGCTCGGCTGGCGGGCGCTGCGCGCCCTCGGCCCCGAGGCGATCCTCGAACTGGGGTTGCGCCTCGGGCCACACGGCCTGCGCGCAGGCAGGCGCGGGCTCTCGCTGCGTTCGTTGCGGCGCAATCCTCAGGGGGTGGATCTCGGGCCACTGGAGTCCAGGCTCCCTGAACGATTGCCCGGCCGCTCACCCGCGATCGACCTGGCCCCTGCCGAGTACCTCGCCGATCTCGACCGGTTGCGCGAGCGGATCGCCGCGATTCCCGGTGACGGGTTGGTGCTGATCGGGCGTCGCCAGCTACGTAGCAACAACTCGTGGATGCACAACAGCCCCCGACTGGTGAAGGGCAAACCGCGTTGCACCTTGCTGATGCATCCCGCGGATGCCACCGAGCGCGGGCTCGGCGACGGAGATCAGGCGACACTGTCGACGCGTGCAGGCGAGATCGAGGTCGATGTGGAGGTCAGCCAGGCGATGATGCGCGGCGTGGTGAGCCTGCCGCACGGATGGGGCCACGGCAGGCCCGGGGTGCGACTGTCGGTGGCCACTGCCCATCCCGGTGTCAGCGTGAACGACGTCACCGACGAGTTCAGGGTCGATCGGTTGACCGGCACGAGTGCGGTGTCCGGAGTGCCCGTTGACGTGCGTGTACGGCGGGTCGACGCCGCCAGGACGTGACGTCCCGGTGACACCACGCGAAACTTGTGGCAGCTGCCCGTGACGCTCGAAACCCCTGTGATACGTTGACCCCACTATCGGGGGACGACCAAGCAATCGTTTCCTAACGCTGTGGAAGGTATCGGGGGCGTTCCACAGTCGAGAGACAGCGCACCAGAGGGGTTCACTGTGGCGGATGAGGATGTTTCGGGTTCGTCGTCTCGGCTGGTGAGGCGGTGGCCGCTGCTGCTGTCGTCGGTGGTCGCTGGCGTGCTGGTGGTGGGGCTGGTGCTGGCCGGGATGATGTGGTTGTCGGGTTCGGAGGAGCCGGGGCAGCCGCAGGCGGCGGATGCGCCGGAGCCGGTTGAGG